>UQVC01000026.1 GCA_900544395.1 uncultured Ruminococcus sp. | reverse complement strand
GAAGAGGAAGCGGCATCCGTTTGATATAGCAATTATTTAATATTCGTTATACTAGGGAACCGATGAGGTGCTATGTCAACCGCCGGACGATAAGAAAGGAGGTTGGTGCTTATGTACGTTACATATAGTGATTTATTTCTCTTTGTAACAATGCTAGTTGCTGTTATAACCCTTGTGAAGAACAATGATAAGCATAACAAAAAATAGCGCCCCTGCTCTGGTAAAGTAAGGCGCTATTTCTTATAACACTTTGTTTTGCCGGCGGTCAGGCTTCATCTGACTATCGGCTCCCTTGTTAAGTATATTATAGTCAATTTTATGAAATGTGTCAAATACGTCTTCTCTCAAACTAAAATCCAAATGGAACCACACATTTTCTTCTATTCTCCATATAATAAACATAAGACTTTCATTTTTATATTTAAGGAGTTCCTATGCAAAGAAAAGGACTGGATGTCAGTGAATTTCAGGGCAATGTAGACTGGGAAAAGGTAAAAGCTGCCGGTTATCAGTTTGCCATGCTCCGTGCCGGCTATGGTTTCGGTACAATCGACCCTCAATTTAAAAGAAATGCTTCCGAATGCAACCGGATCGGTCTGCCCATTGGTATATACTGGTTCTGTTATGCCCTCAATCCAGAGATTGCCATACAGGAAGCCGATGGCTGTCTGAAAGCGATCTCTGATTACCGCATTGACTACCCTGTTTGTTATGACATTGAACAGGCATCTGTAAACTATGCCGCACAAAACGGAGTCACTTTTACACCGGAAACAGCACGGAACATTGTACAAAATTTCTGTAACCGGATCGAACAAAAAGGTTATTTTGCAATGTATTACAGTAATCGGAATTTCCTGCAAAGTTATCAGCTTCTTCCCCTTTCTTCCAGATACGCACTCTGGTATGCTTTTTACAACAGCAAATTAGATAACACCGAATGTCAGATGTGGCAGTTTACCAGTCAAGGAAATATAAACGGAATATCCGGTGATGTGGATCTGGATTATGTTTTTGTAGATTATCCTTCTATTATCAAAAATGCCGGACTCAATCACCTGTCATCAAAACCTGTTGCTCCTCAATATATTTCATATACGATCAAATATGGAGACACTTTAAGCGAGATTGCCGCACGTTTCCAGACAACGGTCCCAATCCTGCAGTCACTGAATCATATTTCCGATCCAAATTTAATTTATGCCGGACATACCATACGAATCCCCAAGCTTTAGCATATCAGACAATAAAAAGAGTACGTTTCTTAAAAACTGAATTAAGAATTTCATAAGAATTTTTCTATTTCTTTTATAGATTCAACATACTTTGGACACATTTATTCCGTATACTAATACTCAGATAGTTGATAGACAACTATCTCCCCCCTCATAAAGTAATGGCATCTTGGGGAGACTCAAGATGCCACACTTTACTCTCATTCCTTTAGATAACTATAAAACAACGAAGCCCGTTAGCCCTTGTGGTTAGCGGGTTTTCGCTGTTTCCACATCTACCCTGATTGCCTTTCGGTCAAATTGAGGGCAAATTTTTCTAAAGGAATATATCTTGTCATGTAACAATGTCTTTGATAGAATAACGATTCTGGTTGCGTATATAAATCAATCAAAAAAGCAACCGCCCCTCGCCTTATTTTCTTGCAAAATGAATCTGTCTCAGTTCCTCTACATCATCACAGATTGGATGCAGCGGGCACAGATCGCAATCCAAAATGATATTTTTCAAAATGTGATCAAAAGCATTTGTAATTTCATCTACCTTTTTTCCTTGTGCAATCAGTTGTTCCATGACCGGAAGATCTTGTGTAATAAACAAAATCTGAACATGTTTTGCCTGAAATTCTTCTTTATATTTCTGGATCATCAAATTTCCAACTGTTGCAAAATCCAACCCTTTTTTTACGGCTTTTTTACTCACCCGGACCTGTTCTTTCTGATCCATGCTGGATGAGAGCATCATGTATCCTTCGGGAATGATCTTAAATTTTGCAAATTCCAGTTTTTTAATCCTCCGATACGCTTTATCCTGATCTTCGATGGGATCGATCTGAATCCACGTAATCCTTGTAAAGGGGACATTCTTTTTAATTTCCGACAGATCTGGACCATATAGCAAAATTTTATCTTCCAGCAGCAACTCCGTAGAAGAAGTCACTGCCTGATAGCAGGTAGATGGCTGGGAACGGATTCCCAGCTCAAATGCCACCTCTTTGTGTAATAAAAATTCATTTTCTTTCAGCAGTTTCCATTTTTTTGCCCTGTTTAAATCCAGTTCTTTTCCCGGAAATGGCTGTAGAATTTCTCTGGTTGTCTCGATGACTTTATCATATACCTGCATAGTTAAATACGATCCTCTACTTTTTTCGTTTCATGGTAATGAAGCAATTTATCATAAATAAATTCCACCAGTTTGGAATCGGCATTTGTAATATAGATGGTAAACAAAACTGTAAGTACGGCACTCACAGCAAGCGCTGTTTTTGCAAAAATTTTTACTGCCTTTTTCATCCGGATCGCTCCTTCCTTATAAGTCTAATCCTTTTTGTCTTGCATATTCTGCTGCCCCAAGTGCTCCCATCAGCTGCGGATCGATCTTGAGTTCTATGACTTTCATACGAAGAACTTTCTCAATCGCTGCTTTCAAACCCTGATTTTTTGCACATCCGCCTGTCAATGTGACCGCATCCTTTGCTCCGGCTTTTTTCGCCATTACAAAGCAGCGTTTTGCAACTGCCTGCTGGATTCCTGCTGCAATCTCATTTTGCGGCTTTCCTTCTCCAACCAGTGTGATCACCTCAGACTCTGCAAATACAGTACACTGGGCAGTGATCGGAATCACATTTTCCGCAGTAAGACTTAATTTTGAGAATTCTTCCAGGGACATCTCAAACGCATTTGCCATTGACTCAAAGAATCGTCCGGTACCTGCTGCACATTTATCATTCATAGCAAAGGTTTTGACTGTTCCGTCTGTATCCACCGCAATTCCTTTGACATCCTGCCCTCCGATATCAATAATCGCCCGCACGGATGGATCTGTCACATGTACCCCCATTGCATGACAGCTGATCTCGGAAATATTTTCATCTGCCTGCGGCACTTTATTCCGTCCATACCCGGTTCCGATCAGATAGGTCAGATCTGAGATTTCTTTCAGGCCTGCGTCTGCAATCGCCTGATCCAATCCTGCTTTCGCACTCTGGGCACTATTGATCTTACTTTTTATCGTATTTGATGCCGCGATCGATCCGTTTTCATCCAAAATCACTGTTTTTGTGTAGGTAGATCCTACATCACATCCCCCAAAATATTTCATCATTTTCCCTCCTTACCAGGTCAGTTCATCACTGTAATCCAGATAGGTCGGATCAAGTGGTTCTTCCCTAAATACCGTTGACATATATTTATTCACCGCATCACGCATTGCTTTTCTGGACACAGTTCTTGGATCCATCAGATCATGCTGTACCCAGATCAGATGGATACCTCTCTCTCTTGCCTGATCTTCAAACATCCCATGCAATCCTCCAAAGTTTTTACAGGAAACATGATCATACATGATCACGATATTGGCATTGAATTTTTCGCACATCTTCCAGCATTCATCCAATGCATTGACATAGCCGCCGTTGCTGTGGGAACGCATCATCATCCGCTCATATGCCATCGCCATATCTGTCAGCGCCTGTTCCTCGTCTCCAATATGATAAAAATGATAACTCAGCATACTTTCCATATCTACCAGTGTACGGATTCCCCATGTATGCTCAGCCCATGTTGTAAAATGCGTATAATAATGTGCCGGACAACACCATACGATCGCGCGGTATTTGTACTCTCTTCTGTCTGCTTTCTTGTCTGCTTCATACCCTTTCAGCATCATCTTAGTTACTTTTTCATCCTGCTTTGTCATAAACGGATCCAGACATGCCGCTGTCTGGAACTCATACTCCCGCTGCAGAGAAAGCGCGCTTCCACTCACCTGAGGATAAGGCGTACAGTTCACATCCCATTTATCCAGCATACACTGTGTTGTTTTATTATATTCTTCTGCCTTTTTCCAAAATGCATCCCAGTCCCACTTCACGTTATAAGTCTCTTCGATAAACCGGATGCAGTTTTTCAAATCTTTCACTGCATAGACATTGGTCTCAGGTTCATTGAATCTTTGTGGCGGTGTCAGTGTAAAGCTTGGCACTTTTTTCATATAACGATCCATAAACAATGCCGCTCCAAGAGACCCGTCACATGGCATGGAACTTGTAATAAAAGAACTTCCCACCTGTGGGTAATCGTCCACGATCGCACAGCCGACCTCTGCAGATGGAAGTGGACATACATCTGCCGCCAGACCCATACGCTCTGCCGCATCTACATACATGATATTTGCATTCTGATCGACTTCTCCCGGCAGACAGACCGGTGACATGGCAATATCGATCCAGTCCAGCATTGGAAACCCTGCCATAATGATCGACGGGGTCATCTCATCAAACATCACGGTCTTTGCGCGCAGTTTTGCAGCCCTCTTATTATGTGGTGAATTCAGATTTTCGTCTCGTTCAATAATCTTGGCGATCACATCTACGGAGTTATGTACGACTCCATAAAACTGTTCCTGTGTATAGCGCAGCTGCTTTCCCCGCAGCCCCAATTTGTGCCGGTCCAACATATTTGCTACTGTCAGGTAAGATGCCATCCATGGATAACGCATAAATGATCTGGTCAGCGCTACCGGATGTTTTCCAAGTGTTACCGCCATGTATCCATATACTTTTAACCAGGAAGCGAAATCATATGCCGTATCTTTTACGCCTTTCCATTCCCTTTGATTCAGCGAACGATACCCTTCTGTATAGTAATCTCCCAGTCCTTCATTATGCAGCTTCACCCGTGGTTTCGCATAATGTCTGACATCTTTTATGATTCCCGGAAGTGCTTTTTTCAACTTCTGGATCTTCGTTCTTCGTCTCATTTCCCGGCCTCCTCTCTGCGTGCTTTGATTTTCTTGATTTCCAGACTCTCCACAAACGCCTGCACCCTTGTTCGAAGCTGTCCGCTTGATTTTGCCTGATACGGCCGGTCAATGGATAACGTCGGAATTCCGTACTCCTCCGCCAGGACATGACTCTGCAGTGTCCGCTCAAAGGACCAGTAGGAACAGAATTTCATCTGCTCATAGATAATTCCATCTGCATGATATTCTTCCACCAGCTTCGCCGCCTGATCCTGTCTGTATCTGATCTTATTCGGCGTCACGTATCTCGGACAGGCAGTCTGCTCAATATTGATCCGTACGATCTGAGTGAGCGCATCTTCGTCATCGTTTAATACAATCTCCTGACGTCCCGGGATCGATCCATAACAAAATCTGTCTGCGGCAACATATGCTCCGCTGTCTTCCACCAGCTCGATCATATCCGGATCATCGATTTCTCCGCCAACGATTACGACTCTTGCACGGAATCTCGACTTTTTATCTGGTTCTCTGTGCTTAAGCTCCTCCAAAGTTTCCCGCAATTTGTCCAGAATCAGATCTTTTGGGCAGACATAGGTCGCAAGAACAATTTTATGAAATTCTGCCCCTGTGATCACTGGATTTTCTGCTTTTCGCATCTCACCCATCTCAGAAATGATCCGACAGATTTCATTGTGTTTTTCCACCGCTTTTCGCATTGCCTCATCGGAGATATCTGTTCCATACCGTTCATGCAATGGTTCCAGTACTTTTCTTCTGAGCTGTTCCACTACATGTTCTACTGTGATCTCCTCATCTTTTCCGGGAACATCCACGTAGCTGATAAAAAATTTGTCTTTTTCTTTTCCCTGGATCTCCAGTAATTCCATATTTTCATAGCATCGGTTCATACATTCACAAATGTCCACCCCGGCAATCGCATCCAAAAATTGAAATCCACCTTCGATCGCACGCTCCAGAAGCGCTCTGGAAAATTCACAGGCGCTGCTTGCCAGATAGTACGTTGCAATTTCCGTAGAACCCATGTACGGCGCCCGCAGTCTGACAGAAAAGCAATTATCCAGATTCAATAACACTTCCGGAATATGAAAACAGGTATAACCAACAGCAATTCTGTTTTCCTTCTGTGCCTCCCGTACCAGATCATTACAGGCATTGTCCAGTAGTTTTTCAAAATAGATCATATGTTTTAGATCTTTCATAACAGCCCTCCTGACACTTATGGCAGAATACCAAATTTCTGCATTGCCGCCCTCACATTTGTTATAACAGGCGATTCTTGCGGAAGTTCCATAATATTCCGTCCTTCAAAATCATACAACGCCAGCTTTTTATCAGATGGCACTGCCGCCAGCAGCTCCACCCCTCTGGTATCCAGTCTTTCCATCATCTCCGGGTCTTCCACTCGATTTACAATCAAACCAATCCGATCATATTTCACCAGCTCCATTGCAACATTTTCGATGGTTTTGATCACTTCCAGACCTTTCTTGCTGGTATCCGAGATTAACAGCAAATGGGTGACTTTTTCCATGACTCTTCGATTGATCTGCTCGATCCCTGCTTCTCCATCGATCACCACATAATCGAACTGTTCCGAGATCATGGTAATGACTTCTTTCAAATAAGAATTGATCCTGCAATAGCACCCTGCGGACTCCGGCCGCCCGATCGCGAGAAACGCAAATCCTTCTTTTTCTACGATCGCTTCGGCAATTTTATACCTGGACTCTGACAACAATTCCATTGCTTCTCTTGTGTTCCCATCCTCTACGTTTGCAACGATTTCATTTCTAATATCATCCAGTGTCAGTTCCGGCTCGATCCCAAGCGCTGTAGCCAGGCCGATCGCCGGGTCTGCATCAATCGCAAGGATCTTCTTTTCCGGAAATTCTTCCACCAGAAGTTTGACAAGAGCTGCTGAAATAGAAGTCTTCCCTACGCCACCCTTTCCTGTCAATGCAATAATTTTTGTCTCTCTGCTCATAGCTTTTTCTCTCCTCTTTAAATACGCACTGCAAGATGATAAGCCCCACGTACAGCCTCCAGAACTCTGCCTGCACGGCTGCTGTCTCCGATATTATAAATTTCTTTCGCCAGATGTTCCTCTCCTGCTTCAAAGAAAAAGGTTTCGTCTGCTTTTCCCCCCATTGCCAGAACGATCAGATCCGCCGGGATCTTCTTCTCTACGATTTCTTCTTTGATCGCTTTTTCCATTGGATTTGGAATATTCGGCGGAAGCAATGGCTGCCAGGTATTATACGGATCCGGTACAGTAGAAGACTGATTCTGTTCCACATAAACTCCATCTTTGGCCAGGGCTTTTACTTTTGTGCAGTTAAACAGACGGACGCCTGATTTCTCCAGATAATGTAATAAATGTCCTCTGTTTGCCGTACAGACTCCCACCATAAAATGAGGCAGCATTTCCAGAACAGTAACATTCTTTCCATATTCATTTGCCAGCCAGTGTGCTGTCTCACATCCAACCACACCGCCTCCTACGATAACGATATTCTTCGCATTTTCCGCTTTCTCCGGATGTTCTAAAAGCTCTGTTCCAAGAATCAGATTGGCTTCTTCTCTGCCCTCAAATGGCGGGAAGATCTCCTTGGTTCCATATGCAAAAATAACAGAATCATATGCCTTTTCCTTCAAAAATTCTGTAGTTACCGTTGTGTTTGTATATACCTGAAGCTGATGCTCTTTCTGACATAGCTCTACCTGTTTTTCCAGATATGCCAGATAATTGCGAAGATCGAATTTGATCTTCGGAATACTTCCTGCTGCAATCTTACCGCCCAGTTTTTCTGATTTTTCATATAATGTCACTTCATGTCCCCGTTTTGCTGCGATCAGCGCAAAGGTAATTCCTGCAGGTCCGCCGCCCACAACCGCAATTTTCTTTGGTTTTTCAGCTGGTGTGAAGGTTTCCGGAAAACGTTCTTCAAATCCGGTCCGTGGATTCACTGCGCACTGTGGGTGTC
Source organism: uncultured Ruminococcus sp. (assembly GCA_900544395.1). GTDB lineage: Bacteria > Bacillota > Clostridia > Lachnospirales > Lachnospiraceae > Mediterraneibacter. Next base: position 26,957 of record UQVC01000026.1, on the reverse strand, counting down.
CACCCAGGATAAACTCATTCACACATCCTTCCTGACAGCCGATACACGGTCTGATTTCTTCTACATTACCGGCAAATGCCTTATTGCACCAATCTGGATCTGCAAGTAAAGGCCGGGCAAGCATTACCATGTCACAGTCCCCGTCCCGGATCGCCTGTTCCGCAATATCCGGATATCCCAGTTTTCCGACTGCAACCACCGGAACATCGACTCCGACATTCGACTTGATGTTGTTTCTGCGGAAAAATTCTTTCGCAATTTTAGAAATATCAAGAAAACATCCGGCCGGCATTCCTTCCGGTGGATGCGGCAGCCACCAGTTATCATAGCAGCCCAGATCCACATCAAACAGATCCACTCCTGCACGAACCAGTTTTGCCATATAGTGCAGGGTATCCTTGATCGTTCTTCCATTCTTAAATTTCTTCAGGTTGCTCACTTCATCCATTCGTTCCTGATATGTTTCATTCAGCGCTAAAGACAGATCGATCCGATACATGATCGGGAACGTATCCCCCGCCCGTTTCCTGATCTCACGGATAATATCAAGACCAAACAGTTCATAGTCTTTATAACGTCCCATCTGTCTTCTGTTAAATGCAGGATTTGTCATCTGTTCCAGCAAATATCCTTCATGACCATGCAGATAAATACCATCTAACCCCATCTCCCTGGCATCAGCTGCTGCCTGCCCACAATTTTTTACAATTTTTTTCAAGTTAGCATCCGTCAATGGAATGCATGGAAGCTGCGGAATATAAAAACTCGGATTCACAGACGCCGATACTGGGATCTTATGCTTTGTCATCACACACGTCGGAGGTCCGACTCTTCCCAATCCCGGTGTAATCTGAATAAAAATCTTACTTCCATAAGCGTGCACTCCCTGCGCCAGATCCCGCCAGCCCGCGAATACGGTCCTTGCATGATCGATCCGAGGAAACAATGACAGATCATCCACTTCTGTAACTGTTGGATCAATCCCATGACTGACAGGGATCAGCCCTGTTGTCAAAAGGCCGGTTCCTCCTTTTGCACGGGCAAAAAAGTACTGGAGCATCTTGTCATTTGGACGTCCAGACTCCTCACACATATTCAGATTCCCCATAGGTCCCATTACTACACGGTTCTTGATCATCGTCTTATTGACCTGGATTGGAGAAAACAGGGCTTTGTACGGATATAATTTCTTTGTCATTGCCCCAGAACTTAATCGACAATTTTCCTGATCCTTTTTCACCCAATCCCCATAGGTTTCTTCCAATCTGACTAATTTTTCATCACATTTCACTGCTGCTGCACCTCCTGCTTTCCAACCTCATTGAGCCAAACCATTTTAAGCATTTTGCACTAAAATTATATTTTCATTATAGCATTTTAAGTTAAAATACACAATGTCTAAAAATAAAATCCATAGAAAAAAGACCTAAAAGAATTTCCACTTTCAGATCTTTCTATAATTGATGGTTTATTTCCGAATCATCTCCATATATGGAAGCACTTCATAGCCTGCCTTTTTATAGACATGAACTGCCCTTTCGTTTTCCTCTTCCACTTCCAGACGCACAACAACATCCGAATACTTTTCTTCTATGTATTCAAAAAACTTGCTTCCGATTCCCAGGCCTCTGCTCTCTGGCTTCATGTACAGATCTTCAATCCATACACATGGCTTTCCAAATTCTGTCGAAAAGCTTTTTGCCGCCATTGCATAGCCCAAAATCTGTCCTTCCTTTTCAAAAATATAACCTTCCAGATACGGACTTCCACTGACACAATTCTTGATATCGTTTTCAAAAATCTCATCTGAACCGTTGCTCTGCACTGCCGGAGATGCATAAAAAACACGCATCATATCCATTACTTCCTGTGTATCCTGCTCTGTCATATTTCGAATTATAAAATCCATACTGTTGTCCATCCTTTTCTTATTCTGCTAATATACTTTTCTTCCGTTTCAGATAATGCCCATCCCCCGGTTTTCCCAGGAACTGATTGTCTTTTACAATGATATGTCCCCTCTGCATCACCAGCTCGATCTCACCTTTCACCGACATTCCCTCATAACAGGTGTAGTCTACTGCACTGTGCATATCTGCATGGGTCAGGATTCGTTCTTTTCGGGGATCTAAAATCACAAGATCTGCATCTGCTCCCGGTAAAATCGTTCCTTTCTGTGGATACAGTCCATACATCCGGCTTGGATTCGTACATAGATACTGTACCATCTGCGGCAATGTAATCCGTCCTTTCATGACTCCTTCCGAAAACAGGATCCTCATCCGTTCCTCCACTCCCGGCGCCCCATTCGGACATGCCGTAAAATCCTCTGCCCCGGCCTGCTTCTCTTTTTCAAAATTGAACGGACAATGATCAGTAGCAACCGTATCGATCACTCCATCTGTCAAAGCCTGCCACAATGCTTCGTTATCCTCTATCTTTCGAAGTGGCGGAGACATGATTGCTTTCAGTCCTTCTTTTTTATCCTCATACAGATCATCTGTCAGTGTTAAATACTGTGTACACGTCTCAACTGCAAAATGCTTCTGCCCTGCTGAGCGCGCTTTCATCACTTCCAACAGTCCCTCTTTACTGGACAAATGTACGATATAAAGGGGTGCGTCATCTGCCATGGCTGCCAGATGCAGCAATCTGTCGATGGCTTCTGCTTCGCAGTGTGCCGGTCTGCTGAGCGGATGATATTTCGGCTCACTGCAGCCTGCTTCCCGATATTTGCCGCGCAGATAATTGATCACACCATCATTCTCACAGTGTACGGCAATGACGATCCCATCCTTTTTTGCTTCCTGCAGCACCTGAAAAATCTCATCATCTGTCAGCATATCATCATATGTCGTATAAATCTTAAAACTGGTGATTCCTTCCTGTTCTGCGATCTCTTTCATCTCTTGTAAAATGGATGCATTGACATGCTGGATCACTCCATGAAATCCATAGTCGATCACTGCTTTTCCATCGGCAAGACGATGATACTCGTCTACCTGATGCCAAAGACTGCACCCTTTGGGTCCAAATGCCATATGATCTACAATTGTCGTAGTCCCGCCGCACGCCGCTGCCACTGTCCCATCGTAAAAATCATCCACTGCACGATATTTTCCTGCCTGAAGATCCATATGTGTATGGACATCCACTCCGCCTGGTATGACATAACAATCTGTCGCATCGATTACTTCTGCATCTGCTTCCGATAAATCCATCCCCACCGCCTTTATTTTTTCGCCTTCTATCAGAATATCTCCCTGAAATACCTCGGAATCAGTCGCAATCCTTCCATTTTTTACTAATAATTTCATAGAATACCTCCTTATATTCCATATTCCTTTCGATTCCATTCTTACTTATAGAATACTATCATCATTATACAAATTCAACTGAATTATCTGAAATATTTTCAGATATCTAAAACTTTTTTAGTCTTTGTTATAAATTTGTGATATGATAAGAACATACAATATGATTAACAGGAAAGGACATGATCATGGGATACTCTTTTGATTTATTAAAACAGATTGCCTGCGGCCTGGCACAACACTTTGGTGATGCCTGTGAAATCGTGATCCACGATGTCCGGCATGGAATAGAAAATACAATCTTATACATAGAAAACGGCCATGTTACAAACCGAAAATCCGGAGACAGTGCATCCAATGTCGTACTGGAAGCAATTCATGCAGATCCGTCAACACTCCAGGATCAATATTCCTATCTGACCCGAACTGAAGATGGAAGGCTGTTAAAATCTTCCACTTTCTATATCAAAGATGTACACGGCATTCTGGCTTATATATTTTCTATCAATTACGATATCACGGCTCTGTCTGCCGCCGAACAGCTTCTTCACTCCTTTACCGATATCAGAGACACTGGAAAAAACGACGCCAACCATCCGAAACAACCAACACCTCAGATCACACACAATGTTTCTGAATTGTTGGATACATTGATCGAGCAGGCTTTATCCGAGATTGGAAAACCAGTGGCACTGATGACAAAAGACGATAAAGTCAAAGTCGTACAGACTCTCAATCAGGCTGGCGCTTTTCTGATCACAAAATCGGGAGATAAAGTCGCTTCTATCTTAGGGATTTCAAAATTTACTCTCTACAACTATATGGATACAAAGAAATAAAACTTCCGCTGAACCCATACAAATCTGTGTGGTTTCAGCGGAATCTTTTGTTTTCTATATCCTGTTCTGCATCCATTCATATAGATCCTGATATACCTGATCCCGATCTGTCTCGTTCAAAATCTCATGTCTGTCCCCTGCATAAAGCCGCAGCGTCACGTCCTGTATCCCTGCTGCACGGTACTTCTCATAAATCTTTCGAACCCCTTTTCCAAATCGGCCAACCGGATCATCGGATCCCGACACCATAAAAATAGGCAACGTCTTGGGTATCATGTAAATACTTTCCCGCTTCTGTGTCTGCTGAATCCCACAAAACATATGGTAATATGCATTTACTGTAAACACAAAAGAACACAAAGGATCTGAGACATATTGATCCAGTTTTTCGGTATCGCTGGTCACCCAGTCTGCTCTTGTCCTTGCCGGTTTAAACTTCTTGGAAAACGGGCCATTTACCATTCTGTCCACCATCTTGCTCCGATAATGCCAGCCTCTTAAAGCAGCCAGTACTCTGCACAGATCCTTTCCCAGCTTCAAAGCAGCTTTATTCTGCTCTGCCATCGTTCCCATAATGATGGCACCACTCAATCCATTGCCATACATCTGGATATACTGGCGCAGCAGAGAAGATCCCATACTATGACCTAACATAAAATAGGGAACATCCGGATATTTCTTCATGGTTCTCTGTCTTAAGGTATGTAAATCTCCAATCACGCATGCATTCCCATATTTTTCATTAAAAAATCCATACTCTGACTTACTCTGTACTGACTTTCCATGTCCCAGATGATCGTTGCCGACCACATAAAATCCTTTTTCGCAGAGATATTCTGCAAACTCCGAATATCTGTCAACATACTCAACCATCCCGTGACTCAACTGCAGGACTGCCTTTACCTGTCCTTCCGGTTTCCATTCAATTGTATGAATCTCTGTATTTCCATCTTTGGATGGAAAGTAAAATTCATCTTTCATCTTTCTCTCTACCTGTCATCTAATTTTATATATTCCCGATGCGGCGCCAACGGCTTATATGCCGGACGAATAATCTTATCCGCATTCTTCAGCTCTTCCAGACGATGCGCACTCCATCCTACGATACGCGCAGCTGCAAAAATCGGTGTATACAGTGACGGCGGAAGATCCAGCATACTGTACACCAGACCGCTGTAAAAATCTACATTCGCACTGACGCCTTTGTAGATCTTACGTTTCTCGGCAATTACCTCCGGAGCCATATGTTCCACCTTCTCATAAAGGGCATACTCTGCCTCACAGCCTTTTTCCTGTGCAAGCTGCTTTACAAACGCGCGGAATACATCTGCTCGCGGATCGGAAATAGAATACACCGCATGTCCCATTCCATAGATCAGACCCTTTTTATCAAATGCCTGCTTATCCAGAAGGGCTTCCAGATACTGACGGATCTGCTCTTCATCTGTCCAGTCTGTCAAAGTCCGCTTCATATCATCAAACATCTGTGTCACTTTTACATTGGCTCCGCCATGCTTCGGTCCTTTCAGGGAAGCCATCGCTGCCGTGATCGTAGAATAGGTATCCGTACCGGAAGATGTAACAACGTGTGTCGTAAACGTAGAGTTGTTACCACCGCCATGATCCATATGCAGTACAAGCGCCATATCCAGAATCTCTGCTTCCAGTGCAGTATACTTTCTGTCTTCCCGCAGCATCATCAGAATATTCTCTGCTGCGGAAAGCTCCGGACGTGGCGCATAAATATAAAGATCCTGTCCTCTTCTGTAGTTATATGCATGATAGGCATATACCATAAACATTGGAAACTGACTGATCAGGTTCAGGCATTGACGAAGTACATTCGGGATTGAAATATCATCTGCCTTGTCATCATAAGTATACATACTCAAAATATAACGAGAAATATTATTCATCATATCACTGCTTGGCGCTTTCATGATCACATCTCTCACAAAATTCGGCGGAAGTGTCCGGCGTTCTGCGATCATACTGCGAAAATCATCCAACTGTGCCTTTGTCGGAAGTTCACCAAACAGAAGCAGGTATGTCGTCTCTTCAAATCCCGGATGCTCTGCCTTCAAAAATCCGCCGATCAGCTCCTTGATATTATATCCACGGTAGTAGAGGCTTCCTTCACACGGAACTTCTTTTCCATCCACGATCTTTGTATTGACAATATCTGAAATATTCGTCAGCCCTGCCAGTACACCTTTTCCGTTTAAGTCACGAAGACCTCTTTTTACTTCATATTTCGTATACAGTTCTTTATCGATCGCTGTATTCGACTCACAGATCCGTGCAAGTTCCTGTATCTTAGGGGTGTTCTCAAAAATGATGTTCTCAATGTCTCTCTGCATATAACCTCTCCTTCCGTCTTTTGCTTTATATTTTTCTATTATACTAAAAATTTTATATTGATACAATTAACTGTATATAAAATATTTATGAATTTGTATCATTGACCGACTTCGATCACCTCTTACAAATCACTGAAATCATTCGCAAGCTTTGCAAATTCCTCCAAAGTCAGAGCTTCTCCCCGAATGCTTGGGCCTCTGCCCAGATGCTCGATCGCTGCCTCGATCTGCTCCTTTGTAAAATTCAGCTCCGGTGAATTCTTCAGTCCATTTGCCAGAGTTTTTCTTCTCTGATTGAAAGACGCACGAATGATCCGGAACATCAGTTTTTCATCCTTTACCTGTACCGGCGGTTCTTCATATCTGTCAAGACGGATAACCGCTGATCCGACCTTCGGACGCGGCATAAAACAGTTCGGCGGTACATTCGCTACAATATACGGTTTTGCATAATACTGAACCGCAAGTGACAGTGCTCCGTAATCCTTGGTTCCCGGCCCCACCTGCATCCGGTCTGCAACCTCTTTCTGAACCATGACGGTAATGCTCTTCATTGGAACATGATTTTCAAACAATCCCATAATGATCGGTGTGGTAATATAATATGGAAGATTTGCCACCACTTTAATTGGCTTTCCGTCATTTTCTCTTTTTGCCAGTTCAGCAATATCCACCTTCAGGACATCTTCATTGATCACCTGCACATTATCATAGCCATCCAGTGTATCCTCAAGAATCGGGATCAATGCTTTGTCAATCTCCACAGCCGCCACCTTGCCTGCTGCACATGCCAGATACTGTGTCATCGTTCCGATTCCCGGTCCGATTTCCAGAACAAAATCATCCTTTGTAATCTCTGCAGATCCGATAATCTTATCTAATACATGCGTATCTATTAAAAAATTCTGTCCGAACTTTTTCTGAAACACAAAATTATATTTCTGAAGCACCGCGATCGTATTCTGCGGATTTCCAACTGTTGGTTCTTTCATCTGCACACCTCTTTCTCTACTTTTCCAATCGATACAATTTTTTTGCATTTTCTGTTGTCTGTCTTACAACCTCTTCGTAAGAAACACCCTTCAATACAGCAATCTCTTCTGCTACATAAACCAGATTCTGAGAATTGTTACGTTTTCCTCTGTGCGGAACCGGCGCCAGATACGGACTGTCTGTCTCCAGAACCAGCGCTTCCAGCGGGATCTCCTGTACCACTTCTTTTAATTTTTTAGCATTTTTAAATGTAACAACCCCGCCGATTCCCAGATAAAACCCCATCTTTACATACTCTTTCGCCTGTTCCAGAGAATAAGAAAAACAGTGGATCACTCCATCCAGTCCTTTGGCGTGCTGCTTCATGATCTCCATGGTGTCTGCCGCCGCTTCGCGGCTGTGAATGATCACCGGCAGATCCAGCCGTCTTGCAAGCTCCAACTGCCGGATAAACCATTTTTTCTGTAAATCACGCTTCTCTTTATCCCAGTAATAATCAAGCCCGATCTCTCCGACCGCAACCATCTTTTCTCCGGAAAGCAGCTTTTCCATTCGCTGCATCTTCTCCTCGTCCAATTCTCCCACTTCATCCGGATGTACTCCGATCGCACCATATATGAAAGAATATTGCTCTGTCAACTGTCCGATCTTATCCCAGGATGCAATATCTGAACCCGCATCCACGATCATCCCTACTCCTTGTTCCTGCATAGAACCTAGTAATTCTGCTCTGTCTTCTTCAAACTGTCTGTCATCATAATGTGCATGTGTATCAAAAATCATCTGCATTTAACCTCTTTTCACGGATATACGGAAAAAGGAGAGAACCCGTCTTGCTTTCTCTCCTTTTTCCTTACCGTTTTCTATTTAAAATAATACCATACTGCCTGAAAATGTTCAATGCAGGACTCTCAATTATCTCACATGATTTTTCAGCTCGTCTACCAACTCTCCCAATCCTTCATTGTCCAGCTTTGTGAAACTTCTCAAAGAGCTAAGAGGCATATAATGCACCATGCTGCGTTCCATTTCATCCATCTCTTTTATAGAAGTCTTTCCGATAAATTCTCCGATATACGGCATTAGTCTTTCTTCAACATAATCTGCAGTTTTCACACAGTCCATCAAATCTCCGATCATCACATTTTCATCAATCTCCGGAAGCTTTTCTTTCTCATTTTCCAGCACCACTTCGATACGCATCACAATATCTCTGGACGATTTTCCAATGCAGATTTCGTACGTTCCGCCTGCTGCATACCAGTCTTTCTGCTCTGTATTGTACCATGCGAATGCCCGGTAATCCAATTCCATAGAAACCGTCTTTGTCTCTCCCGGTTTCAGTGTGACTGCCGCAAAGTTTTTCAATTCACGCACCGGTCGGATTGCGGAACGTGTCCTGTCGGAAACATATAGCTGCACAATTTCTTTTCCTTCCATACTGCCCGTATTCGTCACATCCAGACTGACCATCAGCGTATCCTTTGCCGCAATCCGGGACTTGTCGATTGTCAGGTTGCTGTATGAAAACTCCGTATAACTCAGTCCATATCCAAACGGGAACAGTACGTCCATCTTACGTGCATCATAATACCGATATCCTACAAAAATTCCTTCTGCATAATTGACCTGTTTCTGCATTCCCGGGAAATTCAGATAACTCGGATTGTCTTCCAGTTGTCTTGGAAATGTCTCTGCCAGTCTTCCGCATGGATTTGCTCTTCCGTATAAAATATCCATGACAGCCTCCGCAACAGCCTCTCCTCCCAGATACGCTTCTACAATTCCATAAACATGATCCACCCACGGCATTTCTACCGGAGAACCATTGTGAAGAACTACGATCACCGGTTTCCCAAGCTTTGTCAGTTTTTCAATCAGCTGATTCTGGCAGTTCGGAAGGCGCATATGTTCTCTGTCGTAGCTTTCTGATTCAAACACATCCGGAAGTCCTGCAAAGACTACGATCTTGTCTGACTGTCCTGCCACTTCCAGAGCCTCTTTCTCCAAAGCCTCTTCATACTGATCCACATCCGTGGTAAACCCTTTTGCATAAGTCATATTTCCATACTGATCTTTTAACTGAACTGCACAGGGTACTGCATGTGAATTAATGTGAGAGCTTCCTCCACCCTGATAACGTGGTTTCTCTGCAAATCCTCCAATTAACGCAATCTTCTCATTTGCGGAAAGCGGAAGTACCTGTGCCTCATTTTTCAGCAAAACGATACACTGTCTTGCAATCTCAGCTGCCTTCTGATGGTCCTTTTCACGAGAGAACTCTTCATTTCGACGGTTCTCCGCGTATCGGTATACAATATTCAAGATACGCTCTACTGCGAGATCCAGTGTCTCCTCTTTCAGACTTCCTTCCTGTACTGCCTGGATAATCGCCCTGTCATTTGCTCCGCCGCTTCCCGGCATTTCCAGATCCATTCCGGCAATGATTCCTTTGACGCGATTCCTGACAGCGCCCCAGTCAGACATCACGTACCCTTCGAATCCCCAGTCATTTCTGAGAACATCTGTCAAAAGCCATTTGTGTTCTGACGCATATGTTCCATTCAGACGATTATAAGAGCACATCACCGTCCATGGCTGCGCTTTTTTCACTGCCGTCTCAAATGCCGGAAAATAAATCTCTCTTAGTGTACGCTTATCCACCTCTGCAGACACTGACATTCTTTCATTCTCCTGATTATTTGCTGCAAAATGTTTAATCGATGTTCCCACATTTTGAGATTGAACTCCGTTGATATAGGATGCTGCCAGTTCTCCTGCCAGATACGGATCTTCTGACAGATATTCAAAATTTCTTCCACATAAAGGGGAGCGCTTGATATTGACAGCCGGTCCAAGAAGTACTGAAACGCCTTCTGCCTGACATTCTTTTCCCAATGTCACTCCCATATCATGCAGAAGCTCTCTGTCAAAGGAACTTGCGGTTGCACATGCTGCCGGAAAACAAACCGCCTCGATCGCATCGTTTAATCCCAGATGATCTCCGTTGCTTTCATCCGGCTGTTTTCTGAGTCCGTGAGGTCCATCACTTACCATAGAAGCAGGGATTCCCAGACGATCGTTTTTTTCTGTATGCCAGAAATCTGCTCCGGAACACATTACCGCTTTCTCTTCCAGTGTCATCTGACTTACAATCTGTTTTACATCCATGATCCTTCTCCTCTTTATTTCTGAATAAAATCTGCAAACATTTCTTCAATCTTTTCTTCTTCATCCGTATCCGCAACCAATTCCAACGGTTCGCTTAAATCAAGACTGAAAATCCCCATGATCGATTTTGCATCTACATAATACTTTCCTCTTGCCAAATCCATATCACAGTCAAACCGGCTGCAGATCTTGTTAAACCGATCTGCCTCTTGCATTGTATTGATTTTTACTGTTTTCTTTACCATGTTCTGTACCCTCCGTTTATTCTGCGTAATATTTTCTAAGTAAATATGCCGGTGTACAGCTCCATGCGTGACAATAACTGTTCACAATACTGGAGCCATATGGAGATTCCGACGGATTCTTTGGATTGTACAACTCCCAGAACGTATCTGCTCCATGCTCGATCATTCCGCCCCAGTAGTATTTCATGAAATCCATGGCCTGCTCTTTTCTGCCGCATACAAGAAGGGCTTCCACAAAATGATGATTCATATATGGTGACACCATTCCTTTTTCCGGGTTCACCGCAATCACGCGATCCAGAATCTGCCCGCCTTCTTCCGCACTGACTGCTCCTGAGAGTATCATCCACACCTGGCTTGCATAATTTAACTGTCTTTCTTTTCCACTTACAAAAAGTCCTGTCTCTGCATCCAGAAGATATGCTCTTGCTGCTTCTGTTTTTTCCTTTGCCTCTGCCTCAAGTTCTTCTGCTTTTTTTGTATCTCCCAGTATCTTTGCGATCTTCTGTACCTGTTTTGCACAGTAGATATAAACCCCCTGCATTGCTGCCTGCTTGTCCAGACCTTCCGTCCAGTCAATAAATCCCCAGAATCCTTCTCCCGACACAAGCAGATTCTTTTCATCAAACTGTTCTTTTGCAATCTCCATCTGACGGTATGCACATGCACTCAGATCTCTAAGTGTCTCTTCGTCTTTTGTTGCTTCATAATAATCCAGAAGAGAAGCGCCAAAAAACATGGAGTAATCTAACAAAAAGGTATCATCCACAATAATCTGTGGTTCGATAAACAGACAAGCTCCTACCTGTCCGTTGTCCTTCGTCTGCCCTGCAAACAGATACAGGCACCGTTTCACCAGATCATAGTTTTTAAAAGTCTCATAATTTGCCAGTGCCTGCAGTCTCAGATCTCCCAGCCAGAGTCTTCGATCTCTCTTTGGACCATCCTCAAACACTGACTGCATACAGTTCTGAAGTGTTCGAAGACTGACTTTATCAATCTTTTGAATCATCTGGTCTTCACTTGGAAAACTTTTTGTCTCCTCTGTGCTGACCGCAGAAACACTTCTGCACACTGCTTCATCTACAACAAGCTGCCACTTCATGGAAGTATCCAAAACCTCGATTTCCAGATAATGGAACGCATATCTTCTTGAGAGTTCCAATGCTGTCGGAAGCGCATCTACATGGAAATACTCTTCCTGTATCCAGCCGCGACTGATCCAGCCGTCATATTCTTCGGATTTCTCTGTCATTTCCTTTGCAATCTCACCAAACTTTAATTTAAAAAATGCCGGTGCATCCTGCGGACTTCCTACTGATGACAATTTCAGTGTCACATATCCCACCTGATGATCTCCAAAATCCAAACAAAGCTTATCTCCTTTTTTCAATGCATGTTTTCTCAGATTGTCTGCACTGTCTGTCTGGACTGCAATCGGATAGTCCGCACCTGTATCCTGGATTTCCACAATGCCTGTAGGATATACCATTGTTTCCTTTAATTTGGGCGCACACGCATCCGCTTTCTTTAAAAATGCTTCATTGGTCACCCGGACCATATTCAGATCAGAACTTATTTCTGGCATGATACTTTTCTCCTTTCATCCAGCTCTTTGATAATGTTCGGATAAATCTTATCCAGGTTATAGAATGACATTGTAATCATAGATGCCACATTCATCACGATCGGTACCCAGATGTACATTGCTGTAATATAATTCTGTGCTGTTGCCGTCTGTACTGCCAGATCTGCATCAAATCCTCCAAATGCGAGCAGGGCCGCACCCAGACTGCTGGCAATCGCCATTCCCAGTTTTCCGATAAATCCATTTACTGCCGATAAAGTTCCGGCTGTATTCACTCCGCTGTTCCACTCACCATAGTCAACCGGATCCGGCTGCATTGCAAAGTGCATACTTCCTTTCAAACCATATCCGGCTGCCGCGATCACTGCTGCTGTCAAAAGTACCGGTACATTCGTTCCGCCAAAAAAGATAATCGCTAACCCTGCTGAATGGACTAAATTTCCGATTGTCATCAGATTTCGCTTGGATGTCAGTTTTACCAGGAATGGAGCACACAGGTTTGCAATGATCGGAACTAATGTTGTGATCGTTGCCACAACCTGAACCAGTGATTCGTTTCCCACTACATATGTAAAATAGTAGATCACGGCTCCTGCCTGGATTACATATCCGCCAAAGAACCATACAATATTCAATGCAAACAATTTCCATGGTGTGTTGTGAAGCAGACAAGAAATATTTGCTTTCAGGCTTACTTTTTCAGAATATGTATTCACTCGTTCCTTTGTATTGAAGAAACAGAAGAAAAATACAAGACATCCGATCACCCCAAAGATCATCATCACGATCCGAAAGCCAAGCGCCTGATTTCCGTTTCCAAATTTGTCAACCAGTGTCAGGGCAAATGCACTGACAACAGTGGAACCGATGGATGAGAAAAATGTTCTGCAGGATGCCAGAACGGTTCTCTCATGTGGATCCTCACTCAATGCCGGCAAAATCGATGCCATTGGGATGTTTACCACGGTATATGCTGTAGACAATAAAATATAACTTACATATGCATAGATCAGCATTCCTGTCTGAGAGATATCCGGCACACTGAATGCAAGAACTGCAGTGATTCCAAATGGAACCGCACCAAATAGAATCCACGGTCTTGATTTTCCCCAACGAGTATTCGTTTTGTCAATCAGAAATCCCACAACCAGATCTGAAATACCATCAATTACCTTTGTCACAAGAAACATAATACTGACTGCTCCTGCGTTCAAATGCATCACATTTGTATAGAAGAATAACAAATACAAAGAGATCATCTGCCAGATCAGATTGCACGCAAAGTCTGAAGAGCCATAGCCAATTCTTTGTCTCCATAATCCCCTTTTTACTTTCTTTTCTAAATTGTTCACCTTTTGGTACCTCCGTTTCTTTTCTTTGCTTATATCTTAAAACTTTTACAGATTTATCCAATTGACTTTTTTTCGAAAAAACACTGACTTTTTTTCAGATATACAGTTTTCATGTTATAATGCAACTGTCGCATCTCAAAATTATTTCGCTATGGAGTCAAATTATGAAAGTTACAAAAGAAAATTTCAGAGATTTTATCTCTGCTTATGAAGAAGATGAACTGTTTTACCGGGATGTGTATCTGCACGAGACACAGCATCCGGAAACTTTTTCAGAATATCTGGAAACACTTGACCGGGACTATATTATCCAGCATAGAATCTTTATTCCTGCGATCCACAACAAAGAGTGGGTTTCCTACATGGAAGAGAATGATCTCTTTGTCAACATTCCAGGGAATATTTTGCTAAGCAAACACTATCGATACACTCCTGTGTTCACACATCAGCATGAATTTTTTGAAATTTTATGTGTTTATGAAGGAACTGTTAACACCACGATCCAGGGAATCCAACACATGTTAAAAGAAGGCGATATCTGCATTATCCCGCCAAATACAAAACACAGTATTGGTATTTTTGACGACAGTACTGCTTTGAACATCATTGTGCGTGCATCTACTTTTCAATCTACATTTTTTCAGACATTTGCTGCAGATAGTGCACTTTCTTCCTTCTTTTCTCATGTTTTGTACCACAAAACCGAGGGAAATTATCTGATCTTCCATACCGGAGATGATCTGGTCATCCGTTCTATGATTGAAGATCTTTATATCGAGTATCTTGGGCATCAAAAATACTGCTCTTCTTTTTTAAACTCAATTCTTATGATGCTTTGGGCAACGCTGCTGCGCTATCATGAAAACAATATGGAGTCCATTCTAACAAAAGAATATAGTGGCACTTCTATTACTGATGTTTTAAATTATCTAAACCAAAATTATCACAGTATCACTTTGCACGAAGCTGCCGAACACTTTGGATACAGCACTTCTCATTTCAGCACTCTGATCAAAGCCGGAACTGGACGTACCTTTCTGCAGATCATCAAGGACATTAAACTGAGCCAGGCCTGTCGTGCGCTGCGCGAGACTACATTGAGCATTCCCGCAATCTGTGAACTGGTCGGATATGAAAGCCCGGAACATTTTATGCGGACGTTTAAGAAAGTATATGGTATGACACCGGGGGAGTTTCGGAAGCAAAAATGATAAATTCTTTAGGTTAGAATCAATGCGGGGGAGGAAAAAACAGTTTTGGCATTCCAGTGAAGTGCCTCGTCGCCCATTGCCCTTACTTCCAATATTTTTCCACTTCCTGTGCTGCCTCCTTTGAAGAAATCTGAAACTTTTCCTGAACTTTTTCACATATCACTTCTTTTTCCAGTTCCATTTCCTGAAGCAGCTCTACAACAGCCTGTATGCCTTCTTGTCTGCCTTCACGTCGCCCTTCTTTTAGACCGGTGTTTTTATAAACCGTAGAAAAATACTGGTGATCCCGGATCGCACGCTCTCTCTCCTCATATTCCAGACGCTTTTCCTCGTCTGCGCTGATCCGATTCAGATCCTCATATGCCTTCTTAATATATTCACTTTTTTCTGCTGCCATTTCAAATTCCTCCTCCGTCTCTGCATTGATGAACTGAAGCCATTTCAGCAGCTCTGTCTCGGGATAATCATGTTTTGCCAGTTTCGGAAGTTCCAGTGTATGAATCTCAAATTTATCACTGTACAAACTCCCGATCTTTAGTTACTGTTCATCCCGACCAATAACTTCTTTTATCCATCTCTTCACTCTTTATCTGGGAATCATTTTTTGAATGGCAGTCTATCTGCCATATTTGAAAATTGAAAGGGATTCCTTTCAAGATGAATTTTATTATACTTGAAATTTTTTAAGGATACAATGAAATTTTCATAAAGATCCTCTAAAAAATTCCATACATAAAAGACCAGATATCAAGTACAGCAAGTATCCCTTGATATCTGGTCTTTGAAATTATCGTCTCTTACAACACCACATCATCCACTTTTTCAAAATTGTCCAATCGATAAGACTCTACCGTACCTTCTGTCACCAGATAAAATCTCTCTCCTGCGTACAATCCCCTCACATC
Organism: uncultured Ruminococcus sp.; assembly: GCA_900544395.1. Taxonomy (GTDB): domain Bacteria; phylum Bacillota; class Clostridia; order Lachnospirales; family Lachnospiraceae; genus Mediterraneibacter. Next base: position 10,979 of record UQVC01000026.1, on the reverse strand, counting down.
TGAATATCCACTCAAAGTCTTCTCAAATACACAGGTGAATCCTTTCTCTTTATCATAAGAATAGATGTAGTATTCCTGCTGTTCTTTATATCCCGGGAATCCGATCAGATTCTTCTCCACATCTACAAATGCCGCCCGATAATTATAAGATACATCTGTCGAATAACACTCCTCCAGTACAGTCTTATGGATCTCTTTTACATCTTTCGGATCTGAAATATCAAACATGGACAGCTTCACGCCGTTAACTGTCGCACCGTCTTCTTCCACATCCATTCCGATTCCAAGAAGCAGACCATCCCCATACGGATGCAGGTAATCAGAAAATCCAGGAATTTTCAGTTCACCCAGTACTTTTGGCTTCTTCGGATCAGACAGATCAACTGAAAAGAGTGGATCCACCTGCTTATATGTTACAAAATAACAGCTGTCTCCCATAAACCTTGCTGAATATACCTGCTCTCCCTCTGCCAGATTCTCCAACTTTCCTACTTCTTTCAGATCTTTGTTCAAAATATAAAGAGTATTTGTCGAATCTGCCGGCTGGCTGGATGCATCAGAGGCTCCGTCAATCCGAAGCAGTGGATTCACGCCTCCGGATGTGTCGTCATTTTCCCGGATCGTGGTCACAACTCGCAGATATCCTTCATATTCATCAATACTGAACGAATCGTTGATCACACCGTCGATCACAACATGCCCTGTTCCATCCAGTTTTCCATCTTTATAAGAGACTTTTCGGATCTCAGTCTGGGTTACCTTGGAAACCTTGGCATCGTAAATCGTATCATACACATAAATATGGTCTTCACTCACATAACACTGTGTGCTGTCTCCAAAAAATGCCAGATAATCCGTCTGCTTTGTCGGATCTTTCAGATTGAAGGAAGTCACAACCGTATACACTCTGCCCTTTTCCTGCTGGGGAAGAAGAATATAATTTTTATCCAGCACTTTCCCCTGTACTTCCGGCACATAAGCGCTGATATCCTCAGGCAGAGCGGTCACATCTGCATAAAATGTGCTTAAAAGATACATATAATCACCCGATACACGCATGCTGCGGAAACTTCCACTCTGTGACATCTCTCCCAGCGATTTCGGCTGTGTTGGATCACTGACATCGAAGACTTCTGCCACTGTATGGTCTTCCCCTCTGATCGTTCCCTGACGGTCTGTTACTTCACTAACTCTGGTATATACACAGACCAGTTTCTGGTCTTTCAGGTAGATCTCAAGCAAATAATCATTGGAATCCATGGAAATCTTCCCGACTTCCTGCATCTCTTCTGATTCAATATTCAAAATCTGCACCTGATCCATACTCATGATATACAGATACTTTCCATCTGTCTTTACGGTGTCTCCCTCATCCACTCCTTCGGTTCTCACGTTCGTATCCGAATGAGAAGCTCCCTGATCTTCCACGGCTGCTTTTTCTTCTGCATAAAGAGCCACACCACCTGCGGATCCTGCGGCATATGTCGATGTCTCCTCTTTTGCCGCTGCCTGGATATACTGGTAAACCTGCTCATAATCTTTCGCACTTGCCATTTTAGAATCTGATCGGTCTGCGGTTGCTTCTGCGATCTTCTCCGGCTCTTTTTCCTGAACAACATCTCTGCCGGAAAGCGCTGCTGCCCCGACTATAATGCAGCAACTTGCTGCAGCTGCCACCATTCCGTACACTGGTGTCCTTCTCTTCTTTTTCTTTGCCAGCATCTTCTCAATATTATCCGGTTTTAAAGAATCCGGAACTTCTATCTCTTCTGCTGACTGCATGATCTGATCCTGGATTTCCTCTTCTGTAAATTGTCTGTCTTTTTTATTTTCCATCATGATACCTCCATTTCCTGAAGCATTGTCCGCATTTTCTCCAACGCTCTCTTCTTTCTGGAACGAACTGTCGCCGGGTTCATATGCATCATTTGCCCGATCTCGTCACTTTGATATCCTCCAAATACAGAATACGAAACAATCAGACGCTCTTCATCTTCCAACTGCCAAAACGCCCGCTTCACATCCTGTAACGCAGCATAATCAAAATTCTCTGACGTGGAAACCTCATCATCCAGCTCATATACCAGTTGTCTCTTTCGGAACTGATTTTTACAGTGATTGCTCAAAATGGTAAAAATCCAACTTCGGAAAGATTCTTCTTTCTTCAGACTCGATATCTTCTCATAAGCGGTCATCACAGTCTCACTGACTGCATCTTCCGCCTCCTGCGGATGCTTCAGCGTATACAACGCAAATTTATAAAGTTCTACATAAATCCTGGAATAAAGCTCGGAAAATGCTTTGATATCTCCGCGCTTTGCCCGCCGTATCAGAACTGCTTCCGCACTTGTTTGATAATCGTACATCCGCATCCCCTCTCTTTCTTTTTTCTTTGTGTTACTGTTCAAAACCCATATCCAACATCTGGTGTGAATCATAACTTGTTTGTCACATATAAGAGTCCGATGAGGAACGGTTTGTTGCATGGAAAATAAAAAAATCAGGAAGAGTTTTGATTCTCCCTGATTTTTCATTTGTTTGATTCTTATCCTCTGTAGTAATTGATCAGACAGCCTTTCAAAATAATCTCTCTCTCTGCATCCGTCAGATCTCCAAGATGGAACTCTACTTCTTTTAATTCCTCTCCTACTACATATGCCTTGATCACATCTGCTTTTTCTTCCACTGCATTTCTCACATCCGGAATGAAAATATAATCATCATTTTTAAATGGAAGTGCTTTATCATCTGCATCAGTCAAAAGCGGAAGCATTCCCCAGTTGATCAGGTTCGAACGATATCGTTTTGTTGCATACTCATTGGCAATATTCGCCCATCCACCCAGCACTTTCTGGCAGGATGCAGCCTGTTCACGGGCAGAACCATCTCCCGGTTTCACTGCAAAAATCGTACTTCCGACTCCTACGTTGCCTTCTCCTACCTGTGGGAATTTCTCCTGAATCTTTGCCATCACCGGTTTTAACTCCTCCAGTGCATCAAGCGGACACTTACCAGCTTCGATCGCTTTCTGCGCTGCCTGTACTTCTTTGGCGCGTCCTACATACGCAGGATCTTTTCTGGAAAGTGCAAATTCTGCCAGTCCCAGCGGATTTGAACGATAAGAAGAAGTCTCGCCGGATGGAATCAGTTCATCGGTTGTAGTCACCGGATCATGAATCTCAGACACTACTTTGAGCACCAGATTCTGTGGAAGCGCTGACATTTCCGGCCAGTCTTTGATATTCGGGCCAAACTTGATCTCTACGCTTGGATCTGCCACACCCTTGCTGTCAAAGACGCGGTTTGCATAAATATTCTGATCAAAGTGATATTTCTGTCCCTTGTACTCCACATCCATTGCAGTTGCCGGTGTCAGGAATCCTTTATTTGCTGCTGTGGCTGCAATCGAACGTGCATCCATCAGTGCAACCGAAGATATCTGACCGTTCTGCAGCTTCGAACCTTCTCTGTTCGGGAAGTTTCTTGTGGTATGACGGATGGAGAACGCATTATTTGCAGGCGTATCTCCGGCACCGAAGCATGGACCGCAGAATGCTGTCTTCACAACAGTTCCTGCTTCCATCAGATCTGCGATAGCTCCATTTTTCACCAGTTCCATATAAATCGGTGTACTTGCAGGATATACACTGAATGTAAACTCATCGGCACCGATATTTCTTCCTTTGATGATATCTGCCGCTGCACAGATATTCTCAAATCCACCGCCTGCACATCCGGCAATGATTCCCTGATCTACATACAGTTTTCCGTTGACAATCTTGCTCTGAAGAGAATAATCGACTGCTCCATCTAGACTAATCAGCGCTTTCTTCTCAACTTCATGAAGAATGTCTGCCAGATTCGCATTCACTTCATCAATCGTATATACATTGCTTGGGTGGAACGGCATTGCGATCATCGGCTTGATCTCGCTCATATTCACATAAACCATTCCATCATAATATGTCACTGCTCCCGGATTCAGCTCTTTGTATCCTTCACTTCTTCCGTGGATCTCATAAAATTCCTGAATCTTTTCATCGGTTTTCCAGATAGAAGACAGACAGGTTGTCTCTGTGGTCATCACATCGATTCCGATTCGATAATCTGCGCTTAACTTGGAAACTCCAGGTCCCACAAATTCCATGACTTTGTTATTTACATAGCCATTTGCAAATGTGGCTCCGATGATCGCCAGTGCAACGTCCTGTGGGCCGACTCCTTTTGCCGGTTCTCCATCCAGATAGATTCCGATCACTTCTGGTTTCTTGATGTCATATGTCTTATTCAGAAGCTGTTTTACAAGCTCCGGTCCGCCTTCTCCCATTGCCATGGTTCCCAATGCTCCGTAGCGGGTATGGCTGTCAGAACCAAGGATCATCTTGCCGCACTCTGCAAGAACCTCTCTTGCAAACTGATGGATGACTGCCTGATGAGGCGGAACATACACACCACCGTACTTTTTCGCACAGGTAAGCCCAAACATATGGTCATCCTCATTGATCGTTCCACCAACCGCACAGAGACTGTTATGACAGTTTGTCAAAACATACGGTACCGGAAATTTTTCCAATCCGGAAGCTCTTGCCGTCTGAATAATTCCCACAAACGTAATATCGTGGGATGTCAATTTATCAAATTTAATCTGCAGGCGTTCCATATTGCCTGAAGTATTATGACTGTCCAGGATTCCATAGGCAATCGTATTCTTTGCAGCCTCTTCTTTCGAGACAGGAAGTGACACATTTCCCGTATCTTCCAGGATTTCTGTGCCGTTTAACAAGTACACACCGTTATCATATAATTTAATCATGGTAACCTCCTTTGTCTTTCCAATAATTTCACTAACTGTTTATCATTTTAGCATGTTAAAGAGGGAATTGCAAAAAAATTCTGCGGGATTATCTTGTCTCCCGCAGAATTCTTACAACTTCTAATCTGGTCTCTCCAACTGTGATCACATCCTCTTTCTGGATCACGATCGGTTTGCTGACCGGTTTTCCATTCAAATATGTATGGTTCTTCGAACCTTCGTCTCTCAGATATAATTTATCACCACTTCTGATGATCGCACAATGTACCTTTGATACCCGCAGGTCCTCCGGCAGCGATAAAAACTTATCATAATCCGATGATGCACTGATTCTTCCGATTCCCAATGAATCATAAAAAATGAAACTGTACTGATCCTGCTGATCCACATCCTCCAGCACGATCTTCCAGCGTCTTTTTGCAGAAGAAACGCTTGGTTCCGGCTGTCTTTTTACCTGACGACGCCTTGGTTCGGGTTCGTATTCGTCATCTTCATCATCTTCATCCTCATCGTCATCGTCATCGTCATCGTAGTCATCATCATATGAATCCTGAGAACGATGCCTGCGTTCAAATTGATTGTATTCTTTTTTCTCTTTTAACAACTTCGAAACGGTAAATAAGATCACGGCAATGATTGCTGCGATCAATATTCCAATAATGATCCAATATAACATCTATTTATCAACTCCTCTGAGGATATCTTACTATACTTTGAGGATGGGGGCAAGGAAAATATCCTTTTTCAGAGTTATTGATATGACACAAATCCTTTTTCTCCTCCTACATTATAAATCCCATAATGCGGGAAAATCTCGGTTGTCTGAACATTCAAAAAAGCATTTAACCAATTTGTAAATCCATCTGGCAGGTTTGCAATTGCAATTCCTGGGAAGTAAATCAAAAACTCATCTGCATGGTCAAATCCATATGGTTCTGATACAAGATACCGAGTCCCTTCTTCATAATACTCATCTCCCGGATTTTTTTCCTGATCTAAATACTCTAGTTTCATAGAATAGATATACTCATCTACCTGTTTTGGGGATGTGAACTTTCCTCTAAAATTACAGATATACATTGTTCCATTCGGATAATTTTCTCCTGTATCTCCCATTTCTGAATCCTTATATTCCCCTGTAAATGTCCCATCTGAATTGATTGTAATCACTGTCTCCCATCCACCTGCTCCGCTGGTAAATACAAACTCTTGTGGAATTTTTTCAAAAACAGAAGATTGTTCTTCCACTGGTTCTTCTTTTATCTGAAGGAACTCTCGTAAATCTTTTAACGTACTTTCTACTGTTTCCAGTGTTTGAACCTCTGCAGGATACAAACCGTACTCTATTTTCTTTTTTTCCCATTTTTGTATCATATCCTCATATTCTTGCTGCGAAACATTTTTGCCATCAATCGAACATTTCGGTGGGTTTGCTCCATCCGTTTGAATTTCTGTAATCTTTTTAAATTTTTGTTCTTCATCAAATCCCCAGATAGTATCATCCACCGTTAATATATTTGCGCCTCCTTCTATGATATAATTCTGCTCTTCCACTTGTGTAAAAGTAAGATAACTACCTGTCTCAATAAGTCTATAAGGATTCCCTGTATATACTTTATCGACCTTGCCCTTTTTGAATTCCCACACTTCCACTGTATATCTTGGTATTGGCGGCTCATTTTCAGGCATCTCTGACAAATATGCCAGCACTAACTCTTCTTTTCCATTCTGATCAAAATCCAGCAAAGAAGCAAAGCACAGGCCTTCTAAACAGAACGCTTCCTGATCACGCGTTTTTATCTTGCCCATTCCATATTTTTCCTGATATTCTAAAATCAAATCATAATATGCCTGATAAGAACGCTTTTTCTGCAATTCATTCAGTTTATTTTTGCCTTCCTCACTCTGGTCTTTTCCTTCCATTTCTGTGATCAATTCTGCAGCCTCATCTTCTTTTCCTTGCTTGTCATAAAATTCAATCGCCCCAAGATACAATTCCTCTTCCTCTTTTTTCAACTCTTCGGATGTATTCTGTACCTTGGAAAATGCTTCTTCATAAATCTCAAAGGCTTTCTCATAATCTTCCAACCCTTCGTATGTTTCTGCCAGACCTTGATAAGCCTTAACTTCCTTCGGATCAATGTCAATTGCTTTCTGAAAGCAGGCTTCTGCCTTTTTATATTCCATTTGTTCCAGATACTTCTGTCCGTTTCGTATATTGATCTGAAACTCTTTTTCTTTCTTCTGTTCATGAAAAATCAAAATGCCGGCAATCCCTGCCGCAAGGATAACTACCACAACTGCAATCCACAGAATATATCTCTTTTGTTTCTTCTTTACATTCGGCATCTCCACTTTTCTAAGTGGCGCTCCGCAGTCTTTACAAAACTGTGCATGATCTTGATTTTCAGCTCCGCATTTTCTACAATACATATCTGTTTTCACCTACTTTGAGTTTATCTTATTTTTTAAACGCAGAATCCTCTTTACAGATACATCGATCTGATGTTCCTGGATCCTTCCATCTTTTACGGCATCCAAAACACCCTGATATGCAGTCCAAAAATCCGAAGGCATCAAAATCATATCCACTCCCGATTGTACTGCAAGAATTGCAGCATCTGATGCAGAATAGTAATTTACAATTGCTCCCATATTCATTGCATCTGTAATAACAATTCCATCATATTTCAACTCTTCCCGAAGCAACTGCGCTCCAATTTGTGCTGATAAGGTTGCAGGAATCTCGTTTCCCGTAATAGTTGGCAAAGCAATGTGACCTAACATTACAAATTCACTTCCCGCCTCAATTCCAGACCGAAACGGAACAAACTCACATTGTCTCAAATCCTCAAGATTGCGATAAGAATATGCTGCACCCTGATGGGAATCTGCTGTAGTTGCTCCATGTCCCGGAAAATGTTTCAGAGCTGTTGCAATATTTTTTTCCTGAAATCCTTTGACACATTCTGCAACCATTGCACCTGCCAAATCAGGATCATTGCTGAATGCCCGTTCCTGAACCACTGTATTTTCCGGTTCAATCCATACATCAGCAACAGGTGCAAAATCTACATTAAATCCATACGATTTCAAATAGGTTGCAATATAATTTCCTACACGATGCGCATTCTTTATATCACCTTGTGCGCCAACCTCTTTCATATTCCCCACATTTTCAACTGGAAAATTTTCTAAAGAAGCGATTCGTGCAACATTTCCCCCTTCTTCATCTACGCCTAGAAATATCGGAAATCCCATTCGTTCCAGGGACAACTCCTGAAGTCGCTGATTCAACACACTGATCTGCTCTGGAGACCTGATATTCGGCTGCATCATGATCAATCCGCCTACCGGACAATCCCAATAGATATTCCTTAAAGTTTCATCCACCTCTGTAACCGGATATCCTGTCAAAGCATCCGGAGTCACAAAAAACATTTGTGCAACTTTTTCTTCCAGAGTCATTTGTACAATCTGTTCATTTTCTGCAGATCGTTCCTGCTCCTTTTGAGTCGGTTCTTCCTTTTGGGAAATCTTGTTTTCCTCTGCACGTTCTATTTTCTTTGTTTGATCAGAATTTACAGCTTGAGATTCTTCTTTTGCACATCCCGCTGCTGTCACAAAACACAAAAAGAATAAAACTACCATTCGCATTTTTCTTTTAATCTTCATATTCACAGATATACCCTATCTTTCCAGAAAAATAAGAAACATTCTGCAGGACATTATTAGGAATGTCATTCCATACCCATCTTCCTTCATCTTCATAATAAAAAATATCCAGACAGTTTTCCTGCACATCTCCATCTTGATAACTTGGCTCATTTCTCATCCATTCATTGGTACACCAATAATCAGCACTGTTAATTTTCTCCCCATATAGCTGATTCTGTTCGTTAATCCAGTAATAATCATGAGAATCCATATCTCGTCTTCCACCAAGTTTAAACTGAATTTCCTTCATATTCTTTTTTGCAATCTGATTTAAAATGTAATCGTATTCTCTTCTGCTATTAATCCTCACAAGATATCCACCTCGTTGGAGACACTCCTGATATGCCTGCTCCCAGGTACAATCACTGATTATAAGCTCATACCGATGGATACCGCCTTCTGTGTCATCATAATCATCTTCATATGTAAGACTCTCTGCCTGTAAAACCAATGGATCTCCCTCACTTTTAACTTGTCCATCCACCTGGATCATCCGCCCATTATATGGAATCAGGCTATTTTCACTTTGTAATAAAATCTTATCCTGCTCTTTTTTTATCTCTTCTTTTCCATCTTTATTTTCAACCAGAAGATCTTGTGTTCCCTCTGAAAATTTCAAGTAGTAACCTGTATCCTCCTGCAAAACAGTTCCCAACATTGTCACTTTCTGTCCCCCGGTACAGTCAATGTCATATTTTCTTTCGACAGAATGATCGCTTTCTATTTCTTGTTTTTCTTTCGAACGCTCTACTTTTTGTACTATTTTTTCCTCTTTATCAGTTTTTTCTGATAAATCTTCTTTTCCCGCAAAGAGCCACACTCCAATCCCACCTGCAATTAACAACACACTAAAAGAAACCAGCAAAATAATCGGTACTGTTGTCTTTTTCTCCACTCGACTCCCACATACCGGACAAAATACATCCCCCTTTTGTAAAGGAGTTTTACAATTTGGACATTTCATAATAAAATTCCTTTCCTAATGGCGCACCACATCCACTGCAATATTTTGCAGTATCTTTATTTTCTTTCCCACACTTTGAACACTTCATATAATTTCCCGATTCACCTAACCTTCTAATAAATTCCAAGTATCACTATTCTCCATAGAAACCTGTCCCGTTTTCATATCTACCAAAACAGTTCCTACTAATATATTGGCTTGTGGAGTCCCTCCGCTCTCTATAATTTCTTCTGCTCTTCCTTCGCTCATGACATATCGAAGAGCCATCTCATATCCATTCTCTGTTTCTGTTACATCATACTGGTAAATAGTATAAATTCCGCCTTTATCGCCTGTCGGTAATGGTAATACAGCTCGGTAATGATCTACAACTCGTTGCATAACCTCATCTTTCGACAATTCGATTTTTGAGTATCTCTCTTCTTCAGATTCTTTAGTCTCTTCCTGCTCTCTTAATGTTGCTTCCTCCTCTGTAGGCAATGTTCTTGCTATAAATTTTTTTCTATATCTTTTATGTGCCTCCACAGAATCATACTGTGCTTCTCTCTGTAATTTTACATCTGACTTATATCCAGTACTTTTATTCTCTATTGAAATAGATATAACGTTTCCATCTTGCGAAATTAACAGATTATGACTTGGTTCTTCGGAAACTTCCCTGTAACTACCTGAATCCTTGTCATATTCGTATTTCACAGTCTCAAAGTTCATAAAAATATTATCCAAATAGTAATATCCTATTTGCAGAAACTTCTTTTGCTTTTCTTCTGTATAAACATTCAAATACATACCCGACTCATCTGAAACCGATATATAATTCCCATCTTGAATGTCTGTTTCCTTATTTTCCGCTGTTTGTTCCCCATTGGCTTTTTCAATGGCATGTTTATAGCATTCATCTACTGCTTTTAACTGATATTCTAATTCCATTTTAGTTTTATCAAATGCATGTGCTGCAAACTCTTCCGGAGTATCCGTATCATAACCTTCTAAATAGTAATCTCTATAGCTATATTTCTGAGCATACTCTGCCAACTCTTGATTTGTTGCTTCTTTTCCATTGATTTTTCTGGATAATGTAGCTACACTCATTTCTATTGTCATATCCTGTACAAACTTTCCGTCTTTATATGCATAATATGTGCTAATCCCTTCCATACTGACACCAGTGACAAGCTGTATCATCTCATTTTTTGTACAGGCAAAGCGGATTCCGCACGTAGTATCTGTTCTGAAAATATCCCCTGTATATACATTTTCCATTTTTCCATCTTTATATGCCCATACTTCCAATGCATAATCTACCTTAACTGGGTCATCCTTCAAATATGCCAAAACAAACTCATCGATTCCATCTGCATCAAAATCTACATTCTTTAAAAAGCTCAATCCATATGTCTGGAGTCTCATATTCTTTATTTCATATCCATCTCTTGGTATCCGCTCTTCCGTTTCTGCCATAAAGTCCAAATACGTTTGGATTCT
>UQVC01000025.1 GCA_900544395.1 uncultured Ruminococcus sp. | reverse complement strand
TAGAGCGAGGTGTGAAGATTGTATCCGGTGGAACGGACAACCATTTGATGCTGGTGGATCTGACTGGAACCAATGTCAGCGGAAAAGAACTGGAAAAGCGTCTGGATCAGGCTCATATCACCTGCAATAAAAATACAATCCCGAATGATCCGCGCTCTCCGTTTGTGACAAGTGGTGTGCGTCTGGGGACTCCGGCAGTTACAAGCAGAGGAATGAAAGAGCAGGAGATGGACCTGATTGCGGAGATGATCGCAATGGTGATCCGGGATGAGAAAAATGTAGAACAGGTAAAAGAAATGGTGCAGAAGCTGACAGAAAAATATCCTCTGTGCTAAAGAAGACGATAAAAAGAATCTGCCTCCGTATCGGGAAGCAGATTCTTTTTATAATCTCGTTTTGTTGTATAACTTTTAAATATTAAATTGGAATTATATAATTAAAAGGTACATCTAAAATCTGATTAAAGCTTTACTACGTTTGTTGCCTGAGGTCCTTTTGCGCCTTCTGTTACTTCAAATTCAACAGCCTGGCCTTCTTCTAAGGATTTGAATCCATCCATTACGAGTCCTGAATAGTGTACAAATACGTCATTTCCTTCAGAATCAGAGATGAATCCATACCCTTTTTGGTTGTTAAACCATTTTACTGTACCTGTCATTGTGTTACCTCCATAAATTTGAAAATAAATAATAAAGTATATCGTATTGCTTATCCAATCAAAAACAATACTTCGTCATTTTAGCATATTTAACAATGAGTGTCAAATGATTTCTTTTGGTATTTGTAAAAGTATACAAAAAATGTCGAAATGTGTAGAAATAAAAGCATTTTCTATGAATCTTGTGCAAAAGAAACTGAAAATGAGAGATTGTATTTACACAGGATTTCTATTAAAATAGAGGAAGCAAAAAGTGATAAAGGAGAAGCCGGAATATGAAAATGTCTACAAGAGGGCAGTATGCACTGGAAATTGCAGTGGATCTTGCGCTGCATCTGATGCCGGATCGTCTGGAAAGTCTGAATGATATCGCAAAGAGGCGAAATCTTTCAGAAAAATACCTGGAGAGGATTATGAAGCTTTTAAAAGAGGCGGGTCTTGTAAAAAGTGTGCGCGGTGCATATGGAGGATATTGCCTGACGAAGGAGCCGGGAGAAATTTCTGTATTGGAAGTGCTTCGTGCTGCGGAAGGTCAGCTGGCACCGGTATCCTGTCTTGTTGAAAATACCGAGTGTGGAATGGAATGCGAAATCTGCTCTACGAAAAGTACCTGGGGTGAGATGTGGGAGCAGATACTGGATACGGCTGCAGAGGTTACAGTTGCAGATATTGTAGAGATCGTAAAGAAAAAAGAGACCTGTTAGAAAGAGTGCCGGAGGGCGGTTTTACTGCCTGACGGTACTCTTTTTGTTTTATGGTTTAAAGCTGTTTTTGGAGTTGCTGTGTTCATCTTTTGGATAAAATAATTTCAAGAAAATATATTAAACATATTGACATGGTAGGAAAAAAGAGGTATAACAATAAAAACATTACTAAATCGATAGGAATTAAAGGAGGAGTGCCATGAAAGTATCGACAAGAGGAAGATATGGACTGCGCGCCCTGGTTGATATGACCATTCATTCGAATAATGCTCCGGTTTCGCTTGTTCAGGTCGCAAACAGACAGAAGATTTCTCTGAATTATCTGGAACAGGTTTTCGGAACATTGAGAAAAGCAGGCATTGTGGTCAGTGTAAAAGGAGCCGGAGGCGGATATAAACTGGCGAGAGATGCAGAGTCCATTACGGTCAAAGAAGTGCTGGAGGCACTGGAAGGAACCTTTTCGATCATAGACCGGATTCCGGGAGAAGAGCAGGATGCAGTTCAGGAGGCAATCGAGAAGCTTGTATGGAGCAGGATTGATGAAACAGTCAATACATTTCTGGAACAGAAAACGTTAAAGATGCTGGCGGATGAATACCGGGAAAAACTGGAACAGAACGCGGGCATGTACTACATTTAAAAACGATGCAATGAATATAGGAGGACAGACATATGGCAGGAATTTATCAGAGTGTAACAGAATTAATCGGAAGAACTCCACTTCTGGAAGTAAAGAATCTGGAGAAAGAACTGAATCTCCAGGCAAGAGTGCTGGTGAAGCTGGAATACTTTAATCCGGCAGGCAGCGTAAAGGATCGGGCAGCGCTTCAGATGATCACAGAGGCAGAGGAAAACGGTACATTAAAACAGGGATCTGCTATCATTGAGCCTACAAGTGGAAATACCGGAATCGGGCTTGCATCGATTGCAGCGTCAAGAGGATACAGAGCAATCTTTGTAATGCCGGAAACGATGAGTATCGAGCGAAGAAAACTTCTGAAGGGATATGGCGCAGAAATTGTGCTCACAGAAGGCGCAAAGGGGATGAAAGGAGCCATTGAAAAAGCAAAAGAGCTGGAGCAGGAGATTGAAAATGCAGTGATCCTGGGTCAGTTCGTAAATACCGCGAATCCAAGAGCGCACGAAAAAACAACAGGGCCGGAGATCTGGGAAGATACACAAGGACAGGTGGATCTGTTTGTAGCAGGTGTCGGTACCGGCGGAACGATCACAGGAACCGGTGCTTATTTGAAATCAGTCAATCCGTCCATTGAGATTGTGGCAGTGGAGCCGGCGTCTTCCGCAGTGCTGTCGGGAGAAAATCCGGGACCGCACGGACTGCAGGGAATTGGTGCCGGATTTGTGCCGGATGTACTCAATACTTCTGTTTATGATCGCATCAGTAAAGTGAAAGAGCAGGAGGCGTACAAAGCTTCCCGTCTTCTGGCAGAAAAGGAAGGAGTTCTGGTTGGTATTTCTTCCGGAGCAGCACTGTCAGTTGCACTTTTGGAGGCCGGAAAAGAGGAAAACCGTGGAAAGACAATTGTAGCATTGCTTCCGGATACAGGAGAACGATATCTTTCCACACCGCTTTTTGACTGAAAAATTAGGTCAAAATGTTAAAAAAACGTTGGTCAGACAAAGCATATTTATTGCAGAACACAGGTTGAAAAAAAGCGAAAGATAGTATATACTACAAAGAAAAAAGGCAAAAGGAGTTTTAGTGCTATGAAAGAATTTAAATATGTAGTGACAGACGCAGAAGGAATCCACGCAAGACCAGCAGGACTGCTTGTGAAAAAAGCAGGAGAATTTACATCTTCCGTAACAATTGCAAAAGGTGACAAATCTGCAGATGCAAAAAGAATCTTCGGTGTGATGGGACTTGGAGTAAAGACAGGAGAAGAAGTGACAATTACTGCTGATGGTGCAGATGAAGATGCAGCAATCGCAGAACTGGAAGCATTCTTTAAAGAAAACTTATAATTCCCATAAAGTCTGAGGAAAATATTATGATTACAATAACAGGAAAAAGTGTATTTGGTGGAGTGTCCATCGGAAAACTTTCTTTTTATAAAAGAAATCAGAAAGTGATCAAAAGAGAACACGTAGAAAATGTAGAATCAGAGTGTGTAAGATTTCAGGAAGCAAAAGCCGAGGGGATCCGTCAGTTAAAAGAATTGTACGAAAAATCGATTGCCGATGTCGGAGAAGCCAACGCTATGATTTTTGAGATTCATCAGATGATGCTGGAAGACCTGGATTATATTGAGTCTATCGAAAATATCATCCGTTCTCAGGAAGTCAATGCAGAGTTTGCAGTAGCAACGACAGCTGACAATTTTGCGCAGATGTTTGCGGCAATGGATGATGCATATATGCGGGGACGTGCAGCGGACGTAAAGGATGTTTCTGAGCGTGTGCTGGATATCCTCTGCGGAGTCAGCGAGGGAATCAAGCAGACAGACGAGCCTTCGATCATTGCAGCAGATGATCTGGCACCGAGTGAGACGGTACAGCTGGATAAGAGCAAAGTACTTGCATTTGCAACGATGTACGGTTCTTCCAATTCTCATACTGCGATTCTGGCGCGTACCATGAATATCCCGGCTGTTATCGGTCTGGGTGAAAGTCTGAGTCCTCAATATGACGGAAAGATGGCTGTGATCGACGGATTTACAGGAACATTGTATATTGATCCGGATGAAGAGACACTTTCCAGAATGCAGAAAAAGCGGGAAGAAGATCTTGAGAAAAAGGCACTCTTGGAACAGCTCAAAGGAAAAGAGAACATCACAAAGAGTGGTCAGAAGATCAATGTATATGCAAATATCGGAAATGCATCTGATGTTGGTGCAGTCCTGAAAAATGATGCAGGCGGAATCGGTTTGTTCCGCAGTGAGTTCTTATATCTGGAGAATGAGACATTCCCGACAGAAGAGCAGCAGTTTGCAGTATACAAGCAGGTTGCAGAAAACATGGCAGGGAAAAAAGTGATCATCCGTACACTGGATATCGGAGCTGATAAACAGGTGGATTATTTCGAACTGGACAAAGAAGAGAATCCGGCACTTGGATATCGTGCGATCCGTATTTGTCTGACAAGACCGGAAATCTTTAAGACACAGCTTCGTGCACTTTACAGAGCTGCATTTTACGGAAATATTTCGATCATGTTCCCAATGATCATTTCTGTTTCAGAGATTCATAAGATCAAAGAGATGATCAAAGAAGTGAAAGCAGAGTTGAAAGAGCAGGGAATCCCATATAAAGAAGATGTGGAGCTTGGTGTGATGATCGAGACTCCGGCTTCTGTTATGATCAGCCGTGAACTGGCAAAGGAAGTTGACTTCTTCAGTGTGGGAACGAATGACCTGACACAGTACACTCTGGCGATCGACCGTCAGAATTCAAAACTGGACGAGTTCTATGATCCGCATCATCCGGCAGTGCTGGCGATGATCCGCATGGCTGCAGAGAATGCACATGCAGAAGGAAAATGGATCGGTATTTGCGGAGAACTTGGCGCAGATCTGGAATTGACAGAAGAATTCCTGAAGATGGGACTGGATGAACTTTCTGTTTCTCCATCGATGGTTCTTCCGCTGAGAAAGAAAATCCGTGATTGTGAATAATCAGATACAAAAAAGGACATTGTCTGAAAAGACAGTGTTCTTTTTTTGTACTGGTAATTTCTTAAAAAAGAACTTGCAAACATATGTTCTGAATGCTATAATACAAAAAGAACATATGTTCTGAAGGGAGCGGAAATATGGCGGAGATTATTCAGGAAAAAATGTCAATCTATGAAAAACTTCAGATTCTGACTGATGCGGCAAAGTATGATGTGGCGTGCACCTCCAGCGGCGTAGAAAGGAAAGGTGATGGCACAGGTATAGGCAATTGCAGCAAGGCGGGAATCTGTCACAGCTTTTCTGCGGATGGAAGGTGTATTTCACTTCTGAAGATTTTATTTACGAACGAGTGTATTTATGACTGCAAATATTGTGTGAATCGATCTTCCAATGACGTGATCCGTACATCTTTTACGCCGGATGAGATCTGCACATTGACGATGGAATTTTACAGAAGAAATTATATCGAAGGATTGTTCTTAAGTTCTGGAATTTTAAAAAATCCGAACTATACGATGGAGCTGATCTATGCAGCCTTGTATAAGCTGCGTCATGTCTGCAATTTTCAGGGATACATTCATGTAAAGGCAATTCCGGGAGCAGATCCGATTCTGATTCAGAAAGTGGGATTTCTGGCAGACAGGATGAGTGTGAATCTGGAATTGCCGACAGCCGAGAGTTTGAGACTTCTGGCACCACACAAGTCAAGAAAAAATATTCTGGCACCCATGCGGCTGGTCCAGGAGAAGTCCAAAGAGAACAGACAGGAGCTGACGCTGTATAAAAGTGCGCCGCGTTTTGTGCCTGCCGGCCAGAGTACGCAGATGATCATCGGCGCCTCTCCGGAGACAGATTATCAGATCCTGCGTGTGGCAGAGTCACTCTACCAGAAATTTGGATTAAAGCGTGTGTTTTATTCTGCTTTTGTGGCGGTCAATGAAGACAAGGCACTTCCGGCAAGAACATCAGATGGACCGCCGCTTCTTCGGGAACACAGACTATATCAGGCAGACTGGCTGCTGCGGTATTACAAGTTTGAAGCAAATGAGCTGCTGAATGAGAAAAATCCGAATTTTAATATATTCCTGGATCCGAAGTGTAACTGGGCGCTGAATCATCTGGAATATTTTCCTGTCGAAGTGAATCGGGCGTCATATGATGTTTTGCTGCGTGTTCCCGGGATCGGTTACAAATCAGCGGGCAGGATCGTAAAAGCAAGGCGGTTCGGATCTCTTGGATTTGAAGACCTCAGGAAAATGGGAGTGGTATTAAAACGGGCGCTCTATTTTATTACGTGCAGTGGAAAAATGATGTATAAAACGAAAATAGAAGAAGATTATATTACAAGGAATCTTTTGAATACGAAAGAACGTTTGCCGGACAGTGTTGCAGGGATGAATTATCAGCAGTTATCCTTATTTGATGATGTAAATTTTACCGGGAACCAGATCGTGACTATGGTATGACAGGAGAGGGATATGAAAAAGATTTATATTTGCAGAGATGACAGAACCGAGATGCTTTCGGCAATTTATGACGCATGGAAAGAAAACCGCAATAAAGAGGTAGGAATCGGGCTTTTGGGAAAGACACAGCAGCAGCTGTTCTGCGAATATGCAGAAGTTGTATCATCCGAAAAGAAAGCGCAGGCGGTGGAACGCCTGATACGGGATCATATGGGAGAGCAGACTTATGAGGATATTTCTTATGCCCTGTTGTGTGAAGATGCGATGAAAGCAGAGGCGATACTACATGTCATGCAGGCAGCGAGACAGGTAAAGCCAAGTAAAAGGATTATGGATTTTCTGGGCAATCCCTCTGTGGCAAAAGTGTTTGAAATGAAACGCAGAGTTTCGAATGAAGCCCATTATTTTATTGAGTTTGTAAGATTTCGGGAACTGGAAAACGGAGTTTTGTTTTCCGAGATAGAGCCGAAGAACAGGGTGCTGACATGTATCGCAGAGCATTTTGCAGATCGTTTTCCGATGGAAAACTGGGTGATCTATGACAATACGCATCAGGAATTTCTGGTACATCCGGCCGGAAAGCATTGGGTGCTGGTACAAGGAGAAGTGCCAGAGCGGAATGTGACAGAGCAGATCACGGAAGCCGAGAAGGAGTATGAAAAATTGTGGAAAGGATTTTTTAAAACCATCTCGATCAAGGAACGGGAAAATTTAAAATGCCAGCGAACAAATATACCGGTCAAATATCGTAAAAATGTGACAGAATTCCAGTAAAAAACTATTGTATAATAGGAGGACTTAGTTTAACATAAGGATAACAAAGTGGCGTTGATAAGAGAAAGGAAGGAGAGATATGGAGAGAGAGGCAATCGTCTGGCTGGCGCTTTTTGTTATTCTTCTGATTGTAGAACTGTTGACTGTGGGTCTGACCTCCATCTGGTTTGCAGGAGGTGCACTGGCAGCGCTGATTTTAGAGCTGCTGGGAGTCGATCTGATCTGGCAGATCGGGGCGTTTATCCTGGTTTCATTTGTGCTTGTGTATTTTACGAGACCGTTTGCAGTAAAATATGTCAATGCACATCATGAAAAGACAAACTATGAACAGGCAGTGGGAAAAATTGTCAGAATTACACAGAGAGTAGATGATCTTGCACAGACCGGAAAAGGAATTTTGGACGGAATGGAATGGACAGTGAGGACAGATGGTAAAGAAGTTCTGGAAAAGGATACTCTGGCAAGAGTAATCCGGATTTCCGGCGTAAAATTGATTGTAGAACCGTATAAGGAGGACTAGAGGATGGGATTGATGGTATTAGGAGTTTTATTGGTATTGGTGATATTGATTCTGGCAGCAAATATCCGAATCGTACCACAGGCACATGCGTATATTCTGGAACGTCTGGGTGGATATAAAGAGACGTGGGGTGTTGGAATTCATTTTAAGATCCCGATTCTGGATCGTGTGGCAAAGAGAGTATCACTCAAAGAGCAGGTTGTAGATTTTGAACCGCAGGCCGTGATCACAAAAGATAATGTTACGATGCAGATTGATACGGTGATCTTTTTTCAGATTACAGATCCGAAGCAGTATGCGTATGGAGTGGAGAACCCGATTGCAGCGATTGAAAATCTGACAGCGACTACACTGCGTAATATCATCGGAGATCTGGAACTGGATGAGACTCTGACATCCAGAGAGACGATCAATTCGGAGATGCGCACATCGCTGGATATCGCTACAGACCCGTGGGGAATCAAGGTGAATCGTGTGGAACTGAAAAATATCATGCCTCCGACTGCAATCCAGGATGCGATGGAGAAACAGATGAAGGCAGAACGTGAAAGAAGGGAAGCGATTCTGAAAGCGGAAGGAGAAAAGAAATCTACAATTCTG
Source organism: uncultured Ruminococcus sp. (assembly GCA_900544395.1). GTDB lineage: Bacteria > Bacillota > Clostridia > Lachnospirales > Lachnospiraceae > Mediterraneibacter. The sequence goes on along the minus strand of UQVC01000025.1, from coordinate 26,605 downwards.
GTGGCAGAAGGTAAGAAAGAATCTTTGATCCTGGAAGCGGAGGCGGAAAAACAGGCGGCAATCCTGAATGCGGAAGCAGAAAAGCAGAAGAGAATCAAAGAGGCGGAAGGACAGGCGGAAGCAATCCGTACCGTTCAGAAAGCATCAGCAGAAGGAATTGAATTTATTAAACAGGCAGGTGCGGATGATGCAGTACTGACTTTAAAGAGTCTTGAAGCGTTTGCCAAAGCAGCAGACGGAAGAGCAACCAAGATTATCATTCCGTCCGAATTACAGGGAATCGCTGGTCTGACCAAGACGATCGCAGAGGTTGCAAGACCGGATAAAGCAGTAGAGTAGAGAACATGAAAGAGGAAACAATCATAAGGATATCTGTCCGCAGCCTTGTAGAATTTATTCTGCGGGAAGGGGACATTGACAACAGAGTGTCCGGCAGTATGGAAAAAGATGCCATGCTGCTGGGCGGTAAAATACACCGCAAAATACAAAGCCGTATGGGAACGAATTACACAGCGGAGGTTCCGCTTAAAATACAGATGCCGTGCGATGGGTTTGTTTTGCAGATAGAAGGGCGCGCCGATGGAGTTTTGAAAGATGACGGAAAAGTCCTGATCGATGAGATCAAGGGGATTTTGCGAAGTCTGGAACATCTGGAAGCGCCCGTTCCCGTTCATTTGGCTCAGGCAAAATGTTATGCTTATATTTATGCAGTTCAGAATTCTTTGAAGTGCATTGACGTTCAGATGACGTATTGTCAGATGGAAACAGAGGAAATCCGCAGGTTTTGCCAGGAATTTGAATTTCAAGAGCTTCAGACGTGGTTTCAGGATCTGGTGACACAATATGAAAAATGGGCAAAATTTGAAATTGAATGGCGGAATGTACGCAATGATTCGATCCGGCAGATTGAGTTTCCTTTTCCCTATCGAGAAGGACAGCGCGACCTGGTGGCCTCGGTATACCGCACGATCTTGCGAAAGAAAAAGCTGTTTATCCAGGCGCCTACCGGAGTGGGAAAAACAATGGCAACTGTATTTCCGGCAGTGCGGGCAGTGGGGGAAGGGCTGGGAGAAAAGATTTTTTATCTGACAGCGAAGACGATTACGAGGACAGTTGCAGAGCAGGCATTTTCCCTGTTGAAAGAAAAGGGGCTGTTGTATAAGACCATTACGCTGACAGCAAAAGAAAAAATCTGTTTTTGTGAGGAGGCAGAGTGCAATCCGGATGCCTGTCCTTATGCAAAAGGACATTTTGACAGAGTGAATGATGCAGTTTTTGATCTGATCACACATTCCGGCGACTGGAGCAGAGAGGTTCTGGAAGAACAGGCGAAAAAGTACATGGTCTGTCCGTTTGAGATGTCTCTGGATGTGTCCAACTGGGCAGATGCAGTGATCTGTGATTACAATTATGTGTTTGATCCGCAGGCTCATATAAAGCGCTTTTTCTCAGAAAGTGGAAAAGGGGAATACCTGTTTCTGATCGATGAGGCGCATAATCTGGTGGAGCGGGGAAGGGAGATGTATAGTGCATCTCTATACAAAGAAGATTTACTGGAAGTAAGAAAACTGGTAAAAGCAGAGGATCCGAAACTGGCAAAGGGTTTGTCAGAATGTAATCAGCAGTTTTTGGAATTAAAGAGAGAGTGTGAGCATTATCAGATTTTAAAAAGTGTATCGCATATTGCGTTAAAGTTGATGAATGTGCTTTCGAAACTGGAAGATTATCTGGAAGAATGCAAGGATGCAGAAAAGAAAAAGCGGGTGCTGGATTTTTATTTTGCAGTGCGCAGTTTTTTAAATATCCATGATATCATGGATGAAAATTATGTGATCTTTTCGGAAATGATGGAAGACGGAAGGTTTCAAATCAAGCTTTTTTGTGTCAATCCGGCGGTGAATCTTCAAAATTATCTGGAACAGGGAAACAGTACGATTTTCTTTTCTGCAACACTGCTTCCGGTTCATTACTATAAAAAGCTGCTTAGTGTTGAGAAAGATGATTATGCAGTGTATGCACATAGTTCTTTTCCGCAGGAAAATAAATTTCTTTTTATTGGAACGGATGTAAGTACCCGTTATACAAGAAGGGGAGAGAGTACATATCAGAGATTTGCCAGATATATTGCAGTGATGGCAGAACAGAAAAAAGGAAATTATATGGCGTTTTTTCCATCGTACCGTTTTTTGGAAGAGGTACATACGTGCTTTTTGGAGTGTGTTGATCACGAAGTCGACAGTATCTGTCAGGTTTCGTATATGGATGAAGAACAGAGGGAAGAGTTTTTGGAGGAATTTGAACAGGAAAGAGAGAAAAGTCTGGTTGCATTTTGCGTGATGGGCGGAATTTTTTCAGAGGGGATTGATCTGACAGATGACAAGTTGATCGGAGCAGTGATCGCCGGAACAGGGCTTCCTCAGGTGTGTACAGAACGGGAAATTTTAAAGCAGTATTTTAATGTTGCTGACATGGATGGATTTGACTATGCGTATCTGTATCCGGGAATGAACAAAGTTCTGCAGTCTGCCGGGAGGGTGATCCGAACGGAAAGTGACAGAGGTGTGATCCTGTTGTTGGATGACAGATTTCGGGCAATGCGATACCGGGAAGTGTTTCCGAGAGAGTGGCAGCAGTATCAACTGGGAAGTGTGAAAAATCTGGAACAAGAAATACGGACTTTCTGGGAAAGTCCGTAATTGTACATCAGTCAAAAAAACTTAAGAATTCTTTTGCTGCCTTTGAGGTCAGCACCTGTTCATTATAAGCGATGACAAGCTCACGCTCTGGCAGTTCTTCTTCTGTCTGGACAGCAAAGAGATCGCAAGTCTGCTCAGAGAGACAGAAATTTGGAATAAATGCGATTCCGAGTCCGATTCGTGCAAGATCGATCAGAAGATCATTGCTGGTCAGCTCGATTTCAGGAACCAGATCCAGTTGATGCTGCTGGAAGAGGCGGTGCAGATATTCACTGGTGGTACTGTGCTTGTCCAGCATCAGAATTGGATATTTTGACAGTTCCTGATAGGAAAGTTTCTTTCCTTTCAACTCTGCAAAATCCTGGTTGGCAATAAAAACATCATGAAATTTTTTGATCTTTTTGATCGAAGAGACATTGCTTAAGTAGCTGTTTGGGTAGTTGACCACAATGAGATCGACCTGTCCGGATTCCAGTAATTCTACACATTTGATGGATGTCTGGTTGACAACTTTGATGTGGGCATTTGGAAATGCTTCGTGAAATTTCTTTAAATAGGGAACCAGAAAATATCGGCAGATCGTATCACTGGCTCCAATCCGAATCTGTCCACCGGTAGAAGCTGCATCCAGAAGCTGGGATTCCCCGCGCTGGATCAGATGCATGGCAGGTTCGATATGGCGAAGGAGGATTTCTCCTTCCGGTGTGAGCTGGACTTTTTTTGTACTGCGGATAAAAAGCACCTGATCCAGCTTGCGTTCCAGTGTTTTGATAGACTGACTGACAGCAGATTGTGAGATGAAAAGCTGTTTGGAAGCTTCGGAAAAACTCAAAGTAGATGCCACGTGATAGAATACCTTATATAGTTCATAGTTAATATCCATTATTAGACCTCCTAATAAGTGCTCCCTGTATTATAGGGCAAAAATGAATGAATTACAATCTATATTGTGGTAAAATATACAGGAATCGCAGAAGAATGGAAAAAATGACGAAAGCAGAAAAGACTGGGAGGTAAAATGCGTGAAAAAAGTACAATGGTTTTTGGGAATCGTGTTTTCTCTGGCGCTGATTCTGGTGCTGCTGATCAACAGCTTTCAATTTGCGGCGTATGGAGATTTTGGATTTTACGAAAAAGAATATAAGAAATATGATGTGGTCTCGGATCTTGATATGGAGCTGAAAGATGTGATGTATGTGACCTATGAGATGATGGATTATCTGATCGGTGACAGAGAAAATCTGGATGTGTACACAGTGGTAGAAGGAAAAGAGCAGGACTTTTTTAATGAGCAGGACAAATTGCATATGGCTGATGTGAAAAATTTGTTTCTTGGTGGTCTTATGGTAAGAAGAGTATCAGCGGCGGTGATGCTGCTCTGTCTTTTCGTACTTTGGGTGACAAAGGCGAATTGGAAAAAGATTCTGGCAAGAGGATATCAGATCGGTCTTGGGATCGCCACAGCCGGAGTCGCGTTTCTGGCAGGAGCGCTGATTGTAGATTTTAATACAGCATTTACGGTATTCCATGAGATATTTTTTACCAATGATCTGTGGTTGTTTGATCCCGCTGAGGATTATATGATCCGGATGCTGCCGGAAGTTTTTTTCTATGATATGGCATTGCGCATTGGGGGAATCTTCATTATCAGTATGCTGATCTTTCTGGCAGTCAGTGTGTTTCTCGCCAGACAGGCCAAGAAAGATGAAAATGAAAGAAAAATTAAAAGTACTTATGAGTGAGTTTAATTATATTAATTATACTTATGAGAAAAAATGTGGTAAGATTACGGTAAAAAGAGTTACTTAATGTTTGAAAGAAGTGCAAAGGAGATTGTATATGAGCAACGTAAAGCGCGTATATGTAGAAAAAAAGGCAGAATTTGCCGTACAGGCAAAAGAATTGAGACATGAGATCAGAAGTTATCTTGGAATTGAAACTGTGACAGGTGTCAGAGTTCTGATTCGTTATGATGTGGAGAATCTTTCAGAAGATACGTTTGAGAAAGCATGTAATGGGATTTTTGCGGAACCGCCGGTAGATGTACTTTATCTTGAGAGCTTTCCGGTATCTGACAAAGATCATGTATTTTCGGTAGAATATCTGCCGGGACAGTTTGATCAGAGAGCAGATTCTGCTGAACAGTGTGTGCAGTTTATCAAAGAGGACGAGTCTCCTGTAATCAAAACGGCGACAACATATGTCATCGAAGGAAACGTAACAGAGGATGAATTTGCAGCGATCAAGAATCACTGTATCAACCCTGTGGACTCAAGAGAGACAGGAATGGAAAAACCGGAAACGTTAGTGACTGTGTTTGAGGAACCGGAAGATGTGAAAGTATTTGATGGTTTTGAGACAATGCCGGAAGCAGAATTAAAAGCGCTTTATGATTCCCTTGGGCTGGCAATGACATTTAAAGATTTCCAGCATATCCAGAATTATTATCACGGAGAAGAGCATAGAAATCCGACTATGACAGAGATTCGTGTTCTGGATACATACTGGTCTGATCACTGCCGTCACACGACATTCTCTACAGAGTTAAAGGATGTGACATTCGGTGAAGGAGACTATAAAGAGCCGATCGTCAATACATACAAACAGTATTTAAGTGACCACAGTGAGATCTTCAAAGGAAGAGAAGATAAGTTTGTCTGCCTGATGGATCTTGCGCTGATGGCGATGCGTAAGCTGAAAAAAGAAGGAAAGCTTGCAGATCAGGAAGAATCAGATGAAATCAATGCATGCAGTATTGTTGTTCCGATCAAAGTAGACGGTGTGGAAGAAGAGTGGCTGATCAATTTCAAAAATGAGACACACAATCATCCGACAGAGATTGAACCGTTTGGTGGAGCGGCAACCTGCCTTGGCGGTGCAATCCGTGATCCATTGTCCGGACGTACTTATGTATATCAGGCAATGCGTGTGACAGGAGCTGCAGATCCGACGGTATCTGTAAAAGAGACTTTAAAAGGAAAACTTCCTCAGAAAAAACTGGTGAGAGGAGCTGCTCACGGATACAGTTCTTACGGAAACCAGATCGGTCTGGCGACAGGACTGGTAAAAGAAATCTATCATCCGGATTATGTGGCAAAACGTATGGAGATCGGTGCAGTGCTTGGAGCTGCTCCAAGACGTGCGGTGATCCGTGAGAATTCAGATCCGGGAGATATTATCGTACTGCTCGGCGGACGTACCGGACGTGACGGATGCGGTGGAGCAACAGGTTCTTCCAAAGTACATACAGAAGAATCTATTGAGACTTGTGGCGCAGAGGTTCAGAAAGGAAATCCTCCGACAGAGCGCAAGATTCAGCGCTTATTCCGCAGAGAAGAAGTAAGTAAGCTGATTAAAAAGTGCAACGACTTTGGTGCGGGCGGTGTTTCTGTTGCGATTGGAGAACTTGCAGACGGACTTCGTGTGGATCTGGATAAAGTACCGAAAAAATATGCAGGTCTGGATGGAACAGAGATTGCTATTTCAGAATCTCAGGAGCGAATGGCAGTAGTCGTAGATCCGAAAGATGTGGCAGAATTCATGTCTTATGCAAAGGAAGAAAACTTAGAAGCAGTCGAAGTTGCAGTAGTGACAGAATCTCCGAGACTGGTTTTAGTGTGGAGAGGAAATGAAATTGTCAATATTTCCCGAGCGTTCCTTGACACCAATGGAGCACATCAGGAGACAACAGTAGAAGTTGAGATTCCTGCAAAGAAAGACAGTCTGTTTGTAAAAGAAGAAGTGACGGATGTAAAAGAAAAATGGCTGGAGACCTTAAAGGATTTAAATGTATGCTCTCAGAAAGGTTTGGTAGAGATGTTCGACGGCTCCATCGGAGCAGGTTCCGTGTTTATGCCGTACGGTGGTCAGTATCAGATGACAGAGACACAGGCTATGGTTGCAAAAGTTCCGGTTATGAATGGAACAACAGATGCGGTTTCTATGATGAGTTACGGATTTGATCCATATCTGTCAAGCTGGAGTCCGTATCATGGAGCGATTTATGCAGTGGTAGAGTCAGTTGCGAAGATCGTAGCCGCAGGTGGAGATTATAGCAAGATCCGTTTTACATTCCAAGAATATTTCCGTCGTATGACAGAAGATCCGAAGAGATGGAGTCAGCCGTTTGCAGCACTCTTGGGTGCATATGAAGCACAGCTTGGATTCGGGCTTCCGTCTATCGGGGGGAAAGACAGTATGTCTGGAACATTCCAGGATATTGATGTTCCGCCGACTCTTGTATCGTTTGCCGTAGACATGGCAACAGAGGATGAGATTATTACTCCAGAACTGAAAAAGTCAGGAAATAAACTGGTTTGGATGAAGATTGAAAAAGATCAGTATGATCTCCCGGTTTATACACAGCTGATGGATCAGTATGGCAAATTTGCAGCAGATATCCACAGTGGAAAGATTGTTTCCGCATATGCGCTGGATCGTCATGGTGTAATCGCTGCGGCAAGTAAGATGGCATTTGGAAATAAACTGGGTGTGAAGATCGAGCATAATCTGGATGCGGGAGAATTGTTTGCGCCGGCATTTGGAGATATTATTGCAGAAGTTCCGGCAGACAAAGTGGGAGAACTGAGCATTGCATACACGGTTATCGGTGAGGTTCTCGAAGAGCAGAAATTTGTTTATGCGGATACCGAAATTGCTCTGACAGAAGCGGAAGAAGCATGGATAGGCACTCTGGAGAGTGTATTTGCGACAAAATCTTCCGCAGATAATGATGAAGTGGTGGAAGAAAAGCTCTATCATACATCCGATATTCATATCTGCAGTCATAAGATCGGACAGCCGACCGTATTTATTCCGGTATTTCCTGGAACAAACTGTGAGTATGACAGCCGTAAGGCGTTTGAGAGAGCAGGCGCAAATGTGATCACAAAGGTATTCCGTAATATGAATGCAGAGGATATCCGTGATTCTGTTGCCGAGTTTGAAAAGGCAATCGGACAGGCACAGATGATCATGTTCCCGGGTGGATTCAGTGCAGGAGATGAGCCGGATGGTTCTGCAAAATTCTTTGCAACTGCATTCCAGAATGCAAAGATCAAAGAAGCAGTAGAAAAACTGTTGAATGAAAGAGATGGACTGGCGCTCGGTATCTGCAACGGATTCCAGGCACTGATCAAACTGGGACTGGTTCCTTATGGTAAGATTGCAGGACAGACAGTGGATTCTCCAACATTGACATATAACACGATTGGACGTCATATTTCAAAGATGGTCTACACAAAAGTTGTGACAAACAAATCACCTTGGCTTGCAGGTGCAGAGCTCGGAGGGGTTTACACAAATCCGGCTTCCCACGGAGAAGGTCGTTTTGTAGCGAGTGAAGAGTGGCTGGATCAGTTATTCGCGAACGGTCAGGTAGCAACACAGTACTGTGATCCTTCAGGAAATATCAGTATGAACGAAGAGTGGAATGTCAATGGCTCCTACCGTGCGATCGAAGGTATCACAAGTCCGGATGGAAGAGTACTTGGAAAGATGGCACATTCCGAACGCCGCGGTGATTCTGTAGCAATCAATATCTACGGAGAGCAGGATCTGAAGATCTTTGAATCAGGTGTGAAATATTTTAAATAAAAGAATGGTTTGATTTGAAAAACAGACTTGTATTTTTGTGACAGTCTGATATAATTTAATTTGTAATTAATAGCAAAGGCTGTTACTGGTAATGCAGGCAAGACCGAGAACAATGAGGAGCATGAGATTATTGCACCTCTTGTCTTGGTCTTTTTTTATGAAAAAAGCAGGATAATACAGATACGGCCGATCTGTAAACAGTGCAAAAAGCAGCCGGAAAAGGAGGTAAATATGGATTATAAAGCAATAGGTAAAAAAATAATAAGTCTGGTTGGCGGGACAGAGAATATCAGGCAACTGACACATTGTGCAACACGCTTGAGGTTTGAGTTTTATAAGAAAGAAAAAGTAGATGTAAAAAGTATAGAAAACATTCCGGGAGTAATTGGAGTTGTAGAAAAAGGAGGGCAATTTCAGGTCATTATAGGAAATGAAGTGCAGACTGCTTTTCGGGCAATTTCTGAGGAAATGAAGCATAGTGAGGAGAATGATGGAAACAGAGAACTGGACCGGGAAGAAAAAACGACGATTGTCAATCGGATCATAAGTGTGATTTCTACTACATTCACACCGGTGATTCCGGCATTGATTGGCGGAGGTATGATAAAGGCAGTACTTTCTATTCTGGTTTTGGCAAAACTGGTAGATCCGTCAGAATCCACTTATAGTATTTTGACATTTATTTCAGATGCACCATTCTATTTTATGCCGGTTCTATTGGCATATGGAGCAGCTATGAAATTTAAGTGCAATCCTATTCTGGCAATCACAATGGCGTGCGCATTACTTCATCCATCCTGGAACGGTATGGTGGAAGCGGGAGAGTCAATTACTTTTTTTGGGATACCAGTAGTATTGGTAAATTACTCATCTTCTGTAGTACCGATCATCCTGAGTGTTTGGATTATGTCTTATGTAGAGCGATTTGCAGAGAAATATTCTCCGTCAGTGATTAAATTTTTCCTGAAGCCGCTGCTCATAATGTTTATTGCGATCCCGATTGCGCTTTTGGGAGTTGGACCATTCGGAAATTTGCTTAATGATATTGTGCAGACAGGAGCAACTGTGTTAAATGAAAAAGTAAGCTGGCTGATTCCCATGCTGATGGGAGCGTTTCAACCATTTTTAACATTAACAGGAACCGCATGGGCAATGACACCGATTGCAACGGGACAGATTTCTTCACTTGGATATGAAGTCGTCAATGGTCCGGGAATGCTGGCTTCGAATATTGCGCAGGGGGGAGCCACTCTTGCCGTAGCCTTTAAAACGAAGAACAAGGAGTTGAAGCAAATGGCGGCATCTTCTGGATTTACAGCAGTGATGGGAATAACAGAGCCTTGTCTTTATGGTGTTTTGTTAAAATTAAAACGTCCTTTGATTGCATCTATGATTGGTGGTGCAGCAGGTGGGATTTATGCAGGTATATCGGGACTTGTGCGTTATGCGTTTGTATCGCCGGGACTTACTGCTATTCCAGCTTTTATTGGAGAGAATCCGTGGAATGTAGTGCATGCATTGATCACAATTGTAATTTCCTTTGTGGTAGGATTTGCGGCGTCATGGCTGCTTGGTTTTCAAGAAAGTACGGAAGTGGAAGGCACTTCAAAAAAAGACGGTGTATCAGGTGAATGGATCAAAGCTCCGGTTACAGGGCGAGCGGCAGAATTGTCAGAGGTGGCAGATGATGTGTTTGCAAAGGAAGTATTGGGGAAAGGTGCAGCTATATTTCCAGAAGAAGGACGTGTGTATGCACCGGGATCTGGAGAAATTACAATATTTTTTGAGACAGGACATGCCATAGGGATGAAACTGGACAATGGAGCAGAAGTTTTGATTCATGTAGGGATTGATACGGTAAATCTTCAGGGAAAATATTTTACACCAAAAGTAAAAGCAGGAAGCAGAGTAGAAGCGGGCGAGCTTTTGTTAGAGTTTGATTTGCAGGCAATTGCAGAAGAGGGGTATGATACAGTGATCCCGATCATTGTAACGAATACACCAAATTACCGTGATGTAGAGTTGACAACATGTGGGCAGAAAAAAGCGGGAGAGAACCTGCTTGGTTTGGTTTGATTTATATAGAAAACTGTGTAATATTCAAAGAAAGGAAGAAGATCAAATATGATTTATCAAAAATTAAAACCATTTCCGTCAGGATTTTTGTGGGGTGCGTCTACGTCTGCTTATCAGGTAGAAGGCGGAGTGGATGAAGATGGAAAAAGTCCGTCCATCATTGATATGTATGAACATCCGGAAGGAGTTGCCGATTTTTCGGTGGCAAGTGATCATTATCACAGATATAAGGAAGATATTGCCCTATTTGCAGAAATGGGATTAAAAGCATATCGTTTTTCTGTTGCGTGGACCAGGATTTTACCAAATGGTGTAGGGGATGTTAACGAAAAAGGGGTTGCCTATTATAGGGATGTGATTCGTGAATGTAAGAAAAATGGTATTGAGCCAATTATTACGATGTACCATTTTGATTTACCCTATTGTCTGGAGAAAAAAGGGGGATGGTCAAATCGGGAAACTATACATGCTTTTGTGGAATATGCGGAAGTTCTGTTTCAGAATTTTGGGGAAGAAGTAATTTACTGGCTGACAATCAACGAGCAGAACACCATGATTTTGCATCCGGGGGCAATTGGACTTCCTAAAGGGCGAAAACTGCCAACAAAAAAGGAACTTTATCAACAGAATCATCATATGATGTTGGCGCAGGCGAAGGTTATGAAGTTGTTCCATCAAATGGTATCCGGCGGGAAAATTGGTCCGGCGTTGAATTTGACAGCAATGTATCAGGAAAGCAGCCGACCGGAAGATGCGATTGCAGCACATAACTGGGAGGTGTTACGTTGTTGGAATTTTGCGGATGTTCCGGTATTTGGAAGTTATCATCCTTTGGCGTGGGAATATATGAAGGACAGAGGAATTGCACCTGAGTTGCAACCAGGAGATATAGAATGCCTTAAAGATGCGAAACCAGATTTTATTGCGATGAATTATTATTCTACAGCCACGATCGCAGCAAGCAGAGGTGATGCATCGGATGTGGCAGCCAGGGCAGGTGATCAGCAGATTATGTTGGGAGAACCGGGGGTATATCGTCCGGGGGAAAATCCGTATGTGGGAAAAACACAGTACGGATGGGTTGTAGATCCGGTTGGTTTTAGGTATACTTTAAGAAAAGTATATGAGAGATACCATCTTCCGATTTTAGTGACAGAAAACGGAATTGGAGCACCGGATATTCTGGAAGCTGATGGAAAAATACATGATGCGTACAGGATTCAGTTTATTCGGGAGCATTTACAGCAGATGCGTCTTGCGATCACAGATGGAGTACAGATATTGGGATATTGTCCATGGGCGGCTATTGATGTGGTAAGTACACATCAGGGATATCGTAAACGGTATGGATTTATTTATGTGGATCGGGAAGAGTTTGATTTGAAAGAATTGAAACGTTTTCGAAAAGATAGTTTTTACTGGTATGCAAATGTGATTTTAGAAAACGGACAGAATTTATAAAATAAAAAGCTGAGGGTATAGGCGATGATCATAAAGAAAGTACTGAATAATAATCTTCTTTTAGTGGAGAGTGAGAATGGGAAGGAGCAGATCGCAATGGGGAAGGGACTGCGGTTTTCTTATAAAGTAGGAGAACGTCTCCGTGAAACAGATGTGGAAAAAATCTATATGCTGAAAGATGAAAAAAATACACAGGATTATATAAGGCTGCTTCAGGATGTGCCTGCAAGTTATGCAGAAGTAATCCAAGATGCAGTACAGATGGTAACGTGTAAAATGGCTTCCAGATTAAATGAGCAAATTTTTGTGACGTTGTCTGATCATCTGATCTATGCTCTGGAGAGGTATAAAAAAGGAATCGTTTTACAAAACAGGATGCTTTGGGAAATTCAGAAATTTTATCCGAAAGAGTATCTGTTGGGGAGTGAGGTTCTTTCTTATCTTAATCAGGAGTTAAATGTCAATCTTCCTGAGGAGGAAGCTGGGAATATTGCATTTCACATAGTAAATGCGCAGATTGATGCGACAGAGAATAAAATAGGAATGCAGAACGGAATGCTTATGGTAAAAATGCTGAAAGATTTGTTTCAGATTGTTCAACTGTATTATCAGTGGGAAATTGATGAAGAAAGTATCAATTACTCCAGGTTCGTAATCCATATGCAATTTTTTTTGCAACGGCTTTTGGAAGATAAGATGTTAGAGAATGCGGATGCATGGATTTATCATTCAGTAGTACAGCAGGAGAAAAAGGCTGCAGGATGTGTGGAGCAAATTCGAAAATATATTCGGAATTTGCTCCAGAAAGAAATTACAGAAGAGGAAAGGGTTTATTTGATTGTACATATTTCCAGAATTAAACAAAAGCAATAAAAATAAAAAATGTGGTGGATTCCAAAAACAACTTGAACTAAAAAAGTTCAAGTTGTTTTTTTTGTGCATAATGCACAAAGAGGAAGGAGAGGAAAATGACAAACCGAGAGTTGTTCAAAGTAAGCAAAAAGAGATTATGTGAATTAACCAGTCAGTATTACGAGCCGGTAACATTGAAAGAGGTAGCATATGAAAAAGTTTCCAAGCACTTTGGATATTTTCTATTTTTTATGAATCAAAATCAGCATGAGGTAAAAGTGTATTTTGACAGGTATAGAGATACAAATATCCTTCGGATTGAGTGTAGGCAAGAAGCTTTTGAGAAAATGTATCATCCATCTGATCAAGAACTTATAACCTTCGGATTGATCAGAAAAGAAAAGTATGAGCAACTCTGCAGATGTGCATAAGGAGGAAAAAACATGTATGATCGGGCGAAAGAACAACAAAAAGAAATTGCAACAATAAAGGAGAGAACCATACACCTGAACCTTTCGGACGCAGATTGCAAGAGAATCTCAACGTATGCAGCCAAAGCAAATATCACAGTATCACAATTACTGGAAAGTTTTATCGGAGATCTGGTAAATGGGACGTATACCAATGGAAGTGATGAAAGAGATTATGCCCAAGAATGGTTTGAACGCTGTGGTTATGGCATGAATTCTGAGAAAACATTTTTAAGGTATATATTGGAAGAAGGGGCTGATGTGGAGTTTTTGCTGAATGGTTTAGAAGGTATAAAGAAAAGTAAAGAACTGATACAAACGCTAACAGAGGAGTTACAAAAAGAAATTGACCGTCAGCGAGAAAATCCTGAATATCAATACGAATGGGAAGAAGAGGATAAAGAATGTATTCGAACGGAGCAGGAAGAGTTGGATGCAGCGATTCTGTCTGTGAAAGAGTGGTGGGAAGAGTATCAGGCATGGAAAAAGCAAAAAAACTGGTGGGATGTTGGAGAAGATACTGCGGAACGAACATTTGATGAAGAACTGACAATCATCCAGGAATGGTGGAATACATACCGAAGTCTTTTAGGAACTGAAACAGAATAAGTAAGATGTTCCGAAATTCGGAACATAAGATATGAGGAGAAAATACATGATAAAAATTTTATACGAAGACAGAAAAATTATTGAAGAAATGTACAATAGTCAGATGCCGATTAACAGGATTGCGGACAGGATAAATGTTGCCAGATCTACACTTTATCGAGAATTGCGAAGAGGAGGGGTGACAGAGCCATCCGATTTGTATTCTGCTGATTTGGCACAGAAGAATACGAAACAGAGGAAATGGTTTTAAACAGTAAACGGTAGAAGTGAGAGAAAGTCGGAGTGTCAGGCAAATGAAGATAAGCGAGGAACGGATTAAATGGGTATTACGTGATTATGAGGGTGTTCTGAAATACTGTGATGCCAGATATGAGAATTATCATAGAAGTTATATCTGTGAGAAACAGGAACTGCAAAATTTTGTACTGCCAAAGATAGACTTTGAACCACGGAGCAGTAGTGGAGGGGACAAGCGAGATTTATCGGATTTATATGAAAATTGGACGGAACGCCAGAAGAAGTTCCAAAAGGAGCTGATCAGTCTGATGCTTGAAGTCGAAAAAGAGCGGGAGGAAATACATCGTATCTGGCTGTGCTTTCAGATGCTGCCTAAAAAAGAATATGAAATTTTGCAAAAGCTGTATGTAGATCACCGTCCTTACAAAGAAGTAGAACTGGACAGTGGGATCAGTCATCGAGCCTTTGAAAGGATCAGAAAGCATGCAATCGAATTGATCCAGAAAGCCTATGAAAGCAAATGGAAAAAAGAAAAGTTGTTGGTTTATGCAAAAAGTGAAAAAGAGCACCGACAGCGGAAGATAGAAGAGGAACCCTACAAACAGATAGAATTATCCAGTTTTATGGATACTGGTAAGAATCATGTTCCGGATTTCGGAACAAACGAAGGATAAAAAGAAAGGATGTTCCGAAATTCGGAACAAAAGGTGAAGAGTATGAAACGTTTTGTGATTGGAAATTTAAAAGGTGGCGTTGGGAAAACGACAACAGCAGTGAATCTGGCATACAGTATGGCAAAGTTAGGAAAAAAGGTTTTGGTTTTGGATGCAGATCCTCAGACCAACCTAACCCCGTTTTTTACCAAAGTAAATGCCAATGGACACACGATCAAAACAGTGCTGCAGCATCCAAACCTGGTGCGCAGTGCCATTTACCGGACACGATATGGAAATATCGACATCATTAAAGGAAGTACAGATTTGGTAGAAAATGATGCATATGATACCAACGCTCTTTTGAAGGCATTGTTGCAGATTCAGGATCGGTATGATGCTTGTATTATGGATACCAGACCGGCCATGGAATTGATTACGACAAGCGCACTTTATGCGGCAGATGTCCTGGTCACGCCGGTTTGTCTGGATAAATTTTGTCGTGACAACCTCCTTCTGGTAGAAGATAAGTACCATCATTTGCAAGAACAAGGAGTAGGTGTCGAATGGAAGATCTTTGCAAATAAGGTGGAAAATAAACGGGCACAAAAGCGTACCTACATCGACATGGTGGAACGCCATTGCTGGCCGTTTATGGAAACCTGTATCAGTAAGGGTGCTGTTGTGGAAAATGCTCTGGAATACTATAAGCCCGTTATGAAGCACCGTTCCAAAAGTCAGGTGGCACTTGATTTTATGGATCTGGCCATGGAGTTACAGGAGGTGTAAGGGATGGCAAAGATCAGTAATATTTTCAAAGAAGAAACAAAAAAAGTAGACTTACATCCTAAGAGAGTTACACATTGGATTCATTATACCAAGCTGAAAGATAACCCTGCCCAGTACCGTTATGGAAAAACGATGCAGGAGCGAGAAGAACTAAAAGGGGAAGTGCGCAGGAAAGAGGAAGCCCTGGCGGATCTGATTGAAGCGGATGGGGAAGTGATACAGGATCTTCTGGTTAGAAAAATTGATACCGATGAATATGAAATCATTGCAGGACATCATCGAAGAAACGCCTGTAAAATTCTGGTGGAAGAACGACACCAGGAAAGCTATGCCATGCTTCCTTGTATTATCCGGAATCTTTCGGATGTACGATCTGAATTTACCTGCTATTCCTCCAATGGATATGCAGCAAAAACGGATTATGAAATTATGTGTGAACTGGAAGGAATGAGTCATCTGTTGAGGACTTATCCGGAAGAATTTCCGAATCTTCCAACAGGAAGGCTTGCAGATAAGTTGGCAGCGCAGCTGCAGATGTCCAAAAGCACCATCGGAGAATATCGGACGATCGCAAACAATCTGGGAGAAACGGGGATGCAGGCCTTTCAGGCAGGGAAATTGAAAAAGAGTGCAGCTGTGGAACTGGCAACCTTACCGGAAGAAGAGCAGGAAGAACTCTTAAAACAAGGGATTGTAAATCATAAAGAAATTAAAGCCTACAAAAAAGGTAAGGACGTTCCGAAATTCGGAACAATGGGACTTCCACTCCTACAATTTGAAACCGAACAGGAATGGAAAGATTTCTTGCTGCAATATCCAAGCTGGACAGTTGTAAACAAAAATAAAATGACAGAAGAAATTCTTTATGAATACAGACTGATCAATGGAACAAGAATTTTGGTGCGGGAGTTTCCTTATACATCTGGAGAGGAAACTATTTCCTGTCAAGAGTGGTATCTGTGGAGACCGGAGATCCGGCATTTCCGGAATGCACGAGTAAGTCTGGAAGACGTTATAGATTATATGCGAAATGAAAATGAGTGAAGTAATGCTGTTCCGAATTTCGGAACAACAAAATAAGAAGAAATGGAAAGGGGAGAGTATATGAAGCTTGGTGTAACCATGGTATTTGCGTTAGTTATAGCGTTTTTTGCGGCTCATTCATTTACATCATTGTTTGAGCAAGAATATAAACTCACTTTTAGGCGATCAGTGATTCTATTTTGTGGATTATTTGTATTACTCTTTCTGTTAATTAGTTTGGCACTTTTGTTTTTAACGGAATAGTATTGTTAATATTTTAGATGCAATTAGCACAGTAGCAATTAAAAAAATCAGGCTTAAAAGAACTTTTTTCTTATTAGAAATATGAGAGACAGTTATCTTTTTATAAAGAAGAATGAGATCACCACAATAAGTTAAGCAAAAAAGGCACACAAATATAGCACTGGACAAAAGCAGTGCGCATATATAGGGGAGGGAACGAAACATAACTGAAAGTTTGATTCCTGGATTATATAGGGAGTTATAAATCAAGATCCCTAAGAAAAATATGGAGTTAATCTCTAGGAGAATTTCATTTCCCCAACTTATAGTTAAAATAGTGTGATCTAATAGTATTTGTCTTAAGAAATCTAAAAAAAGTGTAATTGTAAATATCACCAAGAAAAAGAACCAAAGAGATAATAGTTCCTCATGTGAAATTTGCAATTTTGCAAAGTATTTCACCAATGGTGTGGGTAATAGCAGAGATCCCTTGTTAATGAGTATGTTTTTCACTTCTATAGCTTCATTCGGAAATATAAGGGTGAATATAGAAATTATCATCATAACTTGAGGTATTTTCCGTAATTGTTGTTGCTTCATCAGAATATCGAAAATTTTATCAATTAAAGTAGACATATATTTCTCCTTGCTGTAACTTTAGTCAAATTATAGCAGAAGTGTCAGCAATTTAAAAGCATTAGGGATGATCTACAGGGTATATATAAAAAACGAACACTGTAAATAAAGAACTGGTTAGCAGACTGTTTTACGGGTGCGAAATCCAAGTAAGATTTTGCTATATCGATAACGCAATATAGACTATAGAAACTGTCAGATGTAAGTGAATGGAATTTATCGGCAATGTTAAGGAATGAAAACTGTGAACCGAGGATAAGTACAGTTATGGCTATCGAGAAAGCCTTAAAAATAGAAGTCACAGAAATTTTATGATTTGTTAGAAAAAAGATGAAGTAGGCACAAGTAATACTGTTCCGAATTTCGGAACAACAGAATAAGGAGAAAAAAATGAGAGATCCATTGTATTTTTATGGAGATGAACCATATGAAGCAGATGAAAATGCAATACTGATTCCAAAGGAATTGGTATTTACAGAAGCATTTGCAAAGCTACCCGGAGACGCACAGATCTTATATTTTGTAATGTTGGAGTATCTGAATGATGCAGAAGAGAAAGGGTGGATTGATGAAGAAGGAAAGCTCTATATTGAGTTTCCAATCCAGGAGATTATGAATCTACTCCATTGCAGCGAAAGAAAAGCAATCCGGTTATTGGAAGAATTGGATGAACAAAAAGGGCTTGGGTTGATCAAGAAAAAAACACAGGGTGGCAAGAAACCAAACAGGCTGTATTTAAAGCCACTTGCAAAGGTGTTAAAGGAACTGAAAGAAAAGTAATGTTCCGAAATTCGGAACGGAACAGGAGCAGATATGGGGAAACTATCAAAACACACGAGAAAAAGACTTATCAAGTTATTGACAGCAATGGGGATGTTTGGACTGATGGCAGTATGGGATTGGGCAATCCCGCAAAATACAGCATGGAAATTGGTGGTCAGTATGCTGTTAGGCGGCACAGGTCTTTTTATCAGTATCCGGCTTTTGAGTAATTCTAACATACAAGGGAAACAACAGGGAAGAGAGGAATAAGGCATGAAACGACGACTGTATTATTATGGGGAAGATGTTCTGAGTAAATCTTTTTTGATATTGCCAAAGGAGTTGGTATTTACCGAAAGTTTGGCAAAAATGTCAGCAAAATCAAAGATTCTGTATTGCGTGCTTCGGGAACGGCTCATATTGTCTGCCAGAAATAATTGGAAAGATGAAAATGGAAGAATCTATCTTATTTACTCTATTGAGAAAATGGCACAGGATTTATTTTACAGCAGAGCCACGATTATGCGTATGATGGATGAATTGGAAAATCTGGGATTGATAGAAAGACGGAAACAAGGTCTTGGAAAGCCCAATTTAGTATATCTGTGTAATTCCGAAACCATTGCAGAATTATTGTCCGGAGCAGACATTGAGATTGAGGAATGGGAACAGGGTGAAACAGAGCATCGGTTGACCTGTCAGATTTGCAACCCGGAACATACAGTTATTGAAGATGTGACAGAAACAATGGAAATTCAGGAAGAATCTGCTGTTTCGGATGTGACCTGCCAGATTTGCAACCCGGAGGAAAGTAGAATAGAACAGCAAGAACAGATAGAATCCGAAGATTGTGCAACCGATCAGCAGTATCAAAACTGGCAGTCCCAAAATCAAAATGACCCGATGACCTGCCAGATCTGCAACTTCCAGAAGTATCAGGATTGCAACTCTAATAATACTGAGTATAAAAATAATAATAGATATAAACATCTATCTATCATGTATACAGTAAATCATTCAAGAGTACAGGATCGATGGATGGATCGAGACTGTGTAGAAGCATTTTTCCGGAAGAAGTGGGAATATGATGTTTTGCTGCAAGACGGAGCAGATGCAGACTTGTTGTCAGTACTGCTTGCTGTAGCAGTGGACACGTGCAGCCGAAAGAGTACTACAATTCACCGATTTGGAAGACGGGAATATACAACAGCAGAACTGCGGACACAATTTTCCAAACTGACCATGTCGCACATCCAATATGTGTTATATTCCCTGGGGCAGACTACTACCCGGATCCACAATATCCGAGCCTACCTTTTGACCAGCCTGTATAATGCGCCGGATACCATGACATTTTATTACAGTCGGAAAGTCTACGAGGATTTGGGGTATCAGCCAGTTTCCAATTTGAGAAACCATGATCAATCAGATTCGTTCCGAATTTCGGAACATGCCCTTTTTTCCAGGGGTGCAATCAGGGAACAGTATGCGTGGAGGTGAAAAAGTATGAAATGTCCATTTTGTGATTCCGACAGAGGATATTATATGCTGGAAAGAGTACATAGGGCTTTACTGTTTAATTTTGACGGTGAACCGATCGGAGGAACAGAAGATGTTACAGATTATGCAGGACGCAGGAAACAGTGTATCGATTGTCACAAGATACTTCCAAGAAAACTGTTTGAGGAAATGATGGAATAGTAAATCATTGTTCCGAATTTCGGAACAGGAAGGAGAAATTATGGGAAAAATAGAACCAGAAAAAGAAATAAAAAAAGTGGTTATTTGTTATGAGGATGGAGAAGAAAAAGAAATGAAAAAGGGATTCTTTTGTGAGACGCAGCCAGGTGAGGAATGTCTGAATCTGACCTTCCACATGTTCCAGGTGGAAGGAAAAGAACTGGTATGCATCATAGAGGGGATGATGGAGTTAGGAGACCGTCTGGGTATGTTCTCAGCAACAAAAGAAACACAGGAAGGAGAAAAGGAAAACCGTGGAAGAAAAAGAAGTTAGGTGCACTCCGGAAGAATTGAAGGAACTGATAGAAAATCTGGAAGAAGGGCAGATCCTGGAGGTGACGTTTGATGCCGAATAAAGGATTGGACGTTGTGCAGGTAAAGTTGGTCATGGATAAAACCTTGTACAGTGAAGAACAGTTATCCTCTCCGGATCAGGTCGTACAGTTTATGAGAAAAGAGTTGTCAGAGTATGACAGGGAAGTATTCTGCATTTTGAACTGTACAACGAAAAGCCAGGTAATCAACATGAATATCGTCAGCATGGGAACGATCAATGCGTCTTTGGTAACCGGACGGGAAGTGTTTAAAAGTGCAATCTTGTCCAATGCGAGCTATGTGATCCTGTTACATAATCATCCGTCAGGTGATCCACAGCCGAGCAGTCATGATTTTCTGGTCACATCAAAATTGTGTGCGGGTGGAAATATTTTAGGGATTGACGTGTTAGATCATATCATTGTAGGTGGACGTACAGGAAAGTATCATTCCATGGCAAAGGAGGGAGAACTGGAAAATTTGCGGACAAAACTATTGGAACCGGCAAAAGCGGTAGCAGAACCCCTGTTTCAGAGGCCTGGGAAAGAAAAGCACAGAATCAGGAGGATATGAGAATAGCACCGTTCCGAAATTCGGAACAAGTGGAAGGACTTGAAAATATTTTCGATAGGTGAGAGCAAAAGAAAGGATGGAATGATGGAAAAAGAAAGCAACTTTCGGGAAACATGGAAAATGCGAATATGGATGTTTTTGAAAATGGTGAACTGGATTTGCAAAAAGTATTGCGGATTTGTTGCAGCAACGGGATGTGTTTTCGGAACCATTGTGCTGTACGTGTTGGCAACAGAAGCTTCAGTTCAGATATCCATAGCTCAGAAAGACTATGAAATGTTATTGCCAGGGACATTTACTATAGGTGCTGCAATCTATATTTTATTTATGACAGGATATAGGGAAATTTGTTGTAGGAACAAGTTTTCAGTAGAGGTGCCCTTCTTGGAGAGTTTTTATTTGCTCCTAATTGTAGTATTGTTTATGAAATTTCATCTGTGGAAGGATCTGTATACGATTGCTGGTTATGCGGTGCTTTTCCTGTTCGTTTTTTCAGGCGTGGAAACAGTACTACAGACCAAAAAAACTAAGGGAGAAAATGCAAAACCTGATGATTACAAGGAAAATTAAGTTTGTTCCGAAATTCGGAACATCGCAAATAACAGGAGGGATATGATTCGAGAATATCTGAACAAGTATGATTTCTAACTCTTAGAAATGCTGGCTTTGAAAGACTTGAATAATCCATATGCTTTGGATAAAATAGTGGTAGAATTATCAAGAAAAAAGGAGACGGTTTTATGTCATACTATGTATCTGGCTACTATCAGGAAAAAGCAATTTTGAAAAAGGAAGGACAGCTGTTTTTCCTAAAATGCGAGGAAGCGGATGCACCGACTGGTACAATGGTGCAAGGAAACACGGCCAGATTGATAACGGAACTCCCAGAAAAGGAACAACAGGAAATTCGTCAGATTTATGCGAGTTAAGAAAGGAAAAAGAAGATGATTCAAGATAAATTCTCAATGGAGCAACAAGACAATATTTTTTATGCAAAGCGAAACATTGTAGATAGTATTTATTCCCAGTCAAAATTGGAAGGGATTGCGGTTACCTTTCCAGATACACAGGAAATCTATGAGGGACGTAGCGTTGCCGGATTAAGTGTGGAGGATATCGTAAAAGTAAATAACCTAAAACATGGATGGGAATTTTTGTTTGATACAGTAGATTATCCATTAGATTTGCGTTATGTGCGTCAATTGAACAAAGAAATTGGTGTAGGAATCGTAACAAATGCTGGGGATTTGAGAAATTCAGATGTCAGTATTGGTGGAACATCCTGGAAGCCAGAGATTCCAATTTATGAAAAAATAGAATCGGAGATTCAGGCGATTATGAATGCAGATCTGTCCGTGACTGAAAGAGCGATTACGATCATGCTTTATATCATGCGTTCCCAGATGTTTTTTGATGGAGATAAGCGGACGGCGCAGCTTGCAGCCAATCAGATCATGATTCAAGGCGGTGCGGGTGTTCTCCGTATTCCGGTAGAGTGTCAGAAGAAATTTTTTACAAAGCTGATTGGATATTATGAAACAGGGAATATGAGAGAAGTAAAACGCTTTGTTTATGATACATCCATTGATGGATTTGTAAAGAAACAGATAGAACAACCGGAAATATCTGCAGAGATGTTCCGGAAAGCGGTTCAGGAAAAACGATTCCGGAAGTAAAATTTGCGGGCGCAGGGTAACCTAAAGTAACGTAAAGTAACCTAGAATGCACCTTGCAAAGGTGTTATACTAAAATTGTCAGAAAAGGAGATCTCAATGGAGACAAAGGAATATTATGAAATCAATCTTCCGGGATATCTGCAGCATGATCTGGATGCCATGAAAGAAGGAAAATGGCCGTATGACTGTTTGTGGGGAGAATTGTATGGTTCCATCAATTGTGCATTTATAGATGGAGATATTACAGAAGACCATGCCTGGTATTTGCGGGAAAAATATTTGGACATGAAAAAGGAGGGAGTATGATGATTGATTTTACAGGATGTCAGATTGATCCATTTCGTGCATACGATGGAGCAAATGGATCGAAGATCTGTGTACTGTATCAGGGAGAACGCTACATGATCAAATTTCCATCTTATGCTAAACATAACCCACAGATGCATTATTCTAATGGCTGCCTCAATGAGTATCTTGCAAGTTCTATTTATCAAAGTTTGGGAATAGAAACGCAAGAGACTTGTCTTGGAATTTATGAAGGTAAAGAAGTCGTTGCTTGCAAGGATTTTTGTGCAACAGGAGAAAGAATCCTTAATTTTGGAATGGTGAAAAATCAGTGTATTGACAGTGTGCATGGGGGATATGGAACGGAGTTGGAATCTGTATTAGCAGCTATTGATATGCAGCAAATTTATGATCCAATCGTATTGAGAAAACACTTCTGGAAAATGTTTGCTGTAGATGCATTATTGGGGAACTTTGACAGACATAATGGGAACTGGGGTGTTATTGTAAATGAGAACACAATGGAAGTCAGAATTGCTCCAGTTTACGACAATGGTTCTTGCTTGTATCCACAGTTAACAGATGAGCAGATGGAAGCAATTATGAAGGATTCAAAAGAAGTCGAGAGTCGATTATATGTTTTCCCGAACTCTGCATTAAAAGAACAGGATAAAAAAATCAATTACTTGTCTTTTTTAAGCACAACGAAAGATAAGAATTGTATGGAAGCGTTGGAATATGTGCAACAACATTATGATAAAGAAAAAATTGGAAAAATTATTATAGAAGCTCCGATCTCTCAGATCAAGAAAGAGTTTTATCTGTTTATGATCCGGGAAAGAAAAATAAAGATTCTTGATAAAGCAATGGAATTACAGATGGAACAGAAGAAAACAGAAAGAGCGATTCCAAAGAAACGAATTCGGCTTTAAGGCGGACGCAGGGTAACCTAAAGTAACGTAAAGTAACCTGGAATGCACCTTGCAAAGGTGCTATACTAAAATTAGAAAAGTATAGAAAAGGAGCGAAGAGGAATGAAAGAAATGTGGAAAAAATACAAACGACAGATCCAGATTGGTGGGGGAATCTGTTTGATCGCAGCATTGGGGATCGGCGGATATGTAGCAGCGAATCAGGATACTGCTGTGCAGACAAAGGTAGAGACAAAACAGGAGGCAAAGTCCTCCAATCAGAAGATTGCGAAAACGAATTCGAAGGATACAACTTCTAATAAGAAAACGGATACGAAACAGGATACTGGAAAAAAGGAAGAAACCAAGTCTGAAAAGACAGCGGAAAAAAAGGAAACTACGGCAAAAAAGTCAGAAAATTCTGATAATAAGAAATCTGCAGAAAAGTCGGATAAGAAAGAATCGGTAAAAGCAGAGAAAGAAACAGGAAAAACAGAATCTTCTTCCAAACCGGAGCAGAAACCGAGTCAGCCGGAATCTAAACCAGAACAAAAACCGAGTAAGCCGGAACAGAAGCCGGAGCAGAAGCCGAGCCAACCAGAATCGAAACCAGAAAAACCACAGCACACGCATACCTGGCAAGAAAAGACTCATACAGTCAATCATCCGGAAGTGGGACATAACGAGCAGTATGTGGTGAAAGAAGCCTGGACAGAAACGGTAACAGAAGATGTCTATGATCCATGGGAGTGTTGCAACGTATGTGGTGCGGATTGTACAGCAGATCCGTGGGGACATATGTTTACACATGCTGAAAATGGTGAAGGTGGAGGATATCACACAGAGTATTATAAAAAAGTAACAAGAACAGTGGAACATCCGGCAGAGTACGGAACACGTTATGTAGTCGATACTCCAGCCTGGACAGAAACTGTCAGTGATGGATTTTTCTGTACCGGATGCGGGGCAAAGAAATAGCAGAGAGGAGTACATATGGTAGAGAAAGAGCGAATGCAGCCATTTTGGTATCAGGGGAATCTGATTGATCCCAACGAGGAGCTGCCGTTTCCCTTAGAGCAGTTGGAAGCGGAGAACGCTTGGAATGACATGTGGGATGCCATGACAGAAGAGGAACAGGACGCTTATATGAAAGCGGAGTTTGGAACAGAACAATAAACAGAAGACAGGAAAGAAAAAAGAACATTCGAAAGAGTGTTCTTTTTTTGCACCCATTTTGAAGGGAGGGAGCAAAAATGAGACGATATCGGAACCGAATCCGGATTGCGGATTCTTCCTAACAAGGGTTGTTGCAGGAAGAACAAAAAGAAAAAAGGAGGGAAACTTGCATGAAAAAATGGAAACGGATTCTGTCTGCAATTCTGGCGGTTTTGCTGTTGTCAGGAAGTATGCCTGTATGGGCGGCAGAGACAGTGGATCCAGACGAACAGGCAGGAGACATCCAGGAACTCAAAGAAAAGCTGGAAGGACTGATCCCCGAAGAAGAACTTGGGAAGTATGCGAAAAAGGAATCTATCGGAGAGGCAAGGATTGGAAAGGAAGTGGGAAATACTACGTCTTTTTTTGCGGCGGAAGGATCGCAGGCAACGATCACACCGGGGACGCCCCATGCATACGGTTCTTGGAATACAACAGAGTTCAGTGTAAAAACAGAAACAGGAACCTATCTTGGATACTGTGCAGAACCAAACAGTCCCACTCCATCGGGCGTGTTTCAGGTCTCAAAGTTGAACAATGATCTGATTAAAGCAATGTTGTTGGTTTCAATTGGCGGACCGGCATACGATGTCAGTAAGCCATACTTTGAGTCACCGGATGTGCAGGCACATATTCCAGATATTTATGGCTGCTGTCATGCGGTAATCGGATATTTATACGGAGGATATACCACAGGATTGAATTATAACCAGTTAGCATGGGTTTATAACATTACGGTCGAACTGAAAGAACGATGGATGAAGGTGTTGAATGATCGTGGCCTTATGAGTCAGTATACGGCATATGTGGCATATAACAATGCACAGGATATCGTGTGGATTGAAAAAGATCAGAAAGGCAGTTTAAACCTGAAAAAAGAGTCTGCTAACCCAGAGGTGACAGAGGGAAACAGCTGTTACAGCAGGGAAGGTGCGATCTATAGTGTTTACAAAGAGCAGGCTTGCACTACAAAAGTTGCAGATCTGACTACCGATGCACAAGGGAACTCCAATACAGTGGAAGTGGATGCGGGAACCTATTACGTCAAAGAGACCAAAGCCCCGAAAGGATTTGTCCTTGACAAACAAGTACATCCGGTTACAGTTACAGCTGGAAAGACAGCAGTGCTGAAAGTAAAAGATCTTCCACAATTAGACCCGGTGGGAGTGCTGCTTGGAAAAATTGACAAGGAAACCAATCAGAACAAACCACAGGGAAGTGCTTCGTTGGAAGGGGCTGAGTTTACGGTAAAATACTATAAAACAGAACCAACGGGAACGCAGGATCCGGCAGAACAGGGAAAAGTAGCAGAGCGTCAATGGATTTTTAGGACAAATGAAAAAGGTCAGTGTAAGTTAAACCAAGACCATTTAGTATCCGGAGATGAATTTTATTTAACACCTACAGGTGCAACAACATTTCCACTGGGAGTAGTAACAGTACAAGAAACGAAAGCCCCAGAAGGCTATATTATCAATCCGGAAATATTTGTGATTCCGATTACCAGTAATAATGATGGCAGTGAGTTTATTTATACCTACAATGAACCAAAAATTCCGGAAACCCTACTGACACTGGATATCGTGAAAGTCTTAAAAGGAAAAGATACGCCGATTTCAGGCGTGGTATTTACTCATACAGACTCCAAAGGAAACCAGGAGGAAGTGACAACGGATGAAAAGGGACAGGCAGTACTGAAAGGTCTGACCCGTGGTACTCATACCATTCAGGAAAAAAGCGTACCGGATGGGTATACTAAAAATCCAGGGGTCTTGAAGTTTTCGGTGG
>UQVC01000024.1 GCA_900544395.1 uncultured Ruminococcus sp. | reverse complement strand
TGGATGAAAATTCTAAAGATACTGTATGGTGGACTTCTGATGAATATAAGAATGACAACCACCCAGCTTCTGAAGAAGCATGGTCTACAGTAAAAGACATCGCACTGAAAGAACTCTCTAATAAGAGACTGTTCGTGGTAGATGCATTCTGCGGAGCTAACAAAGATACTCGTATGGCAATCCGTTTCATCGTTGAGGTTGCTTGGCAGGCTCACTTTGTTACAAACATGTTCATCCAGCCTACAGAAGAAGAATTGAAAGACTTCGAACCAGATTTCGTTGTTTACAATGCTTCCAAAGCAAAAGTTGAGAACTACAAAGAGCTGGGACTTAACTCTGAGACAGCTGTTATGTTCAACATCACAAGCCGCGAGCAGGTTATCGTAAACACATGGTACGGCGGAGAGATGAAAAAAGGTATGTTCTCTATGATGAACTACTACCTGCCACTCAAAGGTATCGCTTCTATGCACTGTTCTGCAAACACAGACATGAATGGAGAGAACACAGCACTCTTCTTCGGTCTTTCAGGAACAGGTAAGACAACACTGTCTACAGATCCAAAACGTCTCCTCATCG
This sequence comes from uncultured Ruminococcus sp., assembly GCA_900544395.1. Classification (GTDB taxonomy): domain Bacteria; phylum Bacillota; class Clostridia; order Lachnospirales; family Lachnospiraceae; genus Mediterraneibacter. The sequence continues at coordinate 35,632 of UQVC01000024.1, read as the reverse complement.
GTGATGACGAGCACGGATGGGATGACAACGGAGTATTCAACTTTGAAGGCGGATGCTACGCAAAAGTTATCAACCTTGACAAAGAGTCTGAGCCAGACATCTACAATGCGATCAGACGTGACGCTCTTCTTGAGAACGTAACTCTGGATGCAGAAGGAAAGATCGACTTTGATGACAAGAGCGTAACAGAAAACACTCGTGTATCTTACCCGATCAACCACATCGACAACATTGTACGTCCGGTTTCTTCTGCACCGGCAGCTAAGAACGTAATCTTCCTGTCTGCAGACGCATTCGGAGTACTTCCTCCGGTATCTGTTCTGACACCAGAGCAGGCTGAATACTACTTCCTGTCTGGATTCACAGCAAAACTTGCTGGTACAGAACGTGGAATCACAGAGCCTACACCAACATTCTCTGCTTGCTTCGGACAGGCATTCTTAGAGCTGCATCCTACAAAATATGCAGAAGAGCTTGTTAAGAAGATGGAAGCAAACGGAGCAAAAGCATACCTGGTTAACACAGGATGGAACGGAACAGGAAAACGTATCTCTATCAAAGATACTCGTGGTATCATCGATGCAATCCTGAACGGAGATATCGCAAATGCACCGACTAAGAAGATTCCATTCTTCAACTTTGAAGTTCCAACAGAGCTTCCAGGTGTAGATACAAATATCCTTGACCCACGCGACACATATGCAGATGCTGCTGAGTGGGAAACAAAAGCAAAAGATCTTGCAGAGAGATTTGTGAAGAACTTTGCAAAATACGAAGGAAATGAAGCTGGAAAAGCATTAGTTTCTGCTGGTCCGGAACTGTAATCTGAACATTTACCAAATCAGAGCCAAAGCAAACGCACTTCTGCGTAAGCTTTGGCTCTTTTTATATATTATTTAATCAACACTTTGTCTATAGTATGTCTTATTTGTCTTATTTTTTACCTTTTTATTTTTATTTTTTATACATTATGTCTAAAAACTATTTGACTTTCTTTTATTTCTGTTTTACACTTTATTTATACTTTTTTAATAAACAAAGGACGGGAGAATGTTATGTACAAAGTTTACGAAATCAAACAGCGTGTTTTTGCCGACAATGACATGGAAGCAGATCAGGTTCGTACGGAATTAAAGAACGATCACACATTTCTTTTAAACCTGATGTCTTCCCCGGGCGCCGGCAAAACTACCACCCTCACCAAAACAATTGCGGCTCTCAAGGATGAATTTCGCATCGGCGTTATGGAAGCCGATATCGACAGCGCCGTAGATGCTGAAACCATCCATGCAACCGGAGCCAAAGTCATTCAGCTGCACACCGGGGGAATGTGCCATCTGGATGCAGACATGACCAGACAAGGACTCTCGGAACTCGACACCTCAGATGTAGATCTGGCCATTTTAGAAAATGTGGGCAATCTGGTCTGCCCTGCTGAATTTGACACCGGGGCTGTAAAAAATGCCATGATCTTAAGTGTTCCGGAAGGAGATGACAAACCGCTGAAATACCCGCTGATGTTCCAGGTCTGCCAGTGTCTTCTGATCAATAAAATCGATGTACTTCCTTACTTTGACTTTGATCTGGAGGCATGCAAAGAACGAGTCTGGAAACTGAATCCGAACATGAAGATCATCCCCATCTCTGCCCGCACCGGAGAGGGCATGGATGAATGGATCGCATGGCTGAAAGAAGAAACCCGATCCTGGAATGAAACAAAGGAAAAGGAGTAAAGAAATGAAAGAAGAACGAAAACTGATCCTGAAGCTGGGACAGATGATCACAGACCGTGTGGGAGTCAAAGTCACAGTGGATGATCCCGAATACTGGGGGTTGGCGGAGGTTCTGACGGATGAAATGGCTGAAGTCTGTCTTTCGATGAAGGTCCGAAAACCAATGACTCTGGAACAAATCGCCAAAAAATCCGGAAAAGATCCGAAACGCGTGCAACAATTACTGGATGAGATGGCTGTCATTGGAATGATCGAGTATAATTGGGAAAATGCAGACCGACACAAACAATATATCCTGCCGATGTTTGTACCAGGCTGCGCCGAATTTATGATGATGAATGACAAACAGGTGGAGGAGCACCCCATTCTGGCTGATTTCTTTGAAAATATGTCACGCCTCCCTCTGGAAAAGGTCACCCCTATGGTACCGCCCGGAGGATCCGGAATCGGAATGCATGTCATTCCTGTAGAAAAAGCAATTCCGGCAAAACAGGAATCCGCAAGCGTGGAACATATTTCCCACTGGCTGAAAAAATACCAGGATAAATATGCAGTCGGAGCCTGTTCCTGCCGCCGCCAGCAGCGTGTACGCGGCGAAGGATGCGGTGAGATCGAAGGAGATCTGTGCATCGGTGTCGGGGATATGGCCGATTATCTGGTGGAAACCGGAAAGGGACGCTATGTATCTCAGGAAGAAGTTCTGGAGATCCTGGAGCGTGCCGAACGAAACGGATTTGTCCATCAGATCACAAACATTGACGGAGAAGACAAGATTTTTGCAATCTGTAACTGTGCGCCGGGTGTCTGCAACGCTCTGCGTACCTCACAGTTATTCAACACGCCGAACATGTCCCGCTCTGCGTATCGCGCCCATGTAGAAGCCAGCAAATGTGTAGCCTGCGGACAGTGCGTAGAAGTCTGCCCGGTAGGCGCTGCAAAGCTTGGTCAGAAATTGTGTACAAAACAGGGTGAGATCAGCTATCCGAAAGCGCTCCTTCCCGATACCGAAAAATGGGGACCGGACAAATGGGATCCAGACTATCGGGATCATGCAAAAATCAACTGTTATGACACCGGTACTTCGCCATGTAAAACAGCCTGTCCTGCTCATCTTCCGGTACAGGGCTACATCAAAATGGCTGCAGAAGGCCGTTATCTGGATGCACTGAAGCTGATCAAAACAGAAAATCCATTCCCTGCAGTCTGCGGTGCGATCTGTAACCGCCGCTGTGAAGATGCGTGCACCCGGGCAACTATTGATCAGGCGGTTGCCATTGATGAGATCAAACGTTTTATCGCGGAACAGGAATTAAAAGAAGAAACCCGGTTTGTCCCAATTTGTGAGAATCACGAAGGAAAACAGTTTACACAGAAAATTGCAGTCATCGGCGCAGGACCTGCCGGAATGTCTGCTGCTTATTATCTGCGCACCAAAGGATATCCGGTTACGATTTTTGAGAAAGAATCCCGCCCGGGCGGTATGCTGATGAACGGAATCCCTTCATTCCGTCTGGAAAAATCTGTGATCGAAGCAGAAATCGATATTTTAAAACAAATGGGAATCGAATTTTGCTGCGGCGTAGAAGTTGGAAAAGATCTCACCATCCCACAGCTTCGTGCACAGGGCTATCAAGCATTCTATGTTGCGATTGGCGCTCAGGGAGGCCGAAAAACTGGTATTCCGGGAGAAGACGCCAAAGGAGTGACAACCGGTGTAGACTTCCTTCGAGAAGCAAACTTACACGAAGATTCCATTCATCTAAGCGGACGCACGGTTGTGATCGGAGGGGGAAATGTTGCCATAGATGTAGCAAGAACTGCTCTTCGTGCCGGAAGTGATCTGGTTTCCATGTATTGTCTGGAATCGGAAGCAGAGATGCCTGCTGCCAAAGACGAGGTGGAAGAAGCACGGGAAGAAGACATCCAGATTCAGTGCGGATGGGGGCCAAAAGAAATCCTGACAGAAAACGGCAGCGTAACTGGTGTGGTATTCAAAAAATGTGTGTCTGTATTCGATGAAAATCACCGGTTCGCTCCGGTCTATGATGAAAATGCCTGCATCACCGTGGAATGTGAACATGTGCTGCTCTCCATCGGACAGACGATTCTTTGGGGAGATCTTCTCAAAGACACAAAAGTGGAACTTCGTCCAAACCAGACCGCACAGGCAGATCCTGTGACCTACCAGACTGCAGAACCTGATATTTTTGTAGGAGGCGATGTCTTTACCGGACCAAAATTCGCCATTGATGCGATTGCTGCCGGAAAACAGGGCTGTGTATCCATCCATCGCTTTGTACATAAAGGCCACTCTCTGACACTGGGACGCGATCTTCGTCAGTTTGTAGAACTGGACAAAGAGAACATTGAACTGGAAGAGTTTGACACTGCAAAACGACAGATTCCAGGCAAAAAAGCCGGAATTGCCAAAGAAACCTTCCGGGATCTTCGTTCTTCCCTGACCGAAGACCAGGTAAAAACAGAAGCCGGCCGCTGTCTCGGATGCGGCGCTTCCATTGTGGATGAAAACAAATGCATCGGTTGTGGACTTTGTACCACAAAATGTGAATTTGATGCCATTCATTTAAGCCGGGATCTTCCGGAAGCAAGCCGGATGCGCACTGCGGAAGACAAACTGAAGGGAATCCTTCCTTATGCTGCCAAACGTGCCATTAAGATCAAACTCAAGAAAAAATCATAAAGGAATCGATCATGCATGAGTTAGGAATTATTGTCCATATCACAAAAACACTTCAACACGTTGCTGTTGAAAACCATTTAACTGAAATCGGTTCTGTCACTCTGGAAATCGGGGAAGTCAGCACGATCGTCCCCGATTACCTGACAGACTGCTGGAAATACTACCGCAAAAAATTTCCACTGATCGAGCATTCAGAACTCAAAATTGAAATGCTTCCTGCCTCCACTTACTGCGAGGACTGCCGCCAGACTTACCCTACTGTAGAGTTTGGCAGGCAGTGCCCGCACTGCAAAAGCTGGAACACCTATCTTGTATGCGGGGACGAATGCAATATCAAGGAAATTGAAGCACAATAAAGGAATGAAAAGAGGAAAATACAATGTTATTTCATGTTTACGGGGAAAATGCCCTGCCACAGTGGATCGCCATGCTTGGCGTACTCGCTGCACTGATTTTATTAAACGAAGTTGCCAGACGGACCAAAGCCGGCGGAATCCTGATGTTTTTTGTCATCCCGGCCATTTTAACCGTCTATTTTGTCGCCATTGCCATCGGAGCCAAAACAGGAGCCTCCTGGGCGCTCAATAACCAGACTTACCTGTATATGAACGGCTGGTTCCACTATGCGAAGCTCTACGCCGCCCTGGCCGGATGTATCGGATTTATGATGATCAAATACGAATGGGGAATCGGAAAAGCACACTGGTTCAAAGCCTATCCATTTGCCATCGTTGCCATCAACATCCTAATCGCGGTTGCCAGCGACTTTGAATCTGCCATCAACGGATGGTATTCCTGGTGGCTGTCCTCAGAGGATGTCTGGCTGTACGGCGGATGGCATAACGTATTTAACGGAATTGCCGGAATCATCAATATTTTATGTATGACCGGATGGTGGGCAGTCTACGCATCCAAAGACAAAAAAGATATGATCTGGCCGGATATGATCTGGGTATACATTCTGGTTTATGACGTATGGAATTTTGCCTACACTTACAACTGTCTGCCGACCCACTCCTGGTTCTGCGGAGTTGCGCTTCTGCTTGCACCGACGATTGCCGCGCTTCTCTGGAACAAAGGCGGATGGATCATGAACCGCGCCAACACACTCTGTATCTGGTGTATGTTTGCCCAGGTATTCCCGCTCTTCCAGGAGACGTTCGCAGATGGAACCCAGGTGTTCCCATGGGCGACACTTCCAAAGCTGTATGCTGACGGTACCTTAAATGGAATCACAGCCGGCGGAAATGCCAATGCAGATCCAACCATGATGACGATCATCAGTCTTCTGGCGCTGGTCGTAAACATTGCTGCACTGATCTACATTATCAGAACTGCAAGAAAGAAGAAAAAGAATCCTTATAAAGAAGAAATCTTTACAGACTTCAAATATTATAAAGATGCAGCTGCAAGAGCCGAGATCAAATAAAAACACCGTCCCGCAAAGGCCTTTTCAGACGTTTGCGGGACGATTTTTATTCCCCTTTTCCTAACATTGTTTGAATCTTCCTTACCATGTTCCGGTATGCCTCTTCTTCCCTCAGCCCGGCATACGCCTCTTCTGTTTCCAGGATCCACAGCAGATTTTCCAACAGATATTCTTTTTTTAAGGAAGTGCCTTCTGTCCATTCCAGCTTGTCAAAATAAACCGGAACTTCTCCTTTTTCATTCTCTGCCAGTTTGATATAGGAATCCACCAGCTGCTCCATCTCCGCAAGCGCCTTCTCTTTCTCCCCCTGCTTTACCAGAATATCCACTCTCATCTGCAGGATCATGGCATTTGTCCCGCCGGACGCCCCTTTCTCAAACAGCGTTTCCAATGCCTGTGCCGTATCCAGAAATTGAAAGACTTTTTCGTAATCCTCTTCTTTTCCCGCAATCTTTGCAAGACTGATCAGCGACAGCCCTGCATCCCGGATTTCTTCATACAGACAGCGCTGTGTCAGTTTTTCGGATTCTTCCAGTTTTCCCATCTGATACAAAATGCTGGATTTCATGCTTCTCGCATCAAAATCCGGCTGTGGCAGCTTCTCCACTGCCTCCAGACCTTTTTCATATTCCTCATTCATACAGTATAATCCGGACAGAACATACCAGGCTGCCTCTGAAATTTCTTTCTTTTCACTTGCCGTGCTCTCTTCAAACAACACAATACTTCGCTCCATCTGCTGCTTCACCAGATCTTCCTGAAAACTTGCTCCTGCATACTGCATATATGTGGAAGCCACCCGAAATTTCAAAAACAGATCAGTTGGAAACTCCTGAAGGAGCTTTTCGCAATACTGACAGCCTTCTTCCCACTTGCGTTTTGCAAACAAGGCATCCGCCTGTTCCATTCGTTTCATACACTCTTCTTCTGTCATTCGTTCCTGAAAGTCCAAAAGCACATCCACACTGACGCCAAGCACTCTGGCAAGAGGGCTTAAAATCGTAATATCCGGATATGTCGTGTCTGTCTCCCATTTAGACACTGCAGCTGCCGAAATGTTCAGCGCTCCTGCCACCTGCTCCTGTGTCAGCCCTTTTTCTCTTCTCAGCTCCTGAATTCGTTTTCCAATTTTCAATTCCATCCATGGCACCTCGCTTTTCTCTGATCTTTTGCTGCTTTTATTGTATCAAAGAAAAGAAAACTCTCCAATGGACGGAGAGTTAACTTTTACTGTCAGTTTTTTAACTATTTGTTATGTTTTACAAAAATGCCTTTAATTCTTTCATCAGCTGTTCCTCCATATGGATCAGCTTTTTCGCAAGAGAACGACTTTCTGCAGATGCCTGCTCATACTGATTGAGAAATTTCCCAATGGACTGGATTCCCATATTGCAGCCATCCATCAGAAGTTTGGCAATCTGAGAACTGTCATCATGAAGCATCAGTTTCATCTCCGTCGTGATCCTGGAAAATACTGTTGCAGTTGACTTCGGTTCCATCTCTTGTTCCCCATTTTTTTCCAGCTGCTTTCCGATTTCCTCTTCCAGCGCTTTGTGTTTCTTATTGTAGGTATTCAACAGCTGATGCATTTTTTCCTCTTTCACAAAATCCCGCACCTGATCCAGGCTGTTGATCGCCATCTTGCATCCACTGCTGCATTCTCTTAATAAACACACGGTTTGTTTGTCCATAGTTTCTCCCCACTTTCTGACAAAATTATAAGATATATTTTCTATTTTGCCCAAAATTGAGGATTCTATCCCCTTATCTTACAACAGCACGTCTGATCTTCGGCCCAATCATACAGGCAATTGCAATCTTGACCAGATCTCCCGGAATATATGGAAACACGCCGACTCCAAGTCCTGCCACAAATCCGATGTGTAACTGTATGGACAGCCAGATTGTACCAAACATATAACATACTGCCGTTCCAAGTATCATTCCAAGAATGGCAAACGATAATTTTCCCTGAAAATGTTCTACAAAAAGTCCTGCGATCAAGGTCAGAAACAGAAATCCAACCAGATAACCGCCTGTTGGCCCTGCCACCTTTGCAGGTCCGCCGCTGAATCCGGAAAAAACCGGAAGTCCAACCAGTCCGATCAAGAGATAAATCACATAACTGATCATACTAAATTTTGTTCCAAGCACAAAAATAGAAAAATATAAGACCAGGTTTGTAAAAGAAATAGGAACCGGACTAAATGGAAGCGGGAGGCTAAGTGGACCTAAAATGCAAGTCAGCGCCGTCATCAGCGCAATCAGTGTCATTTGTTTTGTTGTCAGAAATTTTGCTTTTGTTTCCATAGATATACTTCTCCTTCTTTTCACTCTTGCTCCAGTATACAAAATGCCTCTTTTATTGTCAACCTAGTATTTTTACTGGTTAACATTATTTTTGATTATTTACTACTCTTCCGGTGTATGCTAAAATAAATCCCTCATTATCATACAACTTAGGAGAATTGCATTTATGAATCAAACACAACGAATTTTTTTACGCATTTTTAAAATTGCAGCTGCCGCATCCGCAGGTTCTTTTCTTGCCATGATGCTGCGCCTTGCCACTCCGACTTCCGCAGGTATCATTGCCATCTTAAGTTTACAGAATACCAGACGGGAAACGTTTTCTCTTGTTGTAAAACGTATTCTGTCATTCTTTCCTGCCATGGCTGTGGCGCTGACTGTATTTTCTCTGATGGGATACCGGATTTTCTCCATTTTTATCTATCTGGTCCTGTTCGCTGCAATCTGTGAATTATTTTCTCTGCAAAACACACTGGTTTCGAACACGGTGCTGGTGCTGCATCTGTTCACCGCACAGTCTGCACACCCCAGTCTTCTGCTCAACGAACTGCTTCTGCTTCTGATTGGAACAGCCTGCGGCATTCTGATGAATCTGTATATGCCTGGAAATTCCGCCAGAATCCGCCAGGCACAGGCAAGATCTGAACAGATCTTCCGAGAAACCTTCCATCGGATCGCCCAGGATCTTGTGATGGATAAGCAGCTTGCATGTACCTTTTTTGATCTTTCCCCACTAGATCTGATTTTGGAGAAACTGGAAAAAGAAGCCTGGGAAAACCGCGGAAACACGCTTCTCTCTGATGAACAGTATTTTGTCAAATATGTTGAAATGCGGAAGCATCAAAAAGCAGTAGTCGAAAAACTCTGTCAGAACATACGGCTTCTTCACGGTGTTCCCTCACAGGCACATACCATTTCCCGTTTCATCCGCGATATCAGTGTGAAATTTCACGAATCAAACAATACGAAAGAGCTCATGCAACAGCTCTCATGCATACAGACCTCCATGCAGAAAGAACCTCTTCCCTCCACAAGGGCCGAGTTTGAAAACCGGGCAGTCCTTTACCGGATTCTTTATGATCTGGAAGAATTGATCACCATCAAAAAACGTTTTATTGAAACCCTGACTCCGGAAGAAATCTCCCGCTTCTGGAACACAGATACACCTGGAAACTGCTAGCGATAATAGCAGTTTCCGCTGCATCCGCCGGGAAACACTTCTGCTTTCATCTGCTTTTGAAACTCTTCTTTTGTTCCTGCAGTTTCTAACATTTCCAGCGCTCTCTTTACCTGCCTGATATCCTGCAGCATGGACTCTGTATGGTTTCCTCTTCCGACTACCTTCAGATGCGTAATTTTGCTCTCCCGCAATTCAAACAGCGCGCACAATCCACACCCGCTCACTCCTGTCAGAAAGTTTTCCACATCTAGCCCCGGTTCTGCCTGTTCCACTGTTCGTAACTTTTGCAGCATTGCTTCCAACTCCCGGGACTCTTTCTGTCTGATCGGCCCCAGCCGATATGGGGTCTGACAGAGATGTCCCAGTTCGTCGCAATGCAGGGAATTACAAAACGCCCCGCTGAAATGGCACTGTTCATTTAGCACAAATGCTTCATATTCGATGTTCTGTTTTAAATGGGAAATGCAGGACTTCATCTCTTCTGTCGTATTCTTCCGGTGAAAGATGACCCGGCGGATCTTCATTTCCTCTAAAAACTCTGTCATCTGGCTGTTGACCTCACCAAACTCGCCGCTCAAATGAATCTGACATGGCAGGCCCTGCTGCCGGACATACACCATCAAAGCCGGATCTGCCACAATCATCGTATCAAATCCTGCCCGGCAGCACTGTTCCATGATTTCTCCCACAACCGGATATTGTTCCGGCGTATACGACAGCGCATTGAATGTAAGTGCAACCGGCATTTGATATTCTTGTCTCATACTGCCTAAAATCTTCAATTCTTCATAGGAACCGATCTGAACATTATAAGCCCGCACTTCTCTTCTGTTCAGCGGATTTAAAATCCCGTATTTTTCTGCCCAGGAAAACGGTACATACCCACAAAAACATTCATCCGCTCCTGCCTCTGCAAAAAGCGGATAATCGTCCACACTTCCAAGTCCTGCTGTAATTTTCATCCTTTGTTCCTTTCTACATGAGGTTTACCACAATCCGGTCAATCCCCTGTCTGATATACTGATTTAAATACTCCATGTCCTCCAGACTCTGTCTGTCAAACCCGAATAAAGTATTATATTGTCCAAACATCTCCAGATGCTTTGGATATAAAAATGCCAGTTCTCTGCAATACTGCGGACACTTATCAATGACTTTTTGCTTTCCCCGGTCTCCAGATACAGCCTTTGCATACAAGGTACAAAATTGTGCCGTATTGGTCTGAAAAAAGGGAAGATGCAGGCTGTGCCGCCCCTGAGGAACCACAAATTCATGTCCGCAGACTTCCAATTCATAACGTTGGATCTGCTGTTGTTCTTCTAAATATTTCTGATAAAATCTGCTGTTTATATTCGTCTCCCGAAAACACGCGGTATCTATTTTCAGATACCTGAGACGGTTATCCTTTTTCCAGCGGCTAAACAAAATTCCCAGATTGATGTTGACAGAAATCCCTGCCTGCCGTTTCCATTTTTGAAGCAAATACAGAGTTCCCCAATCATTGACCACCATTTCATCTGGAAGGCATTCCTCCTGCGTTTCCAAAAATTCCAGACAGTCCATAACCCCATCGATCTGCCCCTCTTTGATCCAGGGAAAGGTCAGCGTCACGGCTCTTTGTTCCCGTTTTGCTTTTTTTAACATTTCCGCCAACATTTCTTTTTGAGGACATAGATGTGGACAGAAGGTATTTCCGATATAAAGCCGTTTTATTTTCTTTTTCGCCAGTGGATGAAACTGCAGACCTCTTGCTTCCCAATACCTTTTTTCATACTCTTCTGTGGATTTCTGCAGCCATTCTTCGTATAACTGCGGGGTATCCAGCTCCAGCGCTATCTCCACTCTGTCAGACAGTTCCTGCCCTTTGGCTTTTCCTGCGGCTTCGTGGAACCATTCCTCTTTCTGCATCTCCAGAGATTCTGCGTACTCTTCATCCAGATGAACCGGATAGTCCGTATAAGCCGCTGCCACTTCGCCATCCGTTTCTGTCATCTTCAAAGTAATATAGTTCCAGTAATCAGACACTAAATGCTGCACACATTGCTGATATTCTTTTTCTTCTGCCCGCACCGTATATTCCGTAAAAAATCTTTTTTCTTCCACCATTTGGATCCGATTGCCCAAAATCCGGATTTCCCGGTAGCAATGCTCACGTTCCACAAAAAACTGCAGCCGGATTTCCCGAATATTCTCTTTCTTCTCTGCCATCCGAAACTGAAATCCATTTTCTCCGAGCTGTGTAATCCTCACTTCCTGTCCATCCACAATTCCCGCCAACAGACCATAGGGAATCATGGACACCCCATTTTTAATCTGCATTCTGTCCCCTCTCTTTTCCACGAAATCCAGGCTGTGCAAGCACAAGTTCCAAAAATGCTTTCATCTGTGGCGTCCTCCATTTGTTTTTGTGATACAACAGTTGATGGTACATATTTACTTTTGGAAGATCTGTCCGGATCTCAAACAGTGTTTCTTTTTCCATTTCCTGTTTTACTGTAAATTCCGGAAGAAAAGAAACTCCCATCCCTCTCTTTAACAATTTGATGATGGTTTCCGTGTTTCCAATCTCCAATATCGGTGCAATCTCTATCTCCTGTTCCGAAAGCATCTGTTCCAGTTCATAGCGATAAGCTGCGCCTGTCTCGGTCAGAAGAAATGCTTCCCGGGAGAGTTCTCGGATCTCATATGGAGTTCTTCTGACTGCCAGTTCCCGGTTGGCTGTCACAAACACGATATCCTCGATTCGTTCGGCCGCACATGTCCACTGGGAACTGTAAATTTTCTTATCCAATGTAAAAATCAGATCAATCTCATCACTTTTTGCCAGATCCATCAAATCTTCTGTAGCACCGGACTTAATAACGACCTCCACTTCCGGATACATTCTGTGATACGTAAGCAGTAACTGCGGAAGCAGCGCAGTACAGGTAGATTCCACTCCCCCAAGCTTCAGCTTGCCCTTTGGCACATGATCCTCTCTTGCAAATGTCAACGCTTCATTGGTCACCCGCATGATCTCGCTTGCATGTAAAATAAACTCCTGTCCTTTTTCTGTCAGATACACCCGCTTTCCGATTCGTTCAAATAATTGTGTCCCCAGCTCCTTTTCCAACTGCTGGATCTGAATCGTCACTGCTGACTGAGAATACCCCAGCTGCTCTGCTGCTTTGGAAAAATTCTGAGTACCTGCCACTTTTAAAAATGTCAAAATATTTCTGATCTCCATCTGGCTCTCCTTATCAATACTTTTCATATATAATATGAAATCTATGAATTTTACATATATATAAATTTAGTGTAGACTATCAGACGAAATGAGTCAAGTAATCGAAAAAAGAGAGGAATATTTTTATGATCGGAAGCGAATATATTTTAAACAGTACCCAGTTAGAAGACGCCATCAAATCTTTTGTCCATAATTTCTGTGCAGAAAAACACAAAATCCACGAACAGCCTGTTGTAGTGGACACAGATGAACACCAGGAAGAAAAGATCAAGCAAATTGGCATTCCAGAGAAGGGACGCCCTGTAAACGAAGTCGTTTCTGAAATGATGAATGAAGTGTACCGCTATCGCGGTGATGCCAACCATCCACGTTTCTTCAGTTTTGTTCCTGGACCTGCGTCTTCCGTTTCCTGGCTGGGAGATATCATGACTTCTGCCTACAATATTCACGCCGGCGGAAGCAAGCTGGCTCCTATGGTCAACTGTATCGAACAGGAAGTATTAAAATGGCTGGCAAAACAAGTCGGATTTACAGAAAATCCAGGCGGTGTCTTTGTAAGCGGCGGTTCTATGGCAAATATTACTGCCCTGACTGCCGCCCGCGACAACAAACTGACCGACATCAACCTGCACCTTGGCACTGCCTATATCTCCGATCAGACGCACAGTTCTGTGGCAAAAGGTCTGCGCATTATCGGAATCACTGATAACCGGATCCGCAGGATTCCGACAAACGACAAATTCCAGATGAATATAACGAAACTGCAGGAAGCCATTGAATCCGATAAAAAATCTGGCTATATCCCGTTTGTTGTGATTGGTACCGCCGGAACTACAAACACCGGAAGTGTCGATCCTCTTCCGGAAATTTCAGCACTTTGTAAAAAATATAATCTATGGTTCCACATTGACGGAGCATATGGAGCTTCTGTACTGTTAAGCCCGAAATACAAATCTTTGTTAAACGGAACCGAACTTGCAGACAGCATCAGCTGGGATGCCCACAAATGGCTGTTCCAGACTTATGGATGCGCCATGGTCCTTGTGAAAGATATCCGCAATCTATTCCACAGTTTCCATGTCAATCCGGAATATTTAAAAGATCTGGAAAACGACATCGAGAATGTCAATACCTGGGATATTGGAATGGAACTGACCCGCCCTGCCCGAGGCTTAAAACTCTGGCTGACTCTCCAGGTTCTGGGAAGCGATCTGATCGGCTCTGCCATTGAACATGGCTTCCAGCTGGCAGTCTGGGCCGAAGAAGCATTAAAAGGAAAACAAGACTGGGAGATCGTCTCTCCGGCACAGATGGCCATGATCAACTTCCGCTATGCCCCGGACGACCTGACCAAAGAAGAGCAAGATCTTTTAAATGAACAAATATCCTGCAAAATCCTTGACAGCGGCTATGCAGCTATTTTTACCACCGTACTTAACGGAAAGACCGTACTTCGGATCTGCGCCATCCACCCGGAAGCAACGCAGGAAGATATGCAACATACCATCGATCTGCTGGATCAGTATGGCCGGGAACTTTATGAGGAGATGAAACAGGCTTAATAAAAAACCATGAGTACTTGTGAAATAAAACTTCACATACTCATGGTTTTTTTCATCCATTTATCTCTTCACGAAGTATTCTTCATACCACACAAGAAATGTATAGATTGTCCACACTTTTCTCCAGTTATCTGAATTACCGCCGATATAATCCTCAAAAATGGCATTGATCTCATCCAGGTTGAAGAATTTTGCCGCCATGTTGCTGTGGAACTTGTCGCGCACATCCTGATTGTAACGCTCATCTGCCATCCAGATCCGAATCGGCACGATGAATCCCAGCTTCTTGCGGAATGCAATTTCTTCCGGCAGTACTTTTGCCGCTGCCGTACGGAATGCCACTTTGTTCTGTTCCTCGTTGACTTTATATCTGGACGGCATTCTGGACGCAATGCTGAAAATTCTGGTATCCGTCAGCGGCATACGCACTTCCAACCCGGCTGCCCGGCTCATCTTGTCTACATTCAGATAAATATCTCCTTCCAGCCAGATCTGAATATCCACGTTGGACATCTTGCTCAATGGATCTAATCCTTCTGTCTCCTCATAAATACTTCTCACTAATTCGATCGGCAATACGTCCGGATCATAGTGCTTCAGGATTTTCTGTTTTTCATCTTCTTTCATAATATTGGTATTTCCAACATAGAAGTTCTTCAGATTCTCTCCATAACGCTCTGCATTGCGGTACATATTGTAACCGCCAAAAAATTCATCCGCTCCCTCTCCAGAATAACAGATCTTCGTATGCTTTGCAGTTTCCCGGCATCCAAGCGCAAAGGCAATGGCAGATGCATCTCCCAGCGGCTGCTCCATATTGTACATCACATACGGAACAATGCTGAAATACTCTTCCGGCGTAATCACACAGCGCTGGCTCTCTCTTCCCAGAATCTCGGCTGTCTGCTTCGCAAGCCCGGATTCGTCAAACCTTTCTTCCTCGTATCCACAGGAGTCTGTTTTCTGTACATCGGACATCGCCAGTACATAGGAAGAGTCTACTCCACCTGACAAGAAAGATTCTGCATATTCGCTCTCTTCTTTCACCTCTGGCATAATCTCCGCCAGAGTATTATGGATCTCATCTGCCCATTCTTCCAGTGTTCTGCTCTCGTCCGGATGAAATTCCGGCTTCCAGTAACGGGTAATTGTCAGCTTTCCGTCTTTCCAGATCAGATAACGTCCCGGAAGCAGTTTTTTCACTCCTTTAAAAAATGTCATCTCTCCTGCCACATATGTCAGACTTAAATATAACTGCAGCATCTCTTCATTCAACTCTTTTACGAATCCCGGCTGCTCCATAATCTGACGGATGGTTGTCCCATACAGCAGCTTTCCGTCTGCTGTCTCATAATAATAAAACGGCTTTGTACCAAACTGATCTCTCAGACAGAACAACTCTTCTTTTTCATCATCCCACAGCGCAAAGGCAAACATACCATGCATGTGATCTGCCATTTCACTTCCCCATGTCTCATAAGCTTTGATCAGGATCTGCTCTTCTCTTTCCTCTCTGGATAAAGAATGATCGATTCCAAGTCTCTCGCAAAGCGCTGACCAGTTTCGAATGTGTCCACTGTATTCTTTCACGTTTATCATGTGTATACCCTCTTTTCTTATAAATTCAATAATAAGAATGCAGAATCGGCCTGATATCGATTCTGATTTTCTGGTTCTCGTTTAGTTTACCACGATATGAACGATTCAGCTATGCTTTTTTCTGAATTACTGCACAAGTTCCTGAGCCTGAATCCAAAAAGGGACTTGCCACCAGGCAAATCCCTTTTTTCTAACGTCTTGCATCTTTCATAATCTGCACTGCCGCTGCACCATTTCCTGTCATCAGTGCAGAACTTGCAGCAAAATACTCTGCATTATCCAAAATGTAATTTTTAAACCGTTCTATCCATGTTGCTTTTTTATTTACCTTTGTATTATTCATTGTTACTGTACGGTTGTTTGAAATAGCTACTGTACTCATATTGACCTCTCCTTTTTATCATCTATATCATATATCTTCTTTGTTTTCTTTTTACACATCCTATTTTATTCTTGTTTTCATATGGAAACCAGTGCTATAATTAACCTGTTTTACAACGATATTGACATTTTATTCAAACTATAAAAGGAGTTTTTATGGCTAAAGTTTACCATGAAGCATTGCATCCACTTGGCAATCTTGGAATCCAGGTCTCTATGGCGGCTCTGGAAAATCCACATATTCCTGCCCACTGGCATGAAGCAATGGAAATTTTATTTTGTTTAAATGGATCCATTACCATCCATGTAGAGCAGGAAATTCTCTCGCTCTCCCGAAATCAACTGATTGTCTTTGACTCGAAAGAGGTACATTCCATTCATTCTGATTCGAATTTATATATGTTTTTGTGTATCCATGTCGATAAAAAACAGCTTTCCATTTATTGTCCGGATTTTGAATTGTATCGGATCCGATGCCGTCCTATACCACTTGATAATCCCAAATCCACACAATACATCCATCTGTGCCAGCTTGCCCACAGTATGACCCGTACAAATGTAACAAACGAAAGCACCAGTGCTATGCGTTCCGACGGCACAGCTTTACTGATGCTTGCTGATTTGATTCGATATTTTTCTGTATACTCCCTCCCGGAAATGACTGCAGCTCCCGATCCTTCTAATGATACGATCCGGGAAATCATTACTTACGTCAATGAGCATTACACGGAAAAACTTTCTCTGGATGATGTTTCTGCCCGTGTTGGCTTCAGCCGGGAATACTTCTGCCGTTTTTTTAAACAGCATATGGGGATCACCTTTCTGCGCTACTTAAATGAAGTCCGTATTTCTCACGCCGGACGCCTCCTTACCAGTACCAGTCTTTCTATATCTGAGGTCATGAATGAAAGTGGTTTTACAAATCAAACCCTTTTCAACCGACTTTTTAAAGAAATCTACGGTGCTTCTCCACGGCAGATACGCAGCAGTGCAGCGAAAGACCATTCTTTATAATCTTTCGCTGCACCATGCGGTTTTCTTTCTTACTCAAAATCAATCGACTTTCCTGTACGTCCGGATTCACGAACCGCATCCATAAGTTTTAGGATACGTCGTACTTCTGAAATTTTTACCAGAAATTCTTCTTCTCCGTGATATGCTCTCACATAGTTTTCAAAATAATTTCTATGCTCTGTATTCACTTGTGGAAGTGGTTCTGTAACAATCCTTCCCTCTGGTGCCGGTCCAAAAGATCTGGTCGGTCCGGCTGCTGTCATGGTTCTTTTTCCTCCTACATTTGTCAGCAAACTTGTTGTACGGACAATCTTGCCTTCCGGGAAAAAACCATCCACATATGCGGTTCCTTTATTTCCTGCTACAAACCAATGCCGCTCAAACCATTTATCCTGAACCTTATCGGCCAGATAATATGTACCAAGCTCTACGGTAGCCGTCACATCATTGTCAAACCGGAGCATAATGTGAAAATAATCGTCTACTTCTGTATTGATCACATTGCGGATATCTGCAAATACAGATTTTAATTTTACTCCCGGGAACATCCAACATACCTGATCCAGAAGGTGTACGCCCCAGTCATACAGCATACCGCCCCCTTCACTGATCAGTACATGCCAGTCATGCATATTTCCATTGAATCCGTACAACTGATTTTTAATCGAATATACCTTTCCTAACGTACCAGAATCGTATACTTCTTTGGCAATCCGAAAATCTGGATCATATCTGCGCTGCTGATGAACGGTAAATTTCACTCCATTTTCTCTGACTGCCCGTTCCATGTCATCCAACTCTTCCAAACTCATAGCAACCGGCTTTTCACAGATAATGTCTTTTTTTGCAGCTGCTGCCTGAAGTACAAGATCATGATGCTGATTATTATTTGCGGCAATGATGACTACGTCCACTTCTGGATCTGCAAACAGTTCTTCATTATCCGCATATCTCTTAATTCCTTCCTTTACGTCCTCAAGCTGTTTGGGATCCCTGTCTGAAATTCCCACCAGCTTGATTCCCGGAAAATCACTGAGCATTTTTTCATGCTCATGTCCCATAAATCCATGCCCTATGATCGCAATACGAATATCTTCTGCCATTTTTTGCTCCTCCATTTTTTCTTTATTCCGGTTTGTATTCATCAAAATCATACTGAATCGTACCAAATGGTGTTTCCTGTTCACGAAGTGCAATTGATTTTGACATCGCTTTGATCTCATCTGCTGTTACACTGCGTCCAAGTTCGCTGGAAAGTACCACACCTTCGGAAAGAAACGCCGTCTGCATTGCAATATATGGAGAATCGATTCTTGTTGCATCATCCAGTTCTCCTCTTAAATAAGAGTACCACTGCAGCTGATTATCGTTATATTTTTCCATTTCCGGATGCAGCATCAGCTCCTGCTGTCCTGTGATATCACCGATCGCACAATTTAACTTGTTTTCAAAGAGGTTCCCATCTTCATCAACTCCAAACCACTCCAGTTTTGGGTTCTGAAGCGCACCGCCTCCTACAATCGAACCTCCTTCCGGAACAGCCAGAGGACCTCCTGTTGTATCTACATCTAAAAATTTCAATCCACCATTCGAACCTGCAATAAAGCTTGTTCCGATATCATCCATATGCATTGCCCAGTCTTCATAAATGTCCATGGAAAGTCCGCCTTTAAATCTTGCAAGACCAACACCAAGATCTTCTACCGGTGCAGTACGGTTTGTGATCTTGTCAATTCTTTTATCTGTCCAATAATCACAGGACTGCATACCATATACACTTTCCAGCTCCGGCATGCCAAGTACATAAAGCATCTGCGCCAGATGATAGATTCCAAGATCAAACAGTGGTCCATGCACACCAACTTTTGGATTGATGAAATCTGGACTAAAAAACGGCATATCGTAACCGGGACGTCCCTGACGTCTGTGTCCAACACTTCTTGCATGATAAATCTTACCCAGTTTTCCTTCTTCGATCATTTTCTTTGCAATACGTGTCTGCGGATTGTAAATGGAACTGATCTGCACTGCCAGTTTCTTGCCGTATTTTTTCTGTGCATCATACAGAATTTTTGCATCTGCATAGCTTGCTGCCATTGGTTTTTCTGAGTAACAGTCAAAACCAGCTGCCATAACCGCAGTTGCTACAGAAGTATGGAGGTTATTATGTACACATACTTCTACTTCATCAATGTCATCCCTTTTTAACATCTCACGAAAATCCTGGTAAAGATTTTCTTCCGGAATCCCATATTTTTTTCCGAATGCTTCCAGTTTTTCCTTATCAATTTCTGCTGCTGCCACAACTTTGAGCGCCTGTCCTCTTTTTTTCAGATTCTCAATGACTGTCATATGTCTGTGTGAGATCATCCCTGTTCCAATAATCGCAATTCTGATTTCCTTCATAATCGTTTTGTCTCCTTTTTTTATCTATTAAATATTTCTGCTGTTACCATCCAAGAATCTTCAAATATTCCCGGCTTCTTCTCGCACACTCCAGCGGTTCCATATCATAGTGTTCATCCTGCTCTACGATCACCCATTTTGCATGTGCATCAATCGCCGCTTCCAGAACCGGTTCCCATACCATTTGTCCAAATCCTACCGGACGGAATCCGAAATATCCGGTGTCTCCTTCTTCCTCTTCTGTATCAATCCCGATGAGCTTATACATATTTCTAACCTCACCTTTTTTGATATAATCTTTCAAATGTACAACAGGGATGCGATCTGTATACTTATGAACAAATTCCGGAGCCTCTCCTGTTGCCACATCACACCAGCAAGTGTCAAGTTCTGACATCAAATTGTCGTGAGGAATTGCATCAAACATTGCATCATATCCCCACTGGCCATCCGGAAGTTTCACAAATTCAAAATCATGGTTGTGATACAGGAACGTCATCCCGGCATCATGAATTTTTTGTCCCACTTCATTTAGCAATGGGAGAAATTTTTGAAATCCTTCTGGATTCACCGGGCGATATTCCTCTGCCATATAAGGCATTACCAGATATTTCACACCGATTACTGCATAGTCCTTCAAGATCTGATCCAGATTTTCCATCATTTCTGCAAACGCCACATGTGCACTGATTGGAACCAAGCCTACTTCCTCTAAAACTTGTTTGACATACTCTGGCTCTAAACCATACAAACCAGCCAATTCTACTCCGTCATACCCTAAGTCTTTTACACTTTGCATCACACTTTTAAAGTTCTCAGGCGTATCCTCTAAAAGGTCTCTCAATCCATAAACCTGAATTCCAACTGGAAGTTTCTTACTCATTTTTTGTCCTCGCTTTCTTTCCTTGTTTTATGATTCTGTTTTATTACTCATCTGTTTCTTTCTGACTATATAGTACTGCTTTTGACCTGAAAATTATTTTCCTCAGTTTCGCTTTTCTTGAAGTTTTTTGCACAATATTCCCACTCTGAGAAGGCCTGTGCAACAGATGAGTTCTATTTGTTGCACAACATTTAAAAAAAATCCCGTCTGATCATCTCATCAGACAGGATTTTTTATCGTGCAAATCATGCACTTTATACAATCAAAAGTTTTCTTTCATTGACGTGATGCCCGAATTCCGGCATAAATACCATACTCTCCTGATCCGGATCAAGATGTGACTGGATAATCGGAGGCATGTAAGAAGATGTAAAACAAAAACCGTATTTCAGATTATGATATCCCTGTGCCAGTCCGCCTGCTTTTTTTACCTTCAAGACTGCCGGTGTTGTTACAGACCAGTGTGTCTGGAAATCCTGCGCCATCTCTTCATTTGTAAAATCTTCTCCTTTGATATTCCATATAATCTGATCTTTTTCTATCTTCTCTCCGTCGATATAGAGCGTACCCGGGCGAATCTGTGAAAGGAAAATTCCTCTGTAATAAGGCAGACGCACTTTAAACTGAAAGCCCGTTACATTTCCCTGTTCATCTTTGATATTTCTGAATCCAACGGATTGAATCACCTGTTTTTCCATAATGCAATATCCTCCTTAATCCCCTAACAAATTTTTCAGCATAATATGCTGTTTTCTCAGAGTCTGACCTACTTCGTAGCCTTCATCGTACTTATCTGCGCCTTCATATTCGCTCAGAAGATAGCCTTCATATCCATTTTCCTGCAAAACTCGGATGATTTCCTCATAAGGAATGGTCGTTTCCTGAAAATCATCATTCATGTTGATAAATTTCGCATGGCAGCAATAAACATATGGCAGGAGTGGTATGATATCCTCTGGTTTATTCGGTGTATAATTTGGATCCACCCATTCGCCTTCCTGAAACTCTGTTCTAAATACAGAAAAATCAATATTTAATCCAAAGTTTTTCGTTCCTGTCTCTTTGATGAAATCCACAAAATCAGTCACTAATTTTCCCTTCAGATTGGAAGGGGTATGGATTTCCGGACACATCTGAATTCCAAGTTCTTCTGCCAACGGCAGAGCTCCTTTGATAATCTCTCTCCAGTTTTCTACAGGTTCCAGAAGGTCATTGATCACGGGCATTTTGGTTCTCATCACTTGGAATCCGAGCCTGTGTGCCAGACGAATATCCCGTTTCAACATTTCTACAGATTCCTCTGTTGTAAGATCACGGTCGCCCAGGACATGAGAGTCAATCCAGTTTCCATATTCTACCGGAATGATTTCATATTTATCACAAAGGCGCCACCATTTTTCTACCCACTCATCTGTCGGATACGGGTAATTTTCAATGTGTGTGTTTGCCAGAATTTCAATTCCATGAGCTCCCATATCGTAAAGATCTTCAAAGCAGTCTTCTAAAGTTTTTGTCAATCCAAATTCTGCGGAATAACTGTATAATGCAACTCCACGCTTTGGACCTTTTTTTTCATATTTATACATGTTTCTACCTCCTGTTTCTATTTACGCATTGTGTTTTTCTCTTAATTTTGCACGAATTTTCTCTGCATCCTTGTCACTCATTCTCCAAAGCAGACAGGTTGCTGCTGCCAGGAAAAACAAAATTGCAGGAAGAAGATTGACTGTGAAGTTGATTCCATTTAAAGCCTCTGCTGTCTGCTGTGCATTTGCAACATATCCAAATGCACTCATGATCAAAATTCCAAATGCTCCACCTACTGCATTTCCAAATTTTGTTGCAAGACCATAGGTTGCATAAGCTGTACCATCGGTACGTACTCCTGTCTTTAATTCCATGTAATCTACAGAATCTGCTACCATGGACAGACTCATCGGGAATCCCACGTTAAACAGACCAAAGATGATGTCACCTGCCAATACCATTTTCATATTGTCAAACGGAGCCATATACATGATTACAAGTCCAATTCCCTGAATGATCATGGATCCCATCAGTACATTTCTCTTACCAAATTTCTTTGCAAAAAACGGAACAAAGAAAGATCCGATGATTCCCCCCAGTGACGGGATTGTCATAATAAGCGCGATCATGGTAAAAGATCCCAGGCAATAGATCACATAATAAGACGTAATTGCAATTCTTCCCATGAAAGCAGTCATCTGAAGAGCCATAACCAGTGTAATGATCATCAGATATTTATTTTTTACCAGATTGTTTACTGTTTCTTTAAATGAAAACGGTTTGGGTTCTCCAATTGGCTGTACCACTTCTTTTGATGTAAAGAATACTGTCAGGAACATTGGAATGGAAATAATCGCATAAACCAATGCCACCATCATGTAACCGCGTCCGTTTGCGACTTCAGCACCAGCGCCGGAAAACTTCAGCGCTAACCCGGCTGACACCCCATTTACGATTACCATTCCCAGATTCATTCCGATATTTCTGGAGGTATTCAACACATTTCTCTGGTCTGCATCCTCTGTCATAACCGCTGCCATTGCTCCATATGGAATGTTTACCAGTGTATACAACATACCTGCAATAATGTAAATAACGGCTGCCCAGATCACACCTGCTGTAGATTTTCCACTGAATGGATTTGTAAATGTCAATACACTGAAAATTGCAAGTAGTGGTGCTCCAAATGCAATATACGGACGGAATCTTCCGAATTTTGAACGTGTTCGCTCTGCAATGGCTCCCATCATCGGGTCATTGATTGCATCCCAGATACGTGCCAGCATCATGATCGCAGATACCGCAACCGGTGCAAGCCCTACAATATCCGTATAATAAATTGTCAGATAAGATCCTACATAGGTCCATACAAACTGAGAAGCCAGATCACCAAAGCCGTAACAGATGGTGGCTGCCTTTGTCGCTGTTAGCTTCTTGTTCATTATTTTTACCTCATTTCTTTTCATATTTCTTTTTAAGTCTCGTATCGTATCAACAACCGGTCTGTCAATTATTCGATGATCCTATCTTATCAGAATGTCCTGTTTGTTTTCTCTTCAAAATTTCTGTATTTCTAACGATTATTTTCAATACTCCTCTTCAAAAAGAGAATCTGTGCAACAACTGTAATTCATTTGTTGCACAGATTCTCTTTTATAAGCGAAGCAAACGATATATTTCTTATTTTGTAAATCATTGTCTGCAAAAAATATGGATCAGACTGACTTCATGAGGTTCCAGTACCACCTTCATATCCAGGATATTCTCCCCCTGCAGTACTTTTGCTTTGCTTTGAGAAAGCGTCGGAAAGCTGATGCCCTGCAGATATTTTACATCTTGTCTTGTCAGGCGTATATCGTACTGAAATTTTCCCCATTCATTCAAAATACTTCCATTCTTCCTGTTTAAGGTCCTCTTCTTTAAATAATACTCTCCACTCTCTTTCAGATTCTCAAAATGAAAGTTCAAATGCAGCGGACTCTCATCTTTAAATACCATGGAATTATGTTTTCTCAGATCTATGTCTTCCTCCTGTAAAAAATAACTGCGTTTAAACCAGGAATAATAAAAACACAAAATATAGATGTCCCCGCTTTCTTTTCTGGTTACAATATAATTCTCCCCTTTGTCCAGCAGATATTCTCCCAATTGATTCAGAAAATCTATTGCAAAATATGCCGGCTTCCGGATCGTATCCTTACTCAGAAGACCAATTCCTCCATTTACAATCCCTACCGTATCCATATGGCTGGATACCCAGTCTGTCCCACTCATGATACCGATCATTTCCACCTGATCTGCAATCGCTTCCATTTTTTTCACCAGATAAGCGGCCCGGAAACAACTGTCATTGAGATAATTTCGATTTGAAATCGTATGGTTCATCTCTGTAATATAGATTGGAAGTTCTTCCATCTTGACCTGGTCCAGCAATCGTCTGATCTCCCGGATCTGATTTTCTTCATTCTGTTCATCCTGAGAAATTTTCCTTACCTGTACCTTGTCCGTTGGATAAGAATCATATGGAAACAAAATGAATGATACAAAATCCGGCTTCACATGTTCCAGTGAACATCTCTCTAAAAACTGCTTCAGAAACTTCCAATCTTTTGTAATAATACTGCTGACCCCGCCAAATCTTGCATCTGGTATTCTGCTTTTGACGGTCTGATACAGAAAATTCCATGCATGGAAAAAATCGTACTGCTCGTCCTGGTATAAGCGATTTTCGGAGATATCATCTCCATGAATGCAGTCCCGGCTCAGTTCAAAAATCCATCCAGATACTTCTTCCTGCCCATAGCGTTCTACAATATGACAGAAGAAATCATCCATCATCATCTCCCAGTTTTCTCTGGATGCAAACGGAATGTACTGTTCCTCATAAAAAATTTCTTTTCCATCAGATCGAAGCGCCGTGTCCGGCCTTCTCCCCAGATCCAGAAACGGTTTCAGACGATGCTGTACCAGAAAATCAAAAACTTGATTGATACTGTCATAATTATACTGACCAACGGTTCTCCCGTCATTGATCATCATTTTTTTCGAAAATACATTCCAGATACGGAAATATTTAAAATGAAGCTGTTCATTCAGCTGCAACGTATGAAACTGTACATTTGCCTTGTTCAGATCCCAGATTGGTCCGATATTGATCATCTGATTCCAGGTTTTATGATATTTATGTCCCTTGCATGTTTTCATATCCAATGGGATCTGTGTGACCTTTTCCTGTCGTCCAAGTTCATATCCTTTTTTCTTTAATTCTGCGCGAATTTCTATTGCCTGCTTTTCCTTCGCATCTTCATTCCCCATATTCTGCCTGCTGTATCTATCTCTATATTCTGTTGGAGTGATCCCCATAACTTTCCGAAATGCTCTGTTAAATGACGCAGAATTAGAAAATCCGGAAGTCATCGCGATCTGTGTCATATTCTGTTGTGAATATTTCAAAAGTCCAAGCGCTGTCTTGACCCGAAGCTGCATGACATAATCTGCAAAATACACCCCGGTATTTTTCTTAAAAATGCGCGAAAGCGTAGAAGTTGATACAAACATTCTCTCTGCAAGTTCATTCAGACTGATCTCCTGATCCAGATTTGCCAGAACATACTGCATAATTTCCCGCATCCTTGCATCATTCTCTGATTCGTATGCCTCGATCCGTTTCTGACTGAGCTGATAATTTTCTACCAGGCAGTCCAGCAGTTTAAACATCAAACTATCCAGATAGCAGTTCGTCTGATGTGCCTTTAGTGCATATTCTGCTGTCATCTGGAAAAAAATATCGCGCAGATCCTGATAGGAATGGCTATCGTCTACCACAGAATTGCAATAAAAGATCATATAACGGCTTTGCAGCACCGCAGTGAGCAAATGCATCGAAAATGCAGCGATTCCATACAACGCATCTCTTGTTCCCTCGATTTCATAGCTGACACCCGGATTGATCAAAATAATATCTTCCGCTTTCATCTGATAACTCTCATCCTGATATTTCAGTGTCATTCTCCCCTCCAGCAAAAAAATAACAAGTAGTTCTGTCTGGATATTTTCTTCTCTTGATACTGCCTTTTGTACATGATAGCTCATGCTGTTAATATCCATTGATCATTCAAGTCCCTTCTGTTCGTTTCTTATCAATGATACTATCATATCATAAAAAACGGGATATCAAAATGCCGGAACTATAAAATTCAGGGATTTTCCTTTCGAACTATTGTATTTATTTTCCACAGCAATGCTTATACTTCTTCCCGCTTCCACATGGGCACGGGTCATTTCGCCCTATTTTTTTCTTCGTGACCTGATTTGATATTTCAGGCAAACCTATTTCACTTGGAATAATCTTTTCTTTGCCAAGTTCCCGGTCTGTAAATCCACGATTACTCCATTTCCGGACTGAATACACCCATTCACTGCAGTTTTCCACAAAATGATTTCCCCTTGTACGATTTGGGAATTCAACATATCGCTCAAACAAGAGATTCATAATTCCTGCAGCATTCAAATCTTCCTCTGTTACTTTATATTCCAACTCCAACATCAGATTGTCTGCCCGTGTCTTGTTTTTCATCAGATGTGTCAGATCTGCCAGAATTTTCTTATAAAATGGATTTTTTACATCAACCAGATTCTCTGCATATAATTTTATCTCTTTTTGATTCGGAATATAGTATTCCTGACCTGATACCTGTCGTAAAAATTTCCGGTACTCTTTTTCATTTTCAAACTGCTCACTGATGATCCACTGTTTATCACACCAGAATGGACCGTCTGCACGTTCACACAGTATATCGACTGTTTCCTTTAGTTTCTCCGGAAGCCACTCAAGCTCTTTTCTCTCTTCTTCTGATAAAGATGGATATTCAAGCATCTGGTTTAGTGCAATGTCCTCCACCTTTGCTCTTTCTACAATCCCAAACAAATTTAAACACGCTCGCATGGAAAGGCGGACAGCGGCAATAAGACCAAGTATATTTTGCACCTTATCCGTCTCCAGATTTTTGATAGTAAACTCTCTGATCTCATCCGGAACAACAAACTGCACTCCATCCACATCACAGAACATAAATACCCAGCCTTTTTTGCAGTAGTTTTCTTCCAGAGCCAACATCTGCATCTGAGAAAGTGGATAACCATTCATCGTCCGCAGCATCGTTTCCATGTCAAACTTATCCAGATAAATAAATTCATTCTGAAACGAAGTTAAAATCAACTCCTGCACATACTTTTCTTTTTCTGCCCGCAATTTAGGAGCTTCCTCCTCCCAGGTTTCCAGAATTACATCCAACAGAGATTCCGGCGCCCGGCTTAGCATCTCGTTCAGATCCGTTGTCGTTTTCCCCTCTATCATAAAATTCGAAGTGAATGTTTCTGCCATTTGCTCAAATATATTTTCATCAATTCCCAGTGCGTCAAAAAAGTCCTGCATTTCACTTTGTTTCTGTAATTTCATCTCACTTCACACTCCTTGTGATCCACTCATTTTTTCTCGGGTTCCAACATATCCAGCATCGCCTCCTGATACGCCGCTCTTTTTCTCTTCTGCATCTGCATTTTTACTTCCAGCAATTCCGGGAGATATACTTTCTCCAGTTTCCTCATTCTCACTTCGCTCAAATTTACATCCGACAGATATCTTTCATACCAATCTGCCCGGTAATTCCAAAGTTGGAGACTTTCTCCATACCGTTCTTTCAATCTTTGCGCAATCAGAAGCCCCTCCGGATCAAAATCACCATGATAATAAAAACTATGATTTTCCTTTAGAAAATCCAGCAGAAGAAGTGTTGCAAGTCTTGGCTGTCCATTTCCGCAGATTGCTGCACAGTCCGGGTATTTTTTTACAAAAACAGAAAATACTGCCGGATTTTCAAAAAGATAAATTTTCTCTCTTTCTGCATGCACCCCTCCAAACGTCCCAATCGTTCGAAGCGTCAGGCGGGCCGGTTCTCTTTCCAAAAAAAATCCTTCGATTCCTTTATGAAGATTTCCATTGTGTTTCCATGCTCGGATTCCATAGACAAGCGTATCATTTGACAGATCATCTTTTAAAATCCCCGCCCTGTAAAAAATCTGGTTTTTTCTTTCCGCTTCTGAGAGTTCTCTGTCTTTCGTTTCCTGCCAACAGGCAGAAAGAATGATAAAAAGCAATCTTTCCGCCACTGTGCCTGCGTCAAAATAATGAGGATCTCCTGTCAGCTTTGCCGCAAATACCGGTAAAAGTTCTTTTTCTTCCATTCGCGGAAGCTGTTTTACTGCCTCAAACACATATCTCAAAATTTCCCGCAGAATTTCCGGATTATTGTTGTATTGCTGCTGCAAAATTTCATAGCCTGTCGTATGCTCTTTCAATGTATTCTGAAGCCATTTTGCTCCTGTCGTGTCCTCATACCCACTTTGTACTTCCGTAAAAAAGGCATCTCTTTCTTCCCGTTTCTTTCGCCTCTCTTCTTTTTTCACCGTCAGCTTTTTCCCAAAATAAGCATTCAGCAATTCCTCCAGAGAAATATCCGAAAATCTGCTTTGGGACAGACAGATTTCAAAAGCTTCCGCTGATATGGTAACAGACTGATTCTCGGTGTAATCCTTCTGCAAAAATCCTCCCAGTTGGCTCTTATCCTGAAGACTTAACCCGGTCAATACCACTTTCCCGCCTATATGTCCGAGGCTCTCATACTTCCCTCTCATTTTTCGGAATACTTTTTCATACACAGGGCGCTCACGAAAATACTGTAAACACTCCTGCATTAACTTCTCTTCTGCTTTCACGATTCCTCTCCTGTAAGCATCACCTTTACTTTTCCATTCCAGATATAACGGATCACTGATACGAACTTTGCATTTTCCGGACGGATCAACTGATAAATTGCAAGCCCTGGAACGGTATCGTAATCGCCCCATAAAATCTGAGAATTGATCATAAAGTTGAATTCAAACTCGACCATCAGACGGAACATATCCCTGATATTGGTCTCATCAACACCGGCAAACGCTTCATCCAGTGAAATCAGCTTCGGCGCATCCGGACGTGCCCCCGCATATTTTGCCACCACTGCCGAAAAAAGTGGGACATACATTGCCATTGCTTTCTCACCGCCACTAAACGTAAAGAATACACGGTCTGTCAATTCTTTCTTTTTCTCTCCCGTTTTCTGGCATTCCAACTGAAATTCAAACCATTTTCGATAATCCAGAACTTCCCGCATTGTGGCATGGAACGATTGAACCGATCCCATATCCCCGGAAATTTTTCTCGCTTCTTCAATTTTGGAACGGAAATGTCTGGAAAGACTTTCTACCTCTTCCTCACGCATAATTTCCACGTCTTTTTGCAATAATTCTACCAATGCTCTTGTATCCAGCTGTTCTTCCTTTTCTGCCCTCTTATTTTTCCATCTGAGACTCAGCTTTAATCCACTTGATGTCTGCATGGATTCCATCAGTGTATTCATCTTTTCCACCCAGCGCTTGCTGGCCTGGATCTTTCCACGAATTTTCTTACTGATCGTATTTGCCAGAATATCTTCAAACAATTCTCTGTCTCGATCACTTAAAAGACGTTTCAGTACTTCGGCATCCTCATTCATTTTTTCAATCAATTCCTTAAATTTTACCGGCATTCCACGGTATTTTGCCAAAATATCAATCCGCTTCACAGTTACGTCCAGAAAACTGCCCTCTCCATCCAGTTCTTCAAACAGGGACTGCAGTGTAATCTGGTAATCCAGCAGATATCCTCTGTTCTGATGATAAGCTTCCTGAAGATTTCCAAACAGATCGCTCTGCTTCTTGTTTCCAAAGCTTCCGGCAAACTGGCTGCAGATTTTTTTCGCCTGATCTTCCATATCCTCTGTAACAACAAATACTCGCTCTACATACCCAAGCTGATATTCCTGTTCAAATACATTCTGATATTTTTCCTTTTTCTCAAGCAGTTCCTTTTGTCTGAGTTCATTTTCTCTTTCTTTTTCCTGCAGTACTTCCGTCTCTTTTCGAAGTGCCGCCTGATTCCTGACACAGGCCTCTCGTTCTCCCGGAAGTTTTCCAAGGCGTTCTACACAATGATCCAGGCGTTCTTTAATTTCTTCATAATCTGTCAGCTCCAGCTGCTTTTGAACGGACGCAAGAAATCCTTCCACTTCTCTGACTTTCAGACAGATCCGATTGCATTCGTAACGAATATCATCCAGATCAAGCTCCAGTTCTTCCAGATAGTCTCTCTGGCTTGTGATATACCAGAGACTATTTTGATACTTGCCATGTGCAACCTGAAGCTGGGAAAGAATTTCTTTATATCGGTGCAATGCCAAAAGAGCCTGTGTAAACAAATCCAGTCTTGGCGAAAGATAACATTTTCCACAGATCTCCCGTACCCTGATGCGTACCTCATCCAGTGCTTTTCTTTCTTTTTCTGCCAGTTCCTGACACTCCCAGAGTCTTTTATTCTTGCGTTCTAACTTGTATTCGCAATCAGAAAATTCTTTTGCCGCTGTCTTTAAATCTTCCTCTCCCGGAAATGACTTCCATTCTGCCTGCAATGTTTCTGTCCGTGCTCTGTTTTCTGCCAATTGTTTTTCTAACTCTTCAACACTGGCTCTGAACTGTTCGCAGAGCTCAGTCAATTCTTCTATCTTTTCCTCCCGGTACTTTTCCCTTGCACGCACCCCGATAAAGCGCGCCTGATATTCCCCGGTGATCGTTCCTTCCAGAACGCCGATGCGATAGTTCCCATTGGCATCAATCCAGGATTCTCCGTGCTCTGCATGTGTATCCCCAAATCCAATCGCAGAAAGAATATTGGAAATATTCTGATAAAACAAAATATCATTTTCCCCATTCTCTACTTCCAGCACTTCCTGCAGATTTTCTCTGACATGCGCCACATCGCTGAACAAATAACGATCGCATACTCCTTTATCCAGAGCATAGACCTGTTCCCGATACTCCTCTGGGACAATCAGCGCATCCAGTATGCCCATCTCAAGCAATGCTTCCTCCAGATGATTTCTTCTCTCTTCCTCTAATATCTGATCAAATTCTATGGTCTTATAAAACTCAAAATACGGAATTTTTTTCTCCTTTAGCAGCTCTCGGTTTGCCTTTACACAATCCGGCTGTTCTGGTTCAGGATCCTTTTGATTTTTCCACTCTTCCAACTCCGTTTCTGCCTGATACAGATTCTCCTGCTCTTCCTGCAGATTTCGCTCCAGTACCATTCTATTCTCAGAAAACTGTCGTTCCAGTTCATATAGCTTTGGCCTGGCCAGTTCCCGGATTTCTGAATAATCGCTTCCCATTTCATAGCTTTCTATTTTTCTTGAAATCTCCTGCATCGTCTCTGAAAGAAGGTGAAGCTCCTGATTTTGTTTTTCCCATACATACATCTGCTCTGTCAATTCTGACTTTGTCTCATGCAGAAGGTTCTCATATTGCTGCATTTCCTTTTCTGCAAGATTTCTTTCCTCCCTGCAGACATCCAGCTCCAGAAGACAGCGATCATATTTTTCCTGGCTGTTCTTTTCTTCCAGAAGAGCCTCTTTTCCCTGTTCTACTTTCTTTGTATAGTCATTCAAAAGCTGGTGATGGGAAGAAAAACTCTGTTCCTTTTCCCGGTCCTGCAAAATATCATTCTTCAAAAATGTAAACTCATCAAATGGAATCTCTTCCAGTTCTGTTTCCATCTCTTCCAGATAATTTTCAATCTCTTCCCAGATACGTTCTGCTTTTTCGGTTTCTTCTTTTATCTTTTCCTCTGTGTCGATCTGTTTTTCTTTCTTTTCCTGTTCCTGTTTTTCTTTTGTCTGCTGCTCCTTTACTCTCTCCAGAAGCTCTGCTTTCAACTTACTCTCCTGCTCTTTTAACTGTGCCGCATCACTTTTATCCAGAGAAGTTTTTTCCTCTTTTAAAATTTCCTCTTCCTGTTTCAGAGCTTCATAATGCTGTTCTTCCTTCCTGAGTTCTTCCATATGAATCGCCAGATCTTCCGTAATCTGTTTTCCATTTTTCATACAGTTCTCATATGCTTTCCCTGCATCTGAAAACAGCAGCGCCTTGTCATAAAGCACAATCTGATTATACTGATCGTATACCTTTTCAATCTGCCGCGCTGCGTGAATGCTTTCGCTTAATGTATCCAGATTTGTTTTCAGATTGTCCATGTTTTCGATTGCCTCGGACATCGGACGCAGATCATCTTCCGAAAGTGTCTGAAGCGAACTGCTTAAAATCTCATTAATCACGGTCGGCTTAAAGTCTTTGGAAAGCTTCGGTGTACGCAGCTGGATCAAAAGCTCCAGAAGCTCTTTGTATTCCTCTTGTGTCTCAAAACCAAAAAGGAGGCGGTTGACGCACTGGGCATACTCTCCCTGTGTTTCCATCACTTTGCCGCCCTCACCGATCCGGTATTTCAGTTCTCCTTTCGAGCAGGTAATCTTATTTTCCACATCTTTATACAGAAACAAATCTTTTCCCACACGCCTGCCGTCCGTCACACAGAAATACCAGGATTCCAGCTTTTTATTCTTTCTCGCACGAAGTCCGATCCCAAGTGTCAGATATTCTTCGCTTTCCAGGCGTTTTAACTCCATGTAAAGATACCCTGTGCGCTCTTCTCTCTCATCTCCTTCCTCCAGAAGATAGTTTTCCATCTTTCTGGCGCGGGAACCGAATGGATCCAAACGCTCCGGACGCATGTTTCCGTCCAGCAGAAGCGGAATAAAGCTCTGCATTGTTACCGATTTGCCGGAACCATTTGCCCCTCGAAGCAGCATACGTCCATCCAGAAAATCAAATTCTTCCTCATCATAATACCAAAAATCGAGCAATCCAACTCTGTTTATCTGCCATTTACTATTCATCTCTTCCTCCGTTTTTCAAAAAATCTTCCGGATATTTTCCATAGATTTTTCCTGCTGCCGGTCTGATTTTCACATGATCTGCTCCAATTTCTATCAGCATCAGCTCTTCCATATATCTTTCCACTTCCCGATAAAACTCGGCAAACGTCATCTCCCGGTACGTCTTATTAAAACCTTCTCCGAATTTTTCCTTGCATTCTTCCACAATTGCACGAAAAACTTCCTTTGGAATACAAATCTGTTCGTCCAGTGGAACGGTAATCCTTCCCTCTGTTACTCTTTTCTGTATCAGTTGATTTGTCAAAAGAACAACGTCAGAAAGTGTATTTCCTTCCGGAAAACACCTCCCCAGTCTGCACTCTTCTCCCAGCACGAGAAATGCACTGCTGCTGTGTACATGCAGTTCACAGTCAAATAATTCTGCCAGGTCCCCCTGTATCATATTTCTGTAATTTCTCAGATAGGCAAAATCCTCCTCTGATTCCGCATCCTTATACATTCCCATCGACATCAGAAGCTTTCGGTATACTCTCTGCCTGCGCACAATCCCTCTGTCTTCATTCACATCGATCCACTCTTCTTTTTCAAACTCCTTTGCAGATGTGTAACCCATGATGTCCTGCGTGAAGTTTTTCATAAAATACCGGGATGCTCCTGTATTTTCGTATAATACCTCACTGGTATCATCTTTCGCAAATCCTTCTTCACTTCCATCATCCACATTCAGAATTCCGACGGCTACGCAGTATTTCATAACCTTGATCATATGACGTCTGTACCGGTAAACTGTCCAGTCGATCTGCTCCTCCTGATACTGGCTCTGTACGTATTCTGTCAATTCTGACAATACAAATTGCTCTTCTGCCTCTTTATCCTCCAGAAACATGAGCACAAGACAGAAAAACACATACTCGATCGGCTCTTTAAATTCTAAAATGCCCATCCAGTTTTCCGGAACTGCAGGCATCTTTTCTACCTTGATCATATACGGATTCACGACCACCTGATACCCGAGCTTCTCCATCAGGAATTTCTTCTCTTCTCCCGATGAAAGCTCTTCTTTCACCTGATAATAAAGCTCCCTCTCTCTGGATTTTAAAATCCATCGGCGGTTTAATAATAATTCCAACGTTCTCATTTTGATTCCCCATCTTCAAACACAATTGTATAAGCAGGCATCTGAAATGTTCCATCTGTACATTCTAACATACAATACTCTTTCACATCTGCCCGTTCAATATAATACATCTGCCCGTCTTCTGTTTTTGCACGATGATTCTTCCTTTCCAGAGCCTTTGAAAGCCACAGAAGAAACATATCTCGTACAGGTGGTTCGATCACCGGAAGACTTGCAAACTCAAGTCGTCCGTTGTGTATATAGCTCCCAAGCAGTTTCCTCTCCTCTTCCAACCTCCTGATCATCAGCAGCCGCATCTCTTCCTTCTCTTTTGACCGGTCGACGATACCGCTTCTTCTGGCTTTTTGTTTGTAGGTGCGCACTCTGGGAGTGACTGTCACGGCATATGCTTCTTCCTCATATACACCACTGTTAATGCTGTCTGTCTCTCTGCTCAATTCTCCTTTGAGATGGAGCGGCTTCTCGATCCCGAATACGACCGCTGACAGTCGATGTGCCTCGTTGATATCCCTGCACTTTCCAAATATGTCCGCCAGCTTTTTATATTCCTCCCGCCGATTTGAGCCCTGATTGCTCATCTCACTGATTCGTGTGGCATATCTGGTAATCTTCCGGATGATTTCGTTTGTTGTATCAAACACTTTTCCCGCTTCCGATTCCATCCCGTCTTTTCCTGAAAACCACTCGGAAATACTTTCCCAACGCCCCTTCATTTTGTCATAAATCATCTGCTCATCAATCTCTGTATCCATTCTCGGAATCGAGAGCTCATACTCTGTCACTTTCTGTAAAATCTGATTCACGACCTCCCGGTCAACACTTCGGAGCTGCTGCTCGATCGCAGTCACATTTACCTGGAGGCTCTTTACAAACGAGCGAAGGTACTCGATCAGCCGGTCTTTAAACACAAGAAACTCTTTTGTTTTCATCATCTCTTCTGCTTTTACACTGTTTAATTCCCTCATATAGTCCTGGTAATTCTGATTCAACCGAATAAAATCACTGTTCAGATCATTCCACCATCCATACCGCTTTTCCGCTTCTGCCTGTGACATCTCCCCCAGCCTTCCAAGGCTGATCCGAAGCCGCTCCAATAAAGTAGGCTCCAGCGAAGAGCCTTCGATCAACAGATTTTCAATCCGAATCACCATTCGCTCGACTTCAACTGCTGTCTCAGAAAGCTGATAGCGAAACTTCTTGTTTTTAAATTCCTCAATCGTTGTCACTTTCCGGGTATCCTGAATTGTAAGCAGATTTCCCCAGGATACAAGCGCCGCCAGGTCCTGCTGACACTGTTCCATCGTATATTCCTGAAAATAAGGATCTTCTTTTAACTCCTCAAAGACGTCCTCCTGATACATCCAATATTTTAATTTTTCATACTTCAAATAAAAAAGCCGGATGATGGGACGATATCTGTCTGTATTCTCTACATTCAGATATCTTGCCTCCAACATTGGCTTTCTCATTTTTTCTTGAATTTTCATGTCATCAATTCCTCTTGTATTTTTATTCTTCATCGACTTCTGCTGTTGTTATTTCTGTGTTCAGAATAGCATATCGAGATTGAATCTACAAGGGATTGGATATATGTTTTTGATTTTTTATTGAGGTGGGTGGTGTAAACCAATGTCATTAACTTAACTTCTAATAATAGTGTGATCTGTTGCTTGTGATCAGA
>UQVC01000023.1 GCA_900544395.1 uncultured Ruminococcus sp. | reverse complement strand
CTTTTAATCAAGTTGTCCGGGGTTCGAATCCCCGCACGCTCATTGTAGAACAAGCAAATCTGCTTGTTTTTTTATTGTCTGAATTTATAACAGAGCACAATGTTTGTATAATGGTAAATAACAGACGTTCTATTAAGAAGTGTGGAAAACTTAAAATATAGTGAAAAAAGTAAAAGAAAGAAGCTCTCTTTGTGGATAACACGGGATTTAGAATGTTAAAATCATGTCAGATTTTGTTTGCAAGATAGATGTTTGGAAGCTATAATAAAAGCAAATACAGCGCGTATACATATACAAAGAAAGAGAGGTATGCATATGGAAAAGACAAAGGATGTAAGTATGCAAAATATTTACAAACTGGATGGAAGGGTGCCTTTGGGGAGGGCAATTCCATTTGGACTGCAGCATGTGCTGGCAATGTTTGTATCAAATCTGACCCCGATTACGATTATAGGTGCGGCGTCAGGGTTGGATCAGAGTCAACTGGCAATTTTATTGCAAAATGCTATGTTTATTGCCGGGATTGCAACATTGATTCAGTTGTATCCTGTTTGGAGAGTGGGGGCAAGACTTCCAATTGTGATGGGAGTCAGTTTTACATTCGTAACGATTTTAACTTATGTAGGGAGTACGTATGGATATGAGACTATGATAGGCGCTGTGATCGTAGGCGGTATTTTTGAAGGCACATTGGGATTGCTGGCAAAATATTGGAAGCGTATTATTACCCCAGTCGTTGCGGCATCTGTAGTAACGGCTATAGGATATTCTTTGTTTACGGTAGGCGCCCGTTCGTTTGGAGGCGGTTATACAGAAGACTTTGGTTCTGCGCAGAATCTGTTGCTTGGAACAATTACATTGGTCACATGTATTGTGTTTAATATTCTGGCAAAAGGGTATTGGAAGCAGTTGTCTGTTTTGGCGGGATTGATTGTCGGATATATTGTTGCATTGATTATGGGAATGGTAGATCTGTCGGGAATTATGTCAGGAGGAGTGATTTCTCTGCCGCATTTCCTGCCGTTTAAACCGGAGTTTAATCTGGGAGCGATCATTTCTGTATCGATCATTTTCCTGGTTTCTGCAGCAGAGACGATAGGAGATACTACGGCGATGGTAGCCGGAGGATTGAATCGGGAGATTACGACAAAAGAAATTTCAGGTTCTCTTGCATGTGACGGATATGCAAGCTGTATTTCCGGATTGTTTGGTTGTCCGCCGGTAACTTCCTTCAGTCAGAATGTCGGTCTGATCAACATGACAAAGGTTGTCAATCGTTTTACGATCATGACAGGAGCAGGATGTATGATTCTCGCAGGGTTACTTCCGCCGGTTGGAAACTTTTTCGCGAGTCTGCCGGATGCAGTATTGGGCGGATGTACGATCATGATGTTTGGAACGATTATGGTGAGTGGAATCCAGATGATTTCAAAAGCAGGTTTTTCTCAGAGAAATGTTACGATCGTAGCGTTGTCTCTGGCTGTTGGAATTGGATTTACTTCAGCAAGTGAAATGGATATCTGGAGAATTTTCCCACAGGTAGTTCAGGATGTATTTTCTGCAAACTGTGTGGCAGTCGTATTTGTGGTTTCCATTGTGTTAAGTTTGGTTTTGCCAAAAGATATGGATATTAAAAAAATAGAAGGAAAATAGACAGAAAAGTACATGGAATATTTATATGAAAAATTAGAGTCCTATGGGAAACAAGATTACTATGGATTTCATATGCCCGGGCATAAAAGAAATTGCAATGTGATCAGGGCAGAACTGCCATATGGGATTGATATTACAGAAATTGATGGGTTTGATAACCTTCATCATGCAGAAGAAATTATAAAGGAAGCAGAACTTCGGGCTGCTTCCTTATATCATTCAGAAGAAACGCACTATTTGATCAATGGAAGTACGGTGGGGATTTTGAGTGCTGTTATAGGCTGCACGAGAAAGGGCGGAACGATTTTAATGGCAAGAAATTGCCACAAATCTGTGTATCACGCAGTATTTTTAAATGAGCTGCATCCAGTGTATATTTATCCGGAGTTTGATGAGACAAAGGAGTTGAATGTAGAGATATCTCCAGAGAAAGTAGAACAGTTGCTGAATGAGCATGAAGAGATCCAGGCGGTGATTCTGACATCCCCGACGTATGACGGAGTGCTATCGGAAATTGACAAGATTGCAGAGATGGTGCATAAGAAGAAAATTCCATTGATCGTAGATGAAGCACATGGCGCTCATTTTGGATTTCATCCGTATTTTCCAGAAAATGCGATCACAAAAGGGGCGGATGTGGTCATCCACAGTCTGCATAAAACACTTCCGGCGCTGACACAGACTGCCCTGATCCACTTGAATGGACAGGTGATCGATCGAAAGCGGATCCGACAATATTTGCAGATTTTTCAGACAAGCAGCCCTTCCTATGTGTTGATGGCAAGTATGGATGAATGTCTGAGAGTCATTGCAGAACATGGAACGGAGTTATTTGAGAACTATGTTAATTTGTTAGAAAACACAAGAAGACAATTACGAAGATTAAAGCATATCCGTTTATTGGAAACAGAAAGGTTTGACCGGTCTAAAATTGTATTATCTGTAAAAGATACAGTAGATAAGAAGGAGCAGAGAAGTTTTACGGGAAAACAGTTGTATGAACGGCTGCTGTCTAAGTATCATCTCCAGATGGAGATGGCAGCGGGATCGTATGTGATCGCTATGACATCTCCGGGAGATACAGAAGAGGGGATGAATCGTCTGGTGAAAGCACTGTCAGAGATTGATCAGGAGTTGGAAATAAGAGTATCCGAAAAATATCAGTATGAGTTGCCCAGACAGGAACAGATTTACACAAGTTTTGAGGTGGAAGAAAAGCGTGCGTCAGGGAAGGTACAAAGTAAAAAGTGGCAGGACGCAATCGGACTGATTTCTCTGGAATATGCATATTTGTATCCACCAGGGATTCCACTGATCGTTCCGGGGGAGCGAATTACAAAGGATATTGTAAAGATATTTATGGATTATCAGGAAAAAGGGTTCTCTGTAGAAGGAATTTCTGTGGAAAACTATATCGAGGTGTTGATAAATGAGTAAAATTTTTTATGTCATGGGGAAAAGTTCT
Organism: uncultured Ruminococcus sp.; assembly: GCA_900544395.1. Classification (GTDB taxonomy): domain Bacteria; phylum Bacillota; class Clostridia; order Lachnospirales; family Lachnospiraceae; genus Mediterraneibacter. The sequence continues at coordinate 36,386 of UQVC01000023.1, read as the reverse complement.
TCCGGAAAAGATACGATTTATAAAGAAATCAGAGAACAGATGCCAGAATTGAGAAGTATTACACCGTATACCACACGTCCGATCCGGGAAGGTGAGACAGACGGTGTGGAATATTTCTTTGTAGATGAGGAAAGGCTGCATCAGATGCAGGAAGAGGAACGCGTGATTGAGGTGCGGTCTTATCATACGAAATGTGGGATCTGGACATATTTTACTGCGGATGACGGACAGATCGATCTAAAAAGTCAGGACTATCTGGTCATTGGAACCTTGGAATCGTATTCTGGAATGCGGGAATATTTTGGAGACGAGAAGATCATTCCGATTTATATTGAAGTAGAGGATGGGTTACGTCTGGAAAGAGCGCTTGGGAGAGAACGGCAGCAGAAAGAACCCAAGTATGCGGAAATGTGCAGGCGATTTTTGGCAGATTCTGAAGACTTTTCAGAGGAGAATCTGAAGAAAGCAGGGATTGAAAGAAGATTTGAAAATGTGGAATTAGAGAAGTGTCTCGAAGAAATTCTAAGGCTGATCCGGAAACAGACAGAAGTACTTTAAAAGAGCAGGATCAATGAAAAGAGAAACAGACAGGTAAATGTTAAATTTATCGTCGGTTTCTCTTTTTTGTTTTACAAAAGTTTAATCTATGATTGAAGTGTAATTTAAAAGAGTCCATTATAATAGCCAACGTGTCATGAAGAAAGGATACAATTTGATGTTAAAGAAAGTGATAAAAGATGCATTCCCTACCGTGTTGGCATTTACAATGTCAGGAATGTACAGCGTTGTAGATGGAATGTTTGTAGGAAGGGCAGCAGGAGATACAGGACTTGCAGCAATCAATATTGCGTGGCCGATTCCGGCATTGATCACTGCACTCGGGATAGGGATCGGAACAGGAGGAAGTGTGTTGTATTCTCATTACCGGGGATGTGGTGAAAAACAGACTTGCAAAGAATTGCTGGAATGCACCATAACACTGCTGACAGGATGCGGAATAGGGATCATTCCCGTGTTGTTTTTGATCCAGATTCCTTTTCTAGAGCTTCTCGGAGCAAGTGGAACAATCCAGGCGGAAGCAGTGAAATATACAACGATCATCATTGCCGGAAGTATGTTTCAAGTGGCAGGAACAGGAATGATGCCTGTTTTGAGAAACAAAAATCACTCTCTGGGAGCAATGCTCTGTATGGCAGCAGGATTTGCGGTAAACCTGACAGTGAATTACATTCTGATGTTCCGATACAATCTGGGAATTCAGGGGGCTGCGTTTGGAACCGTTGCAGCACAGGCAGTGGTCGTGATCCTGTCATGTATGGTGTTATGGAAGACTGGATGCAGAAGTTGGAAAGTCCTTTGCAAATGGAAGTATGTGGCGAATATTTTTAAAATCGGAATCACCGCATTCGGGACGTCTCTGGCACCGACAGCAGCTCTTATTTTTACCAACCTGCAGTGTCTGCGTTATGGTGGAAATGCAGCAGTTGCATGTTATGCCGTGATTTCATATATTGTGTTTCCGGTACAGTATTTCCTGACAGGAATCGGAGAAGGTATACAGCCGTTGCTCAGTTTTTACTATGGAGCCAAGAAAAAGGAAGAAGTACAGGAAATTAAAAAAATTGCTTATACGGCAGAAATTGTGCTGGGAATTGCGGCAGCAGCAGTTACGGTCTGGATGACTCCGTACCTCGGCAGCTGGTTTGGATTGTCACAAGAATCCAACACGTATTTTTCGTCTGGAATGCGGATCAGTGCTGCAGCATTTTTGCTGATGGGAACCGCAAAGTTGAATGTGTCCTGTCTGAATGCAGTGATGAAGACGAAAAAAGCGATATTTATGACGTATATAGAGAGCCTGGTAGTATCTCCATTGTGTCTGCTGTTGCTTCCTGTTCTGGGAAACATGAATGGAATCTGGCTGGCACTTCCGGCGACAGCAGGGATTATGACAGGGATATATGGGCTGATAAGAAAGGATAGACAACATGAAAAATAAAGTAAAATTCAAACAACTGGGCAGCGTAACTCTGTTTGTACTGCCGGCACTGATTCCTCTGATCGTGTTTTGGATTTATCCGATCCTGCGGTCTGTCTACATTAGTTTTACAGATTGGGATTATATGACACCAGATTACAATTTTGTATTTTTTGATAATTTTATTTCATTGTTTCGGGATGCCAGGTTTTACGATGCACTTTGGAACACGGTTGTGTTTACCGTGGGAACTTTGATTCCAACGATTGTACTTGGATTGATGCTGGCGCTTTTGATGCAGCGATCGTTCAAAGGAAGCGGAATCATCAAATTTATCTTGTTTTCCCCGTGGATCACACCGACAGTGGCGGTCTCCATCGTATGGACATGGATTTATGATCCAGGAACAGGAATTGCCAATACAGTGATGCGGTTTTTGCATTTGCCAGAACTGCAATGGATCAAAAGTTCAGATACGGCAATGCTTGCAGTGATTATCGTAACGGTGTGGAAGAGTCTTGGATATGCAATGATTTTTTATCTTTCTGCACTGGAAAAAGTTCCGAAGGAATTATATGAAGCAAGTGGGTTGGACGGAGCAAAAAGCTGGCAGAGATTTCGCGATGTGACGATTCCATGCATTTCTCCGACTACATTTTTCCTGGTGATCATTACCATGGTCACATCTTTGCAGGCATATGATCAGATTCAGATTCTGACGCAGGGTGGTCCGTCCGGAAGTACAAGAACGCTGCTGTATATGTATTATCAGTTGGGATTCGAAGAGTTTAATATGGGACAGGCAACAGCAGTGGCAATCGTGATGATCGTGATTACTGTAGCATTGTCGGCAGTACAGTTTGGTGCATCAAAAAAGTGGGTGCACTACTAAAAGGAAGGACAGGATATGAAAATAAAAACAGGAATCGAAAAACTTGGAAAAGGAATCATTTTACTGATCTTCAGTATTTTTACGATTTTTCCGTTTATATGGATGATCTTAAGTGCATTGAAAACAAAAGCGGAGATTATGGATGTCGGTGCATTTTTTCCGGCAGAGTTTCAATGGCATAATTTTTATCAGGTTATTTTTGAATCGCCACTCCTTCAATATGTGGGAAACAGCCTATTTGTATCCGTGATCACATTGGCTTTGCAGATTGTGACAGGAGCTATGATCGCCTATGCAATTGTGTTTATGGATTTTAAAGGAAAGAAGATGCTGTTTGCAGTGATTATGGGAACGTATATGCTCCCAACGGCAGCAACCTATATTCCAAGTTATATTATTCTGGCAAACTGGGATCTTCTGAATACATTTACAGGGTTAATTATTTCAAATTGTGTGAGTATATTTGGAATTTTTCTATTAAGGCAGGCTTTTATGCAGGTACCGATGGGACTGATCGAAGCGGCAAGGATTGATGGGGCAAATTCCTGGAAGATTCTATGGAAGGTTGTGTGCCCGATGACGAAATCATCGTTTATTACATTTGGACTGATGAACTTTATTACTTGTTACAACAGTTATATGTGGCCGTCACTGATCACAGATGCGGATGAGAAAATGATGGTTTCCCAGGGATTGAGAAAATTTTTTATTGAAGGTGGAGCCTATGGAACCGAATGGCCACTGGTTATGGCAGGAAGCACGCTGATCGTATTGCCCCTTCTGATCTTGTTTGCATTTACACAGAAGTGGTTTATCAATGGAATCGGCGGGGATACGGGTATGAAAGGATAATCCTTTTTTACATAAAGAAAGCAAAGAAAAACGATACAAACTAAAGGAGAAAAAGAAAATGAAAAAGAAAATCGTATCAGCATTACTGGTTTGCGTACTTGGAATGTCTTTTGTGACAGGATGTGGAAATAAGGAAGCAGCAGCGGCAGAGGCAACCAAAACAGCCGATGGAAAGATTCAGCTGGATCTCTGGTATTCCGGAGGAAAGACGGCAGTGAATGTATTTCAGGAGATCGTAGATGCATTCAATGAATCGCAGGATACTTATGAAGTAAAGACAACAACACAGGCAGATTACACCGAGACGTATGAAAAACTACAGGCAGGAATTGCCGGAAAAAAAGCTCCGGATATGGCGCTTCTGGATACGGATAAATCCAGAAATCTGTCTCAGAAAAATCTGGTCGCAGACATCAACGAGTATGTAGAAAAAGATGAAGATTTTGAGAAGGATGATTATCTGTCAGTATTCTATGAGCAGGGAGAAGATGAGGATGGAAAATTATTTGCACTTCCTGCATATGGAACAACACAGGTGATGTACTATAACAAGGCAGCATTTGAAAAAGCAGGAATTGATCCGACAACGATCAAGACATGGCAGGATCTGGAAAAGGCAGCAGAGAAAATGACGGCCTCAGATGGTTCATTTGTAGGATGGGAGCCTATGTGGGGCTTAGGAAATCTGGTGGATGCATCACTGAGTAACGGAGCAACTCTTTTGAACGAAGATGGGACAAAAGTTATGATCAATTCCGACGAATGGGTGGAAGTATGGGAGAGTTTCCGTACATGGATCCATGATGACAAGATCATGAAAGTAAATTCCGGCGGACAGGGCTGGGAATACTGGTACACGACCATTGATGATGTACTGCAGAACAAAGCAGGAGGATATACAGGTTCTTCCGGAGATCAGGCAGATCTGGATTTTGAGATTGTAGGGGCAATGGAGCAGCCTGGATTTGGTGAAAATCCGTCAGCACCGACAGCAGATGCGCTGCAGCTTGTCATGCTTGAAAGTTCTTCGGATGAAGAAAAAGAAGGCGTGTATGAATTTATGAAATATTTTACAACACCGGAAAATCAGGCAAAATGGTCTATGGGAACAGGGTATGTAGCAGTTCGGGAGTCTACACAGGAAGTGGAAGAATTCCAGGCTTATGCAAAGGAAAATCCACAAGCATTGGTTCCACTTCAGCAGGCATCTCATGGTACTCCGGCACTTCAGGATCTAACGGGAGGAAAGATTCTGGATGCTCTGACAATTGCAGCAGATAAAGTAGAGCTGGAAAATATTCCGGCGAAGGAAGCTCTGGATGAAGCTCAGAAAACAGCACAGGAAGCATTGGATGCATTATAAAATGAAAGAACAGATCAGATTTAAAATTGGAAAAGCAGAAAAAAATATTCAGGAAAAATGGGTGGAAATTCCGGATGGGACAGAACAGATCCAGATGACACTGGAGGTACCGGAAGAATTTCAGTATATGACATTTCTATTTTTGGAAGATCCGAAACAAAAGATCCGGTTTCAGAAGCTGCTCGGATACGGGCAGCAGAATCCGGGCATCGGAAAAACAGCTCAGGATACGACAATTGGAGGGGTTCCCGGAGAAATCCACCCGGGAATCTGGAAAATCGGAATGGGAATCTTTACAGAATATGTCGCACAAAAACTGGGAAATCGTACCGGAGAAATTGTGATGACCATTTCGGATCAAAAAGAAAATCTTTCGGATCCAATCGGAGGCGACTGCTGGGTAGAGAACGAACTTTCTATATCAGAAAAGCGCTATCAATGGGAAAAATCCTTTCAAACCGAATCGAAATGGTATTCCGGGGATTTTCATACACATACAAGACTGTCTGATGGAAAAGAAACCATAGAACATGCGTCTAAACGAGCAGAAGAGCGTGGATTGGACTTTTATGTGCCGACAGAACATAATTTAATGCACACGGGCTGGTGCAAAACATCCTTGTGTGTACTTCCGGGAATCGAAATTACAACAGACAATGGGCATATGAATCTGTTTGGAATTACAGAAATGCCGGAAAGAATACTGGAAATCGTAAAACATAACGGAGAGGATGTCATCAATACTTATATGGAGCAGACCATAGAAGAAGCAAAGAAAAAAGGGTGGCTTCGCAGCATCAACCATCCGTTTCTGACCATCTGGAAATGGCGATTTGAGAATACTGACTTGCGGGATATCGACTGCATGGAAATCATCAACGACCCCACCTATCCGGACGGACCTGAGTCCAACGATAAAGCTATCCGCTTTTTGGATGAAGTATGGAATACAGGAATTCGGCTTTTCGGAGTGGGAGGAAGTGATTCCCACAATCTGGAAGAAGAATTGTATGAGGGGGCAACACTGCCTTCTGCAGTGGGGGATCCGACGACCTGGGTATTTTGCGAGGGATTAAGTCCACGAAATCTGATGCAGTCAGTTGAGCAGGGACATATGTGTGTGACCAGATTCTGCAGAATAGAACCAAGGATTGAAGTGGATGGAAAACGCTACCTTCCTGGAGATAAACTTCCGAATCAAAAGTGTGAGATTCTGTATCAGGCAGATGTGTCAGGACTGATCGAAGAACCGGAAATTTTTCTTGTGATGAATGGAAATTATGTGGCACTTCCAGTTGAACGGTTGGAAGATGGGACGTATCAGGTAAAAGCACATTTGATCCTGGAAGAAGCCACATGGCAGTGGATCCGATTGGAAGTCCGCACAAAAGAACAGGAATTCCTGGGCTTTGTAAATCCGGTATCCAGGGGAAGAAAAGAGCCGGAACAAACAACGTTTGGAGAAATCGTAAAAAAATTAGAAGGTTGACATAGATGATAAAAGGTATTTTATTTGATAAAGATGGAACATTGATTGATTTTTTTTCCTTATGGCTGGGAGCGGCAAATACAGTAGTGAAGCATCTTTTACAGGAAAATCAGCTTCCCGGGGATATGCAGGACTGCATTCTGAAAGCGATGGGAGTAGAAGACGGAAAAATTGATCCGTATGGGGGTCTGGCATATAAGTCATATGGGGAAATTGCAGAAGATATTACAAATGCACTTGCGGAACAACAGATTTGTCTGGACTGTGAAAAGATGAAAATGCAGCTGGAGAGGTTGTTTGACGGATATGTAATGGAAAACCAGGCGCAGTATGTGGAAACAGCAGATATCAAAGCAGTTCTGGATGTTTTGAAGCAAAGAAATATACGAATCGGACTTGCAACGGCAGACACAGTGGCATCCGCAAAAAATTGTCTGACACGGCTGAGAGTACTGGAAAAATTTGATTATATAGGAGCAGATGATAAAGTGCTGCGTCCTAAGCCAGAGGCGGATATGTTTCTGGAATTTCAGAGAAAATTTGGTTTACAGCCATATGAAATCGCAGTGGTAGGGGATACCTATAATGATATTCGATTTGCAAGAGAAAATGGCGGTATTGCAATTGGCGTTTTAAGTGGAGTGAGTCGGGCAAAAGATTTTGCTGAAGAAGCGGATTATATTTTGCAGTCAGTGGAAGAACTTCCACGATTACTGGAACAGATATAAAAAGGAAGGAGGCATTGCTGTGGCTGAGATTCAGTTGAAACATGTATATAAAAAATATGAAGACCAAGTGGTTGCGGTCCGGGATTTTAATCTGGAGATCAAAGATCAGGAATTTGTCATTTTTGTAGGACCTTCCGGATGCGGGAAATCGACAACTCTGCGAATGATCGCAGGGCTGGAGGAGATATCTGACGGAAAGCTGCTGATTGACGGGAAAATGATGAATCAGGTACAGTCATGCGACCGGGATATTGCAATGGTATTTCAAAATTATGCGTTATATCCTCATATGACTGTATTTGAAAATATGGCATACAGCCTTCGGCTGAAAAAAGTACCGAAAAAAGAACGCAGACAGAAAGTAGAGGAAGTGGCAAAAATCCTGGGGCTGGAAGAAGTACTGGATCGGAAACCGGGAGAGCTCTCTGGAGGGCAGAAACAGAGAGTGGCAATGGGACGCGCAATTGTACGAAATCCCAAAATCTTTCTTATGGATGAACCACTGTCTAACCTGGATGCAAAACTGAGAACACAGATGAGGGCAGAGATATTAAAACTCTATCAGAAGCTGAAAACAACATTTATTTATGTGACACATGATCAGACTGAGGCAATGACACTCGGAACCAAGATCGTGGTGATGAAAGATGGTGTGATCCAACAGGTTGCCTCTCCGGAAGAACTTTATAATCGTCCCGCAAATACATTTGTGGCAGGTTTTATCGGAATGCCGCCGATGAATTTCTTCCAGGGGAAATGCTGCAGAGGCGGAGAACATGGAATGTATCTTCAGATGGGAGAATTTTCGGTGGATCTGACAGAAGAAGATGCAAAAAGAGCGTTACAGAAAGGATACATGGGGGAGAAGATTACAGTTGGTGTCAGACCGGAAGATCTGGTGCTTGCAGAGGAAGGAATAAAGCATGAGATCTTAGTCTATGAAATGCTGGGCGCACAAACCTATCTCTACTTTATGTTTGATGGAAAGGATATAGCACTGCAGACCGATGCAGATACACCGTATCGGAGAGGTGATCAGATTTCCTTCACTCTTAGAAGAGAAAGACTGCATTTGTTTGATAAAGATACAGGAATCAGGATATAAGAAAACAGCGGAAGTATTTCTGCTGTTTTTTTCTTGTCTGTACAGTCAGAAAAAAAGAAGTGAGAAATGTTTTGGGGTATATCTTACATCAAAATTATGCTATACTGAAAAAGTAACCAGAAGAAATTCAAAAAAAGACAGCAGGTGATGATATGAGCAGTTTTAAAGACGTAGTTGGGCATAAAAATATAATACAGTACATTGAAAATGCAGTAAAGACAGACAAAGTTTCCCATGCATATATTTTAAACGGGGAAAAAGGTTCCGGAAAACGACTTCTGGCAAATCTGTTCGCTATGAGCCTGCAGTGTCAGAATCGGGATGAAGATGGAGATGCATGTGGTAAGTGTCAGTCTTGCAAACAGGCAGCATCCAATAATCAGCCGGATATCATCAAGGTGACGCACGAAAAGCCGAATACCATCAGTATCGATGATATCAGAGAGCAGATCAATAATGATATTGTCATCAAGCCATACAGCAGCAAGTATAAGATTTATATTGTACCGGATGCAGATATGATGAGCGTACAGGCGCAGAATGCATTGTTAAAGACGATTGAGGAACCGCCGGCATATGCGGTGATCTTACTTTTGACAGAGAACGCAGAGATTCTTCTTCCGACGATCCGTTCCAGATGTGTGATGCTGAAATTGAGAAACATCAAAGATCAGCTGATCAAAAAGTATCTGATGGAACAGATGGAGATTCCGGATTATAAGGCAGATGTGTGTGTAGCATTTGCACAGGGCAATATGGGGAGAGCCATTATGCTTGCAACATCCGAGCATTTCAATGAGATCAAAGAAGAGGCAGTCCATCTTCTGCGGGAGATCAATGATATGGATGTGGATGCGCTGGAAGCAGCGGTAAAGCGTGTGGTTTCTTATAAAATGAATATCACGGATTATCTGGATGTGCTTTCCGTGTGGTATCGGGATGTCCTGATCTATAAAGCCACAAAGAATGTGGATCAGGTTGTATTTTCAGATCAGCTCCGCTACATCAAAGAGCGGGCAAGCAAGAGCTCTTATGAAGGAATCGAGAATATTCTGGATGGCATCGAAAAGGCAAAGGCCAGATTAAAAGCAAATGTCAATTTTGAGCTGACAATGGAATTGCTTTTATTGACAATAAAGGAGAACTAATAGGATGACAAAAGTGATTGGAGTAAGGTTTCGGACAGCTGGAAAGATTTACTATTTTTCACCGGGAAAGTTTGACATCAAACAGGGTGACCATGTGATCGTAGAGACTGCGCGGGGAGTAGAGTACGGCAAAGTTGTGATCGGAACCAGAAAAGTAAAAGATGAAGAGGTGGTACAGCCATTGAAATCTGTCATTCGGATCGCGACAGAGCAGGATCAGAAGACAGAAGAAAAGAACAGAGAGAAAGAAAAAGAAGCATTTCAGATTTGTCTGGAGAAGATCAGAAAGCATGGTCTTGAGATGAAGCTGATCGATGCAGAATATACATTTGATAACAATAAAGTTTTATTTTATTTTACTGCAGACGGGCGGATTGATTTCAGGGAACTGGTGAAGGATCTGGCAGCAGTCTTCCGAATCCGAATTGAGCTGCGGCAGATCGGAGTCAGGGATGAGACGAAGATTCGCGGAGGAATCGGAATCTGCGGCAGACCGCTTTGCTGTCACACGTATCTGTCTGAGTTTGCAGCGGTTTCGATCAAGATGGCCAAGGAGCAGAACCTGTCTTTGAATCCAACGAAGATTTCCGGTGTGTGCGGCAGACTGATGTGTTGTCTCACAAATGAGGAAGAGACATATGAAGAATTAAACAGTCAGCTTCCGTCTGTGGGAGATACGGTTACGACATCTGATGGACTGACAGGAACGGTTCATTCTCTGAGTGTTCTGAGAAAACTGGTGAAGGTCGTTGTAAATTTGGAAAATGATGAAAAAGAGATCCGGGAATATCAGGCAGAGGAATTAAAATTCCGTCCACGAAAGAGAAAAGCGAAAGTTTCCAAAGAAGAGATGAGAAAGTTAGCGGAACTGGAAAAGGGAGAAGGAGCGTCCAGGTTAGATGACAAATAATTTAAAACCAGGAGAGCGTCTGGATGATCTGCAGCTTGATGGGCTGCAGATCATCCAGGATCCAAGTCGATTTTGTTTTGGGATAGATGCAGTGATGCTTTCTGATTTTGCAAAAGTAAAGCCGGGAGAGAAAGTTCTGGATCTGGGAACAGGAACTGGAATTTTGCCAATCTTATTATCGGCTAAGACCCGGGGAGAGCAGTTTATCGGGCTTGAGATCCAAGAGGAAAGCGCAGATATGGCACGAAGAAGTGTAGAATGGAATCATTTGCAGGAAAAGATTAAAATTGTGCAGGGGGATATCAAAGAGGCGGCAGCAACATTTAAGCCGACTTTTTTTGATGTGATCGTGACGAATCCGCCGTATATGTTAAATGAGCATGGACTGAAAAATCCGAAAGATGCAAAGGCAATCGCAAGGCATGAAGTTTTATGCACGCTGGATGATATTTTGCGGGAGAGCAAGCAGCTTCTTGCAGATGGAAAAGGCCGGTTTTATATGATCCATAAGCCATTTCGTCTGGCAGAGATCCTGACAAAGATGAGCGCTTATAAGATTGAACCAAAGCGGATCCAGTTTATCCATCCTTATATTGACAAAGAGCCTACGATGGTGTTGATTGAAGGCTTGCGGGGAGGAAAGTCCCGTGTGACCATCGAGCCGCCGATTATTATGTATTCCCATGAACGGGATGAGAGAAAGGAAGAAGAATGACAGGAACATTATATTTGTGTGCGACTCCCATTGGAAATCTGGAAGATATGACTTTTCGTGTGATCCGGATTTTAAAAGAGGTAGATCTGATTGCAGCAGAGGATACAAGAAATAGTATAAAACTGCTGAATCATTTTGAAATACAGACGCCGATGACCAGCTATCATGAGTATAATAAATATGAAAAAGGGCGAAAACTGGTGGAAAAGCTGCTGGAAGGACAGAATATTGCACTGATTACAGATGCAGGTACACCGGGAATTTCCGATCCGGGAGAAGAACTGGTAAAAATGTGCTATGAAGCAGGGGTTCCAGTGACATCACTTCCTGGGGCAGCAGCCTGTATTACAGCGTTGACCATTTCCGGATTGTCGACCAGACGCTTTGCATTCGAAGCATTTTTGCCATCGGATAAAAAAGAACGAGAGCAGATTTTAAAAGAACTGGAGCATGAGACCAGAACCGTGATTCTGTATGAGGCTCCTCACCGTCTCGTCAAGACATTAAAACTTCTTCTGGAGCATTTGGGCAATCGGAAGATCACGGTGTGCAGAGAATTGACGAAGAAGCATGAGACGGCTTTTGCAGCAACTCTGGAAGAGGCAGTCACCTATTATGAGGCAAACACTCCAAAGGGCGAATGTGTGCTTGTGCTGGCGGGAAAGAGCCGGGAGCAGATGCAGGAAGAAGAAAGAAAACAGTGGGAAGAAATGACCATTGAGGAACATATGGAAGTGTATTTGAAACAGGGAATGGATAAAAAAACAGCGATGAAAGCAGTTGCAAAAGACCGGGGAGTGTCCAAGCGGGATATTTATCAATACCTGGAAAGCGGAAAATAAAAAGGAACACAGAAGTTTGCAGTGTTTGGAAACTTCTGTGTTCTTTTTGATTAAACTTGTCTGATATCGATCAATTCGCCATCTTTCATAAACACGATTTTTTGTCCGGGGATTTCCGTCTCTTCCGGTTTGTTAGTCACGTAAAGAACCGTAATGCCGAGTTCTTGATTGATACGGCGGATATCGCGCAGCATCTCGTGTCTGCGCTGTTCGTTCTGCCGTGCAAAATCCTCATCTACGAGAAGCACTTTTGGTTTGCAAACAACAGCACGTCCAAGAGCGACCCGCTGCTTTTGCGCTTCGTTGATCACCCGAATCTTTTTCTCAAGAATATCCGTGATATTGAAAAAATGTGCTGCCATTTTTACGCGGCTGTCAATGATCTGACGCGGAAGATTGCGAAGACGAAGTCCCAGTGCAATGTTATCATAGACGTTTAAATGAGAATAGAGCTGATAATTCTGAAACGCCATGGCAAGACTGCGGTCTCGTGGAAGAATATCATTGAGCAGATCTTTCCCCAGATAAATTTCTCCGGATGTAATGTCTTCCATGCCACCAATCATTCGCAATACCGTGGACTTTCCGCAGCCACTCGGTCCGTAAAATGTAACAAACTCTCCGTCTTCTATATGCAAAGAGAAATTTTTGACTGATACAAATCCGTTTGGATATGTTTTGTTCAGATTTTCAAGAGTAATACTTGCCATCAGAACACCTCCTTATGTCTAGTATCAGTGTAACATATTCGTACAGGCAAAACAATCTATTGCAGCATGAATTGCGCCAGAACAACACTGGCCGCAAGCCCTGCAAATGTGGCGATCAGTGCGCCTGGAAGTGTATAGCGGGAGTTTTTGATCTTCGCGGTCATGAAATAGACACTCATGGTATAAAAAATAGTTTCTGTACAGGCCATGGAAATCGAGGCAATGAGTCCGATCAGAGAATCTGTACCAAATTTTTTGTAAAGATCCAGTAAAAGTCCGGTTGCTGCAGAGGAAGAAAACATTTTCACGACAGTAAGAGGAACCAGTTCGCCTGGAAATCCAAGAGCGGAAGTAAACTGACCGATACAGGAGGAAATCATCTCCAGAAATCCGGAAGCTCGAAGAATCCCTACTGCGACCATGAGTCCGATCAGAGTAGGCATGATTTTGATCACGGTCAGAAATCCGCTGCGGGCGCCTTTGATGAAATGTTCGTAGACATTTGTTTTCATCAGAAGTCCGTAGACGATGATCGCAAGGATCAGAAAGGGGACGATAAAGTTTGTAAGATAAAGAAACAGGTTCATGGACTGCTCCAACGTAAAATTCGATTTTTTAATCTATATGCAGTTTGACAGAATAACATCCCTCAAGGATTCATAACATAAAACAAAATCCAATTCCGGAGTTTGCAATGTCGAAGTGTTTGAAAAAGAGAAGAAGCAGGCAGATTATCTCAGCATTTCTTATATTCACATTACTTGTGTCCGTGATATTGTCAGGGTGTCGCGGTCAGTCTTCTGAAATCCAAAATAAAAAATTCAGGAAATTTACAGAAGCCTTGTTTTGTCAGGAGGTGGCCTCTAATACAGTCAGTCTTCACTATACACTGAGAGAACCGGGGGAATATGGAATCCAGGATCCGCCTGTTACGTTTGGATATTTCAGCACAGATCAGGGGGCGAGAAAGATTTCCACGGAAAATACGCAGGCAGCACTGGAGCGGTTCTCTTATCGGAAATTATCAAAGAACAACAGGCTTACCTATGATGTCTTAAATTATTATCTGGAACTGTCAAAAAAGGAAAATGAGTATCTGCTTTATGAGGAACCTCTGGGAATTGTCAGCGGAGTGCAGACGCAGATTCCGGTTTTATTGTCAGAATATCAGTTTCACAGTAAAGAGGATGTGGACGCTTATCTGGAATTGATGAAAACAACACCGGAATATTTCAAGTCTCTGATTGCATTTGAACGGGAAAAGGCGGAGAGAGGACTTTTTATGGCCGGTTATACGGCAGATACGGTGATCGAACAGTGTCAGGCATTTCTGGATATGGGAAATTCCAATTATCTGATCTCGACGTTTGTGGATCGAATCCAGCAGCTTGCTGATTTGTCGGAGCAGGAAAAGAGCGATTATATCCAGAAGAATGCCTATATGCTGAAGACATATGTATTGCCGGCGTATACGCAGTTGATTCAGGCAGTTGTGGAATTAAAAGAACTGGGGAAAAATGAGGCCGGACTTTGTTATCTGCCAAATGGAAAAGAATATTATGAGCTGACAGTTCAGGCTTTGACAGGCTCACCAAGAACCGTGCCGGAATTGCAAAAGCTGACGAAAAAGCAGATGAAGGACGATCTGGATGCCATGCAGCAGGCAGCAGGCATGACAGCGAAACAGGCAAAAGAAACCGCTGTGATGGATTCTTCAGATCCACAAGAAATTTTAAATAGTCTGGGAATGGATATTGCAAAGACGTTTCCAAAACTTCCGGAAACCAGTGTGGAAGTAAAATATGTTCCAGAGGCAATGGAGAAGCATTTAAGTCCTGCGTTCTATATGATACCGGCTTTGGATGATACAAAGGAGAATGTGATTTATGTGAACAAAGCACATATGGGAAATAAGCTGACATTGTATACGACGCTGGCTCATGAAGGATATCCGGGACATTTGTATCAGACAGTCTATTACGCATCGACAAATCCAGATCCACTGCGCAGTATGTTTAATTTCGGAGGGTATGTAGAGGGATGGGCAACCTATGCAGAAATGGGCTCTTACTATCTGGCGGATTCGCTGACCAGAGAACAGGCGATTCTTCTCCAGAAGAATAGTTCCATGCTGTTGGCATTGTACGCACTGGCAGATATGGGCATCCATTATGACGGATGGAATCGGATGGATACCGTAAAGTTTTTTACACAGTATGGTGTGGGAAGTGCAGAAGTGGTCAATCAGATTTATGACCTGATCATTGGTTCACCGGGGAATTATTTGAAATATTATATTGGATACGTAGAATTTTTGGGATTAAAGAAAAAGTGGATAGAAAAAAAAGGGGATGATTTTTCGCAGAAGAAATTTCATAAGGCTGTTTTGGATGTAGGTCCGGCACCGTTTGAAATCGTAGAAAAATATATGTGGCAGGGAGTCAATTAAGGAATGTTGAATTATTTATGGGCTGGTATGATCATTATTGGAATTGTATATGGGGCATTTACCGGAAAAATGCCGGATATTACAAATGCAGCATTGGATTCTGCCAAAGAAGCGGTGACATTATGTATTACCATGGTGGGAGTGATGGCATTCTGGATGGGCATCATGGAAATTGCATCCAGAGCAGGGATTATTGAAATGGCATCGAAAAAAATGCGGCCTCTGATTCGTTTTTTATTTCCGAATATTCCGGAAGGACATCGGGCAAATCAATATATTACAACAAATTTTATTGCAAATTTTCTGGGGCTTGGCTGGGCGGCAACGCCTGCCGGTCTGCAGGGAATGCAGGCACTGGAAGAATTAGAACAGGAGCGAAGGCTGAAAAAATCACCTGGGAAGGCAAGAAAGCCAGGTGTTGCGTCCAATGAAATGTGTACGTTTCTGATCATGAATATTTCTTCCCTGCAGTTGATCCCGATCAATGTCATTGCCTACCGGAGTCAGTATGGAAGTGTGAATCCGGCGGCAATCGTAGGGGCGGGAATTGTGGCGACTACCGTAAGCACGCTGGCGGGGATGGTGTATTGTAAGATCATGGATGGGAAGCAGAGTAAATGAAAAAATGTTTATTCTATTACATCAGTAAAATCAATAAAATTTATATATTATAAATTATAAAAATATTGTTTTATTTAAAGTAATATCGTATACTGTTAGAAAAGCTGAGGAGAATAAAAAATTATGAACTATCTTTCTGTTACTGATAACTTTTTAAAAGAATATCCGGATTATAAACATGATGTAATTAATTTCAATGAATATTTAAAATTACAATGGAAGAATTCACTATCAGATGAGGCGCTTCGTTTTTTGCTCCAAGGATTAGATGTAGAATTTATTTTGAAAAGTTTGGTTTACAATGTTGAAATATTGAAAAAATATAAAAGCAAAACTACGGCTAAAAGGTATGCAACGGTTATCGGGCAATTCTTTAATTATATTAGAAGGACTACGGATATTGAGAATCAGGGATTATATGATTCTATTGCATATAACAGCCTAAGAGAAAATACTTATATGAAGCGTATGACATCCTATATAGATGCTTGTGATATGCTTGCAGGAATTGTGGAACAGGAAGCGTTGAAACAGAGTGATGTTGAAATAATTTTGAAATGGACAGATAAACAATTTAAAGAAGAAGAGTGGGCGGATTCAACAAAGTTTAAGAAAGCAATGGCTGCTATAGGAATGAAAATGATGTTACTTTATGGTGTAACATACCGTGAACTGAGAAAAATGAAGTGGAGTGATTATGATGAATTGTATGGATATATTGTTATAAATGATTTTGAACTCCGATTACCTTCAAAGCTATGGGTTCAGATACAGAAAATAAAATGTTATATAGAAGACAATAACATTAAAAATGAAAATGATTTGATTTTTACAGATAGATCAGGACAAGCGTGGGCGGACACCACTTCATATTCAAGAATTCCGGATTATTTAAATACATTATTGGGAACTACGAGTGTGACAAGCATTATAAAATATGGAATAAGTCAGTTGCTTAAAGCTGGTTTGAGTGATTCGATAATAAAAAAGCTAACAGGAGCAAGTGAAAAATTAATTCAGGGATGCTTAATCCATCAAGATGATGAACTAAAAAAAATCATAAACAATAAAATTGTTATGACAGAGTTATACTATGAATTTTAGATAGGAGGAGAAAATGTAAATGAAATTAAATGCGAATGGAACAGAAATATCAATCATACATGATCAACTATTTGAAAATGATTATCTTTCTCTTACGGATTTGGCACGTCGTAAGAATCCTTATGAGCCAAAAGATGTTGTAAAAAATTGGTTGAGACTACGTTCAACAATTGAGTTTCTTGGATTATGGGAAAAACTATATAATACGCAATTTAAAGGGGTCGAATTCGACACCTTTAAAAATGAATCAGGTTCGAATTCATTTACGTTAACACCCCAGAGATGGATTGAAAAAACAAATGCAATAGGGATGATATCAAAATCTGGCCGCGGAGGGGGAACATATGCACATACAGATATAGCATTTGAATTTGCATCATGGATTTCACCGGAGTTCAAACTGTATGTAATAAAGGATTATCAGCGTTTAAAACAAATAGAAGCGGAACACTTGGAAACTGGATGGAATACGAAAAGAGAATTGTCAAGAATTAATTATCATATCCATACAGATGCGATTAAAGAATTTTTGATAACTCCTGAGTTGACCAAAAAAGAACAAAGTTATACATATGCTTCAGAAGCAGATATATTAAATATTGCATTATTTGGAAAGACAGCGAAATGTTGGCGCGAAGAGACTGGAAATACAACAAAAAATATACGTGATTACGCAAATGTAGAACAATTGATTGTATTGGTCAATTTAGAAAGTATGAATGCTGAACTTATTAGGCAAGGTCTTTCAGCATCGGAAAGATTAAAAAAATTGAGAAATATTGCATATTATCAGCTTAAATCCTTAGAAAAAAGTAATATCACAGAAAAACTAAGGAAAAATATACCACAAAAAGAAAAATAGCATTATTCAGATAAAATAATATTATATCATCATGGATGGGAAGAAATGAGTCCTGTCCGTACATATTCCAGCAATTCTTCTTCCACTCGTTTCATCAATTCTTTTGTCTCCGGATGGGTATACGGAATCCGCGAAATGATCTTTGAAATATAATTCTGTTCTTCAATGATATCCAGACTTTCCCGGAAATTGATGTCATAAAAATAAGCAAGATAGGAAATCCAGTAATCCATTGGAGTCACCCGATCAGAGGAAAGGATGCATTCATGACGTAAAATAGAATCTTTTACCTTTGGAGAAACCGCGGAGGCACCTGTCTCCTCGGCAGAAGTATCCATAAAAGTTTCCAGTTTATCTTTCAGCTTTACTCGGCAGTTATCCAGCTTGTCTGCATCTCGAATGATTTTTGCATGAAGCAGAGTACGGGAATCTGAAATTCCCTCCAGTTTAAAATCACTGTGTTTTGCAATAGAGATCCGAATGATCTCATCAAAATCTGATTCCGGAATAAAGTTACGGATCAGATTTTGATCAGGCGCATTGTCGAACAGAATTTTGACTCCGTAAGCTGCGTGATCCATTGTGTCAGGGAGAAAGCTGTCAAATTGTTTCAACTGTTCAAAACGTCCGATATCATGCAGCAGTGCAATCAGTTTTGCAAGGAACGTATCTTCCTCAGACAATTTCATACGGGCGGCAATATCGGCACTTTCTTTGACAACACCGTAGGTATGTACGATTTTGAGACGAATTTTGTCATTGTGGCAGTCATAGTCTTTTAAATAATTGTTGAATTGGGCTTTGGCGGTATAAAAATCCATGAAAATAGTACTCCTTATCATTGTCATAAATTTTGTTATTTCTATTTTGAGGAGTTTTTCGGGGAATGTCAAGTGGGATGAAAAGAACTATTACTCAAAAATGGGGCATGTCATTTAAAATGAGGTGCTCCATTTTTGAGTTTCTTTTATCTTTCATCATTAAGATATGTATTTCGAAGAGATTCTAATTCTAAATGTGTATTGGTAATAGCTTGTTGAACATCAATTTCAGAATCTAACAATTTATATATCCAGTCGCAGACAACAGCATCAATTTCGTATTGAGGGATGACCTTGTTATTAGATAGTTTGGGAGGAATTGTAGGCTTGGTATATTTATAAATAGAATGATATAAAGGAAGCCAAGGATACAACTCTGTTAATTCATCATTGGTGTAGGTGCTATTTAGCGCAGAAAGCCCACCTAATAAAGAGGAATAGTTTGTAATTTGCTCATCGCAAGTCCATTTGAGAAATTCAAAAGCTTCTTGTTTTTTATCAGAGTGACTATTGATACCAAGTCCCCAACCACCAAGCAAAGGAGAATGACCAGGAATTAAGTGATAGCCTATTGAGCCCACAATACTATTTTTTCTCAGGTCAGTAACATCAGATAAAAATGATGGATATGAAATAAGCATTGCGGTTTCCCCCTTTAGAAAATCATCGACAACACTGATATCTGTAGCTGTTCTGTAATCGGGTTTTGCATTTTTTATAGATTTAACAAAATTAATATATGCTTTTAAGGAATGATCGGAGTCTAAACAGACATTTCCATGTCGATTGAAAAGACTGCCGCCATATGATCTGAGACGCATATATATTTCAGGAGTTAGGCATTCGCTATAGGCAGTAGGTATGGAAATTCCATATGAAATTGCAGTGGTCTTGTTTGTAAAGAAATCGGCAATTGTATTAAATTCTTTCAAAGTACTGGGTGGACGAAGTGAAATATTATTTTCTCTTTCATAATCATTTTTTAATGCCGTGTTTTCAAATAAATCTTTTCGGTAATAAAAAATTTGTGGAGCATTAAGTGATTGGATGATCGTATTTTTGTTTGTTGTATTATTTGCGCTATGCTGTTTTAATGCAAATTTTAGAACAACAACGAATATCATGAATGTGTTACGTCAGGCATCATTTGTTGCAATTATTGCAATGGGAGAGTTTTTTGTAATATTGATTGGTGAAATGGATATGTCTATTTCGTCAATTATAGGTATGGTATCCATTTTTTTTGCAGGATTTTCTGTAAAAAATGGATTACCACTTGGAGTAGCATTCATATTGGTGATTTTAATGTCAGCTTTAATTGGCGTTGTAAACGGATGTCTGGTAGTATACGGAAAAATGCCATCTTTTATTGCAACACTTGTCGTAATGAATATGTTAAAAGGCATTAACTATATTTACTCAGACGGATTACCGATTTCGGGTTTATCTGAAACATTCGGAAAACTGGCTTTAGGAAAAATTGCAGGTATACCAATTGCAGTAATCCTTATGCTGATTGTTGCAGTCATTTTATATTTTTTCACTGCCCATACAGCAACCGGAAGAAGCTTCTTTGCAGTAGGCGGAAATAAAGAAGCAGCAAAATTATCTGGATTAAATGTTAAATATATTTCGATTCTTGCATTTGTAATATGTGGTGTGTTATCCGCGATTGGTGCATTGGGGCTTACATCCAGAACACAATCAGGAAATGTATCATTAGGAGATGAACTTTTATTTGATGTCATGACAATTTGTGTACTTGGCGGAACTTCTTTAACAGGCGGGAAAGGAAGAATTGCAGGAATTGTTGTTGGAGCATTATTCCTTCAAGTAATTTCTAATATCATGGTTTTGATGGGAATTAACACATATTGGCAGTGGGTTGTAAAGGGAATTATTCTTGTTGTCGTTGTATTGATTGATTCGTTTTCTAAAAAGGAGTAAAAAGTGGGGATAAATAAATTTGGTCAAATAGGGAAGTTAAAAGAAGAAAAAATAGAGGAATACGAAAGGCTCCATGCCGATGTTTGGCCAGATGTACTGAAGAAAATTTCGGAATGCAATATTAGGAATTATTCAATATTCCGATTTCAATCTTACGTATTTTCTTATTTTGAATACATAGGAAGCGACTATGAAGAAGATATGAGAAAAATGGAAGCAGATCCTGTCACAAGAGAGTGGTGGATGCATACCCATCCATGTTTTCAAAAATACAGTGTGGATGAGCAAAGCGAATTCTTTCATGATATGAAACAAATTTTTAATTATGCTGGTTAAGAAAAAGGAGGTAAAAATGACATACGGTAGTAAAGTTTGGATATTTCCAGATGCAGAACTTCCACCAGAAGGGGTAAATAGTATACCAGGGCATGAGTCAATTATTATTACAAATGTCAGTGATGAAGATGCATATATTAAAATAACGCTTCTTTACACAGACAAGGAGCCTGTATCGGATTTGGAAATATGTGTAAAGGCAAGAAGAGTACGGTGTCTCAGAACAAATGAAGAAAAAGATTTTGGAAAATATACAGCAGAATTTGGAGAACAGTATGCGATTATGCTGGAAAGTAATACCCCTGTAGTTGCACAGTATGGAAGGGCAGAGCCTAGAACAGTCGCATTTTATACAACGACAGGATATTCAATTTAAAAAAGAAATTAGGAGGATAGTTAAATGTCAAATCATGGTAAAATTTTTATTCCGGATCACGAGTATAAGGAGAGAGTTGCAAGAGCGGCAAAAATATTACAGAGAGAAAAGCTGGATGCAATGATTGTTAATTCAAATGAAGCAGATTATGCAAATGCAAGATATTTTTCGGGATTTTGGCCATTGTTTGAAAGGTCAGGAGTTGCTATTTCCGCATCTGGAGATGCAGCTTTAATGGTAGGACCAGAAAGTAGAGAATTTGCAGCAGATCGTTCTCGTTTGGAAAAAATTTTTGTATTAAAAGAATATAGGGAAAGTGCAGATCCAGCATATCCAGAGTTGAAAGCTGATACATACCAGGATGTGTTTCATGCAATCGGAGTAAATGGAAAGAAATTAAGAATTGGTGTTGCCAGTTATTTGGATACTTCAGTTGTTATTATGGAAGGTATTAAAGCAGCATTTCCGGAAGCAGAGATTGTAAGAGCAGATCATATAATGGTAGAATTACGGTCTATCAAATCGGTAAACGAGATTAATTGCTTACGAGAAGGATATCGAATTGCTGAACTGGCGACTCAACAGGTAATTAAAGAAATTCAGCCTGGAATGACAGAACTTCAAATGGTTGGAGTTGCAGAAAGAGTAGTATATGAGCAGGGCGCAGAATATGAAGGACTTCCTATGTATGTATTTTCAGAAGCATCGACACGACACGCAATTTCCAGATCATCATACAGAAAGTTTCAGAAAGGTGATATTGTTCAGTTGAATTTATCGGCTAAAATCGACGGATATTCTGCTGCAATTGGATATCCAATTGTTTTAGGGAAATTGGAAGGTAAAAGAAGAGATGTAGTAATGTTTGGACTTGAAGCTCATAAATGGACACAGCAGCAGGTAAAATCAGGTGTTCCGGCTTCACAGATTGCAGAAAATTTTTATAAGTATTATGTAGATAATGGATATAAAGATAATTTTGTATATGGTCCATTGCATGGAACGGGTATGATTGAAGTCGAGGCACCATGGGTTGAAACAACATCTGATTATGCTTTGAAACCGAATATGACATTCCAGATTGATACATTTATCTCAACAGATACATTTGGGGTACGCTGGGAAAAGGGGATTGCAGTAACAGAGGATGGATGTGATGTTCTCTCTCCAGAAATTGGAAAATTGTATGAACTTGAGTTTAGGTCAGTTTACAAGGAACTACACGCAGACCGTGAAACGGGCTGCTGACAACAAACGGCGCTATGCTCCCGGCTGGGTGCATAGCACCTGTTTGTTGCGGGGGTTTCCAAAGGGGGCAGCGCCCCATTTGGCACACGACTTTGCGGAGCAAAGTGTAGTGTGTTATACGCTCTGTCGGCGTTGCCCTGAAAATACCGTTGCCGCCGGGGAGGGCAAGGGCATTTGACGCGGCAGGAAAGCAGGGCTTTGTTTGGGGCTGGTAAGCCGGAAACAAAGGGCTGATTTCAGCAGCAGACAGGGCGTATTATGAAAGCCCCCGTCCCTCGTCCTCCGCCCCCGGCCTATGGGACAAAAAGTCCCAAAGCTCTGGACACCGTGACCAGATGTGTGGCCACACTCCGGGAAAAGTAGCAGGACGGCAGGAAACCGTCAAGGCTGAAATGAATGGGCTGACGCCCGGCCTTGACCGTTCCCCGCCGCCCCGCTGGATGGGTGGACAAGGTGGCCAATCCCTAAAAGTGTTTGGCCGCACTCGTTCATTTTGGGGCCTTTCTTCTCCCAAAATTGAAATGGGCGGGAAAGCCCTAAAATGGCTTTCCCGCCTTGATTACCCATTAGCAAAGACGGGCGAGACTGTCAACGGCGGCGCTGAAAGCGCCGTTCATCTTGACCGTTGACTGGCTCGCCTGGCTTTGCTACTGCCCGTAAGAGATGGAAAAACAAGATGGAAAACAAGGTTAAAAATGGTTGACAAGTCTATCGGATGTGTGTTATACTGTGCGACAGTTTGAGATTGGAAGGAGGCTTACGTGTGTTAATTTGTGTACGCTAATAAGCAATAAAAAGTAGAAGTACCTTTCCACATGATGGTGGGCTTTTTTTGCGTGCGTATGCAAAGGAACACGTAGGTTTGACACGAGCAGTCTTTGAACTGTATCGTGGTGTTTTTTCGTGCTTTGTTGTTATGCAGGCGTCTGCCCTCTCTGTGGGACAACGCCTGCTTTTTATTGCAGAAACAAAGGAACAATGCAATAAAAAAGGAGGTTCGCATTATGACCCAAAACAACAATTCATGGAGAAAAACTTATTTTACACTTCTTGCCGGACAAGCAATATCCTTTATTAGCAGCGGTATTTTGCAAATGGCCATTATCTTTTATTTGGTTGCGAAAACTAATTCTGCAATCATATTGACGGCGGCAACACTGATTGGATTTTTGCCGCAAGCCTGTTTAGGCCCGTTTGCAGGTGCTTTTGTTGACCGGCACAGCCGTAAAAGCGTAATGATTGGTGCGGATTTGATAATTGCCGCCGCTGGCGGTATTCTGGCGCTGGTGGCGTTTTACATGGAATTGCCCGTATGGTCTATTATGGTTGTCCTGTTAATCCGAAGTGCGGGAACTGCTTTTCATTCTCCAGCATTCAGCGCAGCAACACCTATGATTGTGCCAAAAGAGGAACTTACAAAATGCGCTGGTTACACGCAGACCATGCAAGCAGTAAGTGCGATTATCAGTCCAGCTGCCGCAGCGTTTTTATATGCTGTTTGGCCTCTTAATGCAATTATATTGTTAGATATTGTGGGTGCAATCCTTGCCTGTGTGACTGTTGCGATTTCGTCCATACCAACGCCTGAACTATGTCCAGAAACGAAAAGACAACAGTTTTTACAGGATATGAAAGAGGGGTATGTGGTATTAAAGCAAAACAGGGGCCTCTTTGCTCTGCTCTGGATTGGTGTAATTTATATGTTCTTTTATATGCCAATCAGTACGCTTTTTCCTCTCATCTGTATGTCATACTTCAAAGGAACACCGGCCCATGCCTCTGCCGCTGAAATTGCTTTTGCGGTTGGTATGCTGCTTGGCGGAGTCATTCTGAGCATTTGGGGCGGTTTTAAGAAACGGCGGTACACCATCGGTCTTTCCGTTCTCCTGATGGGCGTTAGCAATATGCTCTCCGGGCTTTTGCCGCCAGACGCATTTCTTGTCTTTGTTGTGTGCTGTACTGTTATGGGAATTTCCGCTCCATTTTACGGTGTGCAAAATGCGATTTTTCAAGAAACGGTCAAACCAGAATATCTGGGGAGAGTTTTTTCTCTACTGACAAGCGCCGCTTCCCTCGCCATGCCGTTTGGCCTTGTCATTTCCGGGCCTCTGGCGGAGCGGCTGGGAGTTGAGAAATGGTTTGTCATTTGCGGAATTGGCATTATCATCGTTGCGCTTGCCGTATTTTTACTACCCGGTTTGAGAGAGATTGACAATACGCAATAATCAACTGCACCTTTTTCTATTACTAAACAAAATGCCTGGATGGTGGTTCTGAAAAACCAGAACCGCCGTTCAGGCATTTTTTATCTTCGTCCTCTCTGCGGTTTTGGATTCTTCAGCAAGTCGGATTTTTCCGCAATCTTTTTCAGCCACTTCCGTTCTTCTACTGACAGCTTCCTAAAATTCAGCTTGAGCCGTTTGCAGATAAACGCCAAGTACGCTTGTTCCGTGTCGCTGTCCTGGCTGACGATTTCACCAGCAGTTTCCAGCATTTCTTTTAGCGGGTTATCCTCTGGGACGCTGAAAAAATCGTCCTTGTGTGTTTCCCGCAGAGCAAGGGCAATCCCGTTTATGTCCCGTTGTATCACATAGCGGCAAAACTCGTCCTCATCAATATGGGCGGTGATAAGCTGTCTTAACTGCGTATCACTCATGCCAGGATTATGCTTTTTTATAACAGTTGCGCTCATCGTGTCCACTATGGCGTTTGCACCCTGCGCCTGTTTCAGTGCCGTTCCGTTCACATAGATTTCAAGGTCAGCCATCAGCCGGGGGAAATCCGGGTGCGCCGCCAGCTCACACAGCAGGGTATTGTCTATCCTCCCGCTTTTCAGCAGGTCAATCATTTCATCACTCAAACGCAGGTCTGCAAGATCGGCGTTTGGGTGATTTTTCATTTCAGACAGCCCCAGCAGATAATCAGCGGTCACACCGTAAAACTTCGCCAGCCGGATAAGGGCATAGTGGCTGATGTCCTTGAAGTCTTCCGTTTCGTAACTGCCCAGCGCAGACTTGGAAAGCCCGGTCTGCTCCGCAAGCTGCCCCAGCGTCAAGCCACGCTCCACACGTAGGTCTTTTAATCGCTCTTGTATGGATAAAGACATATTCACCCTCCTTGCTAGCTCAACGAAAGAGAAGCCGTTATGCTATGTACTATGCTCATAGCATAACGGCATAGGCATTTACAGTTTTATTTTACCATTTGCTACATCTTCACGAAATTTATCAACAAGCTTCGCTGTCAGCTTGGATTTACCGTAGTGTTCAAGTACAAAAGTACGATAACTTTTTCCATCTACAAGCACATCACTTTTTCTGGTCAACAACCAATTTCCGTTACCTCCTCCCTGTTCTCTAATATTCCAGTCTTTCCCATATCTTTTATAGATTTCATCTTTTTTACCTTGAACAGACATTGATTCGCTTGGAATATAAACAATTTGCATAATAGCTCCTCCTTTATTTTGTGCAAGAAGACCAGAAACCTGAATTTGTCTTTTATCTTTTTTTGATTATATCACAAATCCGAGAGCGTGGAAATAGGGAGTTTTTCAGGCTGATTTCCTACCTCTTGGATATACGGCACAGGCGGTCAAAAAGGTGTAGACTTGGGATAGTTCATCGATGGACAAGCACCTTGGAAACAGAACACGCCAAAGAAAACGGAGGGACGCATGAGCAAAAGACCCTATCAACACCTGCCGCCGCTGGAACACAGGCCGGACGGCTCCCCCTACCGCATAACCCCGCCCCAGAAGAGACGAGCCAGCGGCCTGATACGCCGGGAGTGCTGCAACTGCGAGGACGGAAACTGCCTTGCGCTGGACGATGGCGACACCTGCGCCTGTCCGCAGATGATTTCGTTCTCCGTCTGCTGCAAGTGGTTCCGCTGGGCGGTCTTGCCGCTGGACAGGACGCTGGAAGCGGAGATTTACCGGGACAGGGACTTGAAACGCTGTGCGGAGTGCGGCGGTGTGTTCGTCCCGAAGTCCAACCGGGGCAAATACTGCCCGGACTGCGCCGCCAGAGTTCACAGGCGGCAGAAAACAGAAAGTGAACGGAAAAGGAGGTCTGCTGTGGACAGTTAAGAGCGGGAAAAGCCTTGATTTGCAAGGCTCCGCAAGCCCTCAACCGGGGCGGCTGGTATCATTTATCATTCGCCCCGGAAAACGGGCCTCTAACCGTCCACAAAACACGCTATGACAAACACGATTTATATTCACCAGCCGGAAAAGGCGTTCAGTTTCACCCGGCTCCCCAATTTCCTTTTTGAAGCACCCACATTCCAGCCCTTGAGCAACGAAGCGAAGGTGCTGTATGCCTTTGTCCTGCGCCGGGCGGAGTTGTCCCGGAAGAACGGCTGGGCGGACGAGTACGGGCGGGTCTACCTGTACTACCCCATCTGCGAGGTGGTCGCTTTGCTCCGCTGCGGGCGGCAGAAAGCGGTCAACACCCTGCGGGAGTTGCAGTATGCGGGGCTGGTGGAAATCCAGAAACAGGGCTGTGGAAAACCCAACCGCATTTACCCGAAATCCTATGAAGCGGTTCCAAACACCGACTTCAAGAAATCCGGTTATGGTACGCCGGAGGGCTGAAAACCGTACTTGGCGAGTACGAAAATCAATCCTCTTGAAGTACGGAAATCTGACGGTATATAGAAATACAGAGATTAAAACCATCTATTTACATTCATTCCATTCCAATCCTATCAGAGATATTTTCGGCGGGAAAACCCGCCGGAAAGGAATGGAATGGGGAAAGGAGTTCAATGGCACAACACGCAATTTTGCGATTTGAGAAGCACAAGGGCCACCCGGCGGGGCCGCTGGAAGCCCACCATGAACGGAAAAAGGAGCAGTACGCCAGCAACCCGGACATTGACACCAGCCGGAGCAAGTACAATTTCCACATCGTCAAGCCGGATGGCCGCTACTACCATTTCATTCAGAGCCGCATCGAGCAGGCCAGATGCCGCACCCGCAAGGACAGCACTCGGTTTGTGGACACGCTGATTACCGCCAGCCCGGAGTTTTTCAAGGGCAAGTCCCCAAAGGAGATAGCGGCCTACTTCCAGAGGGCGGCGGACTTCCTCATTGACCGGGTGGGCCGGGAGAACATCGTTTCGGCTATGGTACACATGGATGAAAAAACGCCCCATCTGCACTTGGTCTTTGTGCCGCTGACAAAGGACAACCGCCTGTGCGCCAAAGAAATTATCGGCAACCGGGCCAATCTGACGAAGTGGCAGGACGATTTTCACGCCTGTATGGTGGAGCAGTACCCCGACCTGGAGCGTGGGGAAAGCGCCAGCAAGACGGGCCGGAAGCATATCCCCACCCGGCTGTTCAAACAGGCGGTCAACCTCTCCAAACAGGCGAGGGCCATTGAAGCGGTTCTCTCCGGCATTACCCCGCTGAACGCCGGAAAGAAGAAAGAGGAAGCCCTCTCCATGCTGAAAAAGTGGTTTCCGCAGATGGAGAACTTCTCCGGGCAACTGAAAAAATACAAGGTCACAATCAATGACTTGTTAGCGGAAAATGAAAAGCTGGAAGTCAGGGCAAAGGCCAGCGAAAAAGGCAAGATGAATGACACGATGGAACGGGCGAAGTTAAAAAGCGAACTGGACGATATGCGGCGGCTGGTTGACCGTATCCCGCCGGAGATTTTAGCGGAACTGAAACGGCAACAGCGGCAGCATGGAAAGGAAAGGTGATCTTATAAGTAATATCAGATACAAAAAGGAAATCGAAATCGTGACTTTTCAGGGAAAGGAAATCACACTGGAAAATCTCTCCCCGGTGTTCACGCCGGAACAGGAAGCAGCCAAACGCCGGGAACTGGAACAGCAGCTTTATGAGGTGTTCCGCAAGTACGCCGACAAGCGGGAGAGTGAGGAAGCCGGGACATAAGGTTTTCCAAACCCATCATTGATTTGCGGGGCTGCTGGCGGTATAATAGAACTGTCAGCAGCTCCGTTTCTTTTTTAAGAAAAGGAGCGACAATATGAACAATCGGATAGACGCAATCTATGCAAGACAATCGGTAGACAAAAAGGACAGCATTTCCATTGAAAGCCAGATTGAATTTTGCAAATACGAGTTGAAAGGCGGTAACTGCAAGGAATACACAGACAAAGGGTACAGCGGCAAGAACACAGACCGTCCGAAGTTTCAAGAACTGGTGCGGGACATCAAGCGGGGCTTGATTGCAAAAGTCGTGGTTTACAAACTCGACCGTATCAGCCGTTCCATTCTGGACTTTGCCAACATGATGGAGCTGTTCCAGCAGTACAATGTGGAGTTTGTGTCCTCTACGGAAAAGTTTGATACCTCCACGCCGATGGGACGGGCCATGCTGAATATCTGTATCGTGTTCGCCCAGCTTGAACGGGAAACGATACAGAAGCGGGTGACGGACGCTTACTACTCCCGCAGTCAGCGGGGCTTTAAGATGGGCGGGAAAGCCCCTTACGGCTTCCATACGGAGCCTATCAAGATGGACGGTATCAACACAAAGAAGCTGGTGGTAAACCCGGAGGAAGCGGCCAATATCCGGCTGATGTTTGAGATGTACGCCCAGCCCACAACTTCCTACGGGGACATTACCCGGTACTTTGCCGAACAGGGGATTTTGTTCCATGGCAAAGAGCTGATACGCCCCACGCTGGCGCAGATGTTACGCAATCCTGTCTATGTGCAGGCAGACCTTGATGTGTACGAATTTTTCAAAAGTCAAGGTACAGTCATTGTCAATGACGTTGCCGATTTTACGGGCATGAACGGCTGCTATCTGTATCAAGGGCGAGATGTAAAGGCCAGCAAGAAAAACGACTTAAAAGACCAAATGCTGGTACTGGCTCCCCATGAGGGTATCGTCCCCTCCGACACCTGGCTGACCTGCCGCAAGAAGCTGATGAACAACATGAAAATCCAGTCTGCCCGGAAAGCCACCCACACATGGCTGGCAGGAAAAATCAAGTGCGGGAATTGCGGGTATGCTCTTATGAGTATCTACAATCCCTCCGGCAAACAGTATCTCCGCTGCACGAAACGGCTGGACAATAAAAGCTGTCCTGGCTGTGGGAAAATCATCACTTCGGAACTGGAAGCGGTTGTTTATCAGCAGATGGTAAAGAAGCTGGCAAGCTACAAGACGCTGACAGGAAAAAAGAAAGCGGCAAAGGCAAACCCGAAAATCACCGCCCTGCAAGTGGAACTTGCCCATGTAGACAGCGAGATTGAAAAGCTGGTGGACAGTCTGACGGGGGCAAACAATGTCCTGTTCTCCTATGTGAATGTGAAGATAGCGGAACTGGACGGGCGCAAGCAGGAACTTCTGGCAAGGATAGCGGAGTTGACTGTGGAGGCCATCAGCCCGGAACAGGTCAGCCAGATTTCCGGCTACCTCGATACCTGGGAGAATGTATCTTTTGATGACAAGCGGCGTGTGGTGGATTTGATGATCACCACCATAGCCGCCACAAGCGACAGCTTGAACATCACATGGAAAATCTGACTGGCGGCACCCCTCCCGTCAGATACCTACCCTGTGTAGTCCCTTGTAAACTGTACTTTTAAATGGTATAAACATTAAAGGAGGATGTGCTATGCAATTAATTGATATGTTTTTTGATGAAATTGAAGATGCAAAACGTAGAAAAGTTCCGTTTATTATCCCAATTGGAACAATTGAATATCATGCTCATCATGCAAGTTGTGGATGCGATACAATGGTTATCAATGGAATCTTCAGGGAGCTAGAGAAAACGAAAGAAGTTGTGGTTTGTCCTCCGATTTGGTATGGAGTTGCAAGTTATGCAGTAGGAGGACCTGAAACAGGGACGATACAAGTTGATGTTGATGTATATGAACAGTACATTTACAATATATTGAAATCATTATTATATGGCGGCGTGAAAAACATATATTGTGTAACTCATCATCAGACTGAGGAAGCTGGTTTGATGCCAATGACTTTAGCGTGTCATAAAGCTGCAAAAAAATTAACTATGGAATATATGGAAGATACCCGTGGACGTGGTTGGTGGGGAAGCAATGATTATGCCGATTACTATGAAAATCTTGGTTCAGGTGATGACCCATTCTCCTATATAAAGGTGATTCCATTAATCAGTAAAGAAGCACAGCATGAATGTGGAGGATTTGATCATGCCGGAAAATTTGAAACTAGTTTGTTATATGCACTTTATCCAGATCATGTTGATTTAGAAAAAACAAAAGAGAATACAGAGTGGTTTGCAGAAAGCGCAAAAGAAGCAAGCAAGGAACTGGGAGAACATATGGTAAAATGTACGTTAGAATCACTTGAAAAAATTATTAATTAGAGGTTAGAGAAAAAATAGAGTAAAGAATCAAGGGAAGAAGCAAGTAATGCGAAAAGTCATAGAAAGCATTACTTGCTTTTGCATTGAAAGCAAGTTTAAATCAAAAAAATTATAAAAAATAGAAGAACTTCGTGTTATAATATTACAGACACAAATTAACGACATACGGAGAGAATTATGCAGTTACGATACGAGATCCCGGATACATTCTGGAGTTTATTCCGCTCAGTAAACCGGGAGATTTATATGGAGTCGCTGCTGGTGATCAATGAGGAGTATCAGTACAGTAATTATTTTCTGACGAAAGAGATCTGTGTGCAGGTATTAAGTGATATGAATGCACAGAAGCGGATTTCGTTAGAGCGGGAAGAAAACGAGACGGACTTCGATATGCTGGAGACAACGGCATCCCGTATTTTGCGATGGCTGTTGAAAACGGGATGGCTCAAGAAGATTGAAGATTACAGTACGATGACGACCAACATTGTGATACCAGATTATGCGGCAATTTTTATTGAGGCGTTTGAGCGTCTGACCTCGGAAGAACTGGAAGAAACCGAACTCTATATTCAGAATGTGTATGCTACGCTATTTTCATTTCAAAATGATTCCAGAGTTAATTTAAACATGCTTCGTACCGCTTTGATCAACACAAGAAAGTTGAACAAGGCTCTTCAGGATATGCTCCACAATATGGATAAATTTTTTGAGAGGCTTTTGGATCATGAGTCATATGGAGAGCTTTTGCGGGAACATCTGGACGGATACGTGGAAGAAATCGTCAAGAAGAAGTACCATATTTTGAAGACATCGGATAATTTTTATATCTATAAAATGGATATTAAGAAATGTCTCCGGGATATGAGAGAGAATGAAGAATGGATTGAAATGATCCGGCAGAGGGCAAAGGCAGTCGGCGATACGAAAGAAGATGTGCTGGAACTTCTGGATCTGATCGAGAGAGGATTTGATGATATTGAACACCGAATTGCCAACATGGACAGAGAACATTCGAAATATGTACGGGCAACGGTGAGCAGGATGAACTATCTGCTCAGCGGCGAGACCGATACCAAGGGGCTGGTCGTGCAGCTTTTGAATAAAATTTCTTCACAGGAAGACCCGGAATCTTTGATTCAGGAGACCGGAAAACGGATGAATCTGTCTTTGTTTGAGATGATTTCTGAAAAATCGTTATATAAGAGAAGAAAACCGAGGACAGATTTTATCAGTCAGATGGGGCAGGATGAAGAATTTGAAGATCTGGATCGGGAAGACGTGCTGAAATTGAATCGGATCCAGATGCGCTACAGCAGACAGGAAATCGAAGATTTTATCGAAAGTCATATGGAACAGGAAGTGATGGATGCGGGAGCGCTTCATATCACAGAGGAAGCAGAATTTGAAAAGCTGATCCTTGCATATGATTACAGCACCCGAAAGAACAGCAAATATCGGGTATTGAATGAGGATGAGGCAGTCATCCAAAGTGGACAGTATCAATATCCGGCATTAAAATTTGTACGAAGGAGACCGCAATGATCGAATATTACGAACAGCTTTCGGAAGAAGAGCAGGATGATATTAAAAATGTGATCCAGACTTTGTATCGCCAGACCTTCCTTCTGGAGCGAAAATTTGAAAAACGGACCGGCCGGATGGTTCCGATTCGGGAATATCGTGTATGCAGCAAACACAAGGAATTTCTGGAAGCGTATTTTGCGGTTGCTGGAATCACGTTGCAGGAAAATCTGCATATGGGAGTGATATATATCCAGGGAGAAACTCTCTGGGGAGAAAAACTATCCAGGCTTGCTACGATTTATATTCTGGTGTTAAAGCTGATCTATGATGAACAGATGGCAGCAGTATCCTCCAGCAGTCATATTGTGACGACTCTTGGAGCTGTAAACGGAAAAGCAGGGGAGTTTCATGTATTAAACAGTCTTCCGTCTCCAACAGAAATGCGCAGGACGATCGCATTTTTGAAAAAATACCAGATCGTAGAGCCGGTGGATGTCATGGAAGAACTGGATGAGGACAGCCGACTGGTGATTTATCCGTGTATCAACGCAGTGCTGCTTGGAGATGATATCAGAGAACTATTAGAGACGTTCAGTGAGGAGGAACACAGTGGAGACAAAACAGGCGTTCAAAGCGCTCTCGAAAATCTGCCTGAATAACTGGCATTACATAGACCGAAAAATCTTGACATTGAATCAGGGAATCAATTTCTTTACCGGACATTCCGGAAGTGGAAAATCAACGGTGATCGATGCCATGCAGATTGTATTGTATGCGAACACGGACGGAAGAGGATTTTTCAATAAGGCGGCAGCCGATGATTCAGATCGTTCTCTGATCGAATATCTGAGAGGAATGGTAAATATCGGGGAGAATAATGAATCTCAATATTTGAGAAATCAGAATTTCTCCAGCACGATCGTTCTGGAATTGGAACAGACAGATACAAAAGAAAAACAGTGTGTAGGTGTGGTATTTGATGTAGAAACAGCGACCAATGAAATCAATCGTCTGTTTTTCTGGCATAAGAGCGGGATTCTGGAAAATCAGTACCGGGCAGATAAGCGTTGTCTGACGACTTTTGAGGTGAAAGAATATCTGCAGCGGACATTTTCCAAGGAAGAATATTACTGCGGACCAAGCAATGAAAGATTCAGAAGACAGATGTATGACATCTATCTGGGCGGCCTGGATATCGAAAAATTTCCACGGCTGTTTAAAAGAGCAATCCCATTTCGGATGAATATCAAACTGGAAGATTTCGTGAAAGAATACATCTGTATGGAGCAGGATATGCACATTGAGGAGCTTCAGGAAAGCGTCATGCAGTATGGAAGAATGCGCGGAAAGATCGAAGAGACCATGGATGAGATCGGATACCTTCAGGAAATTCAGGATGCCTATCATCGGTATGAGGAAAAAGAGGAAGAATCTGCTTCTTGTGCGTATCAGATCGCAAGACTGGAAATGTTGTATTTGCAGAGCAAGGTGCAGGAGTTGTCTGACCGGATGAAAGAGACAAAGGCAGAGATCACAGGCCAGGAAGCGAAAAGAGCCAATCTGGAGAAAGAGCAGGCAGAACTTCAGAAAGAATACGAAGCGATTATTTTAAAGATTGCGGACAGTGGTTATGCAGCCATGGAAAAAGATCTGGAGAGTCTGAACGAAGCTCTGGAACGACTGCAGAACAGTAAGGCGAGATGGAAGAAAATTGCAGATGGCCTCAAAGAATGGAAAGAAAAAGATGTCACGCCAAATCAGACCATATGGGACATTGACAGGTTTGTTTCCGAAAAGATCACAGAAGGAGAACTGGAACGTCTGCAGACAAGCCTGGTACAGATCCGGGAAGAACTGGAAGAAGAACGACAGGAGACAGATGCCAGACTTCGTGCGGTGAAAAAAGAAGAAAAAGCGGCACGGGAAGAATTAAAAGAACTGAAACAGGGAAGAAAAGCTTATCCAAAAGAACTGGAGGAAGCCCGATACGAATTGAGAAATCGTCTGCATGAAAAGTGCGGGAAATTTGTGAATGTGCAGATTCTTGCAGATCTTCTGGATGTACGGGATGAACGCTGGCATAATGCCATCGAAGGATACCTTGGAAACAACAAACTTCTGCTGGTTGTAGAGCCAAAGTATGCAAAAGATGCCATGGAAATCTACCAGGAGATGGATAAAAAGAAATTCTTCCGGGCAGCAGTTCTGGATACAGAAAAAGTG
Source organism: uncultured Ruminococcus sp. (assembly GCA_900544395.1). Lineage (GTDB taxonomy): Bacteria > Bacillota > Clostridia > Lachnospirales > Lachnospiraceae > Mediterraneibacter. Next base: position 1,797 of record UQVC01000023.1, on the reverse strand, counting down.
CAGGAGACTCCGTGGGAAGTGAAAGAAGGATCACTTGCACAGGAAGTGCTCGCAAAAGAGCCGCATGTGCAGGCGTATATCAATTTTTTCCTCGGAAACGTCATCAAATGTGAGACGACAGAAGAACTCCGAAAGAACCGGATTGGAATCACAGCAGATTGTGTGTTGTATCATAGTTTCCGTCTGCAGCATATCAATCCGGAGAATTATACAAGAAAGGCATATATTGGAGAAACCAGTATGCGCCAGAGAATCCGCCGTCTGGAAGAAAAATGTGAGAACCTTCAGAAAGAACGGATTCCGCTGCAGGAACTGTTAGAAGAAATCCGCAGGATCTCTCAGCTGGAAGGATTGACACAGCCGTTGGACGATTACCGGCAGTGGTTGTCTGATTTGCAGAAAATTCCGGGAAAAGAGGCAGAAAAGACAAGACTTCTGGATGCGCTGCAGAAACTGCGGGAAGAGTCTGTTCTGGTGTGGGAGCAGCAGAAACAGGAAATTCAGAAGAAACAGGAAGAAAAAAAGGCCGAAATAGAAACTGTGCAGAAAATAATCTGGAATCATCAGGAAAATGGAAAGAAATTTCAAAATCAGCAGTTGGATCTGAACGAACAGCTGACGCAGAAAGAGCGGGAATTCCAGCAGCAGGATCAAGAAAAATATGAATCGGAATTTCAGCAATATCTGGAAGGCAGACAGAGCCGCAATTATGAGTATCTGATGCGGGAGCGTATGAAGAAAAAGCAGCCTTTGGAAGAGGAGCAGGAGAAGGCATATGAAAAGCTGGTAGAGGCGAGAAGTGAGTATCTTCGCAAATATCCGAATCGGGGATATTCTACAACGATCCGCGATAATAAAGTTTATGAAAAACAGTTGTCCAACCTTCAGTGTGACAACCTGGAAAAATACAAAGAAGAGGCCAAGGAGCAGGCTAAATTTGCGGTAGAACATTTTAAAGAAGATTTCGTGTATAAAATCCGATATGCGATCAGAGAGGCATATCAGAGAAAAGACGAACTGAACCGGATCATCAGCCGTCTCGATTTCGGAAAAGACAAGTATCAGTTTGTTATTACGAAAAATAAAGGGCCGGATGGCAGATTTTATCGAATGTTTATGGATGATGCATTGGATATCAATCCATCTCAGTTAAGCGACAGCATGGAAAATCAGATGAATTTGTTCACTATGGAACATGAGGAAGAATATGGAGATCTGATGAATGAACTGATCCAGATTTTTATTCCGCCCGAAAACGCCACAAGAGAAGAACTGGAAGAAGCCAGAAAAAATATGGATAAATACGCAGACTATCGCACGTATCTCTCCTTTGATATGCAGCAGATCGTGCAGGGAGAAAAGGATATGCGGATCGGCCTGAGTAAAATGCTCAAGAAAAATTCCGGTGGAGAAGGGCAGAATCCATTGTATATCGCGCTTCTGGCAAGTTTTGCACAGATTTACCGGATCAATCTGTCCCCGAAGATTAAACGTCCGCCGACACTGCGTCTGGTCGTTTTGGATGAAGCCTTTTCTAAAATGGATGCGGAGAAAGTGGCAAGTTGTATTTCTTTGATCCGCGGACTGGGATTCCAGGCGATCATCAGCGCTACAAACGATAAGATCCAGAATTATCTGGAAAATGTAGATAAGACCTTTGTGTATGCGAATCCAAATAAAAAACATATTTCCATTCAGGAATTTGAGCGGGTGGAGTTTGAACAGCTGCAAGGGGAAGAAAGTTTTTAATAGAGAAAAGAGGAAATCGCACATGAAATTAATGATCGCATCAGATAT
>UQVC01000022.1 GCA_900544395.1 uncultured Ruminococcus sp. | reverse complement strand
AGAGCGCCGCCCTGTCACGGCGGAGGTCGAGAGTTCGAGTCTCTTCTGGGTCGTTTTTCAAGAAAAGAAGGAAGATTGTATATTCTGGGATCTTAGCTCAGCTGGGAGAGCATCTGCCTTACAAGCAGAGGGTCACAGGTTCGAGCCCTGTAGGTCCCATTTTCATAAAGCCAGTAATGCCGGCGTGGCGGAACTGGCAGACGCACAGGACTTAAAATCCTGCGGGACTTATACTCCCGTACCGGTTCGATTCCGGTCGCCGGCATTACTGACTTTATGAGACAGAAGATTCTCGCAGAGTTGTTGTATTGACAGTTCTGTGAGAATTTTTTTTAATGAAATTAGAATACAATAGAGAAGTATTTTAAGAGTGATCAGAATAAAAGATACCCTCATTAAGATTGAAATTTGCAAGATGTAAGTTTCATATCTTAATGAGGGTATTTTTTCTTAGATAGGAGAGGGATTATTCAATTGCATCTGTTTCAATGACAAATTTTACAGTTCCTTCCATATCTGCAGCTTTACCGCTGTAAGTATCATAGCTGCACTGATCGGAGGTTAAGGCTTTCAGACGATTCAGGATATCACCGAATTCCTGTTCTACAGTGTCTTTGAGTTTTCGGGTACCTTCTTGGTCAAATTTCTGCATACCGTCCTTTAATGTACGTGCGCCGTTTTGGAGTTTTGAGATTCCATCTTTTACTTGTGTACTGCCCTGTTGTAAGGTATTTCCTCCTGCGGACAGTTCTTTGGTTCCAGAAAGAAGGGAAGCAGCTCCGGTTCGTAAAGCGTCACTATTTGCAGCAAGTGCACCGGAACCACTGGATAATTGAGTTCCGAGTGTATTCAAACCGGATGCGAGCTCGTCGGTGCCGCCGGCAAGTGCATTGACACCGGCCATAAGAGATGGACTGCTCTCTTTTAACTGAGAAGCTCCATCTAACAGCGTTTGATTGTAAGCATCCAGTTGTTCGAATCCATCTAACAGTGTGTGGATTCCGTCCACAGCAGATGGAAGGGAATCCGTGGATTGATCCAGAAGTCCTACGTTTTCAGAGACAGTAGATAATCCCTGATCCAGAGCTTGCATTCCGGCATGAATCTGCTCAACACTCTTCTTTAGCTGAGACATTGGTTTTTCCGGTAATTTTACCTTGGAGATTTGATCCAGCTGTTTTTGGATTTCCGGCAGTTTAGAGGCAAGTTTGGTAAAGGATGCTTCTATATTTTTGGAAGCTGTTGTAATCTGTGTCATTGTCTGAGTAAGTGCGGCTGTATCAATTGTTGGAAGCTGAACCCCTCCATTGTCTGTAATTGGAGCAAGCGGCTGGAGAGAAGCGCTAAGCGCACTGGTCTGTGCCTGAGCCTGTGTCAAAGTGGCGATAGAAGCCTGCAATTGTGCTGCAAGTTCGGAATTACCGGAAGCATTTGCCTGTGCAAGCTGGGCATTCAGAGAATCAATGGAAGCCTGAAGTTGTGCGCTTGCAGCAGATGCGATGGAGCTTGTGGATTGAATTTGTGCGTTTCTGTCATTGATCTGTGTGTTGATATTGTCAACAGCGGCAGTGCATGCAGTCTGGAAAAAGGCAGCAGTTTGATTGAGTTCCTGCAGCTGAGCGGAAAGCTGTTGCATTCCCGTCAACAATTGTAATGCAGGCTGTTGAAGTTCCTGTTTCATGCTCTCTGTCAGGGAGGAGATTTCGGTGATCAGATCCTGACCGGAAGAAACCATGGAATCTACTTGTTTGAGAAGTTCCTGCATATGATCCAAGGCATCAGCAAGCTGCCCGGTAGCTTCCGCTAATTGGGTAGAGGCAGCCTTGAGATCTTCGGAGGAAGAACCTTTTCCGTCCAATACAGTATTCAATTGGGAAATTGCAGCTTTCACCTGTGTCAGTCCCGTTTCAAGTTCTGCTAACTGGGAGGCGCCTGCAGACAGCTTTTGTTCTCCTTCTACATAAGAAGAAATTCCGTCACAGAGCTGAGCAGCTCCTTCCGTGTAAGATTTGGCGCCAAGAACAAGGGTATTCACACCGTTGATATATTCTGTCACTTTTCCGGTCAGCACACCGTTAGAACCAAGATAGGTCTGAATGCCCTCATTTAATTGATCGGCACCATCTGTGTAGGTGTTGATTCCATTGGATAAGACGCCGGCTCCCTCGCCCAGGGCATCAATCCCTGCTTTTAAGGTCTGGATTCCGTCATCAAATTCCTGATAACTGTTTCCCAGGGTATCTGCGCCTTCTGAAAGCTGAGTGGAGCCGTCAACGAGCTGCATGGCGGCATTCTCCAGTTCATCCAGAGAGGATTTTAAAGAATCCATGTCGGTGATGTCATGAAGATTGAGCTGGTCAAACAGATCGGAGAGTCCGACTGTAAAGGTCGAAGACATGGTAAAGTTGGTCACGTCTGCGGATATCTCCAGGCTTTCCGGAAGGGTGATGGAAGCGCTGGAAGCATCCTCCTGAATGCCCAGACTTTTTTTTAATCCGGGGGTTGTAAATCCAAGGACAATATTTTTATTGCCGTCAGAGATGACTTTTCCATTGTCGATCATGACATTGGAGAATGTTTCCGTAGGAAGGACCACTCCGGTAAGCATTACAAAGGGACTGAATACTTCTTCTGAAGTTCCGTCAATGCTGACCGTTTTCTTTTCGTGATTGATATAGTCGATGTGGATCTGCAAATGTCCGCTTTTTCCTTTCAGATCTTGAGGAGAGATTTCTTTTCCATCCAAAAGATAGGTCAGTTTGACAGAAACGGGAAGTTCTTTTTCTGTTGTGCCCTGATAATAGATATCTTTTCCATCGGTATCCCATGTCAAAGAGTCTCCGTTTTCTGTGAAAGGTTCTGTTCCTTTGATATTTTTGATCCCTTCCAGTGAACTTTCGTCTGCCACAACATCTTCCAGGTCGGCATTTTTCAGCCAGTTGGAGACAGTGACCTGACGCTGGATTCCAGAGGCATCTGCATTGACGTAGACCGTCTCATCTTTTGAAATGGAAGAATCCGCTGCACAGACTGGAAGTGTTCCTAAGATAAAGGTCATTCCGGCTGCGATTCCGGCAGTTACACCACGTTTTATTTTTCTGTTTTGATTCATTTTATAACACCCTTTCTTTCTTTTTCTGTCAGAAAACCGATTGAAGTTTTACAGATCAGTTTATCAAAAATCATAAATGCAGCAGGCAGGATCAGAATGACAACGGCCATACTGATCAGAGCGCCTCTGGCAAGCAGAGTACAGATTGAACTGATCATATCGACCTGAGAATACCATGCAACACCAAATGTTGCGGCAAAGAAACTGAGTCCGCTGCTGATGATTGAAAGCATACTTGTTTTGTGTGCAATGGAGACCGCTTCTTTTTTGTTATGTCCGCGGCGTCTCTCTTTCTGGTAGCGGCTGGTCATCAGGATTGCATAATCTACTGTGGCTCCAAGCTGGATCGTTCCGATGACGATACTTGCTACAAATGGAAGGCTGACTCCCTGATAATATGGAACAGCCATGTTTACGGCAATTGCAAATTCGATCACGGCCACCAGAATGACCGGAAGCGAAATGGATTTGAAAATGATCATAATGATCAGGAAGATTGCTGCAACAGAAAGCAGGTTGACATTACGAAGGTCGATATCTGTGACATCCTGCAGGTCTTTCATCAGAGGTGCTTCTCCGATGACCATGGCATCGTTATCGTAGGATTTTACAATCTGATCAATGGCTGCAATCTGCTGATTTACTTCCGGTGTTGCGGAACCATATTCCGAGCAGACAAATGCAAGCTCATAATGATCACTTCGGAGCATCTTTTTGACATCGTCCGGAATCATAGAATCTGGGATGGAAGGTCCGATCAGAGAGTTCATACTGAGGCTCCATTTCACACCATCGATGGCGTCAATGTCTTTCAGCATATTTTGTTTATCCAGACCGTCCATTTCTTTATCCATCAGGATCATGTGCATATTGCTCATGTCAAAGTCTTTTTCCAGTTTTTTATTTGCTACATTACTCGGAAGAGAATCTGGAAGAGATTCTGCGATGTTGTAGTAAATTTCGGTGTGGTTGTTTCCATAGATTGCCGGAATGAGCAAAATGAAAAATGCGGCCAGCCATACTTTGTAATGTTTTACGATAAAATCAGATGGTTTATCGACGTTTTTAAATAGTGGTTTGTGCTTTGTTTTTTCAATCGGTTTGTCAAAAATCAGGATGAGTGCCGGCAGCAGAGTCACGCAGCAGATTACACCGATGATGACACCTTTTCCCATCACAATTCCAAGATCACGGCCCAGAGCAAATGTCATAATGCAAAGAGCCGCAAATCCAGCCACGGTGGTGATGGAACTGCCGACTACGGATTTGAATGTATTGGCAATGGCATGCCCCATAGCCCGTTCTTTTTCACCTGGAAAACGCAGCTTGTTTTCTTCGTAGCTGTTTAATAGAAAGATGGAATAATCCATCGTGACACCCAGCTGCAAGATGGCGGTCAGTGCTTTTGTAATATAAGAAATCTGTCCCAGGAAAATGTTGCTTCCCAGATTGTAGAGGATTGCCACTCCGATACTGAAGAGAAACAGGAGCGGAACCAGGAAAGAGCGGGAAGTCAGTTCCAGGACCAAGAAGCACATGATGACAGCGATGACGATATAAATCGGAAGTTCTTTGAGACTGATATTTTTGATATCCGTAACAACACCGGTCATTCCACTGATAAAACACTGTTTATCTGCAATTTTCCGCATCTGTGAGACGGCATCCATGGCTTCATCGGATGAAGTGGTGTTATCAAAAAGCGCCAGCATCATCGTAGCATCTCCATGAAAAAATGCTTCTCTTAAATCTGTGGGGAGCATTTCTACCGGAAGAGTAATATCAGCCGCATCGTCGTACCAGAGTACATCTTTTACATGAGGCACTTCACTGAATTTTTCTTCTAGTTTTTGTACATCTTTGAGTTCCATATCTTCCACAACGACCATGGAAAATGCTCCCATGCCGTATTCGTCTACCAGAATATCCTGTCCTTTGACAGTTTCCAGATGTTCTGGAAGATAACTTAACAGATCATAATTGATCTTTGTTTTTGCCATTCCAAAAAACGATGGAATCAGCAACAGAATTCCTGTCAGTAGGATCAGGATTCTGTGCCTGGCGATCCATTTGCCAGTTTTAACCAATGATATCATCCCCTATTCTTTTTATGTAACTCACATTATAATACAAAATGACTGATAGTCAATAATTTTGCGTTAAAAAATGAAAAAAAGTCATTTTTTATTGACTTTCTCAAAAATTTGACTAATAATAAAAAGGCAGATGCGAAAGAGAATGCAAGGAATGATCAGGGGGAAAGAACATGGGAAAGGTGGAAACCAATAAGAAACAAAAGAAAAGTGCGCTGTTTCAGACAGCATATGAGTTGTTTACCGAGAAAGGATTTGCAAAGACGACGATATCGGATATCGTGGAACAGGCAGGTCTGGCAAAAGGAACATTCTATTTATATTTTAAAGACAAGTACGACTTAAGGGACAGACTGATCGCATATCAGGCAGGCAAACTATTTGCAGATGCACATCAGGAGCTGGATAAACGGGAAATCCACAGTTTTGAAGAAGAAGTGATCTTTTTGACAGATTATATTATCGGAAGATTTGAAAAGCAGCATTCACTCATGCAGTTTATTGCCAAAAATCTGTCCTGGGGAATTTTTAAAAATGCATTTTCCAGTGCGGAATTTCCGGAGGCACAGGGATTTTATGAACATTATCTGCAGGAACTGGAGACATTTCAAGTAGACTGCAGGGAGCCGGAGCTTTTGCTGTTTACGATCATTGAACTGATCGGTTCTACCAGTTATAATTGTATCTTATATGAGCAGCCGGTTACGATGGAAGAATACCTGCCGCATTTACATCGGATCCTGCATCAGCTGCTGCTTGCATTTACGCAGCAGGGAACAGACGGGGAATAGAAAAATCCTGCATCAGAGCAGGATTTTTTTCATGTCATCGGGAAGCGGAGCAGTAAAATCCATGCTTTCTTTGGTGATCGGATGCAGAAAAGACAGCCGATAAGAATGAAGCGCCTGTCTGGTGATGAATTCCATATCCGGATTATACAGATAATCGCCCACCAGAGGGAAACCAAGATACTTCATGTGGATCCGGATCTGATGAGTGCGTCCGGTGCCAAGATGAAGAGAGACCAGACTGTGCCCGTTTTTTTCTTCCAGAAACTGATAGTATGTGACGGCTTTTTCTCCATGCTCAAAATCCACGGTGCGTTCAATGATGGAACTGTCTTTTCTGCCAAGAGGCGCAGTGATGACTCCGGATTCCGGCGCAAGATGGCCGCGCACAATGGCACGGTATTCCCGATGGATCTCGCGTCTGGCATTCATGGAAGAGAGAATGGCAGCGCTGACTACATGCTTGGCAATGATCGTCAGCCCAGAGGTGTCCCTGTCCAGACGGTTGACACAGCGGAAGATAAACGGTTTGTTCTGTTGTTCATAATACCAGGCAAGGGCGTTTGCCAGGGAGTTGTAGTAGTTATTTAAAGAAGGGTGAATGGGCATTCCGGCTTGTTTGTTGACTATAAGGATATCTTCGTCTTCATAGACAATATGGAGAGGATGTTCAACCGGAGGGACCCGTTCAGAGGAGTGTTCTTCTATGATTTTGATCACCAGTTCATCCCCGGCACGCAGCCGGTCTGTCATATGCACCCATACCCCATTTAAAAGGACACTTTCCGGCGTCTTTTTTAAATAGGTAATATTTTTGGCGGAATATCCCCGGTGTCTTAAATTTTGTTCAATGGTAAATCCTGCATCCTGATCGGAAATGTGATAAGTAATGGTTCGATTCATAGAAATTAAAAAATCCTTTGTTTTTCTTTTTATGATAGCAGAGAATAAAAGGGACGTAAATTCTTTTTTGTGGTTTGCAGGGCAAAACCTGTGGTATAATAGCACCAGTTATTCTAGTTTTCATGAGGGCAAGGGAAAAATAAGAACAGAAGTGAGGAAAACAATATGGATATCAATCAAAAATTGACAGAAGAACTGGACGTAAAGCGCTGGCAGGTGGATGCCGCGGTAAAATTGATCGATGAGGGGAATACGATTCCGTTTATTTCCAGATATCGAAAAGAGGCTACCGGTTCTTTGAATGACGAACAGCTTCGAAAACTGCATGAAAGACTGGTTTATCTGCGCAATCTGGAAGAAAAAAAGGAACAGGTACTTTCAACCATTGAGGAGCAGGGAAAACTGACAGAAGAACTTCGCAGTCAGATCCTGGCTGCAGAGACGCTTGTAGTGGTAGAGGATCTGTATCGTCCGTATCGTCCGAAGAGAAGAACGAGAGCGACCATTGCCAAAGAGAAAGGGCTGGAACCGTTGGCAGCAGTGATCACACTTCAGCAGCTTCAGCGTCCTCTTTTGCAGGAAGCAGAGCAATACGTATCAGAAGAAAAGGGAGTCGCCTTCCCGGAAGATGCGATCGCAGGGGCGAAAGATATTATTGCAGAATCCATTTCAGATGAAGCTGATTACAGAAGCTGGATCCGTAAGATTACGATGAAAAAGGGAAAATTGATTTCCACTGCAAAGGATCCGGAGGCAGAGTCTGTGTATGAAATGTATTATGAATTTGAAGAGCCTTTGTCCAGGCTGGCAGGACATCGGATCCTCGCTCTGAACCGCGGAGAGAAAGAAAAAATTCTGACAGTCAAGATCGAAGCGCCGGAAGAAGAGATTCTCGGTTATCTGGAAAAGCAGACCATTCATGGAAAGAATGAAAATACACAGCAGGCTTTGAAGGAGGCTGTGGAGGACAGCTACAAGCGTCTGATCGGACCTGCGATCGAGAGGGAGATCCGCAGCGAACTGACAGAAAAGGCAGAAGACGGGGCGATTGAAGTATTCGGAAAGAATCTGCACCAGCTGTTGATGCAGCCGCCGATCACCGGCCAGGTGGTACTGGGATGGGATCCGGCATTCCGGACAGGATGCAAGCTGGCAGTGGTGGATCCTACCGGAAAAGTACTGGGGACTACCGTGATCTACCCGACTGCGCCGACTACTCCGGCAAAGATCAAGGCATCAAAGGATTTGTTGAAGAAGATCATTCCGAAGTATCATATTACGTTGATTTCTCTTGGAAATGGAACGGCTTCCAGGGAATCAGAGCAGTTTATTGTAGAGCTGTTAAAAGAGATTCCGGAGAAAGTGCAGTATGTGATTGTCAATGAAGCCGGTGCATCGGTATATTCTGCAAGTAAACTTGCAAGTGAAGAATTCCCGAAATTTGACGTAGGGCAGAGAAGTGCGGCATCCATTGCAAGACGTCTCCAGGATCCTCTTGCAGAGCTGGTCAAGATCGAACCGCAGTCCATCGGCGTTGGGCAGTACCAGCATGATATGAATCAGAAAAAGCTGGGCGAATCCTTAAGCGGTGTTGTGGAAGATTGTGTGAATAAGGTCGGCGTGGATCTCAATACCGCATCTGCTCCGCTGCTCTCTTATATTTCAGGAATTTCCGGTGCGATCGCCAAAAATATTGTGGCATATCGGGAAGAAAACGGAAAGTTCCAGGATCGGAAAGAGCTATTGAAGGTTGCAAAACTGGGACCAAAGGCATTTGAACAGTGCGCCGGATTTATGCGGATCCAGGGAGGAAGCAATCCACTGGATGCTACCGGTGTCCATCCGGAGTCTTATGCGGCAACGGAAAAACTGCTGGAAAGACAGGGCTTTACGTTAGAAGATGTAGCGGGCGGAAATCTGGCAGGATTATCGAAAACAATCAAAGACTATAAAACATTGTCCGAGGAACTGGAGATTGGAGAAATCACCCTTCGCGATATCGTAAAAGAGCTGGAGAAACCGGCAAGGGATCCAAGAGATGAGATGCCAAAACCGATCCTTCGTACGGACGTACTGGATATGAAAGATTTAAAAGAAGGAATGGTCTTAAAAGGAACCGTTCGAAATGTGATTGATTTCGGAGTGTTCGTAGATATCGGAGTGCATCAGGACGGACTGGTGCATATTTCTCAGATCACAGACCGCTATATCAAACATCCATTGGAGGCAGTCAGCGTGGGCGATATCGTGGATGTGAAAGTGATGAGTGTGGATCTGAAAAAGAAACGGATCCAGCTGACCATGCGCGGAATTTCTTAAATTAGGAAGAGTCCACAGAAAGACTCGGTATTTGTGAATTGCAATTTGCAGGACAATCCTATATAATGGAACAGAAACTGAGCATACCTCACATGGGGATGCTACCAAAAGGAAAAGGGGGATTTTTATGCTGAAAGGCAAAACAGTGGTACTTGCAGTGTCTGGAAGTATTGCTGCGTATAAGATCGCATCACTTGCCAGTGCATTGAAAAAGCTGCATGCCAACGTACAGGTGCTAATGACACAGAATGCGGTGAATTTCATCAATCCGATCACATTCGAATCGCTGACGGGAAATAAATGTCTGGTGGATACGTTTGACCGGAATTTTCAGTACAGTGTGGAGCATGTCGCTCTTGCAAAGCAGGCGGATGTGGTACTGGTGGCACCTGCCAGCGCTAATGTGATCGGAAAGATCGCACATGGCATTGCGGACGATATGCTGACGACCACAGTCATGGCATGCAGATGTAAGAAGATTATCGCACCGGCAATGAACACGAATATGTTTGAGAATCCGATCTTGCAGGACAATCTGAAGATTCTGGAACACTATGGGTATGAGGTGATCTCTCCGGCTGTGGGATATCTTGCATGTGGAGATACCGGGGCCGGAAAGATGCCGGAGCCGGAACTTCTGTTACAGTATATTTTAAGAGAAGTTGCATATGAGAAAGATATGCAGGGCAAACGGGTGTTAGTAACAGCAGGACCGACACAGGAAGCCATGGATCCGGTGCGATATATCACGAATCATTCCACCGGAAAGATGGGATATGCCATTGCCAAAATGTGCATGCTGCGCGGGGCAGATGTGACACTGGTGAGCGGACCGACAGCGATTGAGAAGCCGGAGTTTGTAGATGTGGTGGATGTGGTGACTGCCAAAGAGATGTATGACGAGGTGACGAAAAGAGCCGAAGATCAGGATATTATCATCAAGGCAGCAGCTGTGGCAGACTACCGGCCAAAGACTGTGAGCAGTGAAAAGATGAAAAAGAAGGGCGATGATCTGGTGATTTCGATGGAGCGCACAGATGATATCCTCAAGTTTCTGGGTGAACATAAGAAGGCGCATCAATTTTTGTGCGGATTTTCCATGGAGACAGAGAATATGCTGGAAAATTCCAGAAAAAAACTGGAAAAGAAACATCTGGATATGATTGTAGCGAACAATCTGAAAGTAGAAGGAGCCGGATTTGCCGGTGATACCAATGTAGTGACGATCATCACATCACAGGGAGAAGTTTCACTCGGAAAGATGACAAAAGAGGAGACAGCTTTAAAAATCCTGGATGAGATCTTAAAAGTAACAAATTAATATGGAGACAGAATCGGAAATTCTGTGCCAATCGGTATTGTATCTCGAAAGAGAATGATAACAAGGAGGCAATTATGAATCAGACAAGCAACAAAACACAGACAGCAGGCAGCAGCGTGCGTACACGGAGTATGGTGCAGACAGCCATTTTTGGAGTGATCATTGTAATTATGGCATTCACCCCTTTTCTCGGATATATCCCGCTGGGATTTACAAGAGCAACGATCATCCACATTCCGGTGATCCTGGCATCTCTTTTGATGGGACCTAAGACAGGAGCACTTCTGGGACTGCTGTTTGGACTGACCAGCTTTATCAATAACACGGTGAATCCAACGGTAACATCCTTTGTGTTTACGCCATTTTACAGTATGGGGGAATTTAACGGAGGGATCGGAAGCGTGATCATCTGTTTTCTGCCCCGGATCCTGACAGGAATTGTGCCGTATTATGTGTACGGACTGGTAAAAAAATGCAGCAGATCCACAGGCGTCTCAAAAACAGGACTGGTTTTGGCAGGGGTGACAGGATCGCTTACGAATACACTGCTGGTCATGAATCTGATCTATCTGTTTTTCAGGGATGCATATGCAGCGGCAAACGGCGTGGCAGTAAAGGCAGTGTATGGATTTATTCTGTCTGTCATTGGGATCAACGGAGTGCCGGAAGCCATTGTGGCAGGCGTGCTGACCGCATTGATCGGAAAGACACTGATGAAGAAAAATATGAAAGAAAGACTGGGATTTACACATGGTTTTAGCGATTGATATTGGAAATACAAATATAGTCATCGGATGTATCGAGAACAGGGAGTGTCTGTTCGTAGAACGACTTTCTACCGTGCATCAGAAAACAGAAATTGAGTATGCCATCGATATTAAGACAGTACTTGATATTTATCAGATCGATCTGGCTCAGATCGAAGGTGGGATTATTTCTTCCGTTGTACCGCAGGTTACAAATGCAGCAAAGCTGGCACTGGAAAAGCTGTTGAAAAAAGAGGTGCTCGTGGTAGGAGCCGGTGTGAAGACCGGACTGAATATCCGGATGGACAACCCGTCTTCGGTGGGAAGTGATCTGATCGTGGGAGCTGTGGCAGGTGTGGCGCAGTATCCGGTTCCGTTGATCATTTTTGATCTGGGAACGGCCAATACCGTTTGTGTGATCGACAAGAACAAAGACTATATCGGCGGCATGATCTATCCGGGAATCCAGGTATCTGTAGATTCTCTGACAGCCAATGCATCGCAGTTAAGCGGGATCAGCCTGGAAGCTCCGAAGCAGATCATAGGGAAAAATACAGCAGACTGTATGAAAAGTGGCGTAATCTACAGCAGCGCATCTGCAATGGATGGGATCATTGACCGGATGGAGGAAGCGCTGGGAGAAGAAGCAACCGTGATCGCAACAGGTGGTCTTGCGAAAAAAATCGTGCCACATTGTAAAAGAGAAGTGATTCTGGATGATGATCTTTTGTTAAAAGGTCTGGCAATTATTTATGATAAGAATGAAAAGAAGTCGTGAAAGCAGAAAAAATCACTTGAATCCTATATGTGAACGCACTATAATAGATGACAGATAAGAAATAAATCTTCAGGGTCGGGTGAAAGTCCCAACTGGCGGTAAAGTCCGCGACCTGTCTTCTGCAGTGGCAGAGGATGGCTGAACCGGTGATCTGCAGATCAGAGATTCCGGTACCAACAGTAAAGTCTGGATGAAAGAAGATGTATGTGTGAAATAAGGCAAGAAAACCCTGGATTTTGAGAATCCGGGGTTTTGTTTTTGTCTGGCACGCACAATCCGGAAGGTTTTCTTTCTTTATCAAAATTTATGGATATTTTGAAGGAGAAAAGAAACATGAACACACAAACAAACACAGTAACGAAGAACCCACAAAAAGCAGGTGTCAGAACACTGGCAAAAGCAGGAATGTTATCCGCTGTTGCCGTTGTGCTGATGCTGTTTGAAATTCCGCTTCCATTTGTGCCGGTATTTTATAAGATCGATTTCAGTGAAGTTCCGGTGTTGGTTGGATGTTTTGCCATGGGACCGCTTGCCGGAGCCGGGATAGAACTGATTAAGAATCTTCTGCATGTTGTGATCAGCGGAACACAGACTGCCGGTGTAGGCGATGTGGCAAACTTTCTGATCGGCTGCTCCTTTATCGTGCCGGCCGGATGGATCTACCGAAAAATGCATACCAAAACAGGCGCGTTGGCTGGTATGGCAGCAGGAACTGCACTGATGACGGCAGTGGGAGGGCTACTGAATGCCTATGTACTTCTTCCGGTATATGCAAAAGCTTTCGGAATGCCGTTGGATGCACTGGTTCAGATGGGAACGGAAGTTAACGCAAAGATTACCAGTGTATCTACCTTGGTATTGTTTGCAGTGACACCGTTTAACCTTCTGAAAGGAGTACTTGTATCCGTGATCGTGCTGCTGATCTACAAGAAGATCAGTCCTGTTTTCCGGATGAAGTAAAGAACTTTTTCTGTTTGTACAGATAGTATCCAATGAAGAATAATGCCGTCAGAAGCCAGGTAACCGGGTAACTGAAAATAATCGCGGAAATAGTCGGGGAAATCTTGAGTGCGCCGATCAGCCAGGCAATCCGCATGACACAGATTCCAAGTAAGGTGATGATCACGGGAACGATGACATCACCGACTCCGCGCAGTGCCCCTGCCAGTACCTCAATGAATACATAAACGATATACCATGGAGTGATCAAAACAAGCATTTCGCATCCGATCTGGATGACCGTTTCATCATTTGTAAACAAACTGAATAAAAAATTTCTGGCGGCGATCAGGAAGATGACCAGTACGGCTGAGACCAGTGCATCCATGACCAGACAGACACGGGTGCTTTTCCGGATCCGGTCTAATTTTCCGGCACCGTAGTTTTGTCCGACAAAGGTAGTAATAGAAATTCCAAACGCCGTACTTACCATCCAGAAAATGGCATCCAGTTTTCCGTAGGCAGACCAGGCAGCGGAAGTGTCGGTTCCAAATGTATTGACGGCAGACTGGATGGCAATGTTGGTAATGGCAAATAAAATCGCCTCAAATCCGGTAGGCAGTCCCAGTTTTAACTGATTCTTTAAGACGGAACTGTGGAAACGGATGCGGGACAAAGAAAGCCGCAGCATGCCTTCTGCATGTAAAAGTTTCCATGTGACAAGAAAGGCGCTGAATGCCTGGGAGATTAAAGTGGCGATAGCAACTCCAAGAACACCCATATGGAATACGATTACAAACAAGGCATCCAGTACGATATTTAACAGGCAGCATGCGATCAGGTAGTAAAGCGGACGTTTGGAATCTCCCACAGCCCGCAGAATACTGGAGCCCATATTATATAAGAAGACAAAAAGAATACCCGCGAAATAAATGCGAAGATAAATCACAGAATCCTGCATGATCTCAGCCGGCGTGTTCATCAGTCGAAGCATAGTCGGTGTCGCTGCAAAGCCGATGATCCCCAGAGAAATCCCGCCTACGATGGAAATTGCATAGGCATTGTGGAGACCATCGCTGGCAGCATGTTCATTGCAGGCTCCAAAATACTGGGCGATCAGAACCGAAGCGCCGGAAGATAGTCCGGTAAAAAATCCGACAATCAAAGCTACGATCTGGGCAGAAGAGCCGCCTACACTGGCAAGAGCCGCTTTTCCCACAAACTGTCCCACGATCACGGTATCGATGGTATTGTACAGCTGCTGAAAAAAAGTCCCTAATAAGATCGGAAAAAAGAAAAATAAAAGTTGTTTCCAGATGACACCTTCTGTAATCTGGTTTGTCTGTCGTTTCTGTGTCATAAAAATCCCCTTACTTTGTACAATATAAAGTCCATAAATTTTCTCTTATGTAAAGAATATCAGATTTTACAAAGATTTAACAGAGAAAAAGGAAAGTTTTGCGATAAAATAAAGGCAAGGAAAAGAAGAGACAGGACAAATATCCTGGTTATTTTGTAGTATTTTTACAAGGAGCAAAAAGTATGGAACAGTCAGTAGATTTTTTGATCAGAAGTCATTATGCACAATTGCGCAATTCGGAAAAGAAGGTGGCGGATGTGGTACTAAAGCAGGGGCGTTATTGTCAGAAAATGACCATCGAAAGACTGGCGCAGCAAAGTGGAGTGAGTCAGCCTACGGTCATGAGGTTTGTAAAGGCAGTGGGATTTCAAAGCTACCGGGAATTTCAAGATGCCTTGTTGTGCCAAGATATGAAAACACGAATGAAGCCGGAGGATGGGAGCATACAGAGTGTACTTTACGGGTATCGGCTACATGTGGGGGATTCGATCGAGAGTGTGCCGGGAAAAGTGGTATCCGGTACGATTGCGATGCTGGAAGAGATGCTCAAAAGTATCCCGGCCAGTGATCTGCAAGAGGCTGTCAGGATGATCGTTACAGCCAGAAGAGTGCATATTTTCTGTGTGGAAAATTCGGCGGCAACAGCAGCAGATCTGATGACGAAACTGTTATATTTGGAAATAGAATGCCAATATTATGCGGATTATTACCTGCAGAGAATTTCTGCTTCGAGCCTGCATCAGGATGATACAGTGATCGCGATTTCTTATTCCGGGCAGTCCAAAGATGTGGTGGATACAGTGAAAATTGCGAAAAAAGCAGGGGCAAAAGTTGTCGTTATCACAAATTTCGAGCAGACACTTCTGGAAAGATGGGGAGATGTGGTATTAAAAAGTTCCCAGAAGCAGCTGCTGTATGGAGATGCGATTTTTTCCAGGACGACCCAGATGGCATTGATCGATATGCTTTATATGGGAATCATCCTCAGTGATTATGATACTTATACCAGACGGCTGGATCAGAGCAGCAAGATGGTGCAGGACAAGGCATATCAATAAAGTCACAGCGAAAGTTTTGTAGGAAAACTACAGAAATTTCGCTGTGTTTTTTATGCATTTTACATTTCTCTAACATGATTTTGAAATGGATTTGATTGAGTCTGAAAAATGCCGTTGCTATAATTTCCAATGCCAGCAGGGCAAAATGCCCATAAGGTTAGAGTCCAGTAAGAAAAGGAGAATTCAGATGCTGAAATTAGAACAGATTAAAAAATCCTATGATGGAGTTGAAATTTTAAAAGACATAAACCTGGAGATAGAAGATGGCGAGATTGTTTCGATCTTAGGCCCATCTGGATGTGGAAAAACAACATTGCTGAATCTGATCTTGGGGATCACGGAGACAGACAGTGGAAAAATCTGGTTTAACGGAGAAGATATTACAGAACTTCCGATGGAAAAAAGAGGATTCAATATTGTATTTCAGGACTATGCATTGTTTCCGAATCTGAATGTATACAAAAATATCACATACGGTCTGAAAAACCAACCTGGTATTTCATCAGAAAAAGAGGTGGAAGAACTGATCGAGCTGTTGGGATTAAAAGAACATTTAAATAAGAAGATCGATCAGCTTTCCGGGGGACAGAAACAGAGAGTGGCGCTTGCAAGGACGCTGGTTATGAAGCCGAAGATTTTGCTTTTGGATGAGCCTTTGAGTGCGCTGGATGGTGTGATCAAAGAATCCATCAAAGAAAAGATCAAGACCATTGCAAAAGAATTTCATCTGACAACCATTATCGTGACCCATGATCCGGAAGAGGCGCTCACACTGTCAGATCATGTGCTGATCATCCAGGAAGGGAAAATTGCCCAGTATGACAGACCGGAAGAGATTATCAAAAATCCGGGCAATGAATTTGTAAGAGAATTTATTTTAAGACAGTTGGAAATCAAGAAAAACAATATTTATTCGTTATTTACAATTCCCAAAGAGATTCCGGGAATTGTCCGTGGAAAGGTGCAGGAAATCCTGACCGGCCGGGAAAAAATGGTACAGGTGTCATAGGAGAGCACAGATGAAAACAAAAAATCGAGAATTAAAAATCATATTTCTTCTGATTGGATCTTTGTTTCTTTTCTTTTTGTTGTATCCGACGGGAAGATTGCTGTTGAAATCATTTGTATCCGAGCAGGGGATGACGGGGGCGTTTTATACGGAGGTTCTATCTGAGAGAGGATTTTTAACGGCCCTTGGAAACAGTTTTTTGATCGCAGGAGTGAGCGCATTTCTGACAACCGTGCTGGCATTTTTTCTGGCATATACGATCCACTATACGAATGTGAATCCGGTATTCAAAAAAGGAATCGAGAAGGCAGCGCTACTTCCGATGTTCCTGCCTACATTGACCTATGGATTTGCGATCATTTATTCGTTTGGAAAGCAGGGGATGCTGACAAAATTATTTGGCAGGCAGTTGTTTGATATCTACGGATTTAACGGGCTTTTGATCGGGTATGTGATCTATACGCTGCCGGTATCATTTTTGCTGATCCACAACACCATGGGATATATCGACAAGAAATTCATGATCGTATCCAGAGTGATGGGTGACAATAGATGTTCTACTTTTATGATGACAATTTTCCGCCCTTTGGCAGGAACACTGATGGCCTCGTTCATCCAGTCGTTTTTTCTTTGCTTCACAGATTTTGGTATTCCTGCATCTGTGGGCGGAAAATTCGAGGTCATTGCAAGTATGTTATATAGTCAGATGCTGGGAAGTATCCCGGATTTTAACAAAGGAAGTGTTGTTGCAGTAATGATGCTCCTTCCGTCCATTGCAAGTATTGCACTGCTTCGATATCTGGAGCGTTATAACGTGCGTTACCAGAAAATTTCGGTGATGGAGCTTCCGAAAAACAAAGGAAGAGACTGGCTGTGCGGAATTGGAAGCGGCTTGATTCTTCTGGGTGTGTTATCTATATTTGCGGTCATTTTTGTGGTTCCATTTGTACAGGACTGGCCGTATCAGACCGGATTTTCGCTGGATCATATCCAGGCGGTCTTTTCAGATCCGGGGCTGACAGGGGTGTATAAAAACTCTCTGTATGTGGCACTTTTGACAGCGGCATTAGGAACGCTTGCTGCGTACGGCGGAGCGCTGATCACAGCCAGAAGTTCTCTGAAAGCCGGGTGGAAACGGACCATAGACGGGATTGCGCTGGTGACAAATACGATTCCCGGAATGGTGCTTGGACTTGCCTTCTTGTTCTGCTTTTCAGGAACCGGGCTGCAGAGTACGTTTACCATTTTGATATTGTGTAATGTGGTACATTTCTTTTCTACGCCGTATCTGATGATGAAGAATTCGCTGGAAAAGATGAATGCATCCTGGGAAACAACTGCGATGCTGATGGGAGACAGCTGGATCAAAACGATTTTTCGGGTTGTGACTCCAAATGCCATGTCCACGATCCTGGAAGTATTCAGTTATTATTTTGTCAACGCGATGGTTACAGTCAGCGCTGTTGTCTTTCTGGCAGGAGCAAGAACCATGGTACTGACGACAAAGATCAAAGAATTGCAGTATTACAATAAGTTTAACGAAGTGTTTGTGTTGTCATTGCTTATCCTGGCAACCAATCTGATAGTAAAAGCCATTCCGTCTCTGGCAGCAGGCTGGAAACGGGTGAAGGAGGAAAAGAAGATGAAGAAGACAAAGAAACAGGTGTGGAAACGTGCAGGCGCAGTAATGGCAGCAGGGGTTCTGGTATTGGGAACAGCATCGACTGTCGGATGTTCTTCCAAAGCAGGTGATCAGGTTGTGATCTACTCCAATGCGGATGATGAGGCTGTAGCTGCTATGAAAGCGGCTCTGGATGCCAATGGATATGAAGGAGAGTACATCTTCCAGACATTTGGAACACCAGAATTAGGCGGAAAACTTCTGGCAGAGGGAAAGAACCTGGAGGCAGATCTGGTGACGATGAGTACGTTTTATCTGGAGAGTGCGCAGGAAGAACAGGATATGTTCACAGATCTGACATTTGAGCCAGATACTCTGGAAGAATATCCTTCCTATTGTACACCAATCACAGCGCAGGAAGGTACGCTGATCGTGAATACAGAACAAATAGAAGCAGAAAATCTGGAGCTGCCAAAGTCCATTCAGGATCTGGCAAAACCAGAATATAAAGATCAGATCGCAGTGACAGACATTGCATCCTCTTCCACAGCATGGCTTTTAATCCAGGGACTGATCTCGGAATATGGAGAAGAAGAGACACAAAAGATCCTTACAGAGATTTATGAAAATGCAGGAGATCATCTGGAAGAATCAGGCTCCGGACCGCTGAAGCTGGTTCGTGCAGGAGAAGTTGCTATTGGATTTGGACTTCGGCAGCAGGCAGTGGCCGATAAAGAGAATGGACTTCCGGTAGATTACATAGATCCGCAGGAAGGCAATTTTACGCTGACAGAATCTGTGGCAGTGGTAGACAAAGGAGAAGAGAAAAATAAAAAAGCCATGGAAATGGCAGAATGTATTATAAAAAATGGAAGAAAAGAACTGCTTGAGAGTTATCCAATTCCGCTTTATGAGGGAGAATCGGTATCAGATACTGAAAAATCCGGCAATCCAAAGACATTTCCGGAAAAACTGACGGTAGATCTTTTAAAAGAACATCAGGAATTATCAGAAAGCTGTAAAAAATAATAAGAAGAAATGAGGAAACGCAAGATGAAAAATTATAAATTATTGACACCGGGACCACTGACTACCACAGAAACAGTCAAAGAAGTGATGCTGTTTGACCATTGTACCTGGGATGATGACTACAAAGAAATCACACAGAAAATCCGCAGAAATCTGTTAAAGCTGGCGCAGGTGTCCGAAGAGGAATATACAACAGTGCTGATGCAGGGATCAGGATCTTTTGGAGTGGAAAGTGTGCTGGGAAGTGTGATTCCAAAAGACGGATGCGTCTTGCTTTTGAGCAATGGAGCCTATGGAGAACGTGCGGCAAAAATGTGCAGCTATTATGAGATTCCATGTATCCATGTGACTCAGGACTACAACAAAACTCCAGATGCCAAAGAAGCAGAAACACTTCTGAATACTCATCCGGAGATTACGCATGTTATGATGATCCACAGTGAGACAACCAGTGGGATTTTGAATGATATCGAGAGTATCGGTGAGCTTGCAAAAAAATATGGAAAAGTATTTATAGTAGATGCCATGTCCAGCTTTGCGGGAGTGGAAATTCCGGTAAAAGACTGGCACATTGATTTCCTCATCAGTTCTGCCAATAAATGTATCCAGGGAGTTCCGGGATTCTCCTTTATCATTGCAAACAGAGCGCTTTTGATGGAATCAAAAGGACGTGCAAGAAGTCTGTGTCTGGATCTGTACGATCAGTGGGCTGGAATGGAGAAAGATGGAAAATGGAGATATACATCTCCAACACATGTTGTGCTGGCTTTTGAACAGGCAATGAAGGAACTGGAACAGGAAGGCGGGATCAAAGCACGACATGCCAGATACCAGAAAAATATGGATACACTGGTAGAAAATTTCGAAAAACTGGGATTTCGGCTGTATGTAGACAGAGCATGGCAGGGACCGATCATTGCTACATTTCTGTATCCGGAAGGAAAGCATTTTGATTTTCAGGATATGTATGCTTACATCAAAGAAAGAGGATATGCAATTTATCCGGGAAAACTGACAGATGCAGATACCTTCCGTATCGGAGTGATCGGGGAGATTTATGAAGAAGATATTTTGAGACTGACTGAGATCATGAAATCCTATATGGAACAGGTGTAAGCAGAGAAAGGAAAGAATGAAAATGAGACAGATAGAAGCGGTGATTTTTGACTGGGCGGGAACAACGGTAGATTATGGGTGCTTTGCACCGGTACAGGCATTTGTGGAAGTATTTAAACATTTTGGGATCGAGCCGACGATGCAGGAAGTCAGAGAGCCGATGGGAATGCTGAAGATCGACCACATCCGCACAATGCTGAAGATGCCGAGGATCCAGAAGCTCTGGGAAGAAACATACGGTCAGGCATCTACAGAAGAAGATGTAGAAAAACTGTACGGATTATTCGAAGAAAAACTGATGAGTATTTTGGACAGATTTGCACAGCCAAAGCCGTATGTTCTGGAAGTGGTAAAGGAACTGCGTGCCCATGGAATCAAGATCGGTTCTACCACAGGATATACGGATGATATGATGGCAGTGGTTGTGCCGAAGGCGAAAGAGGCTGGCTATGAACCGGATGTATGGTTTAGCCCGGACAGCGTGGGATCCGCAGGACGTCCATATCCATATATGATCTTTCGAAATATGGAAGAACTTCACATATCTTCAGTAGAACATGTAGTGAAAGTCGGAGATACGGTGTCGGATATTCTGGAAGGAAAACATGCGGGAGTCTTTACAGTAGGTGTTGTGGAAGGAAGCTCTGAGATGGGGCTGACAGAAGAAGAGTATGAAGCTTTGACACCGGAAGAAAAAGAAGAAAAAATCGAAGAAGTCAGACAGCGGTTTCTGCAGGTTGGTGCGGATGCAGTGATCCTGAATATGGGAGAATTGACGGGGATTTTGTAAGAGGAAGAAAATAATATAGGAAACAGGAGAATTATCCCCTGTAAAGGAAAGAGGAAAAACGCTCTATGGGAATCCACGAAGGAAATGCTATAGAGCGTTTTATTTGAGCGTGTTTTCCGACGTTACATCCAATATTTTTCTACTTCCTGTGCGGCCTCATCTGAAGAAAGCTGAAACTTTTCCTGAATTTTTCCACATATCGCTTCTTTTTTCAGCCCCATCTCCTGAAGCAATTCTACAACAGCCTGTATGCCTTTTTGCTGTCCCTCAATTAGTCCCTGGGCTCTGCCCTCTTTGAGTCCGGTATTTTTATAAACAGTGGAAAAGTACTCATGATCTCGGATCGCACGTTGTCTTTCTTCATATTCCAGCCGCTTTTCCTCGTCTGCGCTGATCCGGTTTAGATCCTCATATGCCTTTCTAATATATTTGCTTTTTTCTGCTGCCATTTCAAATTCCTCCTCTGTCTCTGCATTGATGAATTGAAGCCATTTCAGCAGCTCTGTCTCTGGATAATCATGCTTTGCCAGCTTTGGAAGCTCCAGTGTATGAATTTCAACCTTATCACTGTATAGCTTTCTTCCTTTATCTGACCAGAAATGAAAGCGAGAATAATATTCGTCATCATCAAACATGGTAAAATTTAAAATTCCGATATGAATACATTTCTCTAGTTTTTGATAATTTTCTCCCGGCTTCAATTGATCTGTAAACATCTTCCCCAGATAGAATAAGGTGCCATTATATCTTTTGACGCGACGTTTCACAATCGCAAATACAGACAAACTCCCGCTTTTCTTTACTTCATCTCTTTACTCTTTATATGGGAATAATTTTTTGAATGGCAATGCTTTGCCATATTTGAAAATGGAAAGGGATTTCTTCCAAGATTGAGTTTATTATACTTGAGATTTGGGGCGGATACAATTAAATTTCTATAAAGATCCTCTAAAAGTTTCTGTTACACTATCTACAATATGTATAAATGAAAAAGGAATTAGAATGTGGAGGTATTTGTGGTAAAATTTCCCCGGTTGACATTCCATCTGTTTTATATTAGAATAGCGAACGTAACATTTTTGTAATAATTGTAATATTTAAGAAATCTAGTTCATATATTATATAAGAACTATGTAAGAATATTGCAACAATCAGGAGGTTATTTTTTATGAAACAGAGAAATCGATGGGCGGCAGTACTGACTGTATGGACAATTGCATTGTTATTTGCAGCAGGTTTTACAAGTCAGGCATCCGTTTCCGGTTCCGGGATAGTTCAGAAAGAAGATACAGAATACAATGCAGGGGCTGGTACTATTGCGGCTGTAATGGAGAAAATTCCATTAGAAGCAGTCGAACAGACCAGGGCAAAAGCAGAGAAGGCACAGGAGAAACGACAGAAAGCAGAGGCAGAAGCAAAGAGAAAGGCAGAAGAAGAGGCGGCAAGAAAAGCGGCAGAAGAGGCTGCGCGGGCACAGATCGCAGCAGAAGACCAGAAGCTTCTGGCATCGATCATCTTCTGTGAAGCGGGAAATCAGCCTTATGAAGGACAGGTTGCGGTAGGTGCGGTGATCATGAACCGTGTCAGAAGCGGGGCATATCCGAACAGCATTTCCGAGGTGATCTATCAGTCGGGACAGTTTGGACCGGCGATGACAGGATGGCTGGATACGATACGCAGTTCTGGCGGATATACGCAGACTGCCATGCAGGCGGCAGCTGATGCCATGGCAGGGGTGAATCCAATCGGGGATTGTCTGTATTTTGGAAACGGGAATTATGGGATTCAGATCGGAGATCATTTTTTCCATTAATTGTAGAGAAAGATTGTGTACGGGTAGGGAATAAGAAAGCCAAAAGTGAATCGGATCCTATTGAACTTTTTGAGTTGATCGATCAAACTACAGGAACAACATTTACGGTTTCAATTAGAGTGGTATTTGATGACGAGAGATTGACTTAATGTATTAATCAAAATCGTACAAAATAAAATAGAACCCTCATGGCTGTTGTGAATGAACTGCTATGGGGGTTCTATTTTGTGTTCTTTATTTATTTTCCGCCATTACAACTGTATCTTCGAAAAT
Source organism: uncultured Ruminococcus sp. (assembly GCA_900544395.1). Taxonomy (GTDB): domain Bacteria; phylum Bacillota; class Clostridia; order Lachnospirales; family Lachnospiraceae; genus Mediterraneibacter. Next base: position 22,122 of record UQVC01000022.1, on the reverse strand, counting down.
GCTTCTGCAAAAGCATTGTTGATTGGCTCTTTCGCTTCTTTTGCCTGTTTTCGTAAATAATTGTTCACATCTTTTTTGCTGGCGCCTTTTCCCGCTTTTTTCTTTCGGTCTTCGAAAGCGCTTAATTTTTCTTTGTGTCCGCACACACAGACGAAGCGCTGTCCATCGCCTTTGCCTACCAGGTCCATTTTTTTATGGCAGATTGGGCAGCGGGCGTTGGTATGGCGGGAAATGGTTTCTTTATGTCCACATTCCCGATCTTGACAGACAAGCATTTTTCCGTGTTTACCATTTACTTCCAGCATGAATTTTCCACATTCCGGGCATTTGGTACGTGTCATATTGTCGTGACGGAACGTACCGTCTGCTGATTTGATCTCTTGGATCAGAGCTTTTGTGTAAGTCTCGATTTCGCTCATGAAGGCTTTCTCAGATTCTTTGCCTTTTGCGATGGCCTGCAGGCGCATCTCCCAGGAAGCGGTCAGTTCCGGGCTCTTTAAATCCGAAGGCACCAGGGAAAGCAGTTGTTTTCCTTTGGATGTGATATGGATCTCATTTCCCTTTTTCTCCATCAGGAAACTGTTGAATAATTTTTCGATGATGTCAGCTCTGGTAGCGACTGTCCCGAGTCCGCCGGTCTCTCCCAGTGTTTTGACGATGTCTTTCTCTTTGTGTTTCAGATATTTGACCGGATTTTCCATGGCGGCAATGAGTGTACCTTCGGTAAAGTAAGCAGGCGGTTTGGTCTTTCCTTCTGTGATCGTCAGTGCGGTGACTGTAAGGGAATCACCTTTTTGTACGTCAGGCAGAGAAATCTGGGAGAATGTATTTTGTTCGTCATCTTCATCTTCTCCGTCTGTATAACCGGATTCATAGATTTCTCTCCATCCGGCAGACAGCATGAAATTCCCTTTGGCATGGAACTGTTCGGTTCCGATCGTACCGTGGATGGCAGTCTCTTCGTACTCGCAGGCAGGAGAGAGAACCGCAAGAAAGCGGCGTACGACCAGATCATAAATCTTACGTTCTTCATTGCTCATATGATCCAGTTGTACAAACTGTTCTGTTGGAATGATCGCATGGTGGTCGGATACCTTGCTGTCATTGACGAAAGATTTGTTTGCCTGGAGTTTCTGCATGGAAAGCCGTCCGGCAAACTTACTGTAGGGTCCTACCGCGCAGGCTTTTAAGCGTTCTTTTAAAGTCGGCACAATATCTGTTGTAAGATAACGGGAATCCGTTCTGGGGTAGGTCAGTACTTTATGATTCTCGTAGAGTCGCTGCATAATATTGAGGGTCTGTTTTGCAGAAAATCCGAATTTCTGATTGGCTTCCCGCTGAAGTGCCGTGAGGTCATATAAAGCGGGTGCAAATGTCTTTTTTCGTTTTTTCTGGACATCGGTGACAAGTAAAGTCTGTCCAGAAGCGTGCTTCACATTTTGGATTCGTTCTTGATCAAAGGAACGGGCAGAGCCGGATTTTGGATCCGTCCATGTAAAGGTCATCCCTTCTGCAACTGCTTTGAGTCCATAATAAGATACCGGTTTGAATGTGCGAATCTCATCTTCTCTGGCAGCAATCATGGCAAGGGTTGGAGTCTGGACTCTTCCGCAGGAGAGCTGTGCGTTGTATTTGCAGGTCAGCGCACGGGTAGCATTGATCCCAACGACCCAGTCAGACTGTGCGCGGGCAACCGCAGCCCGGTAAAGTGGTTCATAAGATTTGCCAGGGCGTAGATTTTGAAAACCTTCTCGGATAGCTTTGTCTGTAACCGAAGAAATCCACAGTCGCTTCAGTGGTTTTTGATTTCCTGCTTTCTCCAGAATCCAACGTGCAACAAGCTCTCCTTCTCTTCCGGCGTCTGTGGCGATGATGATGTCAGAGACATCTTTCCGAAAGATCAGTTCTTTCACGGCATGAAACTGACGTCCGGTCTGTTTGATGACGACCAGTTTCCATTGTTTGGGAAGCATGGGAAGCGTGTCCATGTTCCATGTCTTATATTGATCGCCGTACTGCTCAGGATCTGCCAGTGTGACCAGATGTCCTAAAGCCCATGTGACGATGTAATCATTTCCTTCTATATAAGTATTTGTTTTTTTATTGCAGTGTAAAACTCGGGCAATATCCCTGCCAACAGAAGGTTTTTCTGCAATGACCAGATGTTTCATAATGTTTCTCCTTGTGTTTACAAAATATTTAGACGTTGTGGAAGCCTTTTCCGATGATCTCACTTGTATTGGAAATGAGGATAAATGCGGAAGGCTCTTCGTCTTTGATAAAATTACGGAGCCGAACAGCCTGTGGGCGGTTCAGCGCTGTAAAGATGACATATTTGTCTTTTCCGGAAAATGCACCCTGTGCCTGACAGACGGTGGCGCTCCGGTTTAATTCCTGTACGATAAAGTCGCAGATCGGCTTTGGATTGTCACATACTACGTTAAAATATTTAGAAAGATTAAAACTTTCAATAAAGGTGTCGATCATAAAAGAACGGATCGCAAGTCCCAGGAAGGAATATAGTCCGGTTGCAATGTCAAACATAAAGCATCCGGCAACAGTGATCAGCACGTCTGTGATCAAAAGTGCATGTCCGATATCCACACTGGAATATTTTTTTAAGATCATGGCAATGATATCCGTACCGCCGCTGGAAGAGCCGATGTTAAACAGGATCGCAGATCCAAGGGAAGGAAGTGCAATGGCAAAACACAGCTCCAGCATAGGCTGGTCTGTCAGAGGGGCAGTCATCGGATAGAGACGCTCCAGTGCAGAAAGAGCAACAGAAAGTAAAATGCTGCAGTAGGCGGTTTTTGCGGCAAATTTTTTGCCAAGGATGAAGGAACCGATGATCAGAAGAATCATATTGGTAATAAAGTTAAAATCTCCTGCGGACATAATGCCGGTCTTGGCAACGAGAACGGCAAGACCGGTGATTCCGCCAAATGTAAAATGGTTGGGAAATTTGAAGAAATATGTGCCGGCTGCCATGACTAATGTACTGAATGTCAGCAGGAAAAAATGTCGTAGTTTACTTTTCATGTCGAATACCCCCGAATAAGATTAAGAAAATTGTAGCCTGTGCTTTCTGAAAAGTCAACGAATTATCATCGGATTATTGGGAAATACTATATTTCAACAAGGAGGGTGAAAAAGATGTATCAGGATTTACCGATTCAGGATATTTACGCAAGAGAAATTCTGGATTCCCGGGGCAATCCAACGGTAGAAGTAGAGATCCTTGCCGGGAAACAGATCGTGGGAAGAGCAGCGGTGCCCTCCGGGGCATCTACAGGAAAATTTGAAGCCGTAGAACTTCGGGATCAGGAAATGAGATATGGTGGAAAAGGGGTAGAGCAGGCAGTACGCCACGTGAATGAAGAAATTGCAGAGGCTTTGATCGGTCACAATGTACTGGATCAAACCGGGATCGATCATAGATTACAGGAACTGGATGGCAGCCGTGATAAGCATAACCTGGGGGCAAATGCAATCCTGGGAGTTTCTCTGGCAGCCGCCCGGACAGCGGCAGCAGCATTGGGAATTCCATTGTATGCTTATCTGGGGAATGTAGGAGAGAAGATCATGCCCGTTCCGATGATGAATGTGCTAAATGGCGGTGTGCATGCGGACAATGATCTGGATATCCAGGAATTTATGATCGTTCCGTATGGGCCGGACAGCCTGAAAGAACAGCTACGGATGGGAACGGAGATCTATCATGTTCTTCGAGGGCTTCTGAAACAAAGAGGACTGACTACGGCAGTCGGGGACGAAGGAGGATTTGCGCCGGAACTGAGAGATTCCAGAAAAGCCATTGAATTTCTGCTGGAGGCTTCCGGACAGGCCGGATATGAGCCGGGAAAAGATGTGGGGATCGCATTGGATGTGGCATCGTCTGAATTGTACCGGGAGAAAGAAAAGCGCTATTATTTTCCGGGAGAAAGCCGGGGAAAGGGGAAAAAGATTGCCCGAACATCCGATGATATGATGGAATATTATGAAACCCTGATCCAAGATTATCCGATCTATTCTATTGAGGATCCGCTGGATGAGGAAGACTGGAACGGCTGGAGCAGACTGACCATGAAGATTGGAGAAAAAGTACAGTTGGTAGGAGATGATCTGTTTGTCACCAATCCGGAGAGAGTGGCGATGGGAATTGCCAGAAAAGCCGCCAATTCCGTGTTGATCAAAGTGAATCAGATTGGAACACTGACAGAAACGGCGAAAGCCGTGGAGCTGGCACATCAGGCCGGGTATCGAACGATTATGTCGCATCGGTCCGGAGAGACGGAAGATACCACCATTGCAGATCTGGCAGTTGCATTTCATACAGGGCAGATCAAAACAGGCGCGCCGTGCCGTTCCGAACGCGTGGCAAAATATAATCAACTGCTGAGGATTGAAGAACAGTTGTGGAGAGTCGTATGAGAAGGACCACCTCGAAAAGAAGAGTATAGTTTCGAGGTGGTTATTTTATTGGAAAACTGTATATATTGGATATTGACAGTAGATACAAAATGGATTATACTGTACTTATAAAATAAGTACAGATAATACAGAAGGAGTGATGAAGTGGAGATTATTTTAAGCAATGTGAGCCAGAAGCCGATTTATGAACAGATCACTTCTCAGATCAAAGCAATGATCATGAATGGAGAATTAAAAGCGGGAGATGCCATGCCGTCTATGCGAAAGCTGGCAAAGGAACTGCATGTCAGTGTGATCACGACGCAGAGAGCTTACGATGATCTGCAGAAAGATGGATTTATCGTGACGGTTCCGGCAAAAGGAACCTTTGTATCCACACAGAATCAGGATTTTATCAGAGAAGAAAACAGAAGACGGATCGAACAGCTTTTGACAGATGCAGTGGAGCTTGCAAAGGAAAATGGAATCGAGCTTGAGGAATTGAGAACTACAGTAGAAGTATTATATCAAGAGGAGGATGTGTGATGGAATTTGCACTGGAAGTCAAGGGATTACATAAAACATACAAAGAATTTGAATTGAAAGATATTTCTCTTAAGCTGCCAAAGGGAAGCGTTCTTGGGCTGATCGGGGAGAATGGAGCCGGAAAATCAACGTTGATCAATGCAGTTTTAGGACTGGTCGATTCCGAACATGAATCTTTAAAAGTCCTGGGGCAGGAGTTCGTCGGGAATGAAAAGAAGATCAAGGAAGAGATCGCAGTGATTTTTGATAAGACCTGTTATGATCTGGCAATGACTCCGCTGTTTATTGGAAAGATCTTAAGTAACGTGTATTCGAACTGGGATATGGAGAAGTATCACACCTATCTGGAACGATTTGAACTTCCGAAGAAAAAGAAGTTAAAAGAGTTTTCCAAAGGAATGAAGATGAAAATGGAGTTTGCGGCAGCCTTGAGTCATGATCCGAAGCTGATTATTTTAGATGAGGCAACAAGCGGGCTGGATCCGGTATTCCGGGATGAGATTCTGGATATTTTACGGGAGTACACAGAAGATGAGGAGCACACGATTCTGATATCTTCTCATATTACCAGTGATCTGGATAAGATTTCCGATTATATTGCATTTATCCATGATGGAAGATTGCTGTTTGTGAAGACATATGATGAGATCCAGGAGAACTATGGAGTCCTGAACTGCGGGCAGAGTATGTTTGATGCATTGAATCGAGAGGATATCGAGGCATACCGGAAAGATGCGTATGGATACCGTGTACTGGTGAAAAATAAGCAGGGGATTCGGAAAGTGTTTTCTGATCTGGAGATAGAAACAGCTACCATTGAAGATCTGATGCTGTACTGTGTGAAGGGAGAGAAAGTGGCATGAGAGGAATTATCTTAAAAGATTTGTATGAGGGATTCTGTATTAGGAAAAATACATTAAACTGGACAATATCCATCATCTTTATTTCATTTCTGACTGCGGTCAACAGTATGATGAGAGGACCGTATGGATTTCTGCTGATCGTTGTACTGTTGTTTCCGATGTTGGGAAGCACATTGCTGCAGATGACTGTGGAGCAGGATGAAAAGTCGGAGTTTGACCGGATCCAGCTGACCTATCCTGTCAGTAAACAGGAGATTGTGCTTTCCAAATACCTGAGTGGTCTGATCGTACAGGGAGGCATGATCCTGTATTCGTTTTTATTCCTGCTGGTCTATGTGTATGGATATAAGACGTTGACACTTGGGGAGGCGATTTCCACCTGGGGGATCGGAGTGGCCGGAAGTCTGGTGTATTTCTCCGTGTCTTATATGGTATATTTCTGGCTGGGCAATATGAAAGGTGTGATCTTTACCTTTATTACCATGGCTGTTCTTGTAATCGGATTTTTGTTCAGTGTGTTCAATGTCGGACTGGAAGAATTGATGGCGATCAGCAAGGGGACGTGGGTCGTTGTCAGTCTGTTCGCAGGGGTGACTCTGATGGTGATCAGTTATCTCGTCTCTTTGAAAATCTATACAAAAAAACATTCATAAAGGAAGTACATTAGGAAAACAGGTGAACGAGGATGTCACCTGTTTTTCTTTTAGCAGCTGCATGAGCGGCTTTCATTATGAAAAATGTAGAGACAAGTGCTGGGAAAAGAAGTGGATTTTATACATATAAATGGTTAATAATGTTTTGGAATTTGGAAAAACAGGAAAATAATGACATAAAATAGTAGTTATATAAATTTATTTTTAGAGAAAAGTATGATATAAATAATACAAATTTTTTGATTTACGATGGAGAAGGAGGCGAACAGAACCAAAATCGGCAAAAAATTAGAAAGTGTTAGAGAGGAAAAAGTGTACATGAAAACAAGGAGAAAAAAACAGACAAAGCGTGTTCTGGCTGGTACACTGGCAGCATTGGTGGCAGTATCTGCAGTTCCGATGTCCAATTCGGTTGTTCATGCAGAAGAGTCTCAGGACAGAAGTGAACTGAAACTGAAATACTCAAGCGCAGCGCCAGATAGCTATGACGGCTGGGAAAAATGGTCTCTTCCAATTGGAAACAGTGGGATTGGTGCCAGTGTATTTGGCGGTGTAGAGACAGAGCGTATCCAGTTGAATGAAAAATCACTCTGGTCTGGTGGACCAAGTGATAGTCGCCCGAATTATAACGGAGGAAACCTGGAAGAAAAAGGAAGAAACGGACAGACCGTCAAAGAAATCCAACAATTATTTGCGAGTGGGCAAAATGATGCTGCAAGCAAGAAATGTGGAGAGCTGGTAGGACTTTCGGATGATGCCGGAGTCAATGGATACGGATACTATTTGAGTTATGGAAATATGTATCTGGATTTTAAAGGTATCACAGATAAAGAAGCAGAAAATTATGAAAGAACACTGGATTTGAATACGGCCATTGCCGGAGTAGAATATGACAAAGGCAAAACGCACTACACAAGAGAAAACTTTGTGAGTTATCCAGACAATGTACTGGTGACAAGACTGACAGCAGAAGGAGACGACAAGTTGAATCTGGATGTCAGAGTGGAGCCGGATAACAAAAAAGGCAATGGAAGCAACAATCCACAGCCACAGTCCTACGAGAGAGAATGGAAGACAACAGTTGAAGATGCGTTAATCTCGATTGACGGACAGTTAAAAGATAACCAGATGCAGTTCAGTTCACAGACAAAAGTCCTGACAGAAGGTGGAACTGCGGAGGATGGAGATCAGAAAGTTACGGTAAAAGACGCAAAAGCTGTTACCATCATTACCTCCATCGGAACAGATTATAAAAATGATTATCCAGAGTATCGTACTGGGGAAACGAAGGAGCAGGTAGCTTCCAGAGTGCGCGCTTATGTAGACAAAGCAGCGGCTACGGTAGAAAAGGATTCTTACGATGCGCTGAGACAGGCACATGTGGATGATTATTCCTCCATTTTTGGCCGTGTGAATCTGGATCTCGGACAGGTTCCATCGGAAAAGACAACCGATAAACTTCTGAAGGCGTATAATGACGGTTCTGCAAGTGAAGCGGAAAGACGTTATTTGGAAGTGATGCTGTTCCAGTATGGACGTTATCTGACCATCGAGTCTTCCAGAGAGACACCGTTAGATGATCCGTCCAGAGCGACACTTCCGTCTAACCTCCAGGGAATCTGGGTTGGAGCAAACAATTCGGCATGGCATGCAGATTATCACATGAATGTAAACTTACAGATGAACTACTGGCCAACTTATTCTACCAATATGGCAGAGTGTGCACAGCCGTTGATCTCATATGTAGATTCTTTAAGAGAACCAGGCCGTGTGACTGCAAAAATCTATGCAGGTGTGGATCAGGGATTTATGGCGCATACACAGAACAATCCATTCGGATGGACTTGTCCGGGATGGGTATTTGACTGGGGATGGTCACCGGCAGCGGTGCCGTGGATTCTTCAGAACTGCTGGGAATACTATGAATTTACTGGCGATGTGTCTTACATGAGAGACCATATCTATCCAATGATGAAAGAAGAAGCAATTTTCTACGATCAGATTTTGGTAGATGATGGTACGGGAAAATTGGTGTCATCTCCAAGTTATTCACCGGAGCATGGACCGAGAACAGCTGGAAATACCTATGAGCAGACATTGATCTGGCAGTTGTATGAAGATACCATCAAAGCAGCAGAGACTCTTGGTGTAGATGCAAATCTGGTCGCAACATGGAAAGATCATCAGTCAAGACTGAAAGGACCGATCGAGATCGGTGAGAGCGGACAGATCAAAGAGTGGTATGAAGAAGGCGCTGTAAACAGCATGGGACAGGGATATGGTCACAGACATATTTCGCACATGCTGGGACTCTTCCCTGGAGATTTAATCTCTGTAGATACACCGGAATATTTTGAGGCGGCGAAAGTATCCATGAACAACCGTACAGATGAAAGTACTGGCTGGGGAATGGGACAGAGAATCAATACTTGGGCAAGACTGGCAGATGGAAATCGTGCATACAAGCTGATTACAGATTTGTTTAAGAAAGGTATTCTGACCAATTTGTGGGATACACATGCACCGTTCCAGATCGACGGAAACTTTGGTATGACTTCAGGTGTTGCAGAAATGCTTCTGCAGAGTAACATGGGATATATCAATATGCTTCCGGCATTACCAGATGCATGGGCATCAGGAAGTGTGAGCGGACTGGTTGCACGTGGGAACTTTGAAGTATCCATGAACTGGAAAAACAAACATCTGACAAGCGCAGAGATTCTCTCCAATAATGGAGGAAAAGCAACGATCAACGTGCCAAATGCATCGTTTGCAACGATTACAGACAAAGATGGCAACAGAGTCAGTGTTACCGTAGAATCTCAGGACAGAGTTTCTTTTGATACAACAGCAGGACAGACTTATTATGTAAAAGACATCCCGGCAAAAGGGGATGCACCGACAGGATTGTCTGCAAAACGTACAGATGATAAAACTGGAAAACTGACCTGGGATGCTGTTGAAGTAAAACAGGATAAAAAAGACAAAAAAGATAAAAAAGCAGAAGAAGAAAAAACAGTTACATACAATGTATATCGTCAGATCGAGTCCGGAGATGTACAGAAGATCGCAGACGGAGTAGAGAAGACAGAATACATTGACAAAAATGCAGACAAAGCATTTGGTAAAATCTATTATCAGGTATCTGCAGTGATCGATGGAAAAGAGACAAAACTCAGCGAAAAAGCAGAGCTGGTAGAAGCACTTGGAGCAGGAAAGATCGATAATAAAGATCCTCACATTGTATACAGCGGTGCATGGAGAGACTGGGACAGAGCTAATGAAGGTAACTATAAAGATACCATTAAATTCTTAAATGATCCAACAGGAAAAGAAACGGTGAAATTGGAATTTGTGGGAACCGGTATTGAAGTAATCACTTGTACCAATACAGATCGTGGAAAATACGAAGTATTCATTGACGGAGAGTCTTGTGGAAAAGCAGACACATACAGTTCTACTACAAAACGTCAGCAGGTGGTATTTAAGAAAGATGATCTGGAGCATGGTACACATACATTAGAGCTGAAAGCCATTAATGAAAAAGTAGATGCAAGTTCTGATACAAAGGTAGAATTGGATGCACTGAATGTCTTAGACAATACCATTGCACTTCCGGAAAAAGTGGAAGTTTCTACAGTTTCTGGAATTACAACGATTGGGAAAGAAGGTCCTGTACAGATGCAGGCCAAAGTAACACCAGATGATGCAAAAGATAAGAGTGTGACATGGTCTTCTTCCAATACAGATATTGCATCTGTAGATGAAAACGGACTGGTGACAGTTCATAAGAAAAATGGAGAAGTTACTATTACAGCAACTTCCAATGCAAATTCTGAAGTGAAAGGCACATGCACATTGACTGTAGCACTTGCAGGTGATCTTGGATCCGGAGAAACGATTGTAGAAGATGCATCGGAAGATGGAAAAATTAATACCAATATTACTTGGAGTGATGGGTGGAAACCATATGCAGGAGAGCCAGAAAAACATCACGGAAAGACAAAAACGGAAGCAACAGGTGCAGGCAAATACTTTGAGTACACATTTACTGGTACAGGAGTAGAAATCTATGCACAGAAACATGCAAACTTTGCAAGTTTTGATGTAAGCATTGATGGTGGAAAAGCTGAAAATGTATCATTAGAAGGTTCTTCAAATGGAGATCCGCAGCAAAAAATCTTTGAGAAAAAAGATTTGGAAAATACAAAGCATACAATTCGTTGTACAATTGTGAAGCGAGGAAACAGTCAGCAGGCAAACCTGGATTACCTGAAAATCTTTGCACCGGTACAGGCAGCAGATGTAGATAAATCAGCACTTCAGACAGCGATTGAAACAGGCGCTGGATTGATCGAAGATTCTTACGATGCAGAGAAATGGGCAGAGTTTAAGAAGGTATATGACAAGGCTGTACAGGTAATGAACGATGCCAAAGCAGATCAGCCAACGGTAGATCAGGCAACAGAAGATCTGAATGAAGCAATTGCAGCACTTGGAGAACCAAATGTTCCGGAAATCGGCGATGCAAAAGGCCGGGTAGTTCATGTGGAAAGTACCTCTGCAATCCTGGAATGGGATAAGGTCAAAGGTGCCGCTTCTTATCTGGTAAAATGGAATGACCAGGAAGTAAAGACAACAGATACAAGAATTCGTGTGGAAGGTCTGGAGTCAGGTGTTACATATGACTTTGATATTTTTGCATTGAACTCAAACGAAGTATCATCTGAAGATTCCATTCAGATTCACGGTGTGACAACAACAGATGTTGTAAAACCAGGAGTAGTTACAAACGTTCAGGTAACATCTATCGGAAAAGATTCTGCAAAACTGACATGGACAGCACCGGAAGACACGGATGTTGCAGGTTATCGCATTTATCAGAATGGTGTGAAGATTGGTGAGAGTGAAACACCAGAATTTACCATGGATAAATTAGAGGTGGGAACTGTTTACGAAGTACGGATCACAGCAGTGGATCAGTCTGGCAATGAATCGGTTCCGGCACCATTTACCTTTACATTCACAGAACCGGAAAAAGAAACATTTACGCTGAAAACAGCAGTCAATGATGAAGCAATGGGAACCGTGACGGTAGATCCGAAGCAGGATTCCTATGAAGCGGGAACAGAGGTAACAGTCAAAGCAGAGGCAAAAGAAGGATATCAATTTGTCAACTGGACCAAGACTGGTACGGAGGAAGAAGTCAGCAAAGAGGCAGAATATAAATTTGCAATTTCAGAAAATACAGATCTGACTGCTAACTTTGTCAAAGAAGAAGTACCGGAAGAAATCTTCCATGTAACGATCAAAGCAAATGACAATGCAATGGGAACTGTAACCATTGATTCTGCAGACGGAAGCTACAAAAAAGGTGAAAAAGCAGAAGTGATTGCAGTAGCAAATGCAGGATTCCGTTTTGTAAACTGGACAGATGCAGAAGGAAACGTACGCAGTGAGTCTAATCCATATGTATTTGAAGTAACAAAAGATGTGGATCTGACAGCGAACTTCGAAAAGATCCCGGCAGAGAAATTTACGTTTGCAGTTGCAGCAAATGATGAAAATATGGGATCTGTTCTCGTAGAACCACAGCAGGATTCTTATGAGGCAGGCACAGAAATCAAAGTCAGTGCGGTTCCGGCATCAGAAGACTACGAATTTGTAGGCTTCACGAAGAAAGGAACTCAGGAAGTTGTAAGCAAAGAAAATCCGTATGTATTCCAGATTCAGGAAAATATGGAGCTGACTGCAAACTTTAAAGAAGTAGAGCATTCTTACTTGATTTATGTAGAGACACCGGATCTTCAGATGGGAACCGTGACAATGGATCCTGCAAATGAAGGAAATATCTACAAAGAAGGAACAAAGATCACTGTGAAAGCAGAACCAAAAGCAGGTTATGAGTTCGTACAGTGGCTGGAAGTGACAAAAGTAGATGGAGAAGAAGTTCTCACTCCGGTAGAGGGAGCAGGAGCAGAATATGAGTTCCAGGCAGAAGCTGATCGGGTTCTGCGCGCAGAATTCAAACTGGCGCCGGTTCCGGAGAAATACTACCGTATTGTTGTACAGTCCAATGATGAAAACATGGGAACTGTTTCCATGGACAAAGAGGATGGTGTATACAAAGAAGGTGTAACAGCCACAGTGAAGGCAGAAGCAAAGGATGGTTTTGAATTTGTCGGCTGGAAAGAAAAAGGACAGGATGATTATGTATCTACAGATGCAGAATATCAGTTTACAGTAGAGAAAAATACAGAACTGATGGGAGAATTCAAACCAGTAGAAGTACCACAGCTTCCAACTGCACAGGAAATCCTGGATGAGATCTTAAAGAATCATAAGATTCCATCTGTGATCGAAGCGGGAACGAAAAAACTGGTTCTTCCAGAAGTACCGGAAGGATGCAGTATTGAACTTGTGGCAGTGAATCCAGAAGGAATCATCGCACTGGATGGAGCAGTAACTACACCAGAAAAAGATACAGAAGTGATCGCGACTGTTCAGGTGACAGATGCAAGTGGAACAAAAGCAGCAGCGAGAGCGGACGTGAAAATTCTGGTCAAAGGAGAAAAAGCAGATCCGGATCCAGAACCAAATCCAGATCCAGATCCGAACCCGAATCCAGACCCGAATCCAAACCCAGGTCCAAATCCAGATGACAACAATGGAAATGGCGGCCAGGATGGAAATGGAAACAATGGAAATGGCAGCGATCATGGAAGCAACAATGGCGGAAATAATGGAAATTCCGGAAATCATAACAGCAATGGCGGAAGCCAGAGCAACGGAAGTACATCCGGTTCTCACTCTCAGGGAGTGCAGACTGGAGATAATGCCAATATCATGGTATGGGCAGGTCTTCTGATCGTGGCAGTTGTGGCAGTTGGCGCAGTGATCATCATCAGAAGAAAGAAAAAATAGTTGCCATCAGGCAATTTAGAAAAGCAGGCGGGTGAAAGAAGAATTCATCCGCCATTTTCTTGTAAATCTATTGCAGGATCAAAGATTCTATGGTAAACTATAAAAGGTTATCCACAGGAGGTGTGAAGATATGGATATTTTAAAAATTGTATTGACGATTATTTTTGTAATAGATTGTATTGCGTTATCAGCAATTATTCTTCTTCAGGAAGGAAAGTCTGCAGGGCTGGGAACAATCAGTGGAGCAGCAGATTCCTACTGGGGGCAGAATAAGGGACGTTCGATGGAAGGAGCACTTGTAAAGTCTACAAAGTTCCTTGCAATTTTGTTTATGGTACTTGCAGTGGTACTGAATCTGAAAGTATTTAACTAAGGAAAGCGATCAAACACTCTATGCAAAAGTAGAGTGTTTTTCTTTTAGGGAAATATAGAAAAACCGAATAGATGGAAAGAAAAACAGGAATTACTATCATTGAGAAAGAAGGTGAACGAATGGGAACTACATTTGAGAAAAGGAAAAAGGTGATTTATGATCTGATTTGTGACGATCTGTATGTGCCGATGAAGTTGAAAGAGATTGCCATGCTTTTGCAGATCCCGAGAGAACAGAGGCATGAGCTGAAAGAAGTGTTGGAGGCGTTGGAAGCAGACGGAAAGATTTACGTCTCTAAAAAGGGAAAATACGTGAAAGGACAGCCTCAGTATCAGAAAGGAATATTTCAGGCCAATGCCCGCGGATTTGGGTTTGTTTTGCAGGAAGGGGAAGAAGAGGATATCTTTATTCCCGAGGAACATACCAATGGAGCTTTCCAGGGAGATGAGGTCGAATTTGTCATTACCAAAGCTCCGGAAGGAAAGCGAAGAGAAGGGAAGATTGTAAAGATCCTTTCCCATGGAACGACGAAGATTGTCGGTTTGTATGAAAAAAGCAAGAGTTTTGGATTTGTGCGTCCGGATAACCAGCGTGTTTTGAAAGATATTTATATTCCGGCAGGGAAAGAAAAAGGCGCCATGACCGGACATAAGGTGGTTGTAGAACTGACTTCCTATGGCGGAGAGAATCTGAAGCCGGAAGGGAAGGTTGTAGAGATTCTGGGGCATATCAATGATCCCGGAACGGATATTTTATCAATCGTAAAGGAGTATGATATTCCGACAGAATTTCCGGAAAAAGTCTTAAACCAGGCAGAACGTGTGGGAAAAGATGTAAGCGAAGCGGATATGGCAGGGCGGCTGGATTTAAGAGACTGGCAGATGGTGACCATTGACGGAGAGGATGCAAAGGACCTGGATGACGCTGTTTCTCTGACAAAAGTGGAACAGGGATGGAAGCTGGGAGTGCATATTGCGGATGTGACCAATTATGTGCAGGAAAAAAGTGCACTGGATCGGGAAGCGTTAAAGCGTGGGACCAGTGTGTATCTGGCGGACAGGGTAATCCCCATGCTCCCGCATAAGCTCTCTAATGGAATCTGTTCTTTAAATGCAGGGGAAAATCGACTGGCGCTTAGCTGTATCATGACGGTAGATACGAAAGGTGAAATTGTGGATCATGTGATTGCAGAGACTGTCATCCGGGTGGATCAGAGGATGTCCTATACCAGTGTGGCAAAGATTCTGGAAGAGCGGGATGAGAAGGAACGGGAAAGATATCAGGAGCTGGTTCCGATGTTTGAACAAATGGCAGAGGTTTCCAAGCTTCTCAGAGAGCGTCGGAAAAAGCGCGGCGCTATCGACTTTGATTTCCCGGAAACGAAGATCATTTTGGATGAACAGGGAAAACCTGTAGAGTTAAAGCCTTATGAGAGAAATGCGGCAACAAAGATGATCGAAGACTTCATGCTGGCGGCAAACGAGACAGTGGCAGAGGAATACTTCTGGAGAGAGATTCCGTTTTTGTACCGTACCCACGAAGCGCCGGAAGAGGAGAAAGTAAGAACGCTGAGTACCTTTATCAATAATTTCGGATATCATATTCATATGGGCAATGAGATCCGACCAAAAGAGATTCAGAAACTTCTGGAAAAAGTGGAGGGTACGCCACAGGAGGCTTTGATCAGCAGACTGGCGCTGCGGTCGATGAAGCAGGCAAGATATACGCCGGAAAATGCAGGACATTTTGGGCTGGCTGCACAGTATTACACTCACTTTACTTCCCCAATCCGAAGATATCCGGATCTGCAGATCCACAGGATCATCAAGGAGAATCTGAGGGGCAGATTCAATGAAGACAGAACCGCACATTATCAGAAAATTCTGCAGGATGTTGCCACCCAGTCCAGTGAAATGGAACGAAGGGCAGAAGAGGCTGAACGTGAGACGGTGAAATTAAAGAAAGTAGAATACATGCAGGAGCGTATTGGAGAAGTCTTTGAAGGTGTCATTTCCGGAATCACAAAGTGGGGAGCCTACGTGGAACTGCCAAATACCATTGAAGGACTTGTTCACGTGGTCAATATGAGAGATGATCATTATGAATGTCTGGAAGACCGGTATGAACTTGTAGGAGAACGTACACATAAAGTCTATAAGCTGGGTCAGCGAGTGCTGGTTCAGGTTACAGGCGCCAACCGCCTGTCACGAACCATTGATTTTGAGTTTTGGAATGATGGCTCGGAAAATGACAGATTTTAGCAGAGAGAAAAGGGGAACATGCGATGGCAAAAGCAGCGGGAAAATTGATCGCGAATAACAAAAAAGCATATCATGATTATTTTATTCTGGAAAAATATGAGGCAGGGATCGTATTGCATGGGACAGAAGTAAAATCTCTTCGTATGGGACAGTGCAGTATTAAAGAGGCATTTATCCGGATTGAAAATGGAGAGATGTTTATTTACGGAATGCATATTTCACCGTATGAAAAGGGAAATATTTTCAACAAGGATCCATTGAGACCAAGAAAATTGCTGCTTCATAAAAAAGAAATCGATAAGATCTTTGGAAAGATGAAAGAAAAAGGGAATACAGTTGTTCCATTACAGGTATACTTCAACGGAAGTCTTGTAAAAGTAGAAGTGGGACTTGCGAAAGGTAAGAAATTGTACGATAAGCGGGATGATATCGCAAAAAAAGACCAGAAAAGAGAAGCACAGAGAGAATTTAAAATCAGAAATCTGTAAAAAGATGCCGTCGGCGGAAGTTATTCTTCCAGTCCGATGGCATTTTTGATTTCTGAGAGATTCTTTCCGGTAAAGACCAGGCCGTTCATGCCCAGTTTTTTTGCACTTTCAATATTTTCTGCTTTGTCATCGAGGAAAAAGCAATCCGCAGGATTTAGAGAAAATGTGTCAAACAAGTGCTGATAAATATCAGGATTTGGTTTGAATTTTTTGATGGATCCAGAATAGACGGCGCCGTCAAATAATTCCGTAATTTCAAAAAAGTCAGCATGTTCTTCAAAGAAAACAGGCGCGTTGGAAAGAATATAAAGTCCGATGTGCCGTTCCTTCAATGTGCGAACCATCTCCCAAACAGGGGCGATAGGTACCATGTGCTGATACCAGGTTTCAAAACATTTGTGTGCAGTTTCATGAAGCCGGACAGGAAGCTGAGCAAAGGTTTCCTTCTGATATTCTTCATAGGAAATACTTCCTTCATCCAAAGCCTGCCAGTTATGATAGACGGCATCCCGCATCAGCGGAAGGTCTTCTGCAGTGCAGTAGGCGCGAAGCAGGTCATCCGTCTGAAAGCTGGCAAGAACATTTCCAAAATCAAAGATAATATGTTTGTAATTCATAAGCAACATCCTTTCTGAAACGTGTTAGAACTTTTTTTATCATAGCACAGAACCGGCAGAAATTCACCTGCAGATTAGCGAAGATTTATATGAGAAAGCAAGTGTGTTTTTGTAAGAAATGTGCTAGAATAAAACAAAGCATAGTTTTTCTAACATTCATTTTGCTTCTGCAAGATGCAGAATATCTGATTCATTTCAAAAACAGGCAAACGCCTGTCCTTTCAGAAAATTCATGCTTTTCAAATCAAGCAGGCAGGAGTTTTCGGAAGGCGAAATCTCCTGAAGTTAACAAAAGAAGGAGGTAAAAGGAATGTGTGATGCATTGCGGGAATTGATGAAAGATGAGATTGAAGCGGAAGCAAAGAAATTGGCAGAAGAAAGAATTAATGCAGAAGTGAACAAACAGGTACAGGAACGAACGAAACAGAGCGTGGAAGCAATAGAAAAACGAATCAATGCTCTGAATCTGGCGCTTTCTAAGGCTGACCGGATAGCTGATATTATAAAAGCAGCAGAGGATCACGATTATCAGCAGAAATTATTTGAAGAATTTGGATTATAAAGGGGTGTGACCATGCAGTACAATCATGAGTTGATCGTGCCGAATGAAGACTTGCCGTTTAAAATGTTTATTTTTGAAGGAAAAGACGGAAATTACAAGAGGGAGACGCACTGGCATCGTTCTGTGGAGATTTTTGCGGTCTGTGAGGGGGAACTTTGTTTCTATATCAAAGAAAAGCCGTATCCTCTTGTGCAGGGAGAATTTATGATCGTGAATTCCAACGAAGTTCATTCCGTGCATTCTCCAAAGCCGAACCAGACGATTGTGTTGCAGATACCAATCCGATTGTTTGAGAATTATTTTACGGGAGAAGGATTCATCTGGTTCACACACAATCCGGTGGATCGGGATGAACGACTGATGGAGTTGATTCGCCAGATGTATGAGGGGTACATAAAAAAAGAGCGGGGCTATGAAATGGAAGTGAAAGGTCTGTTTTATCTTGTGATGCATCTGTTGGTTTCTGAATATCAGAGTATTGATGTAACAGAAGCACAATTACGCAATAATAAAAATTTGAACCGGCTTTCCACGATCACTTCTTATATCAAAGATAATTATACGTCAGAGCTGACTCTGGAGAACCTGGCAAAAATCTTCGGATATTCTCCCACATACCTTTCCAGAATGTTTCAGAAGTATGCAGGAGTGACTTTTAAATCCTATCTGCAGGATATTCGTCTTAGATATGCCTGGAAAGATATCCGTGACAGTGACAGGACGTTGAGTGAGATCGCATTGGAACATGGATTTCCAAACAGCAAGGCGCTGGCGAGAGCTTTTCAGAAAAAATATGGGATCCGTCCAAGCGAGTATCGGAATCAAAACCTTGACTTTCGATAGGCGCTTGGAGTGACACCTTTTCTTTCGCGAAATATCTTTGTAAAATAGGCACTATTAGAAAATCCACAGGATAAAGCAATTTCGGTGATTGTCTTCTGTGGATTTTTTAATTCTGCTTCTGCAGCTTTGATACGGTAATCCAGCAAATATTCAAAGGGGGTTTTCTGAATTGTATGTTTGAAACACCGTGTGCATTCCCGACTGCTGACAGCGGCAGAACGGGCAATTTCTTCCAGAGAAACAGGGTGCATATAGTTTTGATGGATGTAGGACAGCATTGTTTGGATCCGATTTTGTTCTGTAGATTTTACAGGTAGTTTTTGTGTCTTTCGCGAATTGATTTCTTCAATCAGCAGAAGCCAGATTTCAGAAAATAGATTACGAATCTGGAATTCCTGATCAGGATTCATTTGTAAAGCAGATGCCGTTTCCAGGAGAACGAGCATCTTTTTTTGTGTGTTTGTAGTATTCTGGAGTTCGATAAGATCAAAACGTTTGTCCTGAATTACAGGTGCGATGTACTTTGTGTCAAAAATACTTTTGAAGTGTCCGCTTAAAAAAACAGGATGAAACAGGTGAGAACAAAAAATAACCTGTGGTTCTTCTGAAACAGGATACATGGAGGCGAGAACATTGGAATTGATAAAAAATCCTTCGCCTTTGCGAAACAGATATGTTTGATTTACGGTATGGATTTCCATTGCACCCTCCTCTACATAACCGAATTCAATTTCTTCATGCCAGTGCCATGGGATCTGTGTTCGTTTCATATCAGTGCGATGCATAACATAGGGATATTCTGTGGTAAGACCTGCAATTTCTTCCAGTTGATTACTATTGATGTGAATAGAATGAATTTCCATGAAACGTGTCCTCCTTTGTGTGTGATGAAAAATGATAAAATAGGAAAAATTAGTCTTTATTTTAATAAAAAAATGCGTAAAAATAATATAAAATATACTGTTTTTTGAATATAGTTTTATTATAGAAAAGAATTTGAATGATGTAAAGGAAAGAGGTGAAAATTATGTTGTCAGCAGCATTGAGTATTTTTGCTCTTCTGATGTTGTTTTTATTTTACTGGGAGGAAAAAACCAAGGATCAATAAAAAGGATAAGAAATTGACATAAAAAGGGCAAATAATTGGTCGCAGAAGCAAAAAAAAGTTGATAAAATAACCTCAATGGGAAACTTGGAGACAGGTTTTTGATTGGAGGTCATTTTTTATGGAGATTCAGAAAGTTACAGATGCCGCTTTTGCAAAGTACGGAAAAGTAATGACAGATATTCCGGTGGAGCGGATCTTAAAAGAGATGGAGCATACCCCGCTTCCGGAAGATGTGATTTATGTGCCGTCTGTGGAAGCGCTGGAAGTACTTCCGGATGCGGTGACAGTCAGAGAAAAAGGATTTGGAGGACTGCCGATTCAGATTGGGTATTGTAATGGGAGCAATGTGAAATTGAATGCTCTGGAGTATCACAGATCCTCAGAAATTGATATCGCAGTGACAGATTTGATTCTGCTGCTTGGATGTCAGCAGGACATCAAAGAGGACACTTATGATACAGCGCTTGTGGAAGCATTTCTTGTTCCGGCAGGAACGGCAGTGGAATTGTATGCGACAACCTTACACTATGCGCCATGCAATGCCAAAGAAAGTGGTTTCCGCTGCGTGGTTGTACTTCCGAAGGGGACGAATGAGGCGCTGCCGTTTACACCGGAAGCAAATGGCGAGAGCAGACTATTGACTGCGGTGAATAAGTGGCTGATCGCACATGAAGAGGCAGAAATTGAAGGTGTCGTGAACGGATTACACGGAGAAAATATTACAGTTGGATAAAAAACAAAAAAGCAAGAAGAAAGGATGGTAACGGTATGAGTAATATGCCAGAATTAAAAATTGGAGTTGTTGCAGTGAGCAGAGATTGTTTTCCAGAGAGTCTTTCCGTGACAAGACGGAAGAACCTGATGAAAGCATATACAGAAAAATATGGAGATGCAGATATTTATGAATGTCCGATCTGTATCGTGGAGAGCGAGATTCACATGGTGCAGGCTCTGGAGGACATTAAAAATGCAGGATGCAATGCGCTTGTTGTGTATCTTGGCAATTTCGGACCAGAGATTGCGGAGACGTTGCTTGCAAAACATTTTGACGGACCGAAGATGTTTATCGCAGCAGCCGAGGAGAGCGGAGACAACCTGGTACAGGGAAGAGGGGACGCATACTGTGGTATGCTCAATGCAAGCTACAACTTAAAATTGAGAAATGTAAAAGCATATATTCCAGAATATCCGGTAGGAAATGCAGAAGAATGCGCAGATATGATCGCAGAGTTCCGTCCGATTGCAAGAGCAGTGATTGGTCTGAGCAGTTTAAAGATCATCAGCTTTGGACCACGTCCGCTGAATTTCCTTGCTTGTAATGCGCCGATCCAGCAGCTTTACAATCTGGGAGTAGAGATTGAAGAAAACTCTGAGCTGGATCTGTTTGAAGCATATCATAAACATGATGGAGATGAACGGATTCCGGCGGTTGTAGCAGAGATGGAAGCAGAACTTGGAGCAGGCAATAAAAAACCGGAAATTCTTGCAAAACTGGCACAGTATGAACTGACTTTAAAAGACTGGGTAGAAGAGCACAGAGGATACAGAAAATATGTGGCAATTGCAGGAAAATGCTGGCCGGCATTCCAGACACAGTTTGGATTTGTTCCATGTTATGTAAACAGCCGTCTTACAGCACAGGGAATCCCGGTATCATGCGAAGTAGATATCTACGGTGCATTGAGTGAATTTATCGGAACCGTTGTCAGTGAAGATGCAGTGACACTTCTGGATATCAACAATACGGTGCCGAATGATATGTACAAAGAAGATATTGAAGGAAAATTCCCATATACGCAAAAAGATACATTCATGGGATTCCACTGTGGAAACACCGCATCTTCCAAGTTGTCATTCTGTGAGATGAAGTACCAGATGATTATGGCAAGAGCCCTTCCGGAAGAAGTGACTCAGGGAACTTTGGAAGGGGATATCATTCCTGGAGATATTACATTCTTCCGTCTGCAGAGTACAGCAGACTGCAAACTGCGCGCTTATATTGCACAGGGTGAAGTGCTTCCGGTACCGACACGCTCCTTTGGATCGATTGGAATTTTCGCGATTCCTGAGATGGGAAGATTTTACCGTCATGTCCTGATCGAAGGCAATTATCCACATCATGGAGCGGTTGCATTTGGAAAATGGGGCAAGGCATTGTTTGAAGTATTCAAATATATTGGAGTAGATGTCAGTGAGATTGGATATAATCAGCCAAAAGGTGTCAGATATCCAACAGAAAATCCTTGGAACGAATAGGAAAAGCAGGAGGAATCGTATGTTATACATAGGTGTGGATCTCGGAACATCAGCAGTAAAATTACTGCTGATGGATGAGAACGGAACCATTCATAAGATCGTGTCAAGAGAATATCCATTGTATTTTCCGCATCCAGGCTGGTCCGAGCAAAATCCGGAAGACTGGTTTGCCCAGAGTATGGAAGGAATCCGTGAACTGACAGCAGAATGTGACA
>UQVC01000021.1 GCA_900544395.1 uncultured Ruminococcus sp. | reverse complement strand
AGAAAAAAAGAATTCAGACATAAGATCTGAATTCTCGTTAAGTTAATGACATTGGTCCCACTCCTGTAGCCATGATCAGACAGCGGTTTGTATAAATCCCCAAAAGCATACCGCTGAGACACACGCCTGTCCAAAGTCCGATCAGA
This sequence comes from uncultured Ruminococcus sp., assembly GCA_900544395.1. Lineage (GTDB taxonomy): Bacteria > Bacillota > Clostridia > Lachnospirales > Lachnospiraceae > Mediterraneibacter. The sequence goes on along the minus strand of UQVC01000021.1, from coordinate 46,263 downwards.
ACGGCCTGTACAATTGTAATTTCCATTTCTCTTCCTCCTATAGATGTTTTTTCCTATAAATATTTCGTAAGATCCACATTGGATGCTGTATCCGCACCTGTCGGTGTTGATTTTGTATTAAATGTAATATTGTATTTTTCTTTTAATGTCCGCAGTGCTGCTTTGTCCTCTTCTCCAAGTGCAATGTACGGGCTGACCTCCTGTTTTCCCGGCGCTCTGTGAATATTTCTTTTACACATTCCTCGTTTTTGTAATTTTTCTACGAATAACACATCATATTTTTATGCATTATGACTATAAATTTATCGTTTTATGTACAACTAATCATTATGATATCTAGTTTACTTTTGTTTTCAGTTTACCACCTGTTCATCCTCAGTTTGGTAAACCACGTTTTTGTTTACTAACTTTTTTTCTGGTAAAAGCAGAATTATCCTTGCCGCGTATATTCCCGAAACGTTAAAAGAATTAAAAGAACTGGGATTTTCTTCTGTCTGCACTTTTCAAAATATGAAGCCGAACTTTCATCCAATATAAAAAAACAGCCAAATCTGCAGAAATCGGTGCAGCTTTGGCTATTCTTTCTCTATGATTCTCTTCCTAAAATATGTTCTACGATATCTTCCTGCCTTTTCTCCTCTTCCGGCTTCTTCTCTGCCGGATCTTCCTGTGACGATGTACCGTTCTCCACTTCCAGACACGCCTGTATCGCCTCGTTCAACGATAACATCTTGTCGTCCAGCTCAGATACCATCTGTGCACACTCCTGTAGCTCACGGCTGATATAATCCGGTGCATCCCCTTCAAACTTATAGTAGATCTTATGTTCCAGACTGGCCCAGAAATCCATGGCAATGGTACGGATCTGAATCTCCACCTTGGTATCTACCACACTGTCCGAAAGAAAAATCGGCACAGATACAAGCATATGATAGCTCTTGTATCCACTCTCTTTCGGCTTTTTGATGTAATCCTTGATCGCAAGTACTTTCAGATCTGTCTGATTCCCGATCATCTCTGCAAGGCGGTAAATGTCTGACGTAAAAGAACAAATCAGACGCACCCCCGCAATATCATTGATATACCGGAGCATATTCTCAATTGAAGTCTCATATCCGTATCGCTTCAGCTTTTTTACGATACTCTCCGGTGTCTTGATCCTTGTCTTGATATGCTCGATTGGATTATATTTATGTACATGCTGAAACTCATCATTGAGGATCTCCAGCTTTGTTCCTACTTCTTTCAATGCTGCGTTATATAAGAAAATGACGGTCTTCCAACTATCCACATCTTCGTAATTTTTGATCGCATCTTCCATCTGGTGTTCTCCTCTCAATTTGGAAAATCTCCCTTCTCATTTAGTCATTATCAGTATACCATATTTGACTCTGACTGTCATAAACTTCATGCTTTTTTTAGAAAGAAAACTTCTCTGATCAGAGAACCATCTGTTCCGTTTTTATACTGTCTGGAACAATGACCGGAAGCGTTTCATCGCCTCCTGCGTACTCTCATGTGTGCCGAATGATGTCAGTCGGAAGTACCGTTTTCCATTCTCACCAAAACCGGCTCCAGGGGTTCCAACTACCTGGATCTTTTCTAAAAGCTCATCAAAAAATGACCAGGAATCCATCCCATTCGGACACTCAAACCACACATACGGGGAATGTACACCACCATAAAAACGAATCCCAAGATCGGTCAGCGTCTCTGTGATCACACGCGCATTCGTCCGGTAGTATTCCAGATTTTCCCTGCACTGTCTGATTCCTTCCTCACGAAATACAGCTGCAGCCGCCTTCTGTACAATATAAGAAGTTCCGTTATATTTTGTACACTGTCTTCTGTTCCACATTGCATTCAAAGACATTTCTTCTCCGGTGGATGCCGTAAATACAAGTTCTTTCGGAACAATGGTATAGCCACATCGTGTCCCGGTAAATCCGGCAGTTTTGGAAAGAGAACAGAACTCAATGGCGCACTGTTTCGCACCTTCAACAGCATAGATACTTCTCGGCAGCTCCGGATCTGATATAAAAGCTTCATACGCCGCATCAAAAAGAATCACTGCCTGATTCTTTCTGGCATAATCCACCCATTCTTTTAGCTGTTCTTTGTTATAACATGCACCGGTCGGATTGTTTGGAGAGCAGATATAAATGATATCTGCATGCTGATCCCAGTCCGGCATCGGAAGGAAGTCGTTGTCTGCATTTCCCTGAATATATTGGATCTGGTTCCCGCACATCACATTCGAATCTACATAGACCGGATACACCGGTGTCGGGATCAGGATCACATTGTCATGTGCAAACAGATCGGTAATATTTCCGGTGTCGCTCTTGGCACCATCTGATATAAAAACCGCAGAGGCATCCACATCCACACCGTTTCTTTTGTAGTAATCCACAATTGCGTTTCTTGTATCGGCATATCCCTGTTCCGGTCCATAGCCTTTGAATGTGTCTGCTGACATCATCTCCCCTGCACCTTCAAGCAGCGCCTCTCCCGCACATTCACACAATGGACGGGTCACATCTCCGATTCCCAGGCGGATGACTTCTTTTTCCGGATTCTGTTTTGTATACTCTGCCACACGATGTGCAATTTCCGAAAAAAGATAGTTTTCCTGCAGTTTCAAATAGTTTTCATTTAAATTCGGCATTGTTTTTCCTTCCTACTTTTCAGTTATGTCTCATCAAACAACAGCGTCAGAATCATCTGTGCTGTTTCTACCATATTGGTTCCATTATCCATACTGCACTTCTGCAAATATTTATGAGCCTCGTCTTCTGTCAGATAATTGCGCTCCATCAGCAGAAATTTTGCATTGCGAATATAATTTTCTTCCTTCTCACTTCGTTTTTTGGGAGCTTTTGATTTCTTTTGCACCCTTCGCTCCAACTGACCAAGTACCATATTCGCAGTATTGACCAGATCATACGCTTTTACCGGCATAGTCAATGACAACATCCCGGCACCCGCCCGTGCTACCGTTTCTTCCGATCCCACAAGCACAGATTCAAAATTCCGGGGCAGACAATCCACCAGATCCAGATAATACATATCGGGCATCCGGTAACCGCTGATAACAAGACCATACGGATATTCATTCACCATTTGGAGAGCCGCAGCGGCAGAAGAACACGCAAACACCGTCTGAAATCCGTGTTCCATCAGTATTTTTTTCACTTTTTTCGCATTCTCAAGATTCGGTAGTACAACAACAATGACTCCCATCTGCGGCCTCCACTAATTCTCCTAAACCAGATACAGATACTGCTCCAGTTCCCATTTTGTCACCTGTTCCAGATAGTCCTTCCATTCTCTGCGTTTCATTTTCTGATATTCTTTCACATAAGCTTCTCCCAGAACTTCCCGAATCAGGGGATCTTTGCCCATCGCATCCAGTGCCACACCCAGATTCTCAGGCAGACTCTGGATTCCACGCTGTCTTTTTTCTTCACAGGACAGTCTTCGGATGTCTTCGGTCAGTTCGGCCGGAGCTTTCTTCTGTTTTTTCAGGCCGTCCAAACCTGCTTCCAGACAAAGCGCCAGTAAAAGATATGGGTTTGCCGCACAGTCCGGACTTCGAAGTTCCAGGTCTATGCCTTCTTTTCTGCGTTTTCGAACGTAGAGAAGCGCATTCCTCTGTGTTTTGGACCAGGTCACATCAGAAGGCGCCTCGAATCCCGGAACCAGACGCTTATAGGAGTTGACCAATGGATTGGCAATGGCTGTCATTCCCACGATGTGCTCCAGAACCCCTGTAAGGAATGCTTCTCCGTCTGCACTTAATTTGCCTGCCTCGTCCGTAAAAAGGTTTCTTCCGTTTTTAAGCAGACGCATATGCAGGTGTAGGCCGGAACCGTTCACATCCTGTCTTGGTTTTGGCATAAACGTTGCGTGCAGCCCATAGCGTTTTGCAATGGTACGGACTGCTATTTTAAAAGTCATCATCTTGTCTGCCGTAGAAAGGGCATCCTCAAATGTAAAGTCTATTTCATGCTGTGCCGGAGCAATCTCATGGTGAGAGGATGCGATCTGATATCCCATTTCCTCCAATGTCAAAATAATATCCCGCCTCGTGTTCTCTCCCAAATCAATTGGAGATGTATCAAGATATCCTGCTTTTTCATGGGAAACCGTTGTCGGCATCCCATCATCATCTGTGTGAAACAAAAAGAACTCACACTCTGGATTCACTTCCAGTGTGTATCCCATCTCTTCTGCTTTTTCCAGTACACGTTTTAAGATCAGACGCGGACTCAACTCATATTCTTCTCCATCTTCATTGCATACATCACACAGAAAACGAGCGACTTTTCCATTTTGAGGACGCCATGGCAGTATCGTAAACGTAGAAAAATCCGGTTTGAGATACAGTTGTGTCTCCTCATCTTCGGCAAACCCGTTCAGGGACGCCAGATCAATCGTACAACTGTCATCCATCGCTTCTTCCAGGCAGCTGACCGGAACAGCAATATTTTTTAATGTTCCGAACATATCCGTAAACTGCAGACGGATAAATTCTACTCCTTCTTCCTCCACGATCTGTAGAATTTCTGTTTTTCTATCCTTCTCCATAACATCCTCTCCTTGTCTTACATTCTGACCTTATTATAATTCTATCTTACAGATTTGTATACCCCATCAGAGAACAGTCTACTGCCTTTGCCACCTGCTTTCCTTCCTGGATTGCCCATACAACCAAAGACTGGCCTCTGCGCATATCTCCGGCAGCAAATACCCCGGGCACACTGGTCTCATAAGTTGTTTCCCTGGCTGCCACATTGGTTCTGCCATCTACGGAAACACCAAATGCATCTGTCACATATTTCTGACTTCCAAGAAATCCTGCCGCGATCAGCACCAGACCGACATCGATCGTCTTTTCACTTCCCGGAACCGGAACCATCTGCATTCTGCCTGTTTTTGTATCTTTTTGCGGCTCCAGTTGAATCAAAACTGCCTTTTTTACATTTCCATTTTTGTCCTTCTGAAATTCCTTTACCGTTGTCTGATACACTCTCGGATCTTTTCCAAAAACGGCAATGGACTCCTCCTGACCATAATCCGTTTTTTCTGTACGCGGCCACTGCGGCCATGGATTGGAAGCGGTCCGCTCTTTAGACGGCTTCGGCATCATCTCCAACTGTGTCACCGATTTTGCTCCCAATCTGATTGCCGTTCCCACACAGTCATTTCCGGTGTCACCGCCTCCGATCACCAGCACATGCTTTCCTTTTGCCGGGATAAATGTGCCTTCCTTCAAGTTGTGATCCAGAAGACTTTTTGTGACAGAAGAAAGAAAATCAACAGCAAAATAAATATTTTTACTGTCTCTTCCCGGTACTTCTATGTCTCTTGGATTCGAGGCTCCACAGGCTAAAATGATCCGGTCAAACTGCTTCTGAAGTTCAGCTGCCGTCACATCTTTTCCTACATCTACTCCAGTTTTAAAAAGCACACCTTCTTCTTCCATCAGCCGGATCCTTCTCTCCACTACCTGCTTTTCCAGTTTCATATTCGGGATTCCATAACACAGCAGTCCTCCGACTCTGTCGCTGCGCTCAAATACCGTCACCTGATGCCCTCTTCTGTTCAGAAGATATGCTGCTGCAAGACCTGCCGGTCCGCTTCCGATCACTGCAACGGTTTTTCCGGTGCGTACTTTCGGCGGCTGTGCGCTCACCCAGCCATTCTGGAAGGCATACTCAATGATCATTTTCTCATTGTCCTTGATTGCAACCGGGTCTCCATGGAGTGCACAGGTACATGCCGCTTCGCAGAGCGCCGGGCAGACTCTCCCTGTAAATTCCGGAAAACAGTGCGTTTTTTCCAGACGTTCGTACGCCTGTTTCCAGTTGCCGCGATAGATCAGATCATTGGTTTCCGGAACCAGATTGTGGAGTGGACACCCTGATGTCATCCCTGCGAGCAGACCGCCGTTCTGGCAGAACGGCACCCCACAGTCCATACAGCGTCCCCCCTGTTTTTGCTGTTCTTTTGCAGGCAGTGAAGTTTTGAATTCATGAAAATGTTGAATTCTCTGAAGCGGTGTTTCTGCCTTTGTATTTTTTCTTTCGTATTCTAAAAATCCTGTTGGTTTTCCCATCGTTTCTATACCCCACTTTCTTTTCTCTGAAAGCTCTCATGAAAGGCTTCCATCTGTGCCTGTTCGCTGCTCATCCCCCGCTCTTCCCACTTGGAAGCCAGTGCGATCATCTTCTTATAATCATGAGGAATAATCTTTTTAAATTTCGGCAGATAGGCATCAAAATCTTCCAGGATTTCTTTTCCACGTGCAGAACCCGTATTTTCCACATGTTCCTCGATCATAGTACGAAGCTCCTGAACATCATACTTATTCTCCACCTTTTCAATTGCAACCATTGCTTTATTCAGGTTGCGGTAAAGATGACTGTTCTCATCCAGAACATAGGCAATTCCCCCACTCATTCCTGCAGCAAAGTTCTTTCCTGTTTTTCCGAGAACAACCACGCGCCCGCCTGTCATATATTCACAGCCGTGCTCCCCGACTCCTTCCACCACTGCATAAGCGCCGGAATTACGAACTGCAAATCGCTCTCCTGCCACTCCATTGATGAATGCCTTTCCTGCCGTTGCTCCGTAAAGTGCTACATTTCCGACAATGATGTTTTCTTCTGCCTGATATCCTCTGTTCTTTGGCGGATAAACAACCAGCTTTCCGCCGGAGAGACCTTTTCCGAAATAGTCATTACTGTCTCCGCAGAGTGTCATCGTCATTCCTTTTGGAATAAATGCACCGAAACTCTGTCCGCCGACACCCTTTGCATGGATCATGATCGTGTCTTCCGGCAGCCCTTCTCTGTGGAATCTTGTAATCTCGGATCCCAGGATCGTACCTGCAGAACGATCAATATTTTTTACTTCTGTTTCCAGCACTGCTTTCGTTCCTTTTTCCACTGCACTTTTTAATTTCTTTAACAGCACCTTTTCATCCAGCGTTTTTTCCAACTGAAAATCGTAGGCTTTTCCTTCCTGAAAAGTCACATTTTCTTTTGCCGGATGATACAGGATCTCACTGAGATCCATCTTGTCTGCCATCCGGAACTGCTTTGTCTCATTTTGCTTTAACAGATCGGTTCTTCCTACCATTTCATCCAGCGTACGTACTCCCAGTTTTGCCATATATTCCCGGAGTTCCTGCGCTACAAACCGCATAAAGTTTTCTACATATTCCGGTTTTCCCTGAAAACGTTTCCGAAGTTTTGGATTCTGTGTGGCAATTCCAACCGGACAGGTATCCAGATTGCATACACGCATCATCACACATCCCAGTGTTACAAGAGGCGCTGTTGCAAACCCAAACTCTTCCGCTCCCAGAAGCGCTGCGATCGCCACATCTCTTCCGCTCATCAGCTTTCCGTCTGTTTCAATCCTTACACGTTCACGAAGTCCATTCCGGATCAGCGTCTGATGTGTCTCAGCCAGACCTAATTCCCATGGAAGCCCTGCATTGTGGATGGAACTTTCCGGCGCCGCACCGGTACCACCGTCATAACCGGAGATCAGGATCACCTGTGCTCCTGCTTTTGCAACACCTGCGGCTACGGTTCCAACGCCTGCCTCAGAAACCAGTTTGACTGAAATTCTGGAATATTTGTTTGCATTTTTCAGGTCATAGATCAGCTGTGCCAGATCTTCAATGGAATAAATGTCGTGATGCGGCGGCGGAGAGATCAGACTGACTCCCGGTGTGGAATGTCTTGTTTTTGCAACCCACGGATATACCTTCTTTCCGGGAAGGTGACCTCCCTCTCCCGGTTTCGCACCCTGTGCCAGTTTAATCTGGATTTCCTTTGCGCTGACCAGGTAACGGCTTGTCACACCAAATCTTCCGGACGCCACCTGTTTGATCGCAGAGCATCTGTCTGTTTCGGTATTTGCAGAATCCAGACGCTCATCACTTTCTCCACCTTCTCCGGAGTTGGATTTTCCATGTAGATGATTCATGGCGATCGCCAGTGTCTCATGCGCCTCCTGTGAGATCGATCCATACGACATCGCGCCTGTTTTAAAGCGTTTTACAATCTCTTCTACGCTTTCCACTTCATCCAGCGGAATTGGATTTTTTGCATACACAAAATCCATGAGACTTCGCAGGTATCCTGTCTGCTCTGCATCGATCTTCTTTGTATACTCTTTAAACAACTCATAATTTCCGGTCCACGTTGCCTGCTGCAGCAAATGAATGGTCTCCGGATTGTAGCGATGTTCTTCCCCTCCGGCTCTTCTCTTGTGTTTTCCCATACTCTCCAATGCCAGATTGGTGGACAGTCCCAACGGATCAAAGGCTTTTGTATGATACTCATCTACCTGCTTTTCGATATCCTCCATTGTGATACCGCCGACACGGCTAACTGTACCGGAAAAATATTGATCCGTCACTTCTTTTGAAATTCCGATCGCTTCAAAAATCTTCGCTCCCTGATAAGACTGAATCGTAGAAATTCCCATCTTGGATGCAATTTTTACAATTCCGTGCAAAATTGCCAGCGTATAATCTTCGACTGCTGCATAATAATCTTTATCCAACATCTCTTCTTCGATCAGTTCATGGATCGTATCCAGCGCCAGATATGGATTTACCGCACATGCACCGTATCCCAGCAAAGCAGCAAAATGATGGACCTCTCTTGGTTCTCCAGATTCCAGGATCAGAGAAAGTGAAGTCTGTTTTTTCGTTGCCACAAGATGCTGATGGACTGCGGAAACTGCCAGAAGAGACGGAATCGCCATATGATTTTCATCCACATCCCGGTCAGAAAGCACAAGAATGTCTGCGCCGTCTTTATACGCTTTATCCACTTCCACAAACAGACGCTCCAGTGCCCGTTCCAGTTTTGTACTCTTATAATACGTGATCGGAACAACTGCAACCCGAAATCCTTCTTTTTTCATCTGTTTGATCTTCAGCATATCTGTGTTCGTCAAAATCGGATTGTTAATCTTTAACACCCGACAGTTTTCTTCCTTTTCCTCCAGAAGATTTCCCTGTTTGCCTGCATAGACAGTCGTACTGGTCACGATCTCCTCACGGATCGCATCGATCGGCGGATTGGTCACCTGTGCAAAAAGTTGTTTAAAATAATCAAACAGCGGACGTTTCTTTTCGGAAAGTACCGCAAGCGGTGTATCCACACCCATTGCCGCAATGGATTCGCCTCCGTTTAATGCCATATTCCGGATGGAATTTCGATATTCTTCATACGTATATCCAAACGCTTTCTGCAGCTGTTTTCTCTTCACCGGATCATACTCTTCCACACGCATGTTCGGAATCTTCAGATCTTTGAGTTCCACCAGATTGCTGTCCAGCCACTCTCCATACGGCTGTTTGGCTGTATACATTTCTTTGAGCTCTTCATCCTGATAAATTTTCCCCTTCACTGTATCCACAAGCAGCATTTTTCCTGGATGGAGGCGTTCTTTTAATACAATCTCTTCTTCCGGAACTTCCAGAACACCAACTTCGGAAGACAGGATCAGATCTCCATTTTTCATCACATAATAACGAGATGGACGCAGACCATTTCGATCCAGCACTGCTCCCATGACATCACCGTCAGAAAATACAATCGAAGCCGGACCATCCCAGGGTTCCATCATTGTCGCATAATACTGATAGAAATCACGGACATCCTGAGAAATGGTCGTGTTCTTACTCCATGGCTCCGGAATTGCGATCATCATGGCCAACGGAAGCTCCATTCCACTCATCACAAGGAATTCCAATGTATTGTCCAACATTGCAGAATCCGATCCTCTGGTATCTACTACCGGAAGGATTTTGTGCAGTTCTCCTTTTAACGCATCGGATTCCATCGTTTCTTCTCTTGCCAGCATCTTGTCCGCATTTCCGCGAATGGTGTTGATCTCTCCGTTGTGCACCATAAAGCGATTGGGATGCGCCCTCTCCCAGCTCGGATTTGTATTGGTACTGAACCGGGAATGTACCAGTGCGATCGCAGACTCATAATCCGGATCCTGCAGATCTTCAAAGAATGACCGAAGCTGTCCTACCAGAAACATTCCTTTGTATACGATCGTCCTGCTGGACATGGAGACAACATACGTATTATCATTGCTCTGCTCAAACACACGCCGTGCAATATATAATTTCCGCTCAAACTCCAGCCCTTTTTCCACATGTTCCGGTTTTTTTATGAATGCCTGCACAATATGCGGCATACAGCTTCTTGCCTTTTCTCCCAGAACCTCCGGATGTACTGACACCTCACGAAATCCAAGAAGTTCCAGTCCTTCCTTTTCTACAATGATCTCAAACATTTTCTTTGCCTGATTGCGCTGCAGTTCCTCCTGTGGAAAGAAAAACTGGGCGATTCCGTACTCCCGCTCTTTTCCAAGATCAATCCCCTGCTCTTTACAGACTTTCTGGAAAAATTTGTGAGAGATCTGCAGCAGGATTCCAACACCGTCTCCGGTCTTTCCTTCTGCATCTTTTCCTGCTCTGTGTTCCAGATTTTCTACGATCTTCAGTGCATTTTCTACCGTTTTATGACTTTTGATTCCTTTGCTGTTCACCACTGCACCGATTCCACAGTTATCATGCTCAAACTGTTCCCGATACAGGCTCTTTGCTTCTTGTTCCATGTATTTTTTCATATGATTCTATTCCTCTCTTTTTTATTCACACCTTTTACTCTCCACTGGCACCATAATTTGCCAGTACGCGAGCCGACGGATCTGTTACGTCACAGCCTTCCCACTCCTTGTTCGGCATCCAGAATCCGGCAATCATTTCTGCCTGTCCCGGATAGTATTTTTCAAAAATCTGACGATACAGCAGAGACTCTTTTGTAAATGGCTGTGCATATGTATATTTTTTACATTCTTTTTCAAATATTTCCTCTGTATAGCAAGTCTGTGCATATTCTTTCAGGTCGTCTACCATAGAATGTCCGACCGCATCTGAAAATGCAGCCTTTTCCCTCCAGAGAATGGAATCCGGCAGGCATCCTTCTTTTTCAAACGCATGACGAAGCAGATATTTTCCCTTCTGATAGACATTCTGCTTTTTCTCCGGGTCGATCGCCATCACATAACGTACAAAATCCAGATCCCCAAAAGGGACTCTTGCTTCCAGGGAGTTTACGGAAATGCAGCGGTCTGCCCGAAGCACATCATACATGTGCAGTTCCCTGACACGTTTTTGGGACTCCTCCTGAAATGCTTTTGCTGATGGAGCAAAATCTGTATATTTATATCCAAACAATTCATCCGAAATTTCTCCTGTCAACAGAACCCGGATGTCTGTCTGCTCATGGATTGCTTTACAGACCAGATACATTCCAATGCTTGCCCGGATCGTTGTAATATCAAAAGTACCCAGAATTTTGATCACTTCTTCCAGCGCCGAGAGTACTTCTGCCCTGGTAATGATCACTTCTGTATGCTCACTTCCGATATAATCAGCCACTTCTTTTGCATATTTCAGATCGATGGCGTCCTTTTGCATCCCGATTGCAAATGTACGGATCGGAGTCCTGCTCTTTTTGGCAGCAACCGCACAGACCAGAGAAGAATCCAGTCCTCCGGAAAGGAGAAATCCGACTTTCGCATCTGCAACCAATCGTTTTTCAATTCCTGTCACCAGTTTTTCCCGGATATTTTTGCATACCAGTTCCAGATCATCGTAACAGATTTCCTCTACCCTGGTAATGTCACAATAGCAGACAAATTCTCCGTTTTTGTAGTAATGTCCGGGTGGAAACGGGCGGACTTTTTCGCACAAGCCGATCAGGTTTTTCGCTTCACTGGCCAGTACGAGAACTCCCTTTTTATCATATCCGTAATAAAGCGGACGAATCCCGATGGGATCTCGCGCTGCAATGTAGTCTCCTGTTTTTCCGTCGTAGATGATGCAGGCAAATTCTGCATCCAGCATTTTGAACATCTCGGTTCCCCATGTCTCATACAGCGGGAGCAGCACCTCGCAGTCCGAATCACTCTGAAATGTATAACGGTCAGAAAGGCTTTCTTTGAGACGCTCAAATCCGTAGATTTCTCCATTGCACACCACATAGCTGCCGCCAAGCGAAAATGGCTGCATCCCGGAATCTGTCAGTCCCATGATTGCAAGTCTGTGAAATCCAAGCAGGCCATTTCCCGTATCTACGATCCTGCTGTCATCCGGACCTCTGGAGATTGTTTTAGCAAACCCTTTCTGAAACGCTTCCAGATCATCGCAAACACCGCAATATCCCATAATTGAACACATAATCAAGCCCCTCCTGTAATCAGATTTTCTTATTACAACAAAAAAAGGCCCCCTCTACGTAAAAATATACGTAAAAGACGCCTTTGTCTGATATGTTTTGCATTTTACACTGACAATTCCTGTTTGTCAAGTCGGTTTTTTTCTAATTTTCTACCTCACGAAGCCGTTCCACTACCGTTATCTTTTGCATCCTTTGATAGCAGAATTCCGGTACCAGCCAGGTGATCAGAAGCAATATTGGTATGCTGTATAAAATCGGCACCAAGGTAAAATGATACTCAAACATCCACATCTGAGCAGTCACCGCTCTCACCACCGCATAGCTAATTGCGCTTCCCAGTGACACGCTGATGAAAATGGTGAGTACTGCATAAAACAGACCTTCCATCCGCAAAATCCACTTCTGCTGCCCGACGGTCATTCCGATGGATTCCATCATCGCAAATTCCTGTTTTCTTGACAGAATGGATGTTATAATCACATTTACAAAATTCAGAACTCCGATCAACGCAAGAATAAAACTAAGTGCACCTCCTGCAATAGAATACATCTGTTTCATTTTTCCAAATTCCTGCAGATAATCTCCTTTGGTCCGGTACGCAAGAGAATTTTCTGTTCCGCCGCAAAATTCCTTTAACCAGGATGTGACAGCATCTTCATATCCTTTCTTTGCATCAAAGATCACACGCGTTGGCTGTCTCTCACCTTCCTGTGCTTTCAACTCGCCTGCCGGAAGAATACATTCGATATCAAATGGGTAGCCGTAAGACTGATCACCTACTGCTGTCGGAATCTCTGCCATTGCCAGAATTTCATATTCCTTTGCGGATCCATTTGAAAAAGTCAACGTAACCTTATCCCCCGGCTGGTACAATGGCATCTGATCCTCATTTGTCACTGTATTATAAGTATTCACCAGAATATAGTTTCCACTGTTAAATTTTTCCCAGTCCAATGTCCCGGCATACACCACGATCTGATCCACCAGATATTCATCAATTCCATACAGTGTAAAATAATCCGCCTTCTCTTCTTTCATCCTTTCCACATCTTCCGGATGCTCTAAAGATTCCTGAAACTTGGGAGTTTCTATAATCTGTTTCACTTTTTTCCATTCTGCTTCCGAAAAGGCATGAGAACACCCAGACCCATAAATTTCAGACAGATTTTCTATGCCTTCCTGCTGTTTCAGCGCCTCTTCAAATTCTTTTGTCACACCCTGCTGCTCCCGATACCCAAGATACTGTATCACACTTCGATCTGTCACCATGTAATCTGAGATCATCACGCTTTCCAGAAATTTATCCATATCAAATCCCTGCACTGTGGTATACACACTGTTCAAAATAATCAGGCTCAGAGACAGAGAACCTGCGACCAGCACGAGCTTTTTCCGGCTGCGTCCCAGATTTGCCGCAGCCATGGACCAAGTGTGAAATCCTCTTGTTTTCCGTTTCTTTTTGTGCACCTTCTGTCCGGTATATTTCACTGCTTCCACCGGAGAAGTTTTCGATACAATCCGGCATGGCTTGATACAGCTGATATGAACCGTAAAAATCGTAAACAATGTTGCTCCCGCAAAGATCAGCGGATTTGCCGAATACGCATCCACCTGCTGATCCAATACGCTCATCATGATCGGCGCCAGCACTCTTCCTGCACACCAGCCAAGTGCCAGTCCAACCGGAATTCCAAACAGACAGAGTCTCCACGCCTGTTTTCTTACGATTTTTCGAAGCTGTCTTCCTGTGGTTCCTATGGTCTTTAACAGTCCGTAGAACCGGATATCGTGAAAGACATTCAGATAAAACACATTATAAATGATCAAATATCCGGAAAGTACGATCAACAGGAGCAGCCCTGCCAATACAAACGCATCTGCCGGTTCGATGCTGTCCGTCTCATATGCCCAGTTCACACCGCATTTTACCTGCTGCGGATCAAATCCACAACGCTCCATCAATGCATCGGCCTGCTTCTGGATATTCCATGCTGTGGCAAAATTCAGTTCCATATCAATGTAGCCGCTGTAGTTGGATTTATTGGCATAATAAGGCTCTTTTGGTGTGGGAGCCACTTCCTCGGCAAAGGCTCTGGATACGTTTACATTCTGCACCATCATTCCCTGATTGCCTTCCCAATATCCAACCAGAGTAAATGTCTGACGTATCGTCTTCTCGTTTACCAGAATATCCAGTGTCACCGTTTCTCCAAGTTCGCAGGGCACACCAAGATCTTTTAATACGAGAGAACTGGCTGCGATCTCATTTCTTCTCTCTGGCATCCGCCCTTCTTCCGGCTCGGAAAATGTATATTTTGCATCCAGATCTTCTCTGCTGCGCACTTCCACCGGAAAATTTTTAAATTCCGGATTGATGGCGTTTCCCACATAAATATTATAAGAAACACCATGGATCTTCGGATCTTTTGACGCAATGTCAAATTGTTCTTTCGTCAGTCTCTCAAATCCTGCATGCGCACTCGTTCCCACCTGAAGCATGGTACTTTCTCTGGTGCTTTTGACCATACTTCCGCCAATCGTAAATACCGCAGTAAACAATACGGTTGTCAATACAATTGCCAAAGCGCTGATAATATTTTTCTTCTTTTTAGCATCCAGCATCCGGTGAGACAATTTCTTGATGATCGCTTTATTTTTTACCTTCATCTTCTGGTCACCGCCTTTCCAGGAGCTTTCCATCTTCGATCCGGATAATCCGATCCGCCATCTGCGCGATTTCTTCATTGTGCGTGATCATCACGATCGTCTGCTTGAACTGACTTCCTGTGACCTTCAAAAGTCCCAGCACATCCTGACTGGTTCTGGAGTCCAGATTTCCGGTGGGTTCATCGGCAAGAACGATGGCAGGCTTTGCCGCCAGCGCCCGTGCGATCGCGACTCGCTGCTGCTGCCCTCCCGAAAGCTGTCCCGGCAGACTCTGCCGTTTCTTCTGGATCCCCAGCACTTCTTCAATCTCCCAGATATAATTCTGATCGACTTTTCCGCCATCCAGTTCGATGGGCAGACAGATATTCTCTTCTACATTCAAAACCGGAACCAGATTATAACTTTGGAACACAAATCCGATCTTTCGTCTCCGAAACACACAAAGCGCATCGTCCTTTAATGAAAAAATATCCTTGCCATCCACATATACTTTTCCAGAAGTGGGACGATCCAGCCCTCCCAGCATATGCAAAAGGGTGGATTTTCCACTGCCGGAGGTTCCTACGACCGCAATAAATTCCCCATTTTCGATGGAAAGATCAATCCCATCCAAAGCACGAACCTGATTTTCTCCTGTTCCATAATATTTTTTCAACGATTCAGTCTTTAAAATTGTTCCCATGTCACCGCTCCTCTCTTTTGATTGCCATAATAAAAAGCCTATCCACCTTTTATGAATAGACTTTATCACACAACACTTTCCTCATTCTTTCTCAAATCTAACAGTTCTGTAAGATTCTTCTGCAGCATATCTGTTCTCTTATACCTGCAGATAAATCTGAAAACAGGCCCCTTTGACTCCGTTTTTGACTTTGATATAACCTTTTTGCTTTTTCAAAATCTCACGAGTCAGAAACAGCCCAAGCCCGACTCCTTCCCGATCCCGCATCTGCGGGCTTCGATAAAACCGGTCAAACAAACGAGGAACCTCATCCAGATCCACGCCCGGACCTTCATCTTCTATTTCCAGACAGACAAAAAACTCATAACGCCTTACACGCATCCTGACAGTACTTGCTTCTTCGGTGTATTTCAACGCATTATCCAGGACATTATAGACCGCTTCTTCGGTCCACTTCCGGTCAAACCATGCCAGACCAGCGGTTTCCCAGCCCTGCGTTTCCAACCGGATCTTCCGTTTTCTCCTCGTTTCCTCGCCCCGCTTTTCTGCCGCCAGAAGAAGGGGCAAGAGGCTCTGTCTCTGTGGAAGCACCTGAATCGTGCCGGACTCCAGTCTGGACATTTTGACCAGTGACTGGATCAGAAAATCCAACAGCTCTGTCTGCTCCACCAGCCGTTCTGCCAGCACCTGCTCCTCTCCGTCAAGACGCTCCTGCAGAAGTTCCCCATACAAACGGAGATTTGCAATCGGAGTTTTGACTTGATGGGAAATGTCCGATACCATCTCCTGTACTGCAAGATGTTCTTTTTTCACATTCTCTGCACTCAGCGCAGACGCACTTAGAAAGCGTTTCCACTTTGTCTCCAGTCTGGAAAGCATCTTCTCATCATAAGCAGATTCTTCAAACTCTTCTGCAATCGCAGCATCCAGCATATCCTCCAGATGCTCATATGTCTTTCTGCTTACCCACGCCATAGTCCCTCCTCTGCCGGCTGCCATACATACCCGATCCCGTACACATTCTGGATAAACTCTGGTCTGGATGGAGTATCTTCCAGTTTTCCTCTCAGCCTGCGGATCGCCACAGACAATGCATTTTCATCCACATACTCTGCACCGTCCGTCCATACCCGATCCACTAGCATCTGCCTGCTCAGAGTCTGTTTCGGATTCTCCACCAGCAGTTTTAAAATCTTTTGCTCTGTATTGCTCAAGGAAATACTCTGTCCGTCTTTTTCATAGTGCATTGCTGCGAAATCAAATCGGAACCGTCCGTCGGTATAACTACTGGTATGCTCCTTTTGGGTCATCCGCAGAAGATTCTCGATCCGTGCCCGCAATACTGCCAGACGAAACGGCTTTGTCACATAATCATTGGCTCCCAGTTCAAATCCCATCACCTCATTCATTTCCAGATCATTCGCTGTCAGCATCAAGACCGGGACCTCGCTCTGGCTTCTGCACATTTTCAAAAAATCATAACCACTGCCATCGGGCAGATTGATATCCAGAATCACCAGGTCAAACACTTCCCTTTTCCACGCTTCCTGTGCTTCTTTCAAAGTTTCACAACGGACAAATCGGCAGAAAGCGGTTCCAAGTCCTAATGCAATCCCCTCCCCCAGAGTCCTGTCGTCTTCTATAATGAGTATTTTTTTCATCCAGTTTCATTCCTTTTTTCAGTTTTCCACACATCAGCGGTTTCCGGACAACATTTTCCACACAAAGGACTGTCCTTTTCCACAAATTCTCCAAAACAATGCTGTCAAAGCAAAACACAGCGCCGGAAGCAAAAAGAACAATAAGATTCCCGGCCACATGGACGCTGACAGATATTTACTGACCATCACATTTACGCCCCGCACGATCAGAAAATGCGTCATGTATACCATAAAGGTATGCTTCTGCCAGGAAGCGGCAGCAGGAAGCGGCAGCTTGCATACCAGACACCACAGCGCTGCCGCAAACAATAACAGATACATCAGATTGGTAAACATACTCGGTGAATGTTTGAAAAAATAGTATGCCAGCACGGCAAAGATCACACTGGCAAGCAACAGCAGCCAGCTTGTATGCTTTTCTTCCACCGCACCGCTTCCGTGGATCCCAATATAGCCGCCGGTCATATAGATAAACAGCCAGTTGCAAAATGCCTGTGCCTGCACACTTCCGACTGCCAGATCTCCACAGACTCCTGTACTGTCAATGACAAGCAGCAGCACGATCGCCACGATCCCCATATACTTATTGCTGATCAGCAGATAGATCAACGGAGACAATACCACAAACAGGATCAAAAACTGTAAAAACCATAAAAACGCACAATATCGGTAATTGAGCACCGCATCTACAATTCCATTCCATGACACTGCGATCGGCGGCTCATGAAATACCGCACGAAGCGGAGTAATATACGATACTCCTACATGGATGAAGTAATATAAAAGAGTCCAGATTACATAAGGGATCAAAAGTCCCACAAATCTCGTCTTATATTTTTCCAGCACTTTTCCCCAGGAATAATTCCGGTAAAACAAATATCCGGAACACAGGAAAAATCCTGCCACACCAACGATTGCAATATCGGAAACAATCGTCTGCTCAATCTGCTGAAACAATGGTTTGCCATCGATCAGCACTGCTTCCGTAAAGACGTCTGTGTTCTGCGCATGGATCCAGACAACAAAAATGCACAATATGAAATTGTACCATGTGACCCGATTGCTGAATGTACTCTTATTCATAGTCTACTCCTCGATGATCTGGATCTCCAGATAGTCAAAATCAATAGAATCCACAAAATTATCCTGATAAAATCTCGCCTTTGCATGACGCTTGAACTCTGCGATCGTCACATCCAGCCAGATCGGTTTGCTGAGATCAAACTCGTAGCAGATCTCCTCCAGTGCATTGAAAATTTTATGTGTGCGCGTCTCATCCGAATCGTCACAGATCACCGTGTCCCGCAGCATCCGGTTGTCTTTAAATTCTTTTCCCCATAATCGAAACATGATTTTTCTCCTTTTTGCAAATTTATAAAATATCATTTTCAACGTAATGATCAGCCTTACAGAGTTTTAGTATAACACTAAACTACTGGTTTTTATAGAGCTAACTGTCTTTACAAGTAAAATTCGGAATCTAATCATCCAGTTTGATTTGATTTTATCCGGCACGCTTACCAAATATCTGGTATGAACAGTAACAATGAATCTGACAAACGTGTGGAGCTCATCAAAAAGCGCTTGAACGCCATACCTATATGCACTATAATCAGGATGTAAAGAAAGCACCCACTCCAAAGTGGATGCTCCCAAGCAAAGGTTATATATTCGTCCTTACGGACACGGCCTCTCCTGTGTAGCAGACAGGAGAGGCATTTTATTTATGCTTATTTCTCTTATCGAGAAAGGTTAGCAACGCAACGAGTAAACCGCCAAAGAAAATCAGTAAACCGATTATTCCAAGAAAAATCATAATGATTTCGTATGCTGTCATGGGTACTTTCCTTCTAAAAGATTAACACACCTATAAAATTGTTTCAATAATGTTTTGTTCTTCTTTAATCAAATTCTGCCTTTATTCATTATGAATAGCTGCCAAAGGACTCAGCCGCATTGCCCGAAGTGCCGGGAAATAACCTGCCGCCATCCCCACAAATACTGCAAAAATCATGGATGCGGCTGCCAGCCAGAATGGAATATAAGAAATGTTTCCTTCCATTCCCAACGCCCCGCTGCCTGCGACAACCGCATTGATCACAAACGACAGCAAATAGCTTAACACATTTCCGATCAGTCCGCCTATAAATCCAATAAATGCTGCCTCCAACAGAAACATCTGCTTAATATTTCGCAGACTGCATCCTAATACCTTGATCACACCGATCTCCTTGGTACGCTCATAAATAGACATCATCATGGTATTGGCAATCCCGATGGCTGCCACAAACAGAGACACCGCTCCAATTCCGCCTAACACCGCCTGTACCATGGCAAACTGTTTCTTCATGCTGTTCATATATTCCACATTGGTGCTGACCTGAAATCCCATGTTTCGAATCTCTGTCGACAATGCATCTACATTGTCAATATTATCCGCCTTCACTTTCAAAGAAGTATATACAAAATCTTTGTACGGTTTTCCCGATTTTGTAGTGGGCTGTCCGGGAATGGCTCTTCCTCGGAATTCTTTTTTCAACATGGTTTTCAATGTATTCAAATCACAATATACCACATAAGAATGTGCATTGTAGGTATCAATATCTCCTTCTACTATACCGCTTGCATGTACCACATATTTTTTCGGCGGTCCGCTGTTTTGCTGAGAATTGGCATCTCCTCCCCCTGCCGGATCGGAAGTTCCCATAGATGGAGACTGCGCGGAATAATACGCCTGTTCATCCAGGATCAGAAACAGAGATTCATTTGCCAGATCGATTTCCGGAAGAACTCCGGTTTCCCAATACATCTTTCCCGTGGATTCCTCGGAAAAATTGGTAATCACATTGTTCCCGATCACCAGTTCCAATTCCGAACTCCCGGCTTTGGGAAGCCTTCCGCCTGGCGCCAGCTTGATATTCAGATTTTTCAGACCTTCTTCTGTCATCCCGGTCAGAGGACAATACCCGACATAGCCATTCTTTTTCAAAAGAGCACTGATTTCCAGAACCGGCTGTACATCTGTCACATGTTCCAGCTGTTTTATCTGCTCCACCACAGCATCTGTGGTGTACTTCGTTGCTTCTTCGCTGTTGCTTCCATCAGACATATACATATCTCCATACATGGAGTCTTTCCCGGTGACTGTAAGACTGGTGACGCCTCCTGACTGCTCGATCTCCTGATACATCGTCTCCTGCAGGCCCAGCCCCAGAGAAATCATCACGACAATGGATGCAGTACCGATCACAACGCCAAGCACCGTCAAAAACGTCCGAAGTTTCCTCCGTTTCAGACTGTTGCTACTCATCCTCAGTAAATCGATCCACCTCATTTAGCAAGTCCTCCTCTTCCAAAGCCGCCATTTTTTTCTTCTTATGTCTGCGAACCAGTACAATCACAGCAATTCCAGCCACGATTACAACCACGATCACAATCGGCACAACCGGAAGTCCCTGTTTTGGTGCTTCCTCTTCCATCGGCATCATATCTGCAACCGGGTCAGATGCCGGCATCACAGTCAGCGAAAACTCTTTTTCCATGGTCGAGCCTTTTCCTGCCTCATCTTCATATGAGATGACGAGCTTACACTTCTGTGTTTCATTGATCTCCTGATTTGCTGTCACAATCCCGTCAATAGATCCGGTTGCACCAGATTCGATATTTCCTATAAACAGCTCTTTTCCTGTCAGTCCTTCTCCTTCAAATCTTGCTTTTACATTGTAAAGCTTGATTCGTCCGGTATTGTAAAGACTGCAGGTAATATTTGCTTCTTCTCCAACAGCAACGGATTCCGGTGCCACTTCAATGTCACTCAGTTCAAATCTGGCTGCCTGTTTGACCGGAATTGCCAGACTGGAAGCACTCTCAAACTGTGTGGCATTTCCATCTTCATATTTCATGGACATGGCAATGCTGTATGGCTTCTGTACCAGATCCGCTCTTGCATTCAATTCAATCGAAATATCTTTTGTTCCTCCTGCCGGGATTCCATCCAGATAAATGGAACTGGAACCGGATGCCGGCAAAAATGCCGGTGCTTCTGCGGCAGCATCAGTTCCTGCTGCCGGAGCCTGCAGATCAAACAACATATTAGACACTGCTGTAGTCGCAGATGTATTCTTCAGATGGATGATCAGACGAAAATTACTTCCTGCATTTACTTCTCCCGGATCGGTATTAAATCCTGTCACGATCACTCGCGGCACGGATGCAGACGCCGGAGCCGCCCCGCCGCCACCGCCGGAAATGATCGGATCACTGTTCATGATGCCGCCTGACAGATCTCCGCCGCCCTGTGGTTCCTGCGGTACTTCTGGCTGCTCATTGTCATCCGGCTGTTCTGCCGGTTTGGCAGTCGTCTTTGCAAAAATGTACGGGGTACTTTGGAACTGATTCTCCCCATCATCATACGCAACAGAAAAAGACAGTTTATAAGACTTGGTCTCTACATCTTCCCGGACTTTCAAATCCTTCCACACTGCTTCTGCATACTCTCCTGCCGGAATGGTTCCCAGTTCCAGTTCATTGTTCATATTTTGGATTTCAAAGGGCCAGCTTGCTGCATCATCTAACACCGGAGAAATTTTTACATTTCCCGCGTCCTGCGTTCCTTTGTTCCACACCCGGATCAACAATTCTCCGGTTTCTCCTGCCTGAAACTGTGGTGTTGTCTGACCATCTCCAAGTGTCAGCCGGATTGTAGGAATGGCCTGCTCCTTCGCCTGTACCCGGATTGGAAACAGCATCACTGCCACCAGCACAACACTCATGATCACTCCCATCGTCTGTTTCCATCGTCTCATTGTTCGTTTCCTCCCTGCTCTGCATGTTCCTCTGCTTTTTTTCGATTTTCTTCCACTTTAACGATCTTACCGTCTATGATATGAAAAATGCGGTCCGCATATCCCGCCAGATGATCATCATGTGTGACCATGACCAGCGTTTTTTTCTGCTTCCGTACAACCTGCTGCATCAGCGCCATCACTTCCCGTGACGTACGGGAATCCAGATTTCCGGTTGGTTCATCCGCAAAAATGATCTTGGGATCCACCACCAGCGCCCTTGCCACACCGACTCTTTGCTGTTGTCCTCCGGACATCTGATTCGGCAGATGTTTTTTATGTTTTTTTAATTTTACCAGATCCAGCATCTGGTCTGCCCGCTTTAACCGTTCCGCTCTTGGAACTCCCCGGAAACTTAAGGGAAGCGCCACATTCTCCAATGCATTCATACTTCCCAACAACTGGAAAGACTGAAAGATAAACCCGACTTTTTCACGCCTGAATTTTACAAGCTGATCTTCTTTTAAATTCTCAATATGCTGTCCATCTATGATTACCTCGCCTTTGGTAGGCTTTTCCAGACCTGCCAGCATATTCAGCATGGTAGACTTTCCCGATCCGGATGTTCCTACAATGGCACAGAACTCGCCTTCGTAAATCTCCAGGCTGACCCCATTGAGCGCTCTCACCGCAGAATCTCCCAGCTTATATAATTTATATAGATCCTTTACTTCAATTACCTTTTTCACGCCAAACCTCCTCCCAATGCATTTTATTATATCAACCATTTTAAAATTTTCTTCTTGGTAAATCTTTAAGTTTTTCTTAAGATTGCAATAAATCTCGAAACTCAAATAAGAATATTTAGATTAGAAAGGAATACTTTGAATCATGAAAAAACTGACACCTGATTTATATACAGAAGCATTTGGAATTTTAACACGGAAACTTTTAGAACATGACTGCCTCACGATGCGTAATGGCATTCTTGCAAAGCGCCCGGAAAAAGAACTGATCACAGAACTTTTTCAGCCCTTACTGGAAATGATGGAAGCTTCCGAATCGCTCACACCGAATCTTGCTAATCCACTTTATACACAGCTTTCACCGCCAGATGAGGGCAATGTTCCTACTTTTTTCATTCGTGATTTCTTTTACATCTACTATGATGTCATGGAACATGGCGTCCCGTTTGATGATATCTGCAGGCATTTTGAAGATGATCACGGCGCAAAATGGACCGCTTCCATCCTTCATCTTGACGAAACTCCCACCGGACACCTGCCTCCTTCCTTGTCTTTCCTTTTGTAACACGGCTGATTTTTATATTTCTTTTGCTGCTGAAACACACTGTTCCAATATTCTCCGTCTGGGTATTCTGTTCTGTGCGATTGACTTTTTTCTTCCAGAAGACTTTACACCAGATCAGATCAGCGAACATCTGAAAATGCTCTCTGATCCTACCAAACTGGCAATTCTTGCCATTTTAAAAAAAGAGCCCACTTACCAGAGTGATCTGGCAAAAAGGCTCTCTTTAACAACTGCGACAATCTCACATCATATGAATCAGCTGTATCTGAATGGTTTTGTATGCCATGAAGTCCGCAATAACAAGCTGTACTATTTCTACCAGTCAGATATGGTAGAACATACAGTCAACCAGCTTCTCCAGTATCTGGATTCCTGACAGTCCTACTCAATCTGCCAGTCAATCGGCTCCACACCATGTTCTTCCAGAAAATGATTGGTCTGGCTAAACGGCCTGCTTCCGAAAAATCCACGGTATGCAGACAACGGGCTTGGATGGGGAG
Source organism: uncultured Ruminococcus sp. (assembly GCA_900544395.1). Classification (GTDB taxonomy): domain Bacteria; phylum Bacillota; class Clostridia; order Lachnospirales; family Lachnospiraceae; genus Mediterraneibacter. The sequence goes on along the minus strand of UQVC01000021.1, from coordinate 22,365 downwards.
CTTCCAAGATCAGATGCTTTGGATTATTCAGCATCCGCTTTTTACGCTGCGCCGGCGCTCCCCATAAGATAAACACGATCGGCCGATCCTGGTCATTGACTGCCCGGATGGCTGCATCCGTAAACTCTTCCCAGCCAATTCCTCTGTGAGAATTTGCCTGATGCGCCCGCACCGTCAGCACCGTATTGAGCATCAGGATCCCCTGCTTGGCCCACTTGGTCAGACACCCGTGATCCGGGATCGTACATCCCAGATCATCGTGCAGTTCCTGATAAATATTCACCAGTGACGGCGGCACCTGTACCCCTTTTTGCACAGAAAAGCAAAGTCCGTGAGCCTGATTAAAATTGTGGTACGGATCCTGTCCTAAGATCACAACCTTTACCTCTTTCAAAGGCGTCAGATGAAACGCATTGAAAATATCATTCGCCGGAGGAAAAATCTGCCTGGTCCGATATTCCTCATTCACTGTCTGAAATAATGTCTTGTAATACGGCTTCTTAAATTCTCCTTTTAATGCTTCATACCAGTCTCCACTGATTCCTGCCATGATGTATCCTACCTTTCGCTTTTATTCTATAATCTCACAGAAACTCCCTGTTCCCGCAAATATTCTTTGACCTGTCGGATCTCCAGTTCTTTGTAGTGAAATAAAGACGCTGCCAGCGCTGCGTCCGCTCCCCCTTCTGTCAGAGCTTCTTTAAAGTGCTCCACCGTTCCTGCACCGCCGGATGCGATTACTGGAATGGCGACACTCTCGGAAATCGCTTTTGTCAATTCCAGATCATATCCCGCCTTCGTTCCGTCGCAGTCCATGCTGGTCAGAAGAATTTCCCCTGCTCCAAGATGTTCTGCCTGTTTTGCCCATTCTATGGCATCGAGCCCGACATCCACTCGTCCTCCATGTTTATAGATATTCCATCCGCTTCCATCTTCTCTCTTTCTGGCATCGATCGCCACAACCACACACTGGCTGCCAAACTTCTCTGCTGCCTCACGGATGAGCTGTGGATTGTCAATGGCAGAAGAATTGATGGAAATCTTGTCTGCCCCTTCCCGAAGCAATGCCTTAAAGTCCTCTACTGTGCGGATCCCGCCTCCTACTGTAAACGGAATAAAGACACATTTTGCCACTTCCCGCACCATCTCGATGACCGTTCCTCTGCCATCCGAAGAAGCTGTAATATCCAGAAAAACCAGTTCATCCGCACCGGCCGCATCATACGCTTTCGCAATCTCCACCGGATCTCCCGCATCTTTCAGATCTACAAAGTTCACGCCCTTGACTACACGCCCGTTTTTCACATCCAGGCATGGAATGATCCTTTTTGTAAACATCGTCCCCCTCCTTACAGCTCTACAAAATTTTTCAAAATCTTCAAGCCAGTCTCTCCGCTCTTTTCCGGATGAAACTGGCAGGCAAATACAGTTCCTTCTTCCACAGCCGCATGAATCGAAACACCATATTCTGCAGTCGCTTTGACAATCGAATGATCGGCTGCCTCCAGATAATAGGAATGGACAAAATATACATAGTCACCCTCATCCAGCCCAGCAAACAGTTTTCCCTTTTGAGGAAAATGCAGAGAATTCCATCCCATATGAGGGATCTTCAGACCTTGTTGAGAAGGAATCCGCCGAATGGTTCCCTTCAAAATCCCCAGCCCTTTCACTCCCGGCGCCTCTTCGCTTGTTTCAAATAACAGTTGAAGTCCGAGACAGATCCCCAAAAATGGGATCTGCCGTCTGACCGCCTCCCGGATCACCTCGTCCAGACCGGTCTGTTCAAGCTGCGTCATCGCATCTCCAAAGGCTCCGACACCCGGAAGTATAATTTTTTCGGCATGTAAAATCGTATCTCTGTCGTCTGTCACCACAACCGGTTCTCCAAGGGCGAGCAGTGCTTTTTCCACACTCCGGATATTGCCTGCTCCATAATCGATAATTGCTGTCATTTCTCATACTCCTTTCGCCCAAACATTCCTGTAAAAAAGGCATACAAAACACCTCCTGTCTCCAGGCGGCATGTTGTATGCCTGCATTTGCAGATTATTTTACCGCATTTTTTTCTTCCTGTAAAGCGCATTTCCCGTCCAGTTCAAACCAGAATTCCACCCCATTGTCAAAGTTTCTGACTCCGTATTTCTGATGGAAAGATTCCATGATCGCTTTCACAATGGAAAGCCCGATTCCATTTCCTCCATACTCTCTTGTATGCGCTTTATCCACTTTGTAAAACTTGTCCCACAATTTGTCAAGATCCTCCCGTGGAATTGGCTTTCCACTGTTGAACACGGACACCCGCACTTTATCCCCTCTTGAAATCACCTTCACTTCAATCCTTCTCTCATGATCTACATGGTGGATTGCATTTGTCAGATAATTGCGGATCACCTGCTCCGTCTTAAACTCATCTGCCCAGGCATAAACCGGACTCTCTCCGATAAATTCTACTTTCGCATTTGCCTGCTGAATCAGGATCTCACAGCTTTGAATCACACCCTGGACTAATCCCGACACATCAAATCGTTCAAATTCTACTTTCTCATTTCCAAATTCCAACTGATTCAATGTCAGAAGATTTTTCACCATCCGGTTCATCTTGGATGCCTCATCCATGATTACATCACAATAGAACTCCCTGCTCTCCGGATCGTCGCTGATTCCTTCTTTCAGACCTTCTGCATACCCCTGGATCAATGCCAGCGGTGTCTTGAGTTCATGGGAAACATTCCCCAAAAACTCATTGCGCATATCTTCCATCTTTTCTTTTTGCTCAATATCCTTCAGCAATTCGTTATTTGCCTGCTTTAATTCCGAGATTGTCTTTTCCAGACGCTCAGACATGAGATTAAAATTATTTCCCAGGATACCGATCTCATCTTCTCCGCCCCTGGTGTATCGCGCATCAAAATCCAACTCCGACATCCGCCGGGACAAGGTAGAAAGCTCTGTGATCGGCTCTGTGATCTTTCTGGCAAACAAAGACACCAGCATCCCCCCAAGAACCAGGGCGGCGATCCCAATGTAGATCAACAGCTTGTTCGCCAGCGCACTGCTCTCCCAAATGCTGTCCAGCGGACTTCGCAGAAGAAAGGTCGAACCATTGGGATACGTACCCCACATTTCCAGATAATCCATCCCCACTGCCATATCCCGGGTCTTTCGGATCTCATATCCGTCGCCTTTCTCCAAAATCTCCCCATATTCCTGATTCTGATTGAACAGATATCCGCGAAGCTGACTGATGAGCTGTTCTTTGTCTCCACGGGGAGCGAAAATCACCTGCTCCCGATCCAGAACCAACATGGAAATATTGGTCCGCTCCATCTCTTTCCATACCCGGTCTTCTTCTGTCAGCCTTCCTTTTTCCATGGCAAATCCTACCGTGTCATGGACTTCCATCAGATCCTGCTGTTTATGGAGCAGATAATATTCCTGCAGAAATTTAGAATATACCGCAACTGTCATGACCAGGATAAAAATGATCAGACCGCTGAATACGATGGTCATCTGACGCTTGATCGAATGTTTCATTGCTCTACCTCAAATTTATATCCCATGCCCCAGATGGTCTTGATATATTCGCCTTTCTCTCCCAGCTTGCTCCGAAGCTTTTTGACATGGGTATCGATCGTTCTGGCATCTCCAAAATAATCATAATTCCACACATTATTCAAAATCTTTTCCCGGGACAGTGCGATTCCCTGATTCTCCATAAAATAGGTCAGCAGCTCAAATTCTTTAAAACTCAGATCCACAAACTCTCCGTCAATGGAAACCGTATGCGCTGTCTTGTCCACTGTAATCCCGCCTGCTTCCAGCTCTTCCGTCTGGCTGCTTCCCTGGGTTCTGCGCAGAATGGCCTCCACTCTTGCTACCAGGATCTTCGGGCTGAACGGCTTGGAAATATACTCATCGATCCCCAGTTCAAATCCCTGCAGTTCATCCCGCTCTTCCGAACGTGCAGTCAGCATAATGATCGGCACTTTGGAATGCATCCGAACTTCCCGGCACACCTGCCATCCATCCATCCGGGGCATCATCACATCTAAAATGATCAGACCGATTTCTTTATCTTCATAAAAAAAATCCATAGCCTCCACACCATCTGCTGCTTCCAGAACTGTATATCCTTGCCGTACAAGAAAGTCTTTTACCAGCTTTCTCATCCTGCTTTCATCATCTACTACCAGAATTTTTGTCTTCTCCATCTTTTCTCACTCCTACTTTTCCTTTGCTTCATCATAACAAAGATTTATGTCCGTATTGTGAAATTTTTCAATTATTCCACGCTCTTTAAAGATTCCACCATATCGATCTTTCGCAGTTTAAAATACATGACCAGATTGACCAGTACAGAAAAGGCAAGTGTGATCAAAAAGCTGTATCCATAACTGGCTGTATCAATATTCCGGCCAAACATCGTAGAATCCACCTCTACGGTTACGATCACGAATCGGTGCAGGATATTTCCAAGAAGCATTCCTGCCACACCTCCGATCACCGTCAGGATCATATTTTCACGATATACATAGGCTGACACTTCATTGTCATAGAAACCGAGAACCTTCAATGTTGCCATTTCCCGCCTGCGTTCTGTAATGTTAATGCTGTTGAGATTATACAGCACGACAAATGCCAGCATACCTGCCGAGATCACCAACACTCCCATGACAATATCCAGGCTGCCCAGCATATCATCCAGCTGATCTTCAATGGACTTGGTGTAACTGATATTCAAGGCGCCTTCCCGTTCCAGTACCGTCTCTCCCAGATCTTCCAATTGTTCCTTCTGATCTTCTTTCATCTGGAAATATACGCTGTTATACTCTGGACTTTCACCGTACAAGGACTGATACAGCTCCGGCTCGATGTACAGATAATGTCCCATATAATTTTCACAGATCTTCCCAACTTTGACTTCCACATCTTTCTTGCCTTCCTGACAGACAGTGATCGTATCTCCTTCGCTTACATCCAGAAGTCTTGCCATCTTCTCTGTCAGGATCGCACCTTCTGATCCCAGATCATATCTAGTATGGGACTTTCGATCCCGAAAGACTACCAATTCCTCAAAATCATGCAGATCCTCCGGAACATTGATATAAATATCCCGTTCTTCTGTCCCGGATGTTACTGTTGCCTGTCCCAGATATCCCTTCGCAGTCCGTTCTACCCGGTCATCCCAGTATAATTCCTGCTCTACATTATTCTGCTCCTGCTCGCTGGCTCCGGTATTCAAAATAATATTCGCATCGTAAAGCTGAAGTTCATGGTATTGGATGTTCGCAATGGCAAAGATCGAGTCTCGCAGTCCAAATCCTACCAAAAGGAGTGCCATACAGCCCCCAATTCCAAATACGGTCATAAAAAACCGTTTTTTATACCGAAGTAAATTGCGGATGGTTGCCTTCCAGATAAAATTAAACTGACGCCACAATGACGGGATTTTCTCCAGAAATACCCGCTTTCCTTTCTTTGGTGCAGGCGGACGCATCAATTCCGCTGCCTGTTCTCTTAGCTCTTTATAGCAGGAAAACAGCGTTGCTCCCATGGTGCACAGCAAAGCAGTCACAGAAGCCAGCGCTCCGTAATACAAATGATATGGGATCACCACATGATGCATATGAGGATACATAATTCCATAGGCTGTCACAATAATATAAGGAAGGATCTTTTCTCCTGCCAGAACCCCGAAGATACAGCCTCCCACAGTTGCCCAAAATGCATATCCCAGATATTTTCCGGCAATGGAAAACCTAGAGTATCCAAGCGCTTTCAGAGTTCCGATCTGGGTTCTTTGCTCCTCTACCATACGTGTCATGGAAGTCAGACTGATCAGCGCCGCAACCAGGAAAAACAACACCGGAAATACCTGTCCTATGGCTCGCATGCGGTCTGCATTTTCTCCATAACCACTGTATTCTGTCAGATCTTCCCTGTCATTTACATACCACTTTCCCTGTTCCAGACTGTTCTTTTGCTGGTCGATCTGCTGTTGGATCTGTGGCACAGCGACTGCCATCGCCTCCGGCGGTACTTGCGCCAGCAATTCTGCCTGTTTCTGATCCATCTGCTTCAACAGTTCATCCCGCCGTATCTCTTCACGCTCTAAACGGATTGCCTCAATCTGTTCTTTTACAGCGTTTACCGGTTTCTGATACTCCGTTGTAAATGCAGTCTTTTCTTTTGCCCCTTCGACCTGAATGGAAATCTCCGAATACGCATCCATCTGAAAACTCTCCGGAAGTACAGACACGAAACCGCTCACACTCCCGTTTCCGATCATACTGCTCCCTCTGGAAAACGAAATGTACTGGGGACTGCTCACACTTCCCACAATCTGAAAGCTGCTCTGTGTCAGTTCCTCTGTCACTTCTGTCCCTGCATCTGTCAGAAACGTAATCTCATCCCCGATCTGATACCCACTGGAAGCCAGAAAATCCGCATCCACCACACATTCTCCTGTATGTTCCGGCATGCGTCCTTTTTCTACTGTCAATTCATTAATCCCATCCTGTATGGAAAATAAATGTACCACTTTCTGACTGCCGTCCACATCACAGAGTGCATCCATTGTATATACCGGCTGTGTCTTGTCTACACCCTCTATTTCCTCGATCGTATGCAAATCTTCTTCTGTCAGTCCCAGAGGACTCACAATCTGAAGGTCCATCAGTTGCTGTTCATCAAAATATGCATCCCCTGACAGCCTCATATCCGGCTCTGCAGAACGGATTCCGGAAAAAAAGGCTGTTCCGATGGCAACAATGAAAAAAATGGAGAGAAATCTTCCGAAACTCTTTCGTATTTCCATATAAAAATCTTTTCGTAATGCTTTCTTTCTCATCCCGTCACCTTACCATTCAATCTCATCTATGGATACCGGATTTTCATTGACCTTCATACTGGAAACTTTTCCATTCTTGATCTTGATCAGCCGATCTGCCATGGGCGCCAGCGCGGAATTGTGTGTGATCACAATCACGGTCATTCCCTTTTCCCGGCACATATCCTGTAAAATCTTTAAAATTGCTTTTCCGGTATTATAATCCAATGCTCCGGTAGGCTCATCACATAACAACAGCTTTGGATTCTTTGCAAGCGCTCTGGCAATGGACACTCTCTGCTGTTCTCCGCCGGAAAGCTGTGCAGGAAAGTTGTCCATTCGCTGTTCCAATCCGACTTCTTTTAAGACCGTTTTCGCATCCAGAGGGTTCTTGCAGATCTGCAGCGCCATCTCGACATTCTCCAGAGCTGTCAGGTTGGGAATCAGATTATAAAACTGAAATACAAATCCAATGTCATCCCTTCGATAGCCAGTCAGCTGTCTTGCACTATACTTTGTAATATCCTGTCCGTCTACCGTGATATGACCGCTACTGGCTGTATCCATTCCTCCCAGAATATTCAAAACCGTCGTTTTTCCAGCTCCGCTGGGACCTACGATCACCACAAACTCTCCTTTTTCTATAGAGAAATCAATTCCGTCAACTGCCCGGATCTCCACTTCTCCCATATGATAAATCTTTGTAATATTTTCTAATTTCACAAATGCATCCATCCATTTTCGTCCTTTCCATTTTCTGATCCGCACCTGTGGTATTTCCCACTGCTTTCTTCTCTATGGCTCATTATATCACGGAGCAAAAAAAGAAACAGTTCTTTTTTTGTGAACTGTTTCTGAAAATTCAATAAATTTCGTCAATATTCCATTCATCGTTCTGCCACTTGATCCGCGCTCTTTTCCTTCTTTCCGCTTCCAGTTTCCGCTTACGGATCCTTCGTATCTGCAGTACTCTCAGATAAAAGATCCCTCCTGCAAGCATAGCAGCAACTGCAAGACTGATCGGCAGCACGATCTTCCACATGGCAAGCTTCTTCTGATACACCACAGAAATCTTGTGCGCTCCCTGTACGGACTTTACCGTATACTTATTTTGATACTTTTCCACATCAATTTCTTTGCGATCCAATGTTACCGATTCAATCCGGTATCCTTCTTTTTCCGGATAGGAAGCTGCAAAGGACTCTCCCCTCAATACGGTCTTTTTCGAGATGGACGGCTTCTCTTCTCCCATCTGCGTACTTACCTGTACTTCATATGCATAAGGGACTTCCGTTCGATACAGTCTGATCTTATTAGTTCCATCCGCCAGTGTCACATTGACCGCTGCAAGAAATACTCCGGGCTCCAGCTCGCAGATAGACTCCGGCTCATCCCGAACTACTGCGTCTTCAAATGCAAAATCCAATTTTTCATAATATAACAGCTTTTTCTGTGAAACAGAATACACATTCAGGAAATCCCCATTTCCAGTAAATAATGTCAGCGGAAAATTCAGAATATAATCTTCTGTTACGCACAGATCCTGATAGTTCCCATCTCCGTCATAACCTCCCAGGTCTCCCAGATCCTCGATCACCTGAAACTGCGCATTTAAAATTTTAAACTGGTAGTCTCCATCCTGATTGGTCTGAATTACATAGCGGTCATTTTTCAAGTCATATCCGATTCCCAGAATATTATAGGCATCTGATACTTTCACTTTTCGCTTCCACTTCAGCGTATCTGCATCCATGATGAACAGACAGCCTCTATTTTCCGATTGATAGCTGGTATATAAACTTACCGCAATCTCATTGGTATTTGGATTGTATGCCATTCCATTGGCATGCTCATAATCCGTTTCCTGTACCTGCTTCGCAAGCGAATATGGCTCTACTGGATTGCCATTCTCATCCTGATCCTTTCTATAATATGCCTTGACAATATCCGGCTGCCCGCTTCCATCCAGTACATTTTCCAGATAGATGATATAATCTTCTGTGGCACACACAGACTGGATCACTCCGTGTTCTGTTTCGATCTTGTCCTCCTTTACCATTTCCCAGGACAGATTTGTAAAGGCTTCCGGTGATGCGATCTGGGCCTGCGCTGAAATGGAACAGCATAGAAACAGGAGCAGGATGAGCACCATGCGAATGCCCCATGACTTACTTCTCACAGTACCAGTTCCTCCCATTCCTCTCCGGCACCAAATGTGCAGTGGAAACGCTTTGGAAGTTCACAGTCTCTCAGCAGATAATTCTGATACTTCATAACCAGATCTGCTGCCACAGAAATTGCTCCCTCATATAACTTGTCCAACAAAAGACAATACTGTTCGCATTGAGGATTTGCCGTCTCACTCATCACCAGCCCGTGAAACCGGTCATACTGACGTACTATTTTCATAGCGCCAAACACCAGATTTCGCTTTCTTTTTCCAGGTGCATAAAGGGCCTGATGGCAAAGTTTCATCCCTTTTAGCGCCTTTTGCACCTGCTTTTCTGTCAGATTTTCAAAAAACGGCGCGATTACCTGTGCATTTTCTTCTGTCGCAGCAATATGCTCTGTCTGTTTGTAAGTCAGCGGATCCTTTCCATCTTTTGAAAGCAGATAACGGTCAAACTCCATCTCAATCTCCGAATGGCTGATCCCACTTTTCTGAATCATCTTCTCGATATACGGATGACATTCACTGTCCAATACAAAATGACAGATAAATCCATAAATGTAAGCCCGCTTCTTTGCCTGGTCTTCTGCCCCGGCGATCACCTGCGCCGCTTTTGCAAAAAATGGATCCGCCATCTTCCTGTGCATCCCAAATCCCTGTCCGCTCACTGCATTTGGAACAGGCGCATAATAATAAAATAAAATGTCCGGTCCATGCAGCCCGATATCAAACAGTTCTCTGTTTGTCTCCATTGCCGCTCTGATCCTCCTTGGAAGTACTTCCAGGACATCTTTTCCAAATCGATAGTGTGTATATGTTGTCGGCATCGACTTTCCCCTTTCCGTCTCGACCCAAAACTCCCCTGCTGTGATTATTTCAAAACTTATTTTATATCTTATCACAATTTTCCGGAAAATAAACGAAATTTCCAAATCTGTTACAAGTTTCCCCTTGACTTTTTCTCAAATTCTCCTATATTATAAATAGAACGGTGACAAACCGTCTGATTCAGGGCTTGTACTGGTTTCGACAGGGGTCTTGAAGATGGAGAAGCTATCCGCAGGCAGATGCGTCAAATCGCAAACTTAAAATTAAACGCAGACGAAAATTACGCGTTAGCAGCCTAGTTGCTGCTTGTCAGCCTTAAGGCACTCACACCTTGAGAATCTGGCATCGACTTTTGTGAGAAACGATGGCAGTTAAGCTTTGCACTGTCAGGCGTATTATGAAGCTACCGAAGCTGTAAGGATGTCCGTTTTCGTGCAGCCGGGGGAATCTTAAAGAACTGACTATGATAGTAGAAGTACATGGGATAGGCTTTTGGACGCGGGTTCGACTCCCGCCAGGTCCACTATAGAGGGAATCGCGAAGAATCGCAGATTCCCTTTTTTATCTCCTGCTAAATCCTGTTCTAATATACAACTTTCCCAATCACTTCTTGTACTTTTTCAGACTGTATCAGCATTCTCATCTTCTCATCCCCATCCTCAACCTCAGGTTTGCCACACCTAATGCTGTCTTGGTGCTCCGACACACAACACTTTTTATACCAGCACTCACCCATAAAAGAACCCTTAACAGACCACTTCTCGTTTTGTGTAAACTCGCCAACCAATGATTTCATTACCCGTTCTGTAGAATATCTCTTAAAACCAGCTATATACTGTAATGTCTTCTCATCATCAATCTTTGACAAATTGATTTTATGGTTCTCAACTGCTGTCAAAACTTCTTCACGAATTTTAACTCTATCTGTCTTTCCAGCGCCTGTCCATTCCACCAACTTATCAAACGCCAGAATCAGGTGCTCAAAACAAATCATATCCAGAATTATAATCTTTCCATCTGATTTCTCTTCGATTGATTTTAAAACACGATATTTGTTACGAATATCCTGATTATCCACCACATAATCAAATGCAATATAATATTTATCGTCATCTTCCATTTCTAAATCTAATACCGCATCCAATAACCCCTGATTACTTCCTTTACTTTCAACTACAAGCTCATCATCAAAGAAAAGTTGATTCACCAATTTCCAGAAATGAAACCCTGCACCGGTATCTTCTGTCCATAAATATCTCATATCACAACTCCTCTTCCAGTGTTATCCTATTACTATCAAACTTCAACACCTTAAAACTCTTATCTGATACATTAAGCCCATCACAGTTTCGCAGAAAAAGCATATACTGATTTGATAACTCAAAATTAATAAATCTTCTTACATCATCATTGATCAAATTATCTGCATTATCTACCACAATAAAACAATCTCGGCACTGTTTTATTCCTTTCAAGAAATTATCTGATTTATAATTAAATAATTTGATAGACTTGTATTCATCTGTAAGTCTTATATCTTCTAACATTTCATAAAGTACTGTTTTACCAGTACCGCTGTCTCCACCAACAAGAGTAATTCTGTCGTCAAATTTTAAATCGTATGAAAATGGATCTGCTTGAAAGGTAATTCTCTTATAAATCATCTGCTTCTCTCCTTTCATACTCCTTGCTCCACCAGGCATGATAGCCTCTTCCACCAGTGACTATATCAGAATCATTAAATCTGATTTTTGCATCATCAGGAATATCAAACAGTGTTGGTCTGGACATATAAATCTTGATATCATCCATGGTAAATATGATTCTAAGCACATTTGGACCACATTCTTCTACATTTACTACCTTATCAGGGTGCTTCACAATGTTAAGTAATGTCTTGCAGCCTGATGACAAATTACGGATTGTACCTAAACCATATTTTGTTTCAATGTGCTTATCTGGTGTCAACTTCGCCTCATCCACCTGCTGGATTAAATCAATTTCATTTTGAGACATCCCCTCATTCCCCGTATTCAAGTTGAAATACAGATCATTTTGAAGTATCCAATCCTTTGATCCTCGTTTTTCTGTATATATATCTATCATTGGCTGTAACTCCTCCCCTTCTTCACTGCTTCTGAAGTTGATCTGAATCACCACTGTGTCAGCTCTCTCACAAAATCATCTGCCGGATATTCCCGGATCTCCTGTGGCGTTCCGATCTGGGCGATCCTGCCTTGTTCCATCACAAGCACGCGGTCTCCCAGTTTCATTGCTTCCCGGATATCATGTGTGATAAACACGATTGTCATATGAAGCTTTTTTTGTAAGGATAACATCTCATCCTGCATGGCACGTTTCGTGATCTCATCCAACGCACCAAATGGTTCATCCATCAACAAAATCTTCGCATCTGCTGCCAACGCCCTTGCAATTCCGACTCTCTGCTGCTGACCTCCGGAAAGTTCTGCCGGATACCGATCCGCCATCTCCTGCGGAAGTCCCACTGTTTTCAGCAAACGCATTGCCAGCTGTCTGTTTTCCTGCTTCTCTTTCTTTCCACTGATTACAGGCACATAGGTAATATTTTCTTCCACTGTCATATGAGGAAACAATCCTTTATTCTGGATCACATACCCGATTCTTCTCCGCAGAGCGATCAAGTCTGCCTCTGCCACATTGTTTCCCTCCACCAGGATCTTTCCTGAATCCGGTGTCTGAAGTCCGTTGATCATGCGAAGCATGGTTGTCTTTCCACATCCGGAACGACCGATCACGGTCAGAAACTCCCCTTCTTCTATATGCAGACTGAAATCAACCAAAACCTTTTCCACTCCAAAATTTTTATTTACATGTTCAAATCGAATCATTTCCATTTTTTATCCTTTGCTGCAGATTCTATTTTTCCAACAGGCCTTCAGAGACCAGGAACTCTCTTGCTACTTTTGCTTCATCTTTCCCTTCCTCTTCTACCTGATAGTTCAGTTCTGCCATTTTTTCATCTGTGAGGATCCCATCCATCATCTCCAGAGTTTCTTCCAATTTCGGATATTTTTCCAAAGCATCTTTTCTGACAACAGTAGAACAATAATAGTTCGTCTGATAGTTCTTATCATCCTTCAGAACCTTTACGTCATCCTGGCTGATCTGTGCATCTGTAGTATAACCATTCGTTACATCAATGTCCCCTTTTTTCAGCGCCTCATATTTTAAACCGATGTCAATATCCTTTACCTCTTTAAAATTCAGGCCATACATTTTGGAAAGCCCCGGAAATCCGTCTGCCCGTTCAATATAATCCGGGTTACCGCCAAATACCAGCTGATCTGATACTTTTGCCAGATCGGAACAGGTCTCCAGCTGATAGGTCTGTGCTGCTTCTTTTGTTGTCACAACTGCATAGGTATTGTTAAATCCATACAGTCCGATCCACGTCATATCAAACTCTTCTTCATACTCTTCCTGGAGCTTGCTTAACATTTCTTCATCGCTGACTTCTCCTGCTTCATGTCCCAGAACCATAATCCATCCGCTGGATGTATACTCAGGATACAGATCAAACTCTCCCTTTTCCATAGCCGGCTGAATATTGCTCGTACCGCCGCCGATCCCTTTGGTCAGTTCCACTTCATATCCTGCCTTTTCCTCGATCAGCTGTGTCAGCATTTCCCCTAAAATGTACTGCTCTGTCATCGGTTTCGTCGCAATTTTAATTGGTTCTTCTTTCTCACCGACACATCCTGCCATTGTCAATACCATAGCTCCTGACAGCAAAACTGCCGCAATTCTTTTCATCTTCATATACTTTTTCCTTTCTTCATTCGTTTTTCTAAGATTCCCAACAGAAAATCACAGATCAGCGCGATCAATGCGATCAGAAAACTTCCGCAAAATGTCATAGCCGTATCATAAATTGTGATTCCCCTGTAAATGGCAACTCCCAGACCTCCTGCTCCGATAAAAGAAGCGATCGCTGCCACGGAGATCGTCATGACTACCATATTTCTGACCCCTGCTATGATCACTCCCATTGCCAGCGGCAGTTTGATCTTCCACATGATCTGCGTCCTGGTACTTCCCATTGCCTCAGCTGCCAGAATGATCTCTGCACTCACTCCTTTGATCCCCGCATAAGTATTTCTCACCATAGGCATGATCCCATAAATCGTCAGGGCTGCAATTGCAGTTGTATTCCCAATTCCTAAAAATGGAATCAACATTCCCAAAAGTGAGATGGACGGAATGGTATAAAACACATTTGCAACTGCCAGTACCGACCTGCTGCTTTTTCATGCTCTGAAATCCAAATTCCCAAAAGAAGACCGATCACTCCAGCACACAGAATTGCAACCAGCGACAATCCAATATGCGCTGCGATCAGCTCTAAAAACCAGTCTTTTCTTTCAATATATATCTGGATAACCTCTTTCAAAAAATTCACTTGTGTTTCTCCTCGTATAATATCTTTGTATGATTTACCACCTTAAATGGATATGGTTATTATAAAGCAGTACATCAAATTTTTCCACAAATAATTTTGGCACAGGAATATCCTGTACCAAAACATATATTATGATCTTTCTGCAGCACCGCTTTTTAAGAATTCTCCATTCCCTTTCGATACGCATTTTTGCATAAAATAAAGTGCATAAGTTTTGTTTCCAATAACTTACACACTTTATTTCATACTCTAAAAACTATTTTCGTTTCCTACTTATGAGCACTCCCATTGATGCGAGCAATCCCAGAGCAACCATTCCCACCGGTGACTGGTCACCAGTCATTGGAACTTTATGAGAATCAGAAGGTTTTTCAGATTCTGATGGTCTGTCGGAATCCGACGGTTTATTCGAATTTTCTGGTTTATCCGGTTCTTCCGGCTTATTGGGCTCTTCTGGATTTTTACTTGCACGAAGTACTACAGTCGCCGTGTTATCTACGATTTCAACATTTCCTGCTTCTTTCAGCTCCCAACCGGATGGAATCTTATCCTGGATCAGGCTGGTATGAAAATAGGTTGCGTCACTTTCTACCTTGATATCTGTAGACAATACCGGATTGCCGGATTCGTCCACAAAGTTAAGAATAATCGTCTTATGACCTGGTTTAATCTCAAACTTATCTTCTCCATTTATCAACGTTACTTGATAATTGGCATTGATCTTAGATTCATCAGAGAGGAAAATATCATAAGTTCCTGCTTCTTCTCCCGATTCTCTCGTTAAAATAATGTCTCCCAAACTTGCCAGTGTCTCTCCGTTCGGAAGTGTGGCTTCACAATTCCACGTTAACTCTGGATCCTCTTCTCCTTCGTACTTGCTCACTGCCGAAGGCCAGATCGTCACTTCATATGGTTTTACAGTATGAGTACCCGGTAACACTTCGATATGTTTATAATTTCTATTTAATCCATCTCTCAGCGTTCCCGCAATCTCGTGAGTCCCTGCCTGGTGTGTACTATCTGTACAATGCAGTTCTTTTAAAATCCCATCTCTGTCCTTTTCTGGTATTCTTTCATCTGTAACCACATAAGTCTCTCCATATACAGGAGTAAGTTCCGTTAAATCTCCATAGATGATTGTCAGATCACAAATTTGAACTTCTGCATATTCTACCCGTTTGATCTTTACTGTTCCAAACAGATTTTCTGCAGTGATCTTACTTGGTTTATACTGCTCATTTCCTGCAAAAAATGCAGTTGCCATATAGTTTCCGGCATCTACCGGCGCCTGAGTTGTCACATCAAGCCCTGTTTTGATATTTGTGTAGATAACAGTCGGCTCCACTCCCTCGATCGGCTTACCGTCTTCTCCATAAATAACAGCTTTCAACGGATGCTCTTTTCCGTCATATGTTGTAGTCAGCTTCCTTTGTTCAAATTTTAAAACTGTTTCTTCTCTCTCTACAACATATTTTCGACTGATCGGCGCTACTGCATAGTCCCCATTTAATACACAGGCACTTTCTATATAAATTCCCGGCTCAAGGATCGGTTCGCTGCTGACTACAGGCTGTCCATTCCATTTTACTCCTGTATACAGCATATGAAGATTTGACTCTACTGGTTTTTCTTCATCATAGAGCTGTGCGCCAAACTGAAATTTCTTCGCCTCAGTATACTTGATCTTTCCATCTTCCGGAAGTTCCTGGCGAAATTTCAATTGCAAATCTGCAGTCTTTGGTGACACTGTCAAAATCCCTACATTTACAGATGTCTTATAATTTGCATTTGCAGTGATTCCAATTGCCGTATAAATTCCGGCTTTTTCCGGGGTTTTTCCCAGCGCTACTTTGGTGTCCAGAATTCCCGGTGCAACTTGATCAATGATCGTGATTGCCTGGTTAATCCCATCTATAATCTGCCCCAGATTTCCGCCACCCGGAATCCGATCTGCAATTGCCTGGATCACATCTGTCAGTTGACGGATCTTGAATTCATCACCAAACATATTTGTAATAAATTTTTGTAAAGAGATTGTTCCAATCACCGGAATATCTGTTCCCGCAATGTCATTTATTGTAATGCTGGAGGCTTCCAAACTGAGATATCCTCCAATACTGGAATCGGCGCCTGCGATAATTCCAATTACGTTTGCATCCAATGGACTGGATGAGAATACCGGTTCAAATGTTTCTCCATACGTAATGTTTTGAGAATTGACAATGGCATAGGAATCTGCCTTTTCCACCAGCACATTTGCTGTAACTGTCGACCCTTTGTATGCATCATTTCCTTTATAGGTAAGTGTCACGCTCTTCGTTCCTACCGTCATTTTCTCATACTGATAGGTAAAATCTTCTGCTGTTGTTTCAATGATCTCGCCTGTTTCTGAACTTTTCACCACTGGCTGCAATGCCTGATACAACCGCTCTTTTACCTCGGCATCTTCTGAAGAATAAATCATGGAAGCATCTTGCCGAACCTCGATGAGAGTTTCCGGTCTGCTATCTTCCCATGTCACTGTAATATCTTTTGTGATCTTAGAACCTGGATACTGTTCATTTCCGCCATATTGAATGCGCACCTTCTCAGATGCCGGCTTTCCTTCTGTTGCTTTTTCTCCAAACTCATGAAACGTAACTTCCAATGCACCCGGTATGTAATCAATCTCTTTCCAGGTCAGATCCGTAAGTCCGGCTTTATATTGGATCGTCACATCTTGCAGACTCAAAGTATCCGGAACAGAATTTGCACCATCTACAACTGCATCAAAAATTTTCTGAAGAGTGATCTCTTTTTTCTGTCCCTTATAAAAGGAAACGGTCGGATCATCCTTTCCTGCGATCTGCGCTTTTTTGAACGTAACTGAAACGATATAATCCTGTCCTTCTTCTGCATTCAGCGTAACTTTTCCTTTGCGTTCCTCAAATGCAGGTGTTTTAGCTTCTCCATTGACCGCGATTGCTGTCGCCGCATATCCATTGCCCGGAGTTGCTTCGATCACTATCTGTCCTCCCACCGGCACAATCGCCTCACTGGCTTCCTTCCCGTTGATCGTAACCTTTCCATTTTCTGTCGCTTCGACAGTAACTTTGGAACCTTCTGCTTCTTTTACCTGATAAATAACAGAAACTTCCTGATTTGCAGAAGGCGTGATCGTATAATTTCCACTCTCATCCGGTGTAATGACCTCTTCACCATTTTGCACTGTCACTTCATCCCCTGAAACTGCCTTTGTCTGAAAGGTAAGCGACTGGTTTTCGTAAACTTTTGCTGTGCTGCTTTCTGCTCCATCGACCAAAACGCCGCCCTCTGGAGCACCTGTCACCTTAAAATTCACCTGATAAAAAACTTTCATTTCCAGAATCGCTTTGACTTCCCACTTGGTATCGAAAAAATTGGTAGAAAACTGAACTTCGTACTGCCCGGATTTTAAAGACAGATTCTCTGTATATGGAACTCCTTTTGTCGCAATTCGTTCCTCTGCACCATTCCCAACCAATCTTACTGTTGGTCCTTCTAGTGGTTGATTGATCTTAAGACTGGTCGCTTCTTCTATCTTTTGGACCAGCTCACTTTTCTTGATCTGATTGCCATTGACCTCTACAACTGCAGATTCTGTTTGCTCCTGGGTTTGCACTTCTGCAGACGGGATGTCATTTTCCATTTCCGGCATCGGATCATCCGGTTGTTCTTCTGACAGTGTGAAAGCGTCCTGCTGCCCTGTTTCCTCCTCTGAAGCAGCCGTCTCCTCTGAAACATCTGTCTCTTGTGAAGCAGTTGTCTCTTCTGCTCTGATCGGTACCGGTATTGCAGCTGCACACACAGAGGCCGCCAAAATCAAAGCAAACAGGCGCTTTGCTAAATACTGCTTTTTCATTGATTCCCCTCCCTGTTGTCTAAATAAAACTTATCAATTGATATCGTTTTTATGCTACCAAACTCAACTTTTACTTTCAACCCATGTGTCCTCAACGGGAAAAAGTTGTATTCTACGGGAATATTTTTTCTGTTATAATAATATGTAGTTTTTACAAAGGAGAGATTTTATGTGCTCGAAGATACGCAATGCTTTGGAACAAGAATTGATCCAGCAGTCCAGTTTTGTCTTTCATTCTTATTTCGACAGAGACATGGATACATTTATCAGCCTGTTAGATGAAAATTTTGTCTGGATCGGTTCCTATGACTTTCAATACAGCAAAGGGATTGATGAATTTTTAGAGATCACGAAAAAAGAACAGCAGGAAAACTCAGCCAAAGTATATGATGAGGAATACCAGATCCTCTCTCACACCAATCATGCTTATGCTGTGTATGGGCGTTTTTCTGCATCAGCCTGGAAAAATGAAGAAACATTTCTCTATACCCGCCAGCGCGCAACCTTTATATGGAAATTAACCCCAAATGGATTTAAGCTCTTGCATTTACATTGCACCATGGCAAGAGACATTCCTCTGGAAGGAAATCTGGAGGATATCATCCGTCAAAAAGGAACGGTCAAGCGTTGGTATGATTATATGCTCCTTGCTGAAAACAGACAGATCAAAAAGGAAAAACGACTTCTCCTGAAAGATATTGACGGCGGCATTCATTACCTGCTTCCATCTGAAATCCTCTATATTTCGATCATGTATCGTGATACCATGATTTATACATCAACACAAAGCTTTTGTATCCGCAAAAATCTGAATCAATTGCTGGAACTGATGCCTTTTCTCATACAGTGTCACAAAAGTTGGCTTGTAAACCCCTTATATGTTTTAGAAATAAGGCGTTATTCCATTACACTGACAAATGACATCCAGATTCCTGTTGGAAAAACACGATATAATAAAGTACGGGAAGCCTTAAAGCAGACTCCTGATGTATTGTCCAAAATACCATAACAGAAAAGCCCGGACTTTTGTCCGGGACTTTGTCTGCATGATGAGCACAGAAAATATCCTGTGCTCATAAATATATGCTGCTCTCTCTTTAAATATCTTTCGCGATCTCATATGCTGCCCAAATTGCATCCATCACATTGGTCGGCCGTTTTGCATCTCCGATCAGATAAACATGATCTCCCTTGATCTGCTCGTACAATCTGTCATCCGGAAGATATCCCACTGATACTACAATATGATCTGCAGGAATTTCATGCTTCACTTTCATTCCCTGTGGCCCAAGTGCAAACATTAATTTTGCACGGTTGGCAACGTTCGGATAATTCTTCACAGTCTCTGCCACAATTGCTTTTCCATCCCGGAATTCCTCCACAACTGCGTTTTTAATCACCTTCACTTTATAATAATCCAAAATTTCCATCAACATATTGTAGTTTGCTGCTGAAAGCCCGAACGCATTTAAAATCGTTTCTGTCATTTCTACGATGGTAACTTTCTTTCCTTCTCTTGCAAACATATATGCAATTTCACATCCTGTCAGACCGCCGCCAATGATCAGAACATTTTCGCCATCAATCTGAATACTTCCATCTCTGAGTGTTTCAAATGCATACGTTACATGCGGTGAATCAAAGCCCGGAATCTCTAATTTTCGTTCCTTTGCACCTGTTGCAACAAAGATTTCATCATATCCTTTTGTCATATCCTCCGTAACTTCAGTGTTCATATGTACCTGAATCGGAAGATCTTTCATCTGTTTTTTGTACCATGCAAGAAGATGTCTGTCGTCTTCTTTAAAATCAGGGGTCGCTGCTGCCACAAATACACCGCCCAGATGATCCGTCTTTTCATACAAGTCTACCTCATGCCCACGCAGCGCACAAACTCTTGCAGCTTCCATTCCGCCAAGACCTCCGCCAATGACCAGCACTTTTTTCTTCTTCTCTGCTTCTGTCAAGGCATAACTTTTTTCTCTTCCACATGCCGGATTGACTGCGCAACTGATATCTCTTCCCTGGAAAATACGTCCAAGACAGCCCTGATGACAAGAAATACACGGGCGCACATCTTCCAGTCTGCCTTCATAGAACTTATGTCCAAGCTCTGGATCTGCAAGCAATGGACGTCCCATTCCCATAATATCGATTTTACCTTCTTCGATTGCCTGTTCTGCCAGCTCCGGATCATCAAAACGACCGGCACATACAACCGGAATATTGACTGCTTTTTTCACTTCCTGTACATCTTTCAGATTACATGCCTTTGGCATATACATTGGCGGATGCGGCCAGAACCAAGAGTCATAACTTCCATTGTCGCAGTCCAGCATATCATATCCAAAGCTTTCCAACATCTTTGCTACCTGGATTCCTTCTGCCAGATCACGTCCTTTTTCTTCAAACTCTTCCCATGGAAGAGCTCCTCTGTTGAAGTCTTTCACATAGCTTCTCACACTGTAACGAACAGATACCGGAAATTCTTTTCCACATTTTGCTTTAATCGCTTCTACAATTTCTTTTGCAAAGCGCAGACGATTCTCCAGGCTTCCGCCATATTCATCTGTCCGTTTATTATAAAAACTGATTGCAAACTGATCCAGAAGATACCCTTCATGCACTGCATGAACTTCTACACCGTCTCCTCCTGCCTGTTTAACCAGATATGCAGCCTGTGCAAAATTTTCGATGTACTTTTTAATTTCTTCTTTCGTAATTCCTCTGTTTTGAATGGTCGGATCCCATACGTTCTGAATTGGAGCCGGCGCCGGAAGCATCTTCCATTCTATTTCATTGGTAATATGAGCTGCACGACCAGTCATGGCTGTAAACTGTATAAAAATCTTAGAGCCATATTTGTGAACTCCTTCTGTCAGATAACGCATTTTTTCTACGTATTCATCTGGAAAATTAACAGGATTTTTTCCCGGCATCGGAATAATCGGAACAACACCTGTCACGATCAGTCCGGTTCCGCCCTTTGCTCTCTCAATATAGTAGTCCGCTCCATCTTTTGTGTAAGCACCGGTCTTCGGATCAAGTAAACGTGGTGAGAATACTCCCATCGGCATCATCGCAATACGATTGGGAAGTTCCGTTCCACCTACTTTGATTGGTGAAAATAAGTGCGTGTACTTTGTTGACATAGGCAACTCCTTCCTGTTCCTGCAAGAACCTTTACATATTTTCCATTTACTTTCTACACAACAGCATAGCACCTTTTTCCTTAAAATTCCATTGACACAGAATACAATTCGCCGAATGATATTTTGTGAAATATGCCAACGAAATACAGTTGAATAATCCTGCTTCTCATGTTATTCTGAAATTCACGAGGTGATTGATTATGAAACCAATGACAAACCGCCAAAAACAGGCACTTGCTACCAAACAAAATATTTTCCGGTGTGCTGTCTCGCTTTTTGCTCAAAAGTCTTATGAAAATGTAACGGTAAGCGATATCTGCCAGGAGGCACAAGTCTCTGTCGGAGCCTTTTATCATCACTATAAGAGTAAAGAGAATATTCTGGAAGAAGGCTACCATCTTTTTGACCAGGAAGTAGAACTGGCATGGATGTCCGGTCATCCTTCAGACGGTTTTGACGCCATTCGTTTTTTAATATCCGAACAGGCAGCTTCCATGGAGAGAATGGGGGCATCTGCCTCTTTACAATATTTCAAAAATCAGCTGTCCTGTTCCGAAAAATATATTTTAAATCCGGATCGTTTCTTTTATCAAACGATCAAGAACACCATTGAATCAGAAATCGTTTCTGGAAGATTAACGGGAAATGCTTTTATGATCACAGAAGATATTTTAAGTACAACAAGAGGCACCATCTATGACTGGTGCCTCCATGAAGGTTCTTATTCATTATCTGAAAAAATGCTGCGGATGACAGAGATGGTGCTTCAGTACTATCTTTCTTGAGACTACATCCATTATCGCACGCTTTCTATTACATACAGCTGCTTCTTTCCATCATCATATGCCAGGAGCAGCTCTGAAAAAAACAAGTGCAATAACTAACACTGTTTTTTTCTCTCTTAAAACAATCCCTTCAACGCCGGATAATATTTTTTGAATTTGTGATACCGTTCCTCATACTTTTCCACAAGCTCTGCGTCCGGCTCTACAGTTTCCACCACATGAACCAGTTTATCCACAGCGCTTTCCACATTTTCAAATTCTCCGCATCCGACTGCTG
>UQVC01000020.1 GCA_900544395.1 uncultured Ruminococcus sp. | reverse complement strand
CTTTATACTTCCATAGCACCAATTCCGTTTGCCACCATGACCAATAAGGAATGGGGCAATATCGGAAACAACTATTTAAAAGGCTTGTTCGCACTGGCATTTCAGGGATTCTTCATGATGGTCTGTGTGGGAATTTATGCAGTTTTAGTAAATGCAATGACCATATCCAGTGACCTTCATGCAGCAATGTTTTCAGTAGCGGCTTATACCGTGATTCTTGCTTTTTCATTATTCAAGACCGGAAGCCTTAGCAAATCAATATTCAATGCCCATTAGCGGGCAGGAAAGGAGCGCATACCATGGCGTATGTACCAGTACCAAAAGACCTTACCAAGGTCAAAACAAAAGTAGCGTTAAATCTGACAAAGCGGCAGCTGATTTTCTTTTCACTTGCCGCAGTTGTGGGAATTCCGTTTTATCTAGTCATGAGAAAACCGATCGGTTCCAGTATCGCAGCCATCCTGATGGTAACGATCATGCTTCCGTTTTTCTTCATGGCAATGTATGAAAAAGACGGTCTTCCCTTTGAAAAAGTGGTGGCAAATATCATTCGACAGAAGTTTATCTGTCCGTCAGTAAGACCATATAAGACAGAAAATTTTTATCAGGAAATTTCCACCCTTGTGAAAAAGGAGGGTGTGCCGGATGGCAAAAAAGACAAAGCAGGAGGCTCAGCAGGAGCGTCTGTCCCTGGCGGAAAAAAGAAACCGTCAGGAAAGAAGAAACAAAAAAAGCAGAAAAGAAAGAGAACAGGAAAAGCGTAGAAAGAAGCAGGAACGGGACCGTAGGAAACAGAAAAACATTCCTACAACTGCACAGCAGAGTATTCCGTATATTCGGATGCTGCAGGATGGTATTTGCCAGGTGACAAAGACCTTTTTCTCCAAGACGATTCAGTTTTATGACATCAACTATCAGCTTGCTTTAAATGAGGATAAGACCACGATATTTGAAAATTACTGTGATTTCTTAAATTACTTTGATTCTTCCATCAGTGTGCAGCTGTCCTTTATCAATCAGCAGGTGGATGTGGCAGAATTTGAAAAAAGTATTGATATTCCGGATCAGAACGATGACTTCAATGCCATTCGTGAAGAGTACCGTACTATGCTGAAAAATCAGCTTTCCAAAGGAAATAATGGTCTGGTGAAGACAAAGTATATCACTTTTGGAATCGAAGCAGAAAGCCTGAGGGTGGCAAGACCGAGGCTTGAAAGAATTGAAACAGATATCTTAAATAATTTTAAGATTCTGGGTGCACAGGCACATTCACTAAATGGTCTGGAAAGGCTGGAGATTCTGTATCATGTGTTCAACCAGGATCGGATCGAACCATTTAAGTTCCAGTATAAGATGCTTCCGGAAACAGGATTAAAGACCAAAGATTTTATTGCACCGACTTCCTTTAACTTTTCCAAGAATCAGACATTTTTGATGGGAAGAACGATGGGAAGTGTGAGTTACCTGCAGATTCTTGCACCGGAGCTGACAGACCGGATGCTAGCAGACTTTCTGGATGTGGATGACAGCATCAATGTCAACATTCATATCCAGTCCATTGATCAGAGTTCAGCAATCAAAATGATCAAGAGCAAGATTTCAGATTTGGATAAGATGAAGATTGAAGAGCAGAAGCGGGCAGTACGTTCCGGTTATGATATGGACGTGCTTCCATCGGACCTTGTGACTTATGGAGAAGAGGCGAAGAACCTGTTGGAAGATCTGCAGTCCAGAAATGAGAGGATGTTCCTTGTAACGGTTCTGGTAATGAATACCGCAAAGAAGCGTCAGAAGTTGGATAACAATATTTTCCAGGTACAGGGAATCGCACAGAAATATAACTGTTCTTTAAAACAGCTGGATTATCAGCAGGAAGCTGCACTTATGTCCTGTATTCCACTGGGAGTCAATCGGATTGAAATCCAGAGAGGACTTACCACATCTTCAACAGCGATCTTCGTGCCATTTACGACACAGGAACTGTTTCAGGAAGGGGAAGCTCTTTATTATGGATTGAATGCATTATCCAACAACATGATCATGGTTGATCGGAAACGTTTGAAGAACCCGAATGGACTGATTCTTGGTACACCTGGTTCCGGTAAGTCCTTCTCAGCAAAGAGAGAGATTACGAACTGTTTCCTAATTACGGAAGACGATATCATCATCTGCGATCCAGAAGCCGAGTATTCTCCATTGGTACAGGCACTGCATGGGCAGGTGGTGAAGGTTTCACCGGTATCTGACCAGTATATCAATCCAATGGATCTGAACCTGAATTATTCCGAGGAAGATAATCCACTGTCACTGAAAGCAGATTTTATTCTGTCTTTGTGTGAGTTGATTGTTGGAGGAAAGAATGGACTGGAGCCGGTAGAAAAGACCATCATTGACCGTTGTGTGCGGTTAGTATATCAGGAATATCTTGCCGATCCAATGCCGGAGAAGATGCCAATCCTGGAGGATTTATATAATCTGTTGCGGAAACAGGAAGAGCCGGAAGCACAGCGTCTTGCAACTTCATTGGAGATTTATGTTACAGGCTCCCTGAATGTATTTAATCATCGCACAAATGTAGATATCAACAATCGTATCGTTTGTTTTGATATCAAAGAGCTTGGAAAACAGCTGAAAAAGATCGGGATGTTGATTGTGCAGGACCAGGTATGGAACCGAGTGACTATCAATCGTTCCGCTCATAAATCTACCCGTTACTATGTGGATGAATTCCATCTTCTATTAAAAGAAGAGCAGACAGCAGCTTACAGTGTGGAAATTTGGAAGAGGTTCCGTAAATGGGGAGGTATTCCAACTGGTGAACTGGTTTGTTACTTGTTAGTCGCTTAAAGTGCAAACTATCGCCGTTCTGACTGAAACCGGCAAGTAAGTCAGAAGTATCAATGCGGAAAAAAACGGGAAAGGGGTAGCGACCTAATCCGAGTGGAAGGCTATTCATAATAGAATAGCCACACGCAACGCATAGAGCTTGAACCTGCATAAGCAGAATATAACAGCTCCAAGAGGCCGCATTGCCAGCCGGTACGATATAATCGTGGTAAAAAGATATGCTATGCTGAGCGTGAAATGACACGCTGATGAAAATGGGCGAAAGTCCCAGAGAGGTGGATAAAAAGCCGCCTGATAATAACAATCAGATAACACAGAATATCAAAGATTTATTGGCTTCCAGGGAAATCGAGAATATTTTTGAAAACTCTGATTTCATTTATATGCTCAACCAGGCTTCCGGAGACAGGCAGATTCTGGCAAAACAGCTGAATATCTCACCAACCCAGCTGTCCTATGTAACCAACAGCAATGAGGGGGAAGGACTTCTGTTCTATGGAAATGTCATTATCCCATTCGTAGACAGATTTCCGAAGAATTCCCTCTATAAAATCATGACAACCCGCTTGGAGGAAACTTCTGAAGCAGGTTAAATCAAAGGAGAAAATAATGTTACGAGCAATTTCATATGTATTAACTTTTAGTGGCGGTGCTGTTTTTGGCATCGCTTTTCTCTGTTTATTACAGGCAGGGAAAGGGTATCCGAAGAAGGAGGAGTAAGTAGTGGCAGAACAGAGAATGAAAGTCAGGGATAAGAAAGTCCAGAAGATGACCAAGGATGGTCTGGTGGAAGAAAACCTGACGGATAAATCTTCTGTTCGTGTCAGTAACCGTGCCAGTGATGTGCAGATGGGAGGAAAACAAGGGGAAAAAGAATTAAGCCTTGTGGATAAGTCTTCCCGCCAGTCTGAACGGAGTGGGAAAAATATTCGTCCCTCTGTGCAAAAATCCAGAGATGCACCGGAACTGATACGGACAGAGAAGCAAAGTAAGGATTTTGGACAAAATAGAAAGCAGCAAAACCGGAAAAGGATTCGTGCTGAAGTCGGAAAAGAATCCAGACTTGCAGAAAAATCTGAAGCCGGACAGTCAGGGAGACTGAAAGAAAAACGTGCTGATCTATCAGAAAACAGAGGAGACAGCCGGAGAAATCAGACCGGCGGCAGCAAAAAGCCAAAACAAAAACAGCGTTTGAAATTTGCTTATGAGGAAACTGGTGCTTCTGTGAAAAATGAAAAAGATATGGAGAAATTGAACCAGATGGATACGGATGGAGTCAATTTTCGCCATCAAAAACAGAAGGAAAAAGCCAAAAAGTTTTCTTATGAGGAAGCAAAAAAGAAAAAGGAAGCTAAGCAGCATTCCAAGAAGGCACAGGTCTATCGGGCAAATGAAGGGGAAGCTCCTGGAAAGAAGAAATCCCGCTTGAAGTTTAGCGAAGGGGAATCTGTGAAAACAGAAAAAATTTCTGCTGTTAAGAAAGCAGGAAGTGCAACTTCCGTAGCATTGCACCGTGAGATCAGCAAAAATGAAGACGATAATGCGGCGGTAGAAGGTGCCCATAAGTTAGAAGAAAGTGGCGAAGGTGTTTACCGGCTGGAACAGAGAAGTGCCAGACGCAGGAAACAGAGGGCATCCAGAAAAAGAAGCAGACTTGAAAGACAGGAAGAGAAACAGGCACAGGCTGCAGCCCATCAGGAGCAGAAGAAGCTGAAAAAACAGATTCAGAAGCAACAGATCAAACGGGATTATGCCAAAGCGAAGCGAAGTGAACAGACAGTAGGAACAGCTACAAAAGGTACGATTGATTATATTAAGAAGATTGGCGGTAAGATCACCAACTTCTTTAAAGAAAACCGGAAGGTGTATATCAGTGTAGCAGTTCTGATCGGATTGATGTTTCTGATCATAACGAATGTCACGTCTTGCTCTGCAGTGTTTTTACAAAATGTGATCACTTATACCGGAACCAGTTATCTGTCATCGGATCAGCAAATCCGGGAAGCGGAACTGTATTACACACAGCTGGAAGCTAATCTGCAGGAGCGGATCAACAACATGGAATCTGAAGAACCGGGACATGAGGAATACCGATATAACATCGGACCTATTGGGCATGATCCGTTTATCCTGATCAGTTATCTGTCAGCAAAGTATGAAGAATTTACCTTTGAACAGGTAAAGCCAGAACTGGATGCTCTTTTTGCATTGCAGTATCGGTTAGAAACAGAAGCAGTCAATGAGACTGTGACAGAGACAGCAACTGTAAGAGTTGGAGAATCTTTGGGACAGGTTGTGACCAGTGGGTATTGTAACTGCCCAATTTGTTGTGGTATTTGGAGCGGAGGACCGACTGCCAGTGGAGCATATCCAACTGCCAATCATACCTTAGCGGTAGATGCTTCCAATCCGTTTGTACCAATGGGAACAAAGGTAGTTATGAATGGTGTCGAATATACTGTAGAAGATACCGGAGCTTTCGCAAGATACGGTGTACAGTTTGATGTCTATTATGACAGTCATGCGGCAGCATCTGCACATGGACATCAAACATGGGAATGTTATCTGGCAGATGATAATGGAAGCAATGAAGTAGAAGTGACCAGGACAAGAGATGTAGATGTGCTGAATGTCACCTTAAATAGTGGAAACTTGATGTCAATCTGTCAGGACAGGCTGGGATTTTTCCAGAAAGAACTGTTCAGTGCCTACAACGATACAAAAGGCAACTTGCAGATGTTTGCAACACCGGTTGATTTTAACTGGTATTCCAGTGTGACCAGCTATTATGGATACAGGATTCATCCAATATCAGGAGCAAATCAGCTTCATAATGGTATGGATATCGGAGCACCGGAAGGGACAAAAGTAATGGCAGGGCTGACCGGAACGGTTACAACTTCTGCTTATAACGACAGCTATGGCAATTATGTTGTGATCAAGGACAGTAAAGGCTATGAACTGCGGTATGCACATTTAAGCAGCCGGAGTGTATCTGCAGAAGCATCTGTCACGAAAGGTGATGAGATAGGGCTTGTAGGAAATACTGGAAATTCTACAGGAAGCCATCTTCACATTGAACTTCTGAAAAATGGAGAGCGGTTAAACCCGATCTTTTATCTGGAAACAGGAGAAGGGGCAGGATTTGGCGGCAATGAATATACCAGTGAAGCAGCACAGCGTTTGTTAAATGAAGCAGCGAGATATCTTGGGACACCGTATGTGTGGGGTGGATATTCGCCAAGTGGATTTGACTGTTCTGGATTCGTAAGTTACTGCCTGACACATTCAGGTGTAAGGAATACAGGAAGATTAACGGCACAGGGATTGTATGACATTTGTACGCCGGTATCTCAGTCAGAAGCACAGCCAGGAGATCTGATCTTCTTTACAGGTACTTACGATGCAGGAGTCCCGGTAACGCATATTGGAATTTATGTAGGCAATGGTCAGATGATTCATTGTGGACATCCGGTGCAGTATACGTCCATTAATTCCCCATACTGGCAGAGTCATTTTTATGGATTTGGACGATGGTAAGGAAAAGGGCGGTGTAACAGCCGTCCGGAAAGGAGAAGCGATGAAAAGTCTTGAAAAAGCAACGGCAGATTATGAAAAAGCCAAAGATAGAATGGAAGCTTCCAAAGCCAGATATGAAGCAGACTTAAAGCGGTTCAAGGCTGCGGAGATAGCAAAAACAGAAGCGGAAAATCTGGAAATTGTAAAAATTATCCGTGCAATGGATATGAGCATTCCAGAGCTGGAAGCTTTCAAAAAAAGAATGAAAAATGAACTGCCCGGCAGGGTAGAAATACAGAAGGAGGAAACAAGGTCTGATGATGAATTTAGAGAAGATGAAACAGAAGAAATCTAAAAATAGCGTGAAAAAAGGATTGCTTGCGGCAACAACGATTCTTTGCCTGACATCGCCTATGTTGCAGACACAGAGTGTGTTAGCGGCAGAGAATACAGCACCCGCAATTACGATTGAAAAGCCAGATGGCTGGAGACAGGGGGAAACGGCAGTCGCAATTACTGTGGATGCCAGTCATATGCCAGAAGGATTTTCTATCACAAAAATTGAAGCGAAAGCTGGGAAAGACGGAAGCTGGCAGGATGTGACAGGGAATGGAAGTATTTCCATTACTGGTAATCAGACGGTCTATGTGCGTGTGACAGATGGTGAGGGGAAGGTCTATGAGCAGAATCGCTCTATTAAGTGTTATGACACAGAAAAGCCTACGCTTTCTGCATCTCTGACAGATGGTGTACTGACGATTCAGGGAAATGATACCGTTTCCGGCATTACTTCTGTGACAGTTAATGGCACCACTTATACAGATCTGAAGGATGGAATGCTGAGAGTGCAACTGACACAGAAAGATTTTACAACAAAACAGATTGAAATCACGGTAACGGATGGTGCCGGAAATACTTCTGAAAAGTATGTGTTGCAGAATCCTTATTATGAATGGGCAAAGAAGCAGGCAGAGAAACAGAAAACTTCAAGTGACAGCAATGGTGCGATGGCAACCACGACCAGTGCAGATGCAACTGGGACTGAGAAAACAACGACTTCACCACTTCCGCAGGATGCACAGGCTTCTGAGCCAACAGATGCAAAAGGAACTGTGGATGATCGGACAGTGACAGGTATTGAGGAACAGCTTAATAAAGAAGGCGAGACAGCAGATTCTGTTACCAAAACAGCTACGAAAGGCACAAAAGAGTTTTATACCATTTCAACTAAGAGTGGTAAGATTTTTTATCTGATCATCGACAATTCAAAATCTCAGGATAATGTGTATTTCCTTACCGAAGTCAGTGAGAAAGATCTGATGAACTTCACACTTTCTGATTCTGTGACACTTCCGGAAGTGGATACGGTTTATGCAGAACCAGAGAAACAGGCTGAAGAAGAAAAGCCGGAAACGACAGAGACAGATGAGAAAGATAAGGTAGAGGATGAAATTCAGATGCCAGAAGACAAAAGTTCAGCAGGGACTTATCTACTGATCGGATTGGTTGCTGTTGGAGCTGCGGCAGGTGGTTATTACTTGAAAGTCTACAAACCGAAACATGAATATGATGATGAAGATGAGATGGAAGAGGATGAAAATGAATCCGAAGATTCAGAGTCAGAAAAACGGGAAGTAGACGATGCAGATGAGCAGGAAGAACAGGAAAATGCAGGGACAGAAGTTTTGAAAGATGAAGATTTCAATGATGAGGTACTAGAAGATGAAGAAGAGGAGCAGGAGTAAATGAAATTAGTGATTGCAGAAAAGCCATCGGTTGCGATGGCACTGGCTTCCGTGCTTGGAGCCAGAACAAGAAAAGATGGCTACGTGGAGGGAAACGGTTATATCGTTTCCTGGTGCGTAGGACATCTGGTTGGATTATGTGATGCATCGGAATACGATGAAAAATATAAAAAATGGAGATATGATGATCTGCCGATTGTGCCAGAATGTTGGAAACATAAGGTATTGGAAGGTACGAAAAAGCAGTTTGGAATCTTAAAGAAACTTATGAGAGATTCCAAAGTAGATGAAGTGATCTGTGCCACTGATGCAGGACGTGAAGGTGAGCTGATCTTCCGTCTGGTGTATGAGCAGGCAGGATGTAAAAAGCCGATGAAGCGACTCTGGATCTCATCTATGGAAGAACAGGCAATTAAAGATGGATTTGCGTCATTAAAAGACGGTTCGTGTTATGACAGTCTCTATCAGTCAGCACTTTGCAGGGCAAAGGCTGACTGGCTGGTGGGAATCAATGCGAGCCGTCTTTTTTCCGTTCTGTATAACCAGAATCTGAAAGTTGGAAGAGTACAGACACCAACACTTGCCATGATCGTGGATCGAAATCAGAAGATCAAGGAATTTACCAAAGAAAAATATTATATGGCTCATATCAAGTTTGATGATATGGATGCAGTCACGGAGCATTTTCAGAAAAAAGAGGATGCAGATAAAGTGGCTGAGGACTGCCTAGAGCGGATGTGCGAAGTGGAGAAGGATGATGTGAAAGAGAAAACGGTCCGTCCTCCGAAGCTTTATGATTTGACCACTCTGCAGAGGGAAGCAAACAGAATGTTTGGCTATACCGCTCAACAGACATTGGATGCCGTGCAAGAGATGTATGAGCAGAAACTTGTCACTTATCCGAGAACAGACAGCCAGTATCTGACAGATGAGATGGGAGAAAGCACAGAAACTCTGATTCAGATGTTACTTGGGAAAATGCCCTATGCCGAAGGGCTGGAATATCAGCCGGACGTGAGTAAGGTATTAAATTCAAAGAAAGTATCTGATCACCATGCAATTATCCCGACCGTGGAAGTAGCAAAGGCAGATATAGGTAAACTGAAAGAACGAAACTGCAAGATTTTGTATCTGATCAGTGCCAGGGTACTGACAGCAACCGCAGATCCTTATATTTATGAAAGCCATAAATGCCAGATTACCTGTAATTATCATACGTTTTATCTCTCAGCAAAGAAAACAAAGCAGGAAGGATTCAAGTCGATCGAAAATAAATTGAAACAGTTCTTTGGCGTAAAGAGTGAAAAAGAAGAGCCGGAGCTGGATATCTGGGATGGCAAGCATTACGGTCCTTGTGATTCTTTTGTATCGGAGCATTTTACACAGCCACCGAAACAGTACACAGAAGATACCCTGCTTTCTGCGATGGAACGTGCAGGGAATGAAGAACTGACCGAAGATACAGAAAAGAAAGGACTTGGCACACCGGCAACAAGGGCAGCAATCATTGAAAAACTGATTCAGTCTGGTTTTGTGAAAAGGGAAAAGAAAAATCTGGTGCCGACAGATGATGGCAATGTCCTGATTACGGTTCTGCCGGATGAGATTAAATCTCCGAAGATGACAGCAGAGTGGGAAATGGCATTGAATCACATTGCCCAGAATACAGAGACAGCAGATGAATTCCTAAATGGGATTACAGAGCTGATGCAGGAACTGGTTGCCAGATATCAGGGGATTTCAGAAGAAAAGAAAGAGCAGTTTCAGGGAAAAGCAAAAGGAGAAGTCATTGGCAAATGTCCCCGCTGTGGAGCTGATGTCAGGGAAGGAAAAGTAAACTTTTACTGTTCTGACCGGAACTGTGCTTTTGCCTTATGGAAGAATGATAAATTCCTTGCAAGCCAGGGGAAAAAGATGGATAAGGCGGCAGCAAAGAAGTTCCTGTCTAAAGGAAAAATCCATTATAAGGATCTGGTATCCAGAAAAACAGGGAGACAGTATGAAGCAACAGTGGAGATGGTTGATCCCGGCGAGGGAAATGTGCAGTTCAATCTGAGTTTCCCGCAACGATAAGCAGTGTATTGCAGGCAGTCTAAGGACTGTCTGTTTTAATACAAATATTATGAAAGAGAGGACCTTAGCATGAAGAAAAAAGGTAATTTTAGAAAAGTAGTATCTGGCTTGCTGGCAGGCATGACAATGCTTAGTACAGTGCTATCTCCGATGACTGCATATGCAGCGGAGATCCAGCCAGAGAAAAAACCTCCACTTTATGATGAAGTGAAAGACCTTCTGGATGAAGATGAGGTGGTGACTGCCAAAGATTATGAAATCGAAACAGGCAGTGTATTTGATGTGAAATCAGACTACACAGGACTGGAAATCAAGGATGATAACAAGGTCAAAGTCACATTTGAGGAAGCAAAGAACGACAAGGATGAGGATTTTACGACAGATCATGCGGACACTTACAAAGCGGTCTATTATGTGGAACCGGTAAATCAGGAGCATCCGAAGTACCAGGTCAGCCGAAAACTGATTGTGCGTGAGAAAGAAACAGAAGTACAGACAGAGGCGGCAGGGAGTGAAGCAGTGACTGAGTCCGAAACAGCTGGCAGTGAACAGCAGACAGAAGAAGCGGAGGGTTCAGAAGCAGACTCGGAGATTACCGATATTGACGCTGATGAATTTGATGATTTGGTAGAGCAGGCACAGAATCAGGATACCTATGATGAAGAATCAGGGTTAGAGCTTCATGATGTTTTGGAACAGGCAGGAGACGAAGGTGTGGATCTAGATTCTATGGAAGAAGGAGAGTTTGCAACATTTGAAGCAGTTTCGGCTTATTCAGCAAGAAGTACACAGCAAGTAACAATCGAAAAAGGACCTCTGTATAGATATGCAGATTATAATCTTGGAACCTATCTGACAGAGCCGTACTATATCAGCTACGGAAGCGTCAGAGCAACTGCGTATTGTGTACAGCCAGCAAAACCTGGACCAGGATCTGGAAATTATATAATCACAAAGATTGGAGACAATCAGGCGTTAGCAAAAGTGTGTTATTACGGTACAGACGCCGCAGGAAGCGAAAGTTTTTTCGCTAATAAACACACGGATTTCTCAGAAGGAAAAAGATTCATCATTATTCACATGGCTGCATCATATGCCAACGGAAGTAGTGATGCATTTTACGGAACAAATGCTACAGGAGAGGATTTGGCAAAAGAACTCTATAATTATTGTGTGAATAAGCCGGAAATACCAGATGTAGCGATGTCATTTTCAAAGCCAGATGTAAAAGCTTATGTAGATGGAAATGTTCAGAGAACGGAGAACATTCAGTTCAACGCATCTTCCCAGCAGAAAATCACAATGGACTTACCAAAAGGAGTAAAGCTCCATAATGTATCTACTGGAAATGTAAGTGCGGCAGGTGCAAGCGTAACAATTGGAGGAGGAACCACGTTTTATCTTTCAGCGCCTCTGACACAGACAAAAGATGTAAATGCTACTTTTTCTGCAAAAATGAAGGGAAGTATTACAAAAGATTACTCAGCATATAAACTGACTACGAATGCAAGTGTTCAGGATCTGGCATTTGTATTTGGAGAAGGTGTTGCTGATGAAAAATATGTAAGCTTAAAGGTGTCCTGGATTGAACAGGCTACGATCGAAATCGTAAAGAAAGACGATACAGCGGATGTCAATCTTGCAGGTGCAGTATTCGGTGTATACAGCGATGAGGCTTGTACAAAGCTGATCACTCAGATGCCGGCAACAGATAAGAATGGAAAATCTTCTGTTACGATCATCAAGACACAGGATACTGTTTATCTGAAAGAGATCACAGCACCACAGGGATATGTAGTAAATGCAACGGCAACAAATGTAAAACTGGTAGCAAGTAAGACCTCAGCAGTAACCGTAGAAAATAAGGAACAGCTGGCAGAGCTTACCATTTATAAAGAAGGACAGGTTCTGACCGGAGCAGAGGTCAGTGAAAATGGAACGGTATTTCAGTATGAAAACCGCAGACAGAAAAATGCAGTGTATAACGTGTATGCCGGGGCAGATATCGTAACTGCTTATGGTACAAAAGTGTACAGCAAAGGTGACCTTGTAAAAGAAAACCTGACAACAGGTGAGAATGGTTCTGTCACACTGAAAAACCTGCATCTTGGAACCTACGTGGTAAAAGAAACAAAAGCACCGGACTCTTTCTATAACGGCAGCGAAGAAAAGTCAGTGACTCTAACTTATGCTGGTCAGAACAAAGAAGTTGTATTTGCAGATGTGACTTTTAACAACGAGAGACAGAAAGCAGATGTTTCTGTAGTAAAACAGGATAAAGACACCAAGAAACCACTGAAAGGCGGTATTTTTGCTCTGTATGCATCCGATGATATTAGAAATGCAGACGGAACCGTTGTTGTGAAAAAAGGAACACTGATTGAGAAAGCAACTACTGGAGCAGATGGAACTGCAAAATTCACAGCAGATCTTCCGATTGGATATTCCTATTCAGTAAAAGAAGATCAGGCACCGGAAGGCTATGTAAGAAATACAGAAGATGTGTATACGTTCAAGTTTTCTTACACCAATGATAAAGAAGCAACCGTATCTTTTGCCCATACCTTCAGCAATGACCGTGTGACAGTAAAGATCAATCTTTATAAAGTGGATAAAGAGACAGGAAAAGCAGTACCGCAGGGAGATGCCACACTGAAAGGTGCAGTTTATGGACTGTATGCCCGTGAAGATATCGTGCACCCGGATGGAGCAACGGGAACTATTTATAAAGCAGGAGAGCAGGTAGCTTCTCTTACAACAGATGACAAAGGGCAGGCTTCTGTAAATGGCTTATATCTTGGCAAATATTATGTCAAAGAGATTACTCCGCCGACCGGATACCTGGCAGATGCAGAAGAGCATGATCTTACGTGCAGTTATGAAGGAGATATGTCAGCAGAAGTAAAAAGAGAGTGCACTTCCAGTGAGCAGGTCATCAAGCAGCCATTCCAGATCATCAAAGCAGCCAACAATGGAAAGACAGATGCAGATCTGTTATCCGGAGCTGGATTTACAGTTTATCTGAAATCTTCCCTTACAAAGAAAGCAGATGGAAGCTATGATTTTGATTCTGCCAAACCAGTAGTGAGTGGAGAAAATGGAGCAACGGAGATTTTCACAGATGAAAAAGGATATGCCTGCAGTATTCCATTACCATTTGGAAGCTATATCGTGCGTGAAACTACAACACCGCACAATTACAAGCCGGTCGATGATTTTGAAGTGAATATCACAGAACATCATCCAAATGAGCCGCAGATCTGGCGAGTGCTTCTGGATGAAGAGTTTAAGGCAAAACTGAAAATCGTGAAAAAAGACGATGAAACAAAGAAATCCGTATTGATTGCCGGAACAGAATTTAAGGTATATGACCTGGACAACAAAAAGTATGTGGAACAGGTAACAACGTATCCTGTGACAACTACTCATAAATCCTATTTTACGGATAGTCAGGGATATCTGATCATGCCGAAGAATCTGAAGATCGGACATTACCGGATTGAGGAAGTCAATGCACCGGAAGGGTACACAATCAACAAGAACTATGTAGAGATTGCAGTGGATGCAAACACAGCATACCAGATGGATTCTGAAAGCGGAGATGCCATTATTACGGTAGATTACGAGAACCATCCGGTAAAAGGAAAGCTGACGATTTATAAAAAAGGTGAGATGCTGACCGGATTTAAGAAAGATTTTGTTTATGAAGAAAGATACCTGAAGGGTGCAGAATTTAATGTCTATGCAGCTGAAAATATCTATACACCGGATTACCAGAAAGATGAAAACGGAAACAGACAGCTGATCTATGCAAAAGATGCACTGGTAACAACGGTAACGACTGGGGAAGACGGAAAAGCAGTTGCTGATAACCTGCCACTTGGTTCTTACTATGTAGTAGAAAAGACTGCACCGGAAGGATTTGTCCTGAACCATGACAGATCAGAAGTCGCATTTGTCTATGCCAATCAGGATACACCGGTAATTGAACAGGAAGTGACTGTTGGCGATGACCGACAGAAAGTTGCGATTCAGGTAGAAAAACAGGATGCAGAAAATGGTGCAACCGTAGCAGGAGCTGTCTTTGGTATCTATAACAAAGCGGATATTAAGGTGGATGGAAAAGTGATCGTGAAAGCAGACACACTCTTACAGGAAATGACTTCTGATAATGATGGTCTTGCAGTATGTACGCTGGATCTGCCACTTGGACAGTATTATGTGAAAGAGTTAAAAGCACCGGCTGGATTTGTATCCTCTGATGAAGTGCTGAATCTGGATGCTTATTATCAGGGACAGGATGTGAAGACAGTAAAATTGAAAACTGTGAAAAAGAACCAGCCAACAACAGTTGAAATCACAAAATCTGATGTAACAACAGGTGTGGAACTGGATGGGGCAAAACTCACCGTTCTCGATAAAGAAGGAAATGTTGTGGATCAGTGGACTTCTGTAAAAGATCAGCCACATGTGATCAAACGACTGACAGTTGGTGAGGAATACACCCTTCGTGAGGAAATGGCACCTTATGGTTATTTGAAAGCAACGGATGTAAAGTTCACACTGGAAGATACCGCAGAGATTCAGAAAGTAGAGATGAAAGATGAAGTTCCAACAGGACTTCTGATCATTAACAAAAATGGAGAGTTTTTGGATAAAGTGACACTTCTGGACAATGTAAAAGGTACTGTGGAGCATTTCTTTGAGTATGTAACCGGAAGCCTTTCAAATGTAACTTTCGATGTATTTGCTGCGGAAGATATCAAAGCGGCAGATGGTGTCAGCGAAGATTATTTCAAAGCAGATGAAAAAGTGGGAACCATTACCACAGATTCTAATGGTATTGCACAGATGGAAGATCTCCCGGCTGGCAAGTACTATGTGAAGGAAGTAAAAACTGCCCATGGTTACGTGCTGGACGGAGAGACGAGATATGTTGACCTTTCCTACCGTGATCAGGACACACTAGTCATTACTTATGATGAGAAATGGCAGAATGCCCGTCAGAAAGTAAAGGTTACGGTTCTGAAGAAAGAAAAAGATACAGAACGTGTCCTTGCAGGTGGTGTCTTCGGTCTTTATACCAGTGAAGATATCAAAAATACAAAGGGCGAGGTACTTCTTGAGAAAGACAGTCTGATCGAGCAGCGAGTAACAGATGAAAAAGGACAGATCACATTTACGGCAGATCTTCCGGTAGACGGAAAATACTATGTGAAAGAAATCTTTGCACCGGACGGATTTGTTACAACAGAAGAAGTACAGGAATTTACCTTTGAATATGCCGGAGAAGACCAGGCAGAAGTAAGCTACGACTTTACTTTTGAGAATCAGCCAACCACAGTGGAGCTGTCCAAAACAGACCTGACAACAGGTAAAGAACTTCCAGGTGCACACCTGAAAGTGACGGATTCAGATGGCAATACAGTAGATGAATGGACTTCTACGGAAGAATCCCATGTGATCAAAGAACTGGTTGTTGGTAAGGAATACACCCTGACAGAGACAAAACCGGCAGATGGATATGTCACTGCAGAAAGTATTACCTTTACAGTAGAGAATACAGCAGAGGTTCAGAAGCATGAGATGAAAGATGATGTGACAAAAGTAGAGATCAGTAAGACTGATATCACAGGAGAAACTGAGATTCCAGGTGCGAAACTGACGATTCTCGATAAGGATGATCAGGTAGTAGAGAGCTGGACTTCCACAGAGGAAGCACACTATATCGAAAAACTGCCAATCGGTAAATATACCTTACGTGAAGAGCAGGCACCGAAAGGATATCTTCTGACAGCCGATGTGACATTTGAGGTGAAAGATAACGGAGAAATCCAGAAAGTGGCTATGAAAGATGATACTGCCAAGGGAAAAGTGATTCTCAATAAGACAGATAAATCGTCAGGAGAACCACTGAAAGGGGTAGAATTTGAACTCCGTGACAGCAAAGGAAAGGTTCTGGAAATCTTAAAGACAGACGCTGCCGGTCATGCAGAAAGTAAGCTGTATGAGATTGCCACATTTAAGAACGGCAAATATGATACAGCAATCAAGTATTATCTGGTGGAAACAAAAACACTGGATGGATACACACTGGATCAGACCAAGCATGAAGTGACATTTGCTTATGCGAATGATAGTACACCAGTTGTGGAAGTTACTTTCAATCTGACAAATGAGAAACCGGAAGTTCCAGAAACACCGAACACACTGGATACACCACAGTCCCATGAAGAGACGAAGGTATCAAACGCTCCGAAAACAGGTGACAGTACGAATATCTGGCTGCCGATCCTGCTTCTGGTAATCTCCACAGGAGGAATGGCAGGACTTTATATCAGAAAAAAGAAAAACAGAAAATAGCAACGTAAATAATTTGCAGTAAAGGGGGCCCTGAATCAGGGCTCCCTTTTCAATACAACTAATGAAAGAAAGGAACAGAAAACTATGATGAAAACAATGGAAAAAAGACAGGAAGCAAAAAAGAACCAGGAGAAAACTTTAAAGAGAATGATGGCTTATCAGAAGAAAGCCGAGCAGATGGTCAGCAGAAAAAGAATGAACCATCACATGATCAGAAAGGGGTAAAAGCGTATGATGAACAGAAAAGAATTTTATGAATATGTCAAAGACAATGTAAAGGAGTATCTGCCAGAGTCTTACAAGGACGCAGAAATTACACTTCAGGAAGTAGAAAAAAATAATGGATTGAAGCTTACTGGCATTACAATTCCAAATGGAGATCAGAGAATCGTACCGAGAGTCTATCTGGATTCCTTCTACCTGGAATATGTGATTGGAAAAGATGTGGATTCTTGTGTTGGCGATGTGGTTGATATGTATATTGAAGCACAGGATAAAGCAGAATTTATTAAAATGGGAGTACCTGACATTTTCGATTATGAAAAAATGAAGGAAAAACTTCAGGTGAGAATCTGTGACCAGGAGTGGAATGAAGAACGTCTGGCAGACAAAGTAATCATGGAACACGGGGATTTTGCAGCCTATTATGCAGTAAATCTGGAGGAAAATGGAGAAGGGATCAGCAGTATTCCAGTAACAATCTCTCTGATGAATGAATGGGGAGTATCTGCTGAACAGATTCAGGCGGATGCAATGACGGCAGACCGAAAACGAGGTGTCACACTTATGGATATGAATGAGATTATCAAATCTATGATTTTTGGTGAAGAACCAGAAAACCTGCTGAATGAAAAAATGGATATGGAAGCCATGGAAAACCCAATGTTCTGTCTGACAAACAAAGCTAAGATGAATGGAGCTTCCCTGTTACTGCAGGAAGATATTCGTAAACAGATTGGGGAATGCCTGGGAAGTGATTACTTTGTCATCCCATCTTCCATTCATGAAGTGCTGATTATCCCTGATAACGGAATTTTTCAGGTCCCGGAATTAAATGCGATGGTAAAAGAAGTCAATGAGACACGGGTGGAAAGAGAGGAACAGCTTTCAGATAAAGTCCAGTTTTGCGATGGAAAGACAGCAGTCATGGAAAATGCTGAACGTAGAGAAGCACGTATTGAAAAAGCAAAAGAAGCAGAAAAGGCTGAGACAAAAGCGGCTTCAAAGGGTGGAATCCATGGAAGGTTGGAGAAAGCTAAGGCAGAAATCAAGGCAAAAGAGGAAGACAAAGTGCCAAAGAATAAGTCAAAAGATCTTGCCACAGCATTATAAAGAGTAACAACGATGATTTTATGGGGACTGTGCTAAGCAGTCCCTGATTTTATGAAAAGGAGTAGCACATGGCAAATAAATTATATGCAATGGAACAGCTGACGGAAGAGGTGGCAAAAGATGTAGCTGCCAGTCCGCAAGAATGGATGCGGTTCCTAAACACGGCATCCAGACTGTACAAATACACTTTTCCAGAACAGCTTTTAATTTATGCACAGCGACCGGAAGCAACTGCCGTAGCATCCATGGAAATCTGGAATCAGAAGATGTACCGATGGATCAAAAAGGGATCTAAGGGGATTGCCTTGATTGACAATACTTCCGGACCGAAAACAAAACTTCGGTATGTATTTGATGTGCAGGACACTTATAAAGTGCGGAATCTGGGAAAGGATCCTCAGTTATGGAATCTTCCAGTAGAAGGAGAACATCTGGTGGCAGATTATCTGCAGGAGCAGTTATCACTGGAAGATACAGAAGGAGGACTTGCTGAAAGTCTGCATCAGGCAGCGAAGGAGAGTATGCAGGAATGGCTTCCAGATGCATTGGAAGAACTGAGACTGGATGTGACAGGGACATTTTTGGAAGAACTGGACGAACAGAATCAGGAAGTAGAATTCCGGGAACTGATGACCAATAGTGTCTGGTATGTATTACTAAACAGGTGTGGACTGGATGTACAGGAGTATCTGGATGCAGAGGATTTTCGGCATATAACGGACTTCAATCAGCTGAAAATATTAGGACATCTGGGAAGTGCAGTCAACGAGATCAGCAGACCAGTCCTGATGCAGATTGGACGGTATGTATTGAATGATCTGGAAAATGACCTGAAAACGGTTGCAAAAGAAAAAGAATTAGCTTATAATGAGTTTAACACGTTAATTCGTGAAAGCAATACGGATAACACAGAAGATAGAGAAGAAAAAAAGGAGGAAGCAGACTATGAGAGAGATCAGTTACAGCCAGAACGGAGAGTATCAGATTCCAGATATCAGCCTGGAAGAGACGAGAGGAACGATCGGGAAGTACGGAATGATGAGGAAAGAGTATCTGAGAAATCACAAGGTAGCCAGGTTCAACATTCTGACACTGCAGAACCGTCTGGACAGTCATCTGATGGAGATCGACAGTCAGGCAAGACAGAGAGTAGACAACCTGATGAACGAACTTCTGGAGAAAGATCCGGCACCGGACAAGATGGCAGACACAATGGCGTGGACCAGACACATGAACCAGATCAAAGCACAGGCAGAGGAACTGGTGATCCAGGAGATTATTTACAGCTAAGCCTGTTCCCAACAGAAGAGGAACAGTTAGGAGAAATAAGGAAAGCGGCAGCTGCATTAGAACAGCCAGCCGCTTTTCTTATTTCTGATGAAATGGTAGACGATATTCTCCGAACAGGAAGCGGACAGAAAAATACGCTGTTTCACATTACTGCAAGACTGATTGAGGGTTTGGACAATGAAGAAATGCAAAGCTTCCTGAAAGATGAATATAGAACTGGAGGAAAAGGATTTACCATAGATGGTCAGAAAATCAGTATCTGGTACGACAACGATGGTATCCGTATCCGGAGAGGTGACTCAGCAAGAAGAAACTTTGACCGTATCGTTACGTGGGAAGAAGCTGCTGACAGGATTCGGGATATGTATGAGGAGGGAAATTACGTGGATAATCTTATCTCCAATAATGCTATTGAGCAGGAACAGAAAGAAATGACAGATCTTCTGGCACTCCATTTCCGTGATACGAGCAGAAACAGAGAAGAGCAGTTGTCTTATTCTGACTGGCAGGACGTAGTGGGGGCGGCTTGGACAGATCCGGAGGAAGCAGCTGCGACAGCCTATCGTTTTGAATGGCTTCAGGAAGATATGGAAAAGAATCCAGAAGATTATCATCGTTGGGAAATACAGCACAATCCAGTGTATTTTCAGCGCTTTCGTGACCTCCAGAGAGATTTTTCCTGGGTGGATCAGCAATTCAAGGTAGAGCGACCGGCACTATCCTTTATCACACAGGATGAAATTGACGCAGTGTTAAGAAGAGGCGGCATTACTGCAGGAGGACGTAACCGAATCTATGAGTATTTCATGGAACATCATGATATGAAAGATGCAGCTGAGTTCCTGAAAAATGAGTATGGAACAGGTGGTTCCTCACCCGGAATACCAGGAGCAGATGCTTCCGACGCATCCCATGATGCAAAAGGATTAAAACTTGCAAAAGGGAAAATTGGCAACCCGGAGGTAGAAGTTTTATTAAAGTGGAACAAGGTTGCAGAACGTGTTCGCCAGTTAATTCGCACAGATGATTATTTGTCACCGGAAGAAATGGAAAAGTACGAAGAGCGTCAGGAAGCGCAAAGACAGGCAGATCTTGAAGATGCACAGCAGATGTTAGGAGAACAGCTGGAGCAGGATACTTTGACCGCTGAAGATATAACTGATTTGCAATTAGTTGAATCAGAATATATGTCTGGTACCAGAACAAAAATCCATGATTTTGATTGCAAAGTTAAGGGAGAAGCGAATCGACTTCAATACACATTAGAATATCATGATGATGGAGAAGGTTTCACGATTCATACGGAAAAAGATGATATTTGGAATCGAATGCCAACACAAGAATTGGAACGTCTGGATGTAAAACTCGGACAAGAAGTACTTTATTATCATTATCACAACAAAACTGTAAATGCGGATACCTTAGATGAATTACGGGAAATCAGGGAAGAGATTATGGAGGAAGAGTCCACATATTTTACTGCTATTTCTCAACGTGTGTGGACAGATTATGATAAAAAAGAAAAAGAATTATCTGGAGAAGTTGAGGTATCGGAAGAAAAAGAATCTTTGGAAGAGATTAACGGAATATCAGAAACGATTCCAGCAACGAACTTCCGCATCACAGATGATGAGCTTGGACAGGGTACAGCAAAAGAAAAGTTCCGTGCCAATATCATGGCTATCCAGTTGTTAAAGAAATGTGAGGATGAGAATCGCAATGCAACACCGGAAGAACAGGAAATCTTATCCAGGTACGTTGGCTGGGGAGGTCTTGCAGATGCATTTGATGAGACAAAAGCTGCATGGGAGACAGAATATCTGGAATTAAAGACGGTTCTTACACCAGAGGAATATGCTGCAGCCAGAGCTTCCACCTTAAATGCTCATTATACACAGCCGATTGTGATTGAAAGTATGTATCAGGTGTTGGAGAATCTGGGATTTACAAAAGGAAATATTCTGGAGCCGTCTATGGGAGTCGGGAACTTCTTTGGAATGATTCCGGAGAATCTAAACCAGTCCAAACTCTATGGTGTGGAATTGGATAGTATCAGTGGTAGAATTGCAAAGCTGCTCTATCCAGATGCCAATATTCAGATCAAAGGTTTTGAGAAGACAGATTATCCTAATGACTTTTTTGATGTGGCGATTGGAAATGTGCCATTTGGTGCATACAAGGTCAATGACCGTCAGTATGATCGCTACAATTTCATGATTCATGATTACTTTCTTGCCAAGACTATAGATCAGTTACGTCCAGGCGGCGTGGCTGCGCTGATCACAACAAAGGGAACCATGGATAAAGCATCACCGGAAGTTCGGAAATATCTGGCAGAGCGTGCAGACCTGCTGGGCGCAAT
Organism: uncultured Ruminococcus sp.; assembly: GCA_900544395.1. Classification (GTDB taxonomy): domain Bacteria; phylum Bacillota; class Clostridia; order Lachnospirales; family Lachnospiraceae; genus Mediterraneibacter. The sequence continues at coordinate 25,125 of UQVC01000020.1, read as the reverse complement.
CCGACTGCCGAACACAGCTTTTAAGGCAAATGCAGGAACAGAAGTCAGTGCTGATATCCTGTTTTTCCAGAAGAGGGAAAGCCTTACGAAAGAAATGCCGAAATGGATAAATCTGGATAGTGATGTCAATGGCATTAAAGTCAATCAGTATTTTGTTCAGCATCCGGAAATGATTCTGGGTGAGATGAAAGAAGTGTCCGGTCCGTATGGTATGGAAACAACCTGTGCTCCAATGGAAGGTGCTGATTTGGAATTACAATTACAAGAAGCAGTAAAACACATCAAGGGAAGCATGGCACCAGCAGTAGATGTGGAAGCAGAACTGGATGAGATGCCAGAGAGTATTCCGGCTGATCCAAATGTTAGAAATTACAGCTATACGGTAGTAGATGATCAGGTATATTACCGTGTCAATTCTTTGATGAATCAGGTGAAAATGCCTGCCGCCACTGCAGAACGTGTGAAAGGCATGGTTGCAATCCGTGATACTGTTCGTGAGTTGATCGCCATGCAGATGGAGGAATCCGTCACAGACGAAGAAATCCAGAAACAGCAGGAGAAACTGAATCAAGTATATGATACCTACACGGTAAAGTATGGAGTCATTGGAAGTAATGCCAACAAACGGGCGTTTTCTGATGACTCTTCTTATTGCCTATTGTGTTCTCTGGAAGATCTGAACGAAGATGGAACATTGAAGCGAAAAGCAGATATGTTTACAAAACGAACCATCAAAAAGGCAGTAGCAGTAACCAGCGTAGAAACAGCGACAGAGGCGTTAGCATTATCTTTGAATGAAAGGGCAAAGGTAGACCTTCCTTATATGGCAGAGCTGACCGGAAAGACTGAAGAGAAAATCACGGAGGAACTGGTTGGAGTTATCTTTAAGAATCCACTGACAGACCAGTGGGAGAGTGGAGATGAGTATTTATCTGGAAATGTCAGGGATAAATTAAACACTGCGAGAACCTTTGCCGAGAGTCACCCGGAATTTACATCGAATGTCCGTGCATTGGAGGCGGTTCAGCCGAGAGATTTGGAAGCATCTGAGATTGAGGTACGTGTTGGAGCCACATGGATTGAACCTTCGGATTATCAGGATTTTATGGTAGAACTGCTTCATACGCCATGGTATCTTGCACAGAAGGAAATACAGGTAAAATTCTCTGAGGTAAATGGTGAGTGGAGGATTACAGGAAAGAATGCCGACAGTCAAAGAAATGCGTTTGCCTATGCAACGTATGGAACTGAGAGAGCAAATGCCTATAAGATTCTGGAAGATACCCTGAACCTGAAAGATGTACGCATCTATGATAAGAGTGTCAATGAGAATGGTGATGAAATCCGTGTCCTCAATAAGAAAGAAACCATGCTGGCATCGCAGAAGCAGGATGCCATGAAAGCAGCATTTAAAGACTGGATTTTTAAAGATCAGCAGAGGCGTGAACGACTGGTAAAGGTGTACAATGAACGATTTAATAGCATCCGTCCCCGTGAATATGATGGCAGTCATTTGACTTTCCCAGGAATGAATCCGGAAATAGAACTTCGTCCGCACCAGAAAAATGCAGTTGCACACCAGCTTTACGGAGACAATGTGCTTCTGGCACATGTAGTAGGAGCTGGGAAGACCTACGAAATGGTAGCGGCGGCAATGGAAAGTAAAAGACTGGGATTATCACAGAAGAATCTCTTTGTCGTGCCAAACCATTTGACGGAGCAGTGGGGTGCAGAATTCCTACAGTTATATCCGGGAGCCAATATCCTGGTTGCAACCAAGAAAGATTTTGAACCAGCAAACCGAAAAAAATTCTGTGCCCGGATTGCTATGGGGAATTATGATGCCATTATCATTGGACATTCCCAGTTTGAGCGTATTCCAATCTCTGATGAGAGGCAGGAAGCTATGCTGCGGAAGCAGATTGATGATCTGGAAATGGCAATCCAGAGTGCAAGGTATGAACAGGACGGCGGACGTTATACTGTCAAACAAATTGAAAAGACCAGAAAAACACTGCAGACAAGGCTGGAAAAACTGAATCAGAAAGAGAAAAAAGATCAGGTAGTTACGTTTGAAGAACTAGGAGTGGATCACTTGTATGTCGATGAAGCACACAGTTATAAAAATGCGTTTCTCTATACAAAAATGAGGAATGTAGCCGGGATTGCGCAGAACGAAGCACAGAAGTCGGCGGATATGTTCAATAAATGTCAGTATCTGGATGAGATTACCGGAGGAAAAGGCATTACCTTTGCTACGGGCACACCGATCAGCAATAGCATGACGGAATTATATGTTATGCAGCGGTATCTGCAGAACAGCAAATTACAAAATATGGGACTTGGATTGTTTGATTCCTGGGCTTCCACTTTTGGAGAAGTTGTCACGAGCATTGAACTTGCACCGGAAGGAACAGGATATCGTGCAAAGTCCAGATTTGCACGGTTTTATAATATTCCGGAACTGATGAATATGTTCAAGGAGATTGCAGATATCAAGACTTCTGATCAGTTAAAGCTTCCTGTGCCGGAAGCGGAATATGAAACAGTGGTGCTGAAACCAACAGAACAGCAGAAAGAAATCGTAGAAAGTCTGGGAGAACGTGCAGAGGTTGTCAGAAACGGTGGGGTAGATGCCTCGGTTGATAATATGCTGAAAATTACCAATGATGGAAGAAAGTTAGCATTGGATCAGCGTTTGGTGAATGAATTATTGCCAGATAATCCGGAAAGCAAAATAGCAGTCTGTGCAGAGAAAAGCTATGAAATCTGGAAAGATACAGCAGCACAGAAATCAGCACAGTTGATTTTCTGTGATTTGAGCACACCGAAAGGCGATGGCAGTTTCAATGTTTATGATGATTTGAAGCAGAAACTGATAGAGAAAGGTGTACCGGAAAAAGAGATTGCGTTTATTCATGATGCAAATACAGAAGCAAAAAAGACGGAGCTGTTTGGGAAAGTGAAATCCGGACAGGTTCGTTTTTTGATTGGCTCAACAGCAAAGATGGGTGCAGGAACCAATGTGCAGGATCGTTTGATTGCCCTGCATCATCTGGATATTGGTTGGAAACCATCTGACTTGGAACAGAGGGAAGGACGTATTATCCGTCAGGGAAACCATAATAAAAAGGTTCATATCTTCCGGTATGTAACTGAATCCACATTTGACAGCTACATGTGGCAGTTGATCGAAAACAAGCAGAAGTTTATTTCCCAGATCATGACCAGCAAAGCACCGGTCAGAAGCTGCGAAGATGTGGACGAAGCGGCACTGTCCTATGCAGAGGTCAAAGCACTGGCAACCGGAAATCCAGCAGTAAAAGAGAAGATGGCATTGGATGTGGATGTGGCGAAATTAAAGCTTTTAAAAGCGAACCACATGAATAACCAATACCGACTGGAAGATGATATTGCAAGGAATTTTCCGCAACAGATTGCAAAATTGATGGAGATCATTGACAGCTACAAGGCAGATATCGCTCATTTTTCTGAGCATAAAATTACAGATCCAGAGCAGTTTTCTATGGAAATCAGTGGCAAAGTGTTCACAGAAAAGAAAGAGGCAGGAGCGGCTCTTCTGGCGGTCTGCAAAGACATTAAGTCTGTAGATGCAGCTATGGACATTGGAAGTTATCAGGGATTTAACATGAGAATCCAATTCGACAGCTGGAGCAAAGAGTTTATCCTGTCTGTAAAGCATGAATCGGTAGCTAAAGTTCGGTTGGGAGCCGATGCCCTGGGAAATATCATTCGTATCAATAATCTTTTAGAAAGTTATCCGGAAAAACTGGCAGAAGTAGAACAACGGCTGGAAACGGTACAGGAGCAGATGACAAATGCCAAAGAGGAAGTCGGGAAGCCATTTCCAAAAGAAGAGGAGTTGAACCAGAAACTGGAGCGACTGTCAGAGTTAAATGCACTTCTCAATATGGATGAGCGGGAAGATACAGAAACAGAGCAGTCGGAATCAAAAGAGAAAGAAGAAAGACCGGCACGAGGTTCTATTCATGAGAAACTGCAGATTTATAAAGAAAAGAGTCAGCGGGAAAGTGAAACTGGCAAGGAAACCAGAAAACGGGACTTCGGTCTGGAATAAATAAACAGGAAAGATGGCATAATTTGGTAGAAGAAGGTTCTGCCGGTTATGCCTTTTTTTAGAACACAGGAGGAATTTATATGGCGAGAAATATGATAACAGGAAAAGAAACGCAGAAAATGCAGGAATTTACGCAGGAACAGATAGACCGTGCAGAACACATGGGAATAGCGCTTCCAGTAGATGTAAAAGAACAGATTTTTGAATATGCAAATCTGATTGGCGAGGAAGAGAAAGTAAGGACGTTGGTAAAAAATCTGACATATGCAATCAATCAGGCAGATGAAGATAAAGTAGAGGAACTTCTGGATGATGCAAAAATGGATATTCAGGACCTACCAGATCCAACCATAGGCAAGCTGGAATTACGTGATTATGGATATACAGCAGAAGACATGGTGCCGCTCAGAAAAGAAGCAGCTTTGGATTATCACAGAATGGGTTCTAAGATTTATTGCCTGGGCAGCGATGGCAGTAAGGGAGAGTATGCAAGTAAAGAAATGATACAGGCACACGAAGGGCTGTTTGGCATGGAATTACAGATGTGGGAACGGATAAGGGATCAGGATCTGGATTATGCCGATGAAGATTTTGGAGCATTTCAGGAGCCTATGAGTGTCATTGACCAGGAAGAAGCACTGAAATTATACGATGCCGGAGCAGATATCTATCTGATCACTAATTTTTCATCACCAATCTATGTCACGGAACGCAAGGAAATCGAACGAGGACCGGAGCATTATCAGATGTCCATGGCAGAACGGGAGCGTTTCCGTAACCTGGAATGGGAAATGCAGAAATATCCGCAGATTCAGTCTTTGAAAGAGGCAAACCTGTTGTTAGGAACAAGGCGAACCTTTGGTATTTATCAGATCAAAGATGATTCACCGGGCGAAAATTATGCATTTATGAATATGAGTTTTATTGAAAGTCATGGTATGCAGATAAAAAAAGAAGATTATAAGCTGGTCTATGTTGGAGAATTACTGGGAAATACGTCACTGGATGATATTTTTGAAAGGTTCAACATTGATAGACCGAAAGACTTCCGTGGGCATTCCCTGTCTGTCAGTGATATCGTTGTTTTGAATGATGGGGAAAAAGTAACAGCTCATTTTGTAGACAGTATCAGTTTTGAACAGCTGGATTCTTTCTTGAATCTGGAAGAACAGGTTCTTAGTGAACTGGCATATGAGGTAGGAGAACGGTATTTTGCTATTCAGAGGACAGAAGAAGGATACGATTATTCCTTTTACGATGAAGATTTCCGTCTGATGGATGGTGGCGTCTATGAAAATGATGAAATTTCTATTGAAGAAGCGGCAGAGGAACTTTTGGAAGACGAAGGCTGGACTGGAGAACGCATCCGTGGGGATTATGATCAGTTGATGGAAAAAGTGAAAGAAATGGATGAGGTTGTAATGGCAGAGATTCAGAAAAGCCAGGGCGAATATAAGCCACTGGCTAAGGTAGAAGAACTGGAAGAGGCGAATTATAACATGATTGACAATGTACTTAACAATATGCCACTGAAGAAAGAACCTTATCTGGAATACTTTGCCACAGAATGTGATGAGTTCCATGATATGGGAGCTTATGAAAAAAGTACCGATGTTAATCAGATAGCTGCAGTCTATGAAAAATATAAGGAGAATCCAGAAACTGCGTATCTGGGATGCTCGATGGGAATTATCTATCGTGATCCGGAAGACAGTTACTACGATGATGCTGAATTTGCAATCGTAAAAGGAAATACCGTATTTGGAAATCTGATGGATGATGTTCGGTTTTATGGAGAGCTTGCACTGGTACGGGAAGGGATTGAGAAAATTCATGAAGCATTGCCGGACTACAAGTATGTACCGATGAGGGATGTTCGAGAAGCAATGTATCCAGAGAAGATGACCACAGAACAGCTGGCAGAGGCACTGGATGAGATTGCAGAAGCTTTTGATCCGTATGAGTATCGAGATAATGTGGAGCCGGGAGAAAATACGGTACAAGAGGTGATGTTGGATTTGCAGAGTGGCAATACACATTCTTATATTTCTTATCTGAAGGATATTGTAGACGAAGAATGCGACTTGTCTGTTCGTGCAGGTGTATTGATGGAAAGACTGAAAGCCTATGAACCGGAGCTTCCAAAAGATATGGAACCAATGGTGTATGTGAATTATTGTGAGAAAAGTGAGCTGGGGAATCCAAGATGTCAAAAGTTATCTGAGCTGGATTCAAAAACCGTAGAACAGGACAAAGCCTGGTATGCTGATCGTGATCCAAACACTAACGAACCAAAAACGACAGCACAAATGTTTTTTACAGTATATTATGCTGAGAAAGGTGACAAAATGCTGCACCATTTTCAGGGGAAGATAGATATTGGTACCGGAAACGGAGGTATCATCAGTCAGTTAAAGATGCAGAATGAAATGAAATTGACGGATGAAAGCTGGATTAGTTATCAGCAAGGAAAAGGAAATGAAGAGTATCAGAAGTATATGGAAGATCTGACAGATATGCAGAATCATGTACTGCCGTATCTGCAGAGCTTTTGCAGCCTGGAAGAAAAAGGTGTGAAGGAGAGACGAGAACAGAAGGTAGCAGAGAAAAATGAGAGCAGAGAAGCTGTGCCAAGAACTGGCGGTGAAGCAAATATAGCAGTTAAGGATGCGGGGAAAGCTGAAAGAAAGGCAATAACAGGAAAAGAGAAGAAACCGTCGATCCATGAACGCTTGGAAATCAATAAGAGAATCATCCAGGAAAAACAGGGAAAAGATGAGCCGGAGAGAGGAGCTGATTTGAGTGTAAGGATGGTGTAGTATAAGATAGAATGGAGTCGGAGGTCACAGATAACAATGTGGCTTTCGGCTTTTTGTTTTGAATGATTATGCTTCAAACTTTTATGTGATAAACGTAACTTGCTGTGATATTATAAAAATGATATAAGCGAAAATGACTTTTGCGGAAAGGAAAGTATCTTTATTTTTTTATGTGTATGCTTCCTATTGTGGAAATGAATACTTGCAAAGTTGATAACTAATATTTTTCTGCTATTACAGGTGCAATAAGAACATGTAATAGCGGAAATGAGGAATAGTTACTTGTAGATAGAGAAGTATATTGCGGATAAAATAACATCTCTATGTGAAAAGCGTGATATCAGTAAATGCAGATTATCGCAACTGTCGGGAATTTCCCAGTCGTCACTGGGAAGAATCATGGCGCAGGAAAACCTGCCGTCGCTGATCACACTTGAAAAATATGTACAGCTTTGGGCGTGACATTATCGTAGTTTTTTCAGGAAGATAATTCAGAGAATCTGACAGAAAAACAGAAAGAAGTTCTAGGGATATGGAACGATCTGAGTACAAATGAGCAGGAAACAGTAATGTCAATGCTGCGTGGACTTCGGAAGTAGAAGAACAGTTCGGGTATATGTATCGGCTGTTCTTTTTTGTTTTTCGGGCGTTAAAACGATAAATTTTTCTTGTGTATAGTTGAGCGTTAAAGTATAATAAAATCAATTTTTTGCATAAGATTAAAGCTATAATAAGGAAATCGGCAAACCAGATGAAAGTCTGGGACGCAAAGCTACAGGGCCTGTAAAATGGCAGCCAGATGCATAAAATGAGGTGCACTGTCTGTTTGGCAGTGTTTTTTTACGGTGTTATTTCATAGACGTAACAATAATGATTTTATCAGGAAAGAATGAGAAAAATAAAAGTATGAAAAAGGCAAAACGATGACTGGCAACAGTGGGAAAGAAGAACGGAGGCTCCGGCCCGGCACATTGGAAAATAAAAAATATGGAAAATAGTATGATAAGTGAAAAGCCCTGCGCAGGACCGGATGTGTTCTCGTGGGGCTTTTCTGCGTCTGATAAAGACAGGTTTTTTGCGGATTTCTCTAAAAACAGGAAAACTATCAAAAAATATCATACATAGATCAAAAAGACTATATATGGGCGACCTTTTAAAGACGGTTTATATAAAATAGAAGAAAAAAAGGTGGTTGATTCCGTGGATATAAAAACAGCGGTCATATATCGGTTAAACGATCTGATTAAGCAGAAAGATATCACAGTGAATGAAGCGGCGGTGCGCTCAGGCGTCCCGCCTTCAACACTGAAAAATATTTTGTATGGACAAAGCAGGAATGCTGGCGTAGTTACAATTAAAAAGATATGCGATGGATTGGATATTACAATACAGGAATTTTTTGAAGATCCCATCTTTGCAGATTTGGAACCGGAGTTATAGGAACAGGCAAATAATCTTAGGATTCAGATTCTGCAAGATGGTTTTTTTATGGGAAAGGGTTAGAAGAAACTAACACTGGAGGATGAATATGTGTAAAATAGCAATTTGCGACGATGATAAAGAATACAGGGAGAAAATAAAGACGGTCATAGAAACGGAAGGGATTCTGTCTTCGAATGAGATACGGTTTTATGAATATGAATCAGGAAAAGAATTATTGGAAGATGCGGATATTTTGCATGATCTGATTTTTATGGATATGCGTATGCCTGGATTGGATGGAAATAAAACAGTACTGAAGCTGAGGGAATATAATGAAGCAGCGATATTGGTGTTCTGCTCCGGCTGTTTTGAACCGACTCCTGACAGCATTAATGTTGGACAACCGTTCCGGTACATCATGAAGGATCTGCATGACAGAAGTCTGAAAAAGGAAATACCTATGATTTTATTAAAAGTGAAATTGTGCTGTGGAGATTCTTCCGTGACAGTTACATCGGCGGGAAGGATAATGCGCATCCATACGGAAGACATTTTATATATCTGTCTGGCGAAAAGGGGCTGTACGATATACATTGCCAGACAGGGAAAGATAGAAGAGATGCATTGCAAGGAATCTTTAAGTGATCTGTATGAGTGTCTGGCCGGAAGGGGATTTGAGTATGCACACAACAGCTATATTGTGAATTTGGCAAAAGTGGAAGGATTGGAAAAGAATGTTGCGTTGCTGCCGTTTGGAATCCAGTTGAATGTTTCGAGGTCGAGAAAAGGACAGTTTGCCGACGCACTGATAACATTTCTTGGGGGAAGGAACGGCATGGTATGATAATAAGAGATTATTTGATTTGTCTTCTTCAGATGTATCTGTTGGAGGACTTGGAAAAGAACATACTCCCATACAGAAGAGAAAGATTCTGGGAAAAATTTCTCGTATATTGTATCGCAGCACTGGCAATGTTCGGAACCAACCGCCTGGAATCCTCAATACTTAATATGGTAATGATTCCGGTAATCTATATGATCGCATCTATGGTTGTGTTCCGGGGAAATATATGGAAGAAGCTGGTTACGGTATGCTGCTATTATGTGCTGGCAATTATTCCCGAATTTCTCTTTGCGGCACTTACGAATGCATATGGCGTGACTGGTGCGTCCGAGGGCTTCAGGACTGAAACAGAAAAGACATTAGCACTCCTGCTGATGAGTACCATGACATTTCTGTTTATTAAATGCATTAATCAGGTAACAAGGAAAAGGGATTATCTGACGATTGAAAATAAAACATTTACAGTGCTGCTCATGCTGCCAACCGCAACGATCGTTATGTTAGGATGTATGTTTTATTCGCACACTTCTTTTGAAGGAATGAACAGGGTCATGGTTCCGGTAGGAGCTTCGCTTCTGTTAATGACGAATATCTTCATTTTCACAGTATTTGACAGGTTTGTAGAAAAATCAGAAGAAGTGAAGAAGATGGACCGGCTATACCAGAAAAGCAGGGCGGAGATTGCCAATCTGCAGTATATGAATAAGGTTAATGAGGATAACAGAGCATTCTTACACGATATAAATAAATTTATCTGTACAGTAGCCGGCTTGATAGAAGAAGGAGAGAATCAAGAGGTTAAGGACATCATGGAACATTTAGGCGTCCGGATTCAGAATCTTCAAAAAAGTGTATATTGTGAGCATCCGATCTTGAACAGCATCCTATGTGAAAGAAAATATCTTGCAGAATCTAAGGATATATCCTATAGGATTACCCTGGGTAATGATCTCAGACTGGATTTTCTGGAAGAGTTGGATTTGATCTCGATCGTAGGGAATCTTTTGGATAATGCACTGGAAGCGGCAGAAAAGACAGAAGATGGCAGATATGTGGAATGCAGGATGTATATGGGAAATGCGGGGCATTTCCTTGTCATGGAATTTTGCAATGGGTATGTCGTCCCTCTGTTAAAGGACAAGGACAGGTACATAAGCACCAAAAGAGACGCGGACAGTCACGGGATCGGACTGCACACGGTTGGAAAACTGGTTAAAAAGTATGCGGGAATTATGCGAGTGGAGGCAGGAGAACGGGAGTTCTCTGTTAAGCTGATCTTTACAATCAAATAAGGACGTGCAAAAATCGCCCAAAAAGTTACCGTTTTTGCCGCGGTAATTGAAAAGAGGGCGATTTTTGTGTAAACTTTCGGAAAAAAGGAGGCTTTGTAACTATGAAAAAAATAATCAGAAAAAACCTGGGAATCAAACTGCTTGGAGCTGTAAACTGTCTTGCACTCTGCTTGACGGCGTATACGGCAAATCTGGCGTGCAACTGGCTGTACTATCAGGAAGATGAGCCGGAAGAAGTTAAGAAAATGAGGAAATTCTAGTGTGGAAAAAAATGGCTGGTCGGCTTTTTGAACTACAAAGCAGGAATGGGATTCTTGAAGAGAAAGACCGCAGGCTGTATGAATATGCTTACGGCGTACTGCTGGGCAGGGTGGTAATATACCTTATCATCGTCATACTTGGCATCATAACGGGGAATTGGATGGAGATGATAGTCTTTTTATTGCCCTTTACTGTTTTAAGGCAGTATGCCGGAGGGATTCATTTGGAAAAGGCAGGGGGCTGCATGGCTGTTTCCGGTATCCTTGTCCTTCTATGCAGTCTGTATCTGGCGTCTGCTCCGGCTGTAATATGGCAAATGCGGATCATATGGTTTGTCGCGGTTGGCGTTATATTTATCATGGCGCCGGTAGATGCCAGCAGCAAGAAGTTGGATGCGAAAGAGAAAAAAGTTTATGGGATGCGCGCGAGGGTAATTTTAGTTATTGAATGCGCGATAGCAGGTGTTTTTTCTGTGATCGGATATTCCCTGATCGTAAACGGGATTATGGTAGCGCATATTGTTTTGGCGTCTGGTTTAATATTAGGATGGACCAAAATTTTTTTTGATAAAGAGTTAGAGTGAACTAATCCATGATAGGAATAAGAAATACCTGGGAAAAGCGTATTGCAAAAGGATGATAAACAGAACAAAAAGGACATGATACAAGAGGAATATAAAAGTGAATTTGAAATTGATAAAAAATACAGAAAATATCAACAAAGAGAAAATAACCTTGTTCTGCCTGCCGTTTGCAGGAGGCGGCGCGTCTGCTTATAATCAGTGGGCGAAAAAGATGCAGGGAAAAGTAACGGTATGTCCAGTCCAGCTTCCGGGAAGGGAAGAACGGATCATGGAGAAACCGTATATAGATATGCCGGTTATGTTAGATGATCTGGAAGAGGCTGTAAGAGAGGTTGTGGACGGACCGTATGCCTTATGGGGGCACAGTATGGGCGGGAAGATCTCCTATGAGCTGGAAAAGCGATTGGAGGCAGAGGGATATAGAGCGAAATACCTGTTTATTTCCGGCAGCCGGATTCCCAGCATTCCGGAACCGAAGCCAATCTATCATCTTCCGGATGAAGCGTTTAAGAGGGAACTGGGAAGATTTGAAGGGACGCCAAAAGAGATACTAGAGAATCAGGAATTGTTGGATTTCTTTCTGCCTATGCTGCGGGCGGATTTTACCATGGATGAAACGTATTATGATAAAGCGGGAGTAGTGCTGCATACACCTATCTCTGCATTTGGCGGAGAAAAGGACGGTGAAGCGGATGAGAGTGCAATCTGTGAATGGGGAAAGTATACGGATAATGATTTTGACTACCGAATATTTCCGGGAGGGCATTTTTATCTGCGGGATTACGAAGACGAAGTAATAAGTGAGGTTGAGAGACGGCTTCAGGGAATGAAAAATGGAGGTTAAACGATGCGGGGAGAAGGAATTTCTGTCAGCAGACAAACTTCGTATCCGTGAAAATGAGATACATATATGGTGCATCTGTTGGCCGGAAATGACAGATTTCTGGAAGAATCATGAATATATCCTGAGTGAGCAGGAGTCGGAGCAAGCCGGAAAGTTCCGCTTTCCTGAAGACAGGATGCGTTATATTGCCGGGAAACTTATCGTGCGAATTCTCTTGAAAAGATACTTAGATGTGGAAACAGTTGATTTTTCTGTCAATGAACTGGGTAAGCCTTATCATAAAGAAATCGCAGGAAAGCAGACAGTCAATTTTAATATTTCGCATTCGGGGGAATTCATACTGGAGGGATTCGCTGTCGGAATGGATATCGGAGTGGATGTGCAGGAAATGGTAGGATGCCCGGATTACAGGGAGATAGCCGGGAATTTCTATACGGCAGAAGAAGCGGAAGATGTAATAAATGAGGGACCGGAACTGTTTTTCCAGTATTGGGCGGCGAAAGAAGCGTATGTAAAAGCGATCGGTATTGGATTGGGAAGAGGAATGGATTTCTTCTCTGTCAGAAACGGGGAAATTACAGAAAAAGGCAGGAAAGGTCAGGGATGGCATTTGTATCCGGTAAAGATTGAGGGATATGCTGCGTATGTGGCGGCGCATAAGAAAGGAGACAAATCAAATGAGTTATAAGAAGGATATGAGCAAATACGAGCATCTGGAAGGATGGGAACGATGCGGCTTTGGAGAGCAGCTTGATAAGTGGGCGGAAAAATATGGAGAAAGAACTGCGGTCACGGACAGCGAAGACGAGATCAGTTATATGGAATTAAAGCAAAAAGCAGATTGTCTTGCGGCAGCTTTTCTGCGTAAAGGGATTTTAAAGGGAGACAAAGTGCTTGTGCAGCTTCCGAATAGGATTTCTTTTGTGATCGTGTTTTTTGCGCTTTCCAAGATTGGGGCGGTGCCAATCATGATGCTGCCGGCCCACAGGGAGGCGGAACTGGAAGGAATTATTGAACTGGCAAAGCCGGCCGCTTATATTGTGGTGGAGAAATATCTGGGATTTTCATATGTGCCGATGGCAAATGCGATGAAAGAGAAATATTCATGTATCCGGCATATATTTGTAGATAGCGAATCCGGGGATATCAGTGAAATGATTGCGGAAACGTGTGGAGAAAATGGAGCATTTCCGGCTGTGGATGGGTATGAAACGGCGGTGCTTTTGCTGTCCGGCGGGACGACAGGGGTTCCGAAACTGATTCCGCGCACCCATACGGATTATATGTATAATGCCCGCATGTCCGCGAAGAGATGCCGCCTGGATAGCAGTGACGTTTATCTGGCGTCTCTTCCGGTAGCTCATAATTTCCCGTTATGCTGCCCGGGGCTTTTAGGCACGCTGGACGTGGGAGGAAAAGTTGTGCTTGCGTCTGCGACCAGCCCGGATGATATCCTTGACGCAATTACAGAGGAAGGTATCACGATAACGGCATTGGTTCCTGCTATGGTTACTGTGTGCATGGAAATGCTGGAATGGGATGAAGATTATGATATATCCAGCCTGCGGATTTTGCAGGTGGGCGGCGCAATGCTGGAAGATTCCCTTGCGGATAAGATCATTGAAGAATGGCCGTGTAAACTGATGCAGGTATTTGGTACGGCGGAGGGGCTACTGTCCTTTACTAGCCCGGAGGATGAAGGTTCCCTGATCGCAAGATGCCAGGGAACTCCGGTGTCTCCTGCGGATGAAGTAAAGATTGTGGATGAAGAAGATAAGGCCGTACCGGAAGGAGTTTTTGGGGAATTATTATCCAGAGGCCCGTATACGATTGATGGTTATTATATGGCGGAGGAAGCGAATAAAAAGAGCTTTACGCCGGACGGATTTTACCGGACGGGCGATAAAGCTATGTGGACGAAAGACGGAAGGTTACGTTTGGGCGGGAGGATCAAAGAGCAGATTAACCGCGCCGGAGAAAAGATCATGCCTTCAGAGATTGAAGCTTACCTTTGCAGGCATTCGAAAATCAAAGAGGCAGCCGTTGTCGGCGTTCCGGATGAAACCCTTGGAAACCGGATATGTGCATTCCTTGTGATCGATGATGAAGCCGGGATCGATTTGCAGGAAATCCACAGGTTCCTGCGGGAAATAGGCGTTGCGGCGTATAAAATGCCGGATCAGATAGAACGGGTAGAGACATGGCCGCTGACCAGCGTAGGAAAAATAGATAAGAAAGCATTAGAACGGATGGCGCAGGAAAAATAGAAGGAGACAGAATCATGGAATATATAGAGATAAAGGAACAGATCAAACAAAAGCTGCCGGTAGCCAGAGATTTGGGGGATTCCGAAAATCTGCTGGAGCTTGGGCTTTCATCCCTGACGATTATGCGTCTGGTAAACCAGTGGAGAAAACAGGGGGTTAAGGTTTCATTCGGTTCATTGATGGAAAATCCTACCCTTGAAGGCTGGTGGGCGCTGATCCAGCGCAGCATGAAGAAGAAAGCGGGCAAAAAACAGGCGCAAGAATCTAAGATAACGCCGGAAAAGGATATGAAACAACCGTTTCCTTTAACAGACGTACAGTATGCATATTGGGTTGGCAGGGATGAAGAACAGGGTCTTGGAGGAATAGACTGTCATGCGTATTTAGAGTTTGATGGGGGAAATATAGATCCGGAGCGTCTGGAAAAAGCATGGAATGTGCTGCAGTATCATCATCCCATGCTGCGTGCCTGCTTTTTGGAAGGTGGGACGCAGAAAATCCTGGATAAGCCGTATTGTGAAAAAATAAAGGTTCATGATTTTTCACGGATGTCATCTGAGGAAGCAGAGGCAATGGCAGTATCTGTCAGAGAACGTTTATCCCATCGGAAGCTAAAGATCGAGGAAGGCGAAGTGGCAGGAATAGAGCTTACGCTTTTTCCTGAAAATAGGGCACGCATGCATGTGGATATGGCACTTTTGGTTGCCGATGTACAGAGTCTGCAGATCTTATTGAGGGATTTGGCGGCTGCCTATCGCGGAGAAAGTCTTCCGGCAGAATCAAAAGGGTGGAATTTTGCTTCTTATCTGGAACGGCAGAAAGAGGAAGATAAGGAAGAGAGAAACAATGCAGAAGGATACTGGAAAAAACGCTTGGAGCATTTGCCGAAAGGGCCAGGCCTGCCACTGGCAAAACGGCCGCAGGAAGTGACAAAGACTGTATTCAACCGCAGGATTGTAAGGATTGGCAAGGAAGAGTGGGCTCATCTGCAAGTACGGGCAAAGGAATACCAGACAACTCCGGCAATGGTTCTTCTTACTGCATATGCGACGGTTTTGGAACGGTGGAGCAGGAATCATCGTTTCCTTATTAATATTCCATTGTTTAACCGGAAAACAGAGCAGCAGGGATTGGAAGACGTGATAGCAGATTTCACTACACTGTTATTGCTGGAGATTGACTGCGAAGGGAATCCGACGTTTGCAGAATTGCTAGACAGGATCCAGAAGCAGCTCCATGAGGATATGAAGTATACGGCATATTCCGGCGTGCAAGTCCAGAGAGACCTTGCACAGATGTATGGAGACGCATCGGCAGTGGCGCCGGTTGTTTTTGCCTGCAATCTGGGAACGCCGTTGGTAAATGATACGTTCCGGAAAGAACTGGGGCAGTTTTCCTATATGATTTCCCAAACGCCGCAGGTGTGGAATGACTTCCAGAGTTATGAAGATGAAAATGGCGTACAGCTTACATGGGACAGCGTGGATAAGTTATTCCCGGAGAATATGATCCCGGATATGCTGGAGTGTTTTGAGAATCTTCTGCATGAATTGGGAAAGAAGGACTGGAATCAGCGATTTGATGTGCTTCCTGAAAAAAGAAAAAGAGAAATTGAAGATACAGCGCGTACAGGAGTGCCGGAGCGTGTGGAATGCCTGCATTGGGCTGTTATGAACCATGCGGAAGTTTGCCCGGAAGATATTGCGCTTATTGATGCGGGAAGCGGAAGATCGGTTTCCTATGGGGAATTAAAAGCACGGGCGACAGCAGTGGCGGCAGGGATTTCAGAAAAGGATATTAAGGGAGTCCCAGTTGCACTTACCCTGCCGCGCGGGATAGAACAGATCGAGGCGGCATTAGGAATTTTGCTTTCCGGAAATTCATACCTTCCGGTCAGCTTAAGCCAGCCTAAAGATCGGAGAGCGTTAATCCATGAGAAGACGGGAGTCCGCTATGTGGTCACGAATCGGGAATTATCCGAAAAACTGGACTGGCCGGAAGGTACGGAAATCCTTGTGATGGAAGGTATGGAAGAGGGACAGGAAAATGTGAGACTGCCAGAGGTGTCGCCGAAGGACAGCGCCTATATCATCATGACGTCAGGCTCTACAGGTGTTCCGAAGGGTGTAGAGATTGCGCATGAAAGCGCATGGAATACGGTTCAGGATATTAATGAAAAGTACCATGTGACAAGTGCAGATCGGGCGCTGGCTGTATCAGCTATGGATTTTGACCTGTCGGTATATGATGTTTTTGGAATTTTAGGCGCAGGAGGAACATTGGTATTGCTTCCAGAGCAGGAGAGAAGGAATGCGGATTACTGGCTGGAACAAGTGTTGAAATATCAGATTACCGTTTGGAATTCAGTGCCGGTGCTTCTGGATATGCTTTTGATACGGGCGGAATCCATGAAACAGAAACTGCCGATCAGGGCGGTTATGCTTTCCGGAGATTGGATTGGGATGGATCTCCCGCAGAGGGTTGCGGCATGGACAGAGGATTGCCAGTTTGTCGCTATGGGAGGAGCTACAGAGGCAAGTATCTGGTCCAATTATCAGAATGTTACCCTGCCGATGCCGAAAAACTGGAAATCTATTCCTTATGGAAAGCCACTCAGATATCAGGCATATCGTGTTGTGGATGAGTATGGAAGGGATTGCCCTTACTGGGCAGAAGGCGAACTCTGGATTGGCGGTTTTGGTGTAGCAAAAGGATATAGGGGAGATTCTGCGCTTACGGGGCAGAAATTTATCACAGATCAGTATGGAAGATGGTATCGGACCGGAGATCTCGGAAGAATCTGGGATGATGAGACAATTGAATTTTTGGGAAGAAAAGACCATCAGGTAAAGATCCGCGGACACAGGATTGAATTGGGAGAAATTGAACATGCGATTCAGGAGTTTCCGGGTGTGGCTCATGCAGTTGTTGATACAGTTAGTGATGGTCATGGCAATAAAACGCTGGCTGCTTATATCGGAGCGCCGATACAGGAAGATTCTAAAGTTACAACGTATTTGTACGGCACAGATATCTTTGGCAGGGGCTGGAAAGAACTGAAGGATGATGTCAGCAATTGGCAGATGCAGCAGGAACGGAAGACAGCATACAAAAATTTCCTTGCCTATGCAGACCAGAGATGTGTACAGCTTATGCTGGAGACACTCATAGAGTTAGGCGTTTTTGTATCAGAGAAGGAAGTCCTTTCGCAGAAGGAAATTTTTGAAAAAGGGAGCATTACGGAAACACAGAAGAATACTGTGGCAAGATGGTTGGAAATTTTAAAGAAGGAAGGAATCCTGAGAGAAGAGGACGGCAGACTATCGCGTACCGGGAAGGAAGTAGCTGTACCGGAAAAAGCTGGAGATGCGGAAACGTATTTTAAGAAACTGAAGCCGTATCTGAAGCATATGGTTACTGGGAATGAAGTTCCACTGGACGTATTCTACCAGAAAGAGCCGGCTTTGGCTCCGAATATGCTGCTTCGGAGGATTCCGGGCTGCGAGGAAACAGTGGAAAGACTGGTGCAGGGATTAAGGCTTCTGGCAGAAGAACGCAGAAAAGAGCCACTCCAGATTATAGAAATTGGTACAAGGGACACTGCAATTACAAGACAGTTTTTGAATGCACTGGAAGATGTAAGCGTGGCTTATACATATGCGGATTCTTCAAAATATTTTCTGCAGGAAGCAGAGAAAGAACTTGCGGGATATGAGAGAGTCGAGTTTGAGATGCTGAATCTGGAAGAAGGCATGGATAAGCAGCAGATGTCCTTGCATAGTTATGACGTTGTGATATCGGTAAATGCTTTACATAGAAATATTGATGCTGCGGATGCGGTAAAGAAAGTAGCGGAATTACTGAAGCCAAACGGAATATTGCTGATGACTGACCTTGTGGTAAGGACATACCTTCAGGAACTTACAGCGGCTTTTTTGGAAAATGGTTTTGCGGATATTCGGGACAAGAGAAAAGAAGCAGGGCTGGTTACCCCGGATTGCCTGCTGTGGAGAGAATGTTTATCAGAGGCAGGATTGGGCGAAGACTGTGCTGTGACAGAGAGATATGGAAGATGTATATGCTGCAGCAGACAGCAGGCGTCTGTCCTGTCCTATCATAATGGAGCACTAAGGGAATATCTGTCAGAAAAACTGCCGGATTATATGGTTCCACAGAACTATCATTTCATGGAGCAGCTCCCAACATTGTCCAATGGGAAGATTAACAGGAGGCAATTGCGGGAAGATTTTAAAGAAGAAACTGCGGTTATCCGATTTTCAAAGGCAACGACAGAAACAGAAGAAAAGCTTTTAGATATCTGGAAACAATTATTTGGATATGAAAATATCGGAATTGAAGATAATTATTTTAGCCTTGGGGGAGACTCGCTGATTGCCACAAGGTTGATCTCGGAAGTACAGAAAACCTTTGGCTACAAAATAACGATCAGTACGATTTTTGAAAATCTGACCGTAAAATCTCTGGCAAAAGCTATTGAACAGTCCGAACAGAAAGAAGATACACTGCAGATCAAACCGAATCTGGAGGAAGCATATCATCCGTTCCCATTAACCGATGTGCAGTATGCTTACTGGCTTGGCAGAAGCGGATTGTATGAATTGGGAAATGTTGCAACGCACTGTTATTTTGAACTGGATGCAGACGGCCTTGATACTGAGTGCGCAGAGACGGCATGGAATCTGTTGATACAGAGGCATGGGATGATGCGTGTTATTATCCAGCCGGATGGTATGCAGCGCATACTGGAGAATACTCCCCAGTATCATATTGACGTGACGGATATCCGACAATTGGAAGTGACAGAAAAAGAAAAGGCATTGGATGAAAAACGGGCAGAGATGTCTCATCAGGTAATTCAGACAGATGAATGGCCTCTGTTTGATGTGCGAATCACTAAAATAGAGGACCAGAAGCATAGAATCCATATCAGTTTTGATAATATTATCTTTGATGGCTGGAGTATGTTCCATCTCTTAAATGAGTGGGCAGAAGTATATCGAAATGGAAAAGCGGAAATGCCGATTACTTTGTCTTTCCGGGATTACGTGCTGGGACTGGAGCAGATAAAGTCTACCTCTGCTTATGAGAAAGATAAAAAATATTGGGAAGACCGGGTGGAGACTTTTGCGGACGCACCGGATCTGCTGCTTGCAAAGAACGAAAGCCAGATTACAGAGCAGCGTTTCTGTCGCCGGAGCGCAAAACTGTCACAGAAAGAATGGCTGTCTGTAAAAGACGCGGCGGGAAGACTGGAGGTAACGCCTTCTGTTCTTTTGATGAGTGCTTATGCGGAGACTCTCCGCTTGTGGAGCAGTAATAAGGATTTTACACTTAATCTGACGCAGTTTGACCGGAAACAATTGCATCCGGAAGTGAACAATCTGGTTGGAGATTTTACAACACTGACATTGCTGGAGATAAAGAATGCAGGGAATAATTTTGCGGAAAGGACAAAGGCAATTCAGAAGCAGCTTACAGAAGATCTGGAGCATACAGCTTATGGCGCGGTTGAACTGGAGCGCGAATTAAAGAAAAAGACTGGAAATATGCGGGGCGCTATTATGCCGGTAGTGTTTACCAGTGGCCTTGGCGTGGAGCAGTGGAATGAAGGAAAGTGGCTTGGAAAACTGAACTATAACATTTCACAGACGCCGCAGGTGTGGCTGGATCATCAGGTGGTTGAAATGGATGGCAGCTTATGCCTGTTCTGGGATTCTGTAGATGAATTGTTTTATCCGGGAATGCTGGATGAGATGTTCCGGGCATATACCGGCCTGCTTCATACGCTGGCAGTTCATCCGGAGATCATGCAGGAAAAAACGGCAAGTTTGGTAACAGCGGAAATTTCAGAAAAACGGCGTCAGGCGAATGAAACGGCGATTGAATTTGAAGAGAAAACGTTGGATGGATTATTCTTGGAGGCGACAGACAGATTCCCGGATAAGGAGGCGCTGGTAACGTGCAGCAGGCGGATGACATATAGGGAGATAAAAGAAGAGGCGTTTTACATTTCCGGGCAGTTGAAGAGCATGGGAATAAAAAAAGAAGAGACGGTAGCTGTATTTATGAAAAAAGGGTGGGAGCAGGTAGTTGCTGTTTATGGAATCATGTTTGCCGGAGCCGCATATCTTCCGATAGATATCCATAATCCGAGAGAACGAGTTGAAAAGATTCTCCGTGACAGTGGAACAAGAATCATTCTTGTGCAGAATCAGGCGGATGAGCAGGATACCGAATGGATGCACGAGTGGGATTGTATTCCTGTGTCGGGATTAAAAGGTAATTCTGAATACAAAGCACAGGAGAATAAGGTGGGAGATCTTGCGTATGTGATCTATACGTCGGGAACAACCGGGACGCCGAAAGGAGTAATGATTACCCACCATAATGCAGTTAATACAATACTGGATATCAATGCACGCTATCAGATTACTGAGCAGGATACTGCGTTTGGAATTTCTAATCTTCATTTTGACCTGTCTGTTTATGATGTTTTTGGCATTTTAGGCGCAGGCGGGAAATTGGTCCTCCCAGATCCGGAATATGGAAAAGATCCGGCACATTGGATTCAGTGGATGAATCAGGAGAACATTACCGTATGGAACAGCGTGCCAACTTTTGTAGAAATGCTGGCAGAATATGAGGAATATCAAAGGCAGGTAACTTCACAATCGCTGCGGTTGGTAATGATGAGTGGCGACTGGGTTCCGGTGTCACTTCCGGGGAGAATCCGTAATCTGTTCCAGAATGTTGAGATTGTTGCTCTTGGAGGTGCAACAGAAGGCAGTGTCTGGTCCAATCATTTCGAGATCCCAGAGGTCGTGCCGGAAGATTGGAAGAGTATTCTGTATGGGAAACCGCTTGCAAACCAGAAGTATTATGTTCTGGATCAGAATATGGAAGATTGCCCTGACTGGGTACCGGGAACGCTTTATATTGCCGGAGATGGCGTCGCACAGGGATATTTAAACGATAAAGAAAAAACAGAGGAAAAATTTGTTGTCTTAGATAGAACTGGGGAACGGTTGTATTGTACAGGGGATATGGGACGGTACTGGAATGACGGTAATATTGAATTTCTTGGAAGACTGGATAATCAGGTGAAAATCAATGGGTATAGGGTAGAGTTGGGCGAAATTGAAGCTGCGATTAATAGATTTGTTGGCATAAGACAAAGTAAGGTTGTGTGTGTTGATAAGAAAAATTTAATAGCTTTCTATTGCGAAAACGAGCAGGTGGACAGAGATAGATTAAAAAAATATCTAAAAAAAGTATTACCGTTATACATGGTTCCAATAAAGTTTGAAAAAATAAACATCTTACCACAAAGCAAGAACGGAAAGATAGATGTAGGAAAATTATATAAGCGCGCACTTGCTATATCAAAAGACAAGCATATAAAAAGCAAAAAGGAGCCTATAACAGCTGAAGAAAGGAAATTGGCAATAATTTGGCAGAGGGTTTTGGAAGGCGAAAATGTGTCTGTGTACGATAATTTCTTTAGCTGTGGTGGAAATTCATTAAAAGCAATTCAATTGGTTAATGAGATTAATAAAGACTTTCAAAAGCAAATTGCTATAAATGAATTGTTTGAAAATTCGACAATAGAAAAATTGGCAAAACTATTAACAACAGCGACTGATGAGCTAGAAAGCGATGAGCAAGAAGAAGGTTTTTTATAATAATAGAGAATCTTACTTTTAGGAATAAAAGAAAAAATGTTACTCCTAAAAGTAAGAGACTTTCTTCGAATATCGGACATATTAGAATGGGAGGCAGATTTATGAGCTTAAATACAATTGGAATTTTGGGTTGTGGAGGGCATATAGGGAAATACGCGACTGAAAAGTTGCTAAGATTGGGTTTTCAAGTTTTGGGTGCACAAAGAAATAGTGTTACATATTTTGATGATTATAAGAATTATTCATTTACAAATATTGATGTAATGGATAAGGGACAGCTAGATGGTTTTGTTGAGAAATGCGATATAGTTATCAATTGCATAAGTCCTTCCCATTTATATGGGAAAATCGTTAAAGACACCGTATGCAAGAAAGATAAGATATATATCGATCCTTCTGATATGAGTTTTGAGCAAGAGGAAAGAAATGTAACTGGAAAATGTGTAACATCTTGTGGATATATTCCGGGTATTTCCGAATTTTTACCATATATCGTTGCACATAAACAGTTCGATAAAATAAGAAGAACTGTTATATATCAGGGTGGTTTTGATGGCTGTTCACCAGGAGCATTTGTTGATATGATTCTGGGCGCTGCGAATAAGAACCTTTTTGGAGATTCTTATATTTTACATGGGAATATATGCCCTTTGTCAATAAATATTAAAAAGACATATGAAACTCCCTTCTCAAAAAATAAAGTTATTTTTAAGCCACTTATAAATAGAGATACAATTAGATTACAGAAAAAAATTGGTTCGGATCAGCAATATTTCTTTTGTGCATATGACAATATGGAAACACTTCGCTTTTTTATGAAACTGCTTATTGAAGGATCAAGGTATGAATCTAATGTTGCTGCTGAAAATATTAAGCGAAAATTATACGAGAGAATAGAGCAGGATGAAACTTTTGGGAAGGAGGAAGTAGGTGCATATTTATTTTTTGAATTAATTGGAGAAAAATCAGGATATGAAAAATGTATATCGGGGAAATTATTTTTAAAAAATGTGAATAGGTTGTGTGGTAATTTTTTGGGCGAAGTTGTGAAAGAAATTGCTATGAGTCCGGGAAAGGTATTATCAGGGTTAAACTATGGATTTGAAATTTTGAATCCAGAATATTTAGAGAAAATTTCAACTGAATTGGAAAATGGAGAATATATGAAAATTAATGAGATACCAATAAAAAATAAGATAGCTATTGAAGAGTTTATAAGATGAATTTAAAAGGAGAAAAAATGGAAAGAATAATGCAAGAAATATGGAAAGAAGTTTTGAAACTTCAGAAAATGCCGTCAATTGGAGATTCATTTTTTGATTTAGGGGGCAATTCTTTTTTGGCAGTTCAAGTTATAGCTATTTTAGAAGAAAAATATGGAAAGACAATAGATATTATTGCATTTTATGAGTGCGAAACTATAGAGAATTTAGTTGCCAGAATCGAGAATAAGGAATCGTTGGACTAAAGACATCCCAATAAATAAAATAGAATTGGAGAAAAAATGAAAACAGAGAAATTGATATTAAATTATCAAAGAAGAGGAATTAAATTATCGGTCAGTGATAATAAATTACATTTTTCTGCACCGCAAAATATACTTACTGATGAGGATAAAGACATTTTAAAGAAAAATAAGAAAGAAATTATAAAATTTCTATTAGATCACACAGAAAGTGAAATCATTGTTGACGAAGAAGATAAATATGAAAAGTTTCCTTTAACTGACATTCAATTATCATATTTAGTCGGACAGGATAATGTTTATAAATTTGGTGGGACAAACTGCAAAATTTATACGGAAATAGAATATGAGCAAATAGAGTTGAACAAAGCACAATATGCGTGGGAGCAGGTTATTAAATATAATGATATGCTGCACGCTGTTATTAATCAAGAGGGAACACAAGAAATATTATCATCATATACAGTGCCACAAATAGTATTTTCGGATTTGTCAGATATGGAAAATGCAGAAGTTATTATTGCCCAAAAAAGGGAAAGTTTAACCAAAAAGCAATATCGCGTAGGCACTTGGCCTTTATTTGATGTTGAGATAACAAAATTGAAAAACAAATATATTTTACATATTTCATTAGATATGCTTGTTGCTGATTTTGTAAGCATAAATGTTATTTTGAATGAATTTGAAGAAGTATATTATAACGGTAAACTTTCATTTAAACAACAGTTATCATTTAGAGATATTGTGCTATACAAGGAAAGCCTGAAAAAAACAGTAAATGGGAAGAAAAAATACGAGGAGGATAAAAAGTATTGGGAAAAAAGGATTCCTAGGTTGTCAGAAGTACCAGAATTCCCAGTGGTAGAACAGCAGGAAAAAGAAGTCCTTTTTACACAATATAAATTTTTCCTTGAATCAGATGAATATGAAAAGTTATGTGATTTGGCAAAGAACTTTCAGCTTACCCCTTCAAGCTTAATATTAACAGCGTATGCAGAGGCATTGAGAAAAATTTCAAAAAACCAAAGTTTTTGCATCGACGTTACGATGGTTGATCGCCCTCCATTTCATCCGAGTATTGACAGAGTTATAGGGGATTTTACAACTGCTAATATTTTGGAAGTTGAAGATCTTGATTATACAAATTATTTTGAAAAAGCCAAAAAAATTCAACATAGATTATGGGAAGATTTAAGCCATAATTCTTTTTCTAGCAAAGAAGTTTTAAGGGAAATGGGAAAACGAATAAAAAAGGAGATTACAGTTCCGGCAGTATATACAAGTACACTTGGGGCAGTTAAGTATAGTAATCAACGAAAAGGAAAAATCCTTTATACGATTAGTCAGACACCTCAAGTCCTTATAGATTGTCAGGTTTTAGAATTGGAAAAAGGAGTTCGTTTAAATTGGGATGTGCGTTTAGGCGTGTTCCCGAAAGGATTAATAGAAGAAGCTTTTGAAAGTTTCCGTGAATTAATATATAGGATTATTGATAATAATACTTTGGATATTTCGTTAGAATCAAT
>UQVC01000019.1 GCA_900544395.1 uncultured Ruminococcus sp. | reverse complement strand
GAAGAGGAAGCGGCATCGGTTTAATATAGCAATTATTTATTATTCGCTGTACTAGTGATCGCACTATGGAAACTTGAGAAGCCCATAGTCCGGAAGGTTCCTGAGGGAGCCTTTCGTTATAAAAATAGATTTCTTCAAAATTCCATAAAAAATATTGCTGATTAAGCCCTGCACTTGAGAAATTGAGATACAGCAGGTTAAAGAAGCCTTATGACCGACAGGGATAGCTTCAGGAGACTCCTCAGGATACTGGGGAGTTTTTTCGTTGATGTACATCTGAAAAATTGGGAAATTTAACACTTGAATTGTAACGACAAAAGCGTTACAATATAAGAAACAAGTAGGAGGTGTGATCATGGAAAAAACAGCAACATTGAACTTAAGAGTAAATCCAACTGTCAAAGAACGGGCAGAAAAAGTATTGTCTCAGTTAGGTGTTCCCATGTCAACAGCGATTGATATGTATTTGAACCAAATTTCTCTTACAGGAGGAATCCCGTTTTCAGTTTCTTTGCCAAAAGCACCAGTATCGATTCACGCAGACGCTATGACAACAGAAGAAATCCATCAAAAATTGGAAAAAGGATACAATGATATAGCTGCAGGAAGAGTACAGAATGCAGCGGAAGCGTTCGCAAAATTCAGGGAGAATCATTGATATGAAACACTATACGGTTGAGATTACAAATGAAGCATTGGCTGATATGGAGCAGTTATATAATCACATCGCTTATGTTCTTCAGGCACCGGAAAATGCAATGGATCAATACAACCGGATTGCAGATGCTATTTTGACATTGGATACTATGGTTGAGAGAATCCGTATTATGGAATCAGAGCCGGAACGAAGCAAAGAGATGAGAAGATTGTTGGTAGACAATTATTCGGTCTTTTTTGTAATCTAGGGAGATAAGGTGATTGTAACAGATGTACTGTATAGTGCATCAGATATTGAAAGCCGATTAAAAGGTTAAATGAGAAAATTTTATACAGCAGAAGCAGTAACAGAAGGACACCCAGACAAAGTGTGTGACCAGATTGCAGATGCAATCCTGGATGTGTGTCTGAAAAATGATGCGGATTCCAAGGTGGCTTGTGAAGTGCTTGCCACGAAAGGGAATGTCATTGTGGCAGGAGAGATCACCAGCTCCTATGAACCGGATGTGTTTGGTGTAATCAAAAAAGTATTGTCTGAGGTGGGATATTCCAGCGAAGGGGTTGCCATGGATACGTTTGTCCATCAGCAGAGTCCGGACATTGCAAATGCAGTCAGGGAATCCAAAGAAAAAAGGGAATGGGTGTCTGACAATCAAATGGATTGGTTTCAAGGGGCGGGGGATCAGGGCGTCATGATCGGATATGCCTGTGATGAGACGCCGCAGCTTATGCCAATGCCTGTGGTGCTTGCAAACAGGATTGTCCGGGAGCTGTCTGCCTGTAGAAGAAGCAGCTATATTGAAGGGATCTGCCCGGATGGGAAAGCTCAGGTGACGGTAGAGTATGAGGATGGGAAGCCTGTCCGTCTGGATAGTGTGGTTGTATCCTGTCAGCATACGGAAGATAAGAATCTGAAGAAACTGGAAGCAGAGATCCGAAAAAGTGTCTTAATTTATGAGACCATTATAATACCCGTTATGGTGGGGATAGTGGTTTTACCGGAATTGCATTTCTTAACAGCTGGGGTGGCAGTTGCAGGGAATCGATGTACGATGTGTTACCGGTGTATTAGTAAATGCCCGCAAAAAGCAATCACACTTTTGGGGAAGAAGGAGGTTGAAGAGATGAAGAAAGAAATGAAAGGGAAAAGGATTATTTTACGTGAGCAAAGAGAAGAGGATGCACCGTTTTTTGCCTATTGGTTCAATCAGCCGCAGATTATGTTTCAATGTGGGTTTGAGAAGCCTACCGATGAGGAAGAGGTAAAAACTTGTATTAAAGTGGATCATAAGTCGAAAAACTCGGTCTGGTTTACAATTACAGATCTTGATGGCAATATCATAGGCGAGACGGGGCTGCTTCGTATGTTTCCTGCATGGCACCAGACCGACCTTACGATCATTATTCCGGATCCCGGGATGCAGAATAAAGGATACGGGACAGAAGCCATTCGTATCATGCTTGACATGGCATTCGACGAATATGAAATGCATCGTGTCTCGATCGGAGTAGTAGGACTGAATACAGATGCGCTGGAATTTTACAAAAAAATCGGATTCAGGCAGGAAGGAATTCTGGAAGAGGCATACTACTACAACAATGAATACAGTGATTTTATCATGATGCGGATTCTTAGTCATGAATGGAGAGAGAATGGAAACAATTAAAATTTATAAGGAACTGCCGAAAGATACGCCAGCTTCTATAAAAACTTATCCGTTCCTGAAGAAAAGTATGATATAGTAAAAAGAAAATATAAAAATACGGAGAGAAATGATGAAAAGTATAATCATAGGAATTGCCGGTGGAACCGGTTCGGGAAAATCTACTTTTACGGGAAGGCTGAAAAAAGAGTTCAGAGAAGATGTTGCGGTATTGTATCATGATAATTATTATCGGGATCAGAGTGATATTCCGTTGGAAGAGCGTAAGAAGACTAATTACGATCATCCGGATGCCATGGAAACAGAATTGTTGATCGAACAGCTGCAGGCACTGCGGGAAGGAAAAACGGTGGAATGTCCGGTTTATGATTTTACGCAGCACACCAGATCGAATAAGGTGACAAGGATAGAACCTAAAAAAGTAATCCTGCTGGAGGGAATCCTGGTACTGGCAGATCAGCGGCTGCGCGATCTTTTGGATATTAAAGTCTATGTAGAAGCGGATGCGGATGAACGGATCTTAAGACGGATCATACGGGACGTGAAAGAGAGAGGCCGTGATATCGAAGGGGTTGTGGATCAGTATCTGACCACGGTAAAACCGATGCATTATCAATATGTGGAACCGACAAGATATATGGCAGATATTGTGATCAACAGTGGAATGAATGAGGTGGCATTTACGCTGGTGAAAAATACCATTCAGAAAATATTGGATGAGAACAGAGAATCGTAAAAAATAAAAAGAATACTTCTAAAAAATTTTTTTCATCATAAATTAGAAAAAAGTATAGTAATTTTATAGGTTTTATAGTATACTCTAATACATATTGAAAAAGTAGGAATTAAAAAGAGTGAGAAGAAAGGATGAAAAGGATGAAAAAGATTTTAAAAAGTCTGCCGTTCCAGCTTTTGCTGGGGGTTGTGATCGGTATCATGCTGGGACTGGTCTCCAATGAAGCAGTGATGAATGTCATTGTTACGGTCAAGTTTGTGCTGGGAGAGCTGATTAATTTTTGTGTACCTCTGATCGTGATCGGTTTTATCGCGCCATCTATCACAAAATTAGGGAAAAATGCCTCCAGGATTTTAGGTGTTGCTGTATTTCTGGCGTATGCATCCTCTGTTCTGGCAGCGCTTGGCTCCATGGCAGCAGGGTATGGTCTGATCCCGCATCTGTCTATCGTTTCGGAGGTGGATGGGTTAAAAGAACTTCCGGAGATTGTATTTCAGTTGGAAATCCCGCAGATCATGTCTGTGATGAGTGCTCTGGCATTTTCAATTCTGATCGGTCTGGCAGCGACCTGGACAAAAGCGGAGACCGTGATCCGGCTGTTGGATGAATTTCAGAAAATTGTACTGATGATCGTTTCCAAGATCGTGATTCCGATCCTTCCGGTATTTATTGCACTGACATTCTGGTCATTGGCATATGAAGGGACGATCACGAAGCAGCTGCCGGTCTTTTTGAAAGTGGTACTGATCGTAATGGCAGGACATTTTATCTGGATGACCATTTTGTATGTTGTGGGCGGGATTTATTCTGGAAAGAACCCGTGGAACGTTGTGAAAAATTATGGTCCGGCATACATTACGGCTGTTGGCACGATGTCCTCGGCGGCTACACTTGCAGTGGCATTAAAGTGTGCCAGAAAGTCAGAACCGACATTGCGGGATGATATGGTGAACTTTGGGATTCCTCTGTTTGCGAATATCCATTTATGCGGATCTGTTCTGACGGAAGTATTTTTCGTGATGACCGTATCCCAGATCTTATATGGCAGACTGCCATCTCTTGGAACTATGATCTTGTTCTGTGCGCTGCTTGGTGTTTTCGCCATTGGAGCGCCGGGGGTACCTGGAGGAACGGTCATGGCTTCTCTGGGACTGATCACAGGGGTACTTGGGTTTGACGCTACAGGAACGGCTCTGATGCTGACGATCTTTGCACTTCAGGACAGTTTTGGAACTGCATGTAATGTGACAGGAGACGGGGCATTGACGATGATTTTGACCGGATATGCAAGACGGCATAAGATTGAAGAACAAGTAGAAACCGTTGAATTTTAAAAAGACATGATAAAAGAGCAAAGGGCGCACTGCAGAATCAAAGGCAGTGAGTCCTTTGTTTTATGTCAGGAGTTTATCTTTACAACAAAAAAGAAGACTTCTATAATAGAACAAAAAGAAGTATATAGGAGCTGGATTTATGACAATCAAAGAAATTGCACAGCTGGCACAGGTATCCAGTGCAGCAGTATCACGATATATGAATGGCGGATATGTCAGTGAAGAAAAGAAAGCGAGAATCCGGGCTGTGATCGAAGAAACGGGATATCGGCCATCTGTACAGGCAAGAACACTTCGGACAAAGCGTGCACGTTTAATTGGTGTGATCGTGCCAAAGATCAATTCCGAATCAATCAGCAGGATCACAGAAGGAATCGGACAAGTGCTTTCCAGGAATGATTATCAGATGCTTTTGACAATTACAAATAATGATTCGTCGAAAGAACTGGAATATATGGACTTATTTGAAGCGTATCCCGTAGATGGGATGATCCTGGTGGGGACGGTGCTGACCAGTACACACCGAAAAAAATTAAAACAAAGCAAAGTACCGATGGTGGTGATCGGACAGCATACCAAAGAAGTCAGTTGTGTGTATCATGATGATTACGGGGCGGCGAAGGAACTGGCAGAACAGATCGGAAAGGAAGTATCCGGGAGAATTGCCTATATCGGAGTGACAAGAGAGGATAAAGCAGCAGGAGCTGCCAGAGAAGATGGATTTCGGGACGGGCTGAAGGCTGCAGGAAGAAAACTGGAAGAATCATGTGTGCGTACAGCAGAATTTACGATGGAATCCGGATATGAACAAGTATGTGAACTGTTGGAAAAAGAAAGTGATATCGATATCATATCTTGCGCAACAGATACCATTGCGGCAGGGGCGATTGAAGCCATTGCAAAACAACCGTCAGGCAGAAAAATCCAGGTTACGGGGTTTGGAGACAATCAGTTCTTAAAGGCTGTGACAGGAGGAATACGCACGGTTCATTTTGCATATCAAACCAGTGGGATCAAGGGCGCAGAGCTTTTGCTGGAGATGATAGGATCAGAAAAAGCCCGTGTGACAGAGATAAAACTCGGATGCGAATTGGTATAAAAGATTACTGGAAAAATAGACAAAAAAGCGGAATATAAATTAGTGAAAATGCCATCTTTACAAATGGCATTTTTTTCATTATTATAATCTTACAAGATATGAAATCGATTACACAAAAAGAAAGGGATGACAGTATGGATTACAAAAAGACCGCACAGGAGATTTTGGATCACATAGGGGGAAACAGCAATATTATTTCCGCAGCGCACTGTGCGACCCGGCTGCGTCTGGTGATCGCAGACAATCAAAAAGCGGATAAGGCTGCGCTGGAGAATGTGGAAGGTGTCAAAGGAGTTTTTGAAGCATCGGGGCAGCTGCAGATTATTCTGGGAACGGGAACGGTCAACAAGGTGTTTGACGCATTTATTGAGATTGCAGGGATTACAGCAAGTTCCAAAGCAGAAGCAAAAGAGGCGGCTGTGCAGAAGCAGAACTGGTTTATGCGCGCCATTAAGCTGTTGGGAGACATTTTTGTTCCGATCATTCCGGCGATTGTAGCCAGTGGATTTTTGATGGGAATCATGAATTCTCTGGACTTTATGAATGCAAATCATTTTATCCACATTGATACAACGAGTTCTTTGTACGTATTTGCGAATCTGTTCAGCAATACAGCGTATACTTTTTTGCAGATTTTGATCGCATTTTCAGCAGCAAAAGTATTTGGTGCGAATCCATATCTGGGAGCCGTGATCGGAATGATCATGATCAATCCGGCTTTGCAGAATGCTTATACAGTGGCTACAGAAGGAGTGCAGGCCACACAATCTGTATTTTTCGGACTGTACGATATTGATATGGTAGGATACCAGGGACATGTGATCCCGATCATCATTGCAGTCTGGCTGCTGTCAGTGATCGAGAAGAAGCTGCATAAAGTGGTCCCGGAAGTGTTTGATCTATTTGTGACACCGTTACTGAGTGTATTTATCACAGGATATCTGACATTGGCGGCAATCGGTCCGGTTTTTGTATGGGCAGAAAATGCAGTTTTGGATTGTATTCAGTGGCTTCTGACGTTACCGCTGGGACTGGGCAGTCTTGTAATGGGAAGTTTGTATGCGCCGACCGTAGTAACCGGGATCCATCAGATGTATACAGCCATCGATCTGGGACAGCTGGCACAGTATGGATTGACATTCTGGCTGCCACTGGCCAGCGCAGCCAATGTGGCACAGGGAGCAGCGGCCTTGGCAGTGGGAATCAAATCAAAAGATAAAAAGATCAAAGCATTGGCGCTTCCGTCTTCTTTCAGTGCATTTATGGGAATTACAGAGCCGGCAATTTTTGGAGTCAATCTTCGCTTTTTCAAACCGTTTCTTGCAGGATGTATTGGTGGAGGATGTGGCGCATTGTATGCCTCTGTCGTACATCTGGGGGCAAAGGGAACAGGAGTGACCGGAATTTTTGGGGTTCTTCTTTGCCTGGAACAGCCGGTACAATATCTGATCGAGATGGCTATTGCAGTGAGCGTGGCATTTGTAGTTTCCTTCCTTCTTTATAAAGATAAAAAGGAAGAACCAAAAGAGAAAAAAGAAGAACTTCCGGTTTCTCCGTATGAGACAGTGAGCGAGGAGCGTATAGGGAGTCCCGTTTCCGGAACGGTCATTTTGACATCAGATATTTCAGATGCTACATTTGCACAGGAGATCCTTGGAACAACGGTTGCGGTAGAACCGGAACAGGGAGTTTTGACAGCGCCGTGTGACGGCAGGATTTTAAGCATCTATGATACCGGCCATGCAGTGTGTATGACGACACCGTCCGGTGCAGAGCTTTTGATCCATGTGGGCATCGATACTGTGAAATTGAAAGGAAGAGGATTTCAGAAGTGCGTATCTGAGGGAGAAGTGGTTCATAAAGGGGATGTTCTTCTGAAGATGGATCTGGAAGTCATCAGACAGGAAGGGTATGAGACAACAATTATGACAGTTCTCACCAATGCCTGTGATTATGATGTGGAAAAAACAGTAACAGATCAGGTTTCCTGTGGAGAAAACCTAATGATACTTCGTAAAAAATAAGGGAGAGAAGAATGAATGCATTAACAAGGGATTTGGAAGCGTTGACAAAAACAGTAGAAGCACAGGCTGGTGGAATGGATCCATTCCGTCAGAAATTACATCTGATGCCCCCCACAGGATGGCTCAATGACCCAAACGGACTGTGTCAGTTTCGTGGAGTATATCATGCCTTTTTTCAGTATTCTCCGTTCAATGCCGATGGCGGGGTGAAAATGTGGGGGCATTATACCAGCGATAATATGCTGACATGGCATTATGAAGGTGTCAGCCTGTTTCCGGATCAGCCGTTTGATTGCCATGGGGTGTATTCCGGTTCGGCCTTTGTAGAAAACGGGAAGATGTATCTGTATTATACAGGGAATGTAAAGTTAGAAGATGGGGAGTTTGATTATATCCGTACCGGCAGGGAAGCGAATACAGTTCTGGTTGTCAGTGAAGACGGGAAGCGGTTTGGAAGAAAACGAGAACTGATGAGAAACAGTGACTATCCCCAGGATCTGACCTGTCATGTAAGGGATCCGAAGGTCTGGAAAGAAAATGGGATGTACTACATGGTGCAGGGAGCAAGGACACAGAATGATGAAGGAAAAGTACTGGTATTTGAGTCAGAAGATCAGCTGCATTGGAGATATAGAAATGATGTAAAGACAGAAGAGCGATTTGGATATATGTGGGAGTGCCCGGACTATTTTGAAATCGATGAAAGCAAAATTCTGTCGGTATCTGTACAGGGGCTGGAAGGCGGAATGTGGGATTCACGAAATGTGTATCAGTCTGGATATTTTCTGGTGGAAGGGGATATTCGCTTTGAATGTACGTTGTCGGATTATCAACTTTGGGATTATGGATTTGATTATTATGCACCGCAAAGTTTTGAAAGTGAGGATGGAAGGCGGATTCACATCAGTTGGATGGGAATGCCAGACTGCGAAGAATATACAAATCTGACAGTACAGGATGGATGGCAGCATTGTTTTACATTTCCAAGGGAGATATCCATAAAAGAAGGAAAAGTGATCCAGAAACCAATTCGGGAATTGCAGGATCTGAGAAAAGAGGAAGAGAAGACGGGATCCATTCTGGAGAAAAAAGATACGAAAGTATTTGAAGTTGAAGTAGAAGGAATCGCAGAAAATCAGTTTCAGGCGGTGTTGGCAAATGAGTTGATTCTGTCTTATGAGAATGGAAGATTTGAGATGAAATTTATGGATCAGGAAAAATCTTCGGTTTCAGCAGGAAGAAGTATTCGTTTCTGGAAAACAGAAACACTTAAGAATGTCAGGATCCTGGCAGATGTTTCCTCTGTGGAAGTGTTTCTCAATGATGGAGAAGCGGTGTTTTCTACAAGATATTATCCAAAAGAATATGCCATAAAAACAGAAGCTCCAGGCGCAGAGATTACATTCTGGGAGCTGTGAGTACAAAAATGTTCCTGACAGGAAAATCCTGCAGGAACATTTTTGCTATATAAGAAAGAGTATCCAAGATACGTAAAAGGTCAATTTGTCTCTTCTTTATCCTTTGGAAGGATGATGTTTAAGATCACTGCGATCAGAGTCGCAACAACTACCGGAGATTTTCCGAAGATCATTACGAACCAGTCTGGAAAACTTGCCAGTGCTGCGCTTGACTGAGAGATACCCATTCCCAGAGCTGCTGCAAGACCTACGATAGAGGTGTTGCGGAATGTCATATTCTGGGAAGTAATGAGCTTCATTCCGGTCATGGCGATGGATGCAAATACAGAAACTGTCGCTCCACCAAGTACACAGTACGGAATGGTAGTCAAAAGTGATGAAAACTTCGGAATCAGTCCGGCAAACAGAAGAATCAGTGCCGCACCTCCGAGTACGCAGCGGTTGATGACCTTAGTAGTTGCGACAATTCCTACGTTTTGACTGTATGTAGCAGTTGGAAGTCCGCCAAGGAAAGAAAACAGGATATTGGAAATTCCATACCCCACGATTCCTCCCTGAAGCTCCTGGTCTGTCGGCATACGATTCATACCGCCGCTGGTTGTCGCTGAAAAGTCACCGATTGCCTGGATGGAGTTGATCGCAAATAATAAACCGATTGCGATGCAGGCAGAAGGTTCAAAACGAACGCCAAAGTGCAGCGGACTTGGTACCTGGAAAAGTGCGGCGTTTTGGATGGGAGAAAAGTCTACCATTCCAAAGAACAAGGCAATGAGATACCCGCCGATCATGCCGATCAAAATGGAAGCAAGCTTCCAGATTCCTTTTCCGAAATGATTTAAAACCGTTACAAGCGTCAAAGTCAGGAGTGCAACCAGCCAGTTTTGCCAGGAACCGTAATCTTCACTTCCAGTACCGCCGGCCATGTAATTAATGGCAGTTGGATAAAGGGAGAGTCCGATGGTAAATACAACAGTTCCGGTAATCAATGGCGGAAAAAATCTGCGGATCTTCCGAATAAAAAGACCCACGAGAACAGCCACAATACCACCTGCGATCGTCGCTCCCAGAATGGTAGCTACATCGTATTCTTCTGCAATGGACTGCATACTGGGAACATAGGCAAAACTGATTCCCATAATGACTGGAAGTCCGGAACCGATGGCAAAATATCGGGTTTTTATAAACGGAAACAATTGAAGCAGAGTGGCAAGTGCAGATGTGACAAGCGCTGCCTGGATTAAAATGACGGAATCTGCTTCAGAAAGTCCCGCCACACCGGATACAATGATCGCAGGCGTTACACAGCCGACGATCATAGCGACTACATGCTGGAGGGCAAGAGGAGCCGCCTGTTTGATGTTGGGAATTCCGTTCAAGTCAAAAAGTGTAGATCGTGTTGTCTCATGATGTTTCATAAAATAAGGTATCCCCCTTTGTTATAGATGGATACGGGTTCCTGTAAGTCCCTGAATTCCATCTCTGGCTTTTTCAAGTAGTGTGATCAAAGATTGTCTGCCAGGTGCGGATTCTGCAAATTCTACCGCAGCCTGCATTTTAGGAAGCATAGAGCCCGGAGCAAAGTGTCCTTCTTCAATATACTGCCTTGCTTCCCGGACGGTAATATCGTTCAGCCAGGTCTGTTCTGGCGTGCCATAATGAATGGCTGCTTTTTCTACCGCAGTCAGGATGATTAGGAAATCAGCATCCAGTTCCTTGGCAAGCAGAGCGCTGGCGAAATCTTTGTCGATCACAGCGCTGGCTCCTTTTAAGTGATTGCCCTGACGGGTTACGGGGATTCCGCCGCCTCCACAGGCAATGACAAGATCTCCGGAATCTACCATAGTACGGATGGTGCCGATCTCAATGATTTCTTTTGGCTTTGGAGAAGCGACCACGCGCCGATATCCTCTTCCGGCATCTTCCTTCATGATATAATCATATTTTTGAGCCATTTCATCTGCCTGCTCTTTGGTGAGAAAGCGTCCGATTGGTTTAGAAGGGCTGGAAAATGCAGGATCATCTTCATCGACCCGTACCTGTGTGATCATGGTTGCAACCGGGATATCTGTGATATTTCGATTCAGAAGCTCTTCTCTTAACGCATTCTGAAGATCATAACCGATATAAGCCTGACTCATGGCAACACAGACAGAAAGAGGGGTATTTGGCTGCTGTGCATCTTCATGGGTCAAGGCGAGCATGGCGTTGTTGACCATTCCGACCTGAGGGCCGTTTCCGTGTGCCACAACGACTTCACAACCTTCCTCGATGAGATCGACAATGGCGCGGGCTGTAATTTTTACCGCTGCCATCTGTTCGGGAAGGGTGTTGCCCAGGGCGTTTCCGCCCAAGGCAATGACAATTCGTTTTTTCCTTGCCATTTTTATTCCTCCCCGACTGATGCGATTGTTTCTACCTCACATAACACTCCTTTTGGCAGGTCTTTGACTGCAACACAGGAGCGCGCAGGTTTTCCTGTAAAGTATTTTGCATAGATTTCATTGAATGCAGCAAAATCTTTCATGTCTGCAAGAAAACAGGTTGTTTTTACGACATCGGTAAAGTCCGCGTTCTGGCTTTCCAGAAGCGCTTTGATGTTTGCCATGACCTGTTCGGTCTGTTCTTCAATTGTAGTTCCGACTACTTCTCCTGTCTCTGGAGAAAGCGGGATCTGACCGGAAAAAAATGCCATTCCATTGCAGATGATCCCCTGAGAATATGGTCCGATCGCAGCCGGAGCATTTTTAGTGTCTACATATTTCAGCATAATGTAATCCCTCCTAAAATAAAATCAATTCGCATCGCGTCTTAGTATAGCAGATTTTACTCAAAAACTCTAGGTGTGGATTTCTCTTCCAGTTTTTTCAAGATATCTGCAGGATCTGCAAATTTTGCAAGGAAGATCATTGCGGCGATGATGTATGGTTTGTAGCTTGCTTCTTTGTAAAGTGGTGTTCTGTAACGGTCGAATACGCTGGCATCTACTTCACCGGATTCGCAGCTGACACCTGTGATATCTGCAGGCAGACAGTGCAGGTAAAGTGCTTTTCCGTCTTTTGTTGTCTTCATCAGTTCTTCAGTACAAGCCCAGTCTTTGTGCTCTGCATTCTGTGCAAGCAGCTCTTTTTCCAGCGCATCGATTCCTTCAAAGTCTCCGTTTCCATATAATTCTGTACGTTTTTCCATAGCGGCAAATGGAGCCCAGCTCTTTGGATATACGATATCTGCATCTTTGAAAGCTTCTGCCATGTTGTTGGTCTTAGTGAAAGTACCGCCGGATTTTTTGGCATTTTCTGCGGCAACGGCTTCAACTTCCGGGAATACTTCATATCCTTCCGGATGAGCGAGAACAACATCCATTCCAAAACGTGTCATCAGTCCGATGATTCCCTGTGGAACAGAAAGTGGTTTTCCGTAAGATGGGGAGTATGCCCATGACATGGCGATCTTCTTGCCTTTTAAGTTCTCTACTCCGCCAAATTCATGGATGATATGGAGCATATCTGCCATGGCCTGTGTCGGATGATCGATGTCACACTGCAGATTGACCAGTGTTGGTTTCTGCTGAAGGATGCCGTCTTTGTGGCCTTCTGTGACAGCATCTACGACCTCGTGCATATAAGCGTTTCCTTTTCCGATATACATATCGTCGCGGATTCCGATCACATCAGCCATGAAGGAGATCATGTTGGCTGTTTCGCGGACAGTCTCTCCATGTGCGATCTGAGATTTTCCTTCGTCCAGATCCTGCACTTCCAATCCCAGAAGATTACATGCAGATGCAAAAGAAAAACGAGTACGTGTAGAGTTGTCGCGGAATAAAGAAATTCCAAGTCCGCTTTCAAATACTTTTGTAGAAATGTTGTTTTCTCTCATAAAGCGGAGCGCGTCTGCCAGTGTAAATACAGCTTCCAGCTCTTCATCTGTCTTTTCCCATGTCAGGAAGAAATCAGAATTGTACATGTCTTTAAAGTTCAGAGAGTTCAGTTTGTCGATATAATCCTGTAATGTTTTCATAGTATAAGTCCTCCATATATGCAGGCTTTGCCTGTAGATTTTACGTTGTTTAAAAAAGAAAGCTGTGCCGTTTTCTGCCCGGAAGGGAGGTTCCGTGCCAGAAAACGGCACAGACATTCGATTCTGATATTGAATTATTTGCAATATAAGGTTGGCAGTGCGGCATAGACAGCGGCACATACAACCAGATCGGCTTTCCATGTTTTTTCATTTGGTGCATGAGCCTGTGCCTCTGCTCCAGGTCCGAATCCGATACAAGGGATGCCGTTTCTTCCCATAATAGAAACACCGTTTGTAGAGAAGGTCCATTTGTCTGTCAGTGGACGTGCCTTTCTCATTTCAACCGTCTCAGCAGTTCCGATCCGCTCTTCTCCGTAGAGTCCTTTGTAGGCTTCTTCCAGAGCTTTTGTCACCTTGTGGTCTTTTGGAATGACCCAGGTCGGGAAGTAACATTCGATCGGATATACCAGTCCGGTGTAGGAAGGTCTGTCATAGTTGTACATGGAAACAGTCACATCGTCTCCATATTTCTGAACGCTTGGAAGTGCGCGGATCTCATCCAGACAGCTTTCCCATGTCTCTCCGGCAGTCATCCGGCGATCCAGAGAAACAGAGCAGGAATCTGCGACTGCACAGCGGCTTGGGGATGTGAAGAAGATTTCGGAAGTGGTGACAGTACCGCGTCCTAAGAATCTTGCTTCTTCCCATTCTGGATTGTATTTTTCATCCAGCATTTTTACCAGACCTTTGATCTTTGTGGTGTCTTTGGCATCGTTTTCATTGAGTGCACGCACATCCTGCAGGATATCTGCCATCTTATAGATCGCATTGTCCCCACGCTCCGGGGCAGAACCATGGCAGGAAACCCCTTTGACATCCACACGGATCTCCATACGTCCTCTCTGTCCGCGGTAGATACCGCCGTCCGTTGGCTCGGTAGAAATGACAAATTCCGGGCGAACCTTATCTTCATTGATGATATACTGCCAGCAGAGTCCGTCACAGTCTTCCTCCTGAACGGTTCCTGTGACAAGAACGGTATATTTGTCACTTAACAGTCCAAGATCCTTCATGATCTTTGCACCGTACACAGCAGAGACGATACCGCCGAGCTGGTCGGAAGTACCACGTCCTCCGATTTCTGTATCCGATTCAAATCCTTCGTAAGGGTCAAATTCCCAGTTATCCCGGTTTCCGATCCCAACGGTGTCAATGTGTGCGTCAAATCCGATGATCTTTTCTCCGGTTCCCATGTATCCAAGTACATTTCCCTGTGGGTCGATCTCGACTTTGTCGAAATCCAGTTTTCTCATTTCTTCGGCGATTCGGTCAATGTGATCTTTCTCTCCACAGCTTTCACCGGGAAACTTTACGATATCTCTGAGAAATTTTGTCATATCTGCTTCATAGTTTTGTGCGGCTTCTTTGATTTTTTTGAAATCCATGTTGAAATCCTCCTTGATAAAAAATAGTGAATGTATGAATGACTTGGTTAACGTTCCTTGCCGTCCCATACGATGGATTCATAGCGTGCAGGATCGGTGTCACCTTCGGTGGAGAAGAGCAGTACCCGGGAGGTTTCATCCAGTCCGAGATGTTCTCTGAGTTCCCGGTATTCCTCCATGCACATGATACATGCCAGAGTTCCAAACGGTGCAGCTCCGGATTCTCCGGAAGTGACCGGTGTATCTCCTTTGATCGGTGCGGCCAGCATACGCATTCCCTTTGCAGCGACCCAGTCCGGCGCGGCAACAAAGGTATCGACGTGATTCTTTAAAATATCCCAGGAGATGGTATTTGGCTCTCCACAGGCAAGCCCGGCCATAATGGTCGGCATATCGCCGTCTACGATGCGGATGGCTCCGTCTCCGGCAGCGGCGCCTTTGTACAGGCAGGCAGCAGCTTCGGCTTCTACAACCACCACTTTCGGCGGATTCTTTGGATAGCGGTTTGCAAAATATCCCTGAACGGCTCCGGCAAGAGATCCGACACCGGCCTGGATGAATACGTGAGTCGGCGATTTACATCCGTCTTCGTGCAGCTGATCGTCCGCTTCCATTGCCATGGTTCCATATCCCTGCATGATCCATGCCGGAATTTCCTCATATCCGTCCCAGGCAGTGTCCTGCACAATGATGCCATGTTCTGTATGAGCCGCCATGTCAGCAGCCATGCGGACACATTCGTCATAGTTGCATTCTTCGATGGTTGCGTCAGCCCCTTCTTTTAAGATATTGTTCAGACGGGTCTGGGTACTTCCCTTTGGCATCAGGACCACAGCTTTTTGCCCCAGTTTGTTGGCAGCCCAGGCAACACCGCGTCCATGGTTTCCATCCGTTGCGGTAAAGAAGGTAGCCTGCCCGAATTCTTCTTTGAGGGCTTTGGAAGTCAGTACCTGATAAGGAAGTTCGCTGACATCTTTTCTGGTCTGCTGTGCAATGTAGCGTGCCATGGCGAAAGATCCGCCCAATACTTTGAAGGCATTGAGACCGAAGCGGTAAGATTCATCTTTAATATAGAGGGAACCAACGCCAAGTTTTTGTGCCATGTGCTCCAGTTTTACCAGGGGAGTCACACTGTACTGAGGAAAGCTTTCGTGAAATGTCCGTGCTTTTGTCACCTCAGAAAGTGCCATAACTGGAAGGTTGGCATCTTCTGTTTTTGGCATGTGGTTCACTGCCCATTTGATTGTTTCCATGTGAAAAAGACCTCCTTTGATCATAATCTGTTATTTTCCTGCATCCATGTAACTGTAAAGTGTAAATTTAGAAATGTTTAAAAGAGCTGCAACCTTATCTCCGGATCTGGTGATCAGAAATGCACCGGCATCGTTCAGATAGCGGACCACCTGGATCTTGTCTTCTTTGGTCATCAGTGCAACGGGCTTTCCAATCAGCGCCAGTCCCTGCTGCATCAGATCATCCAAAAGCTCCTCTACATTCCGGGTGATGGTCTGGGGAGAATGTGCCTTCTTGGTATCCGGATTTTGGGATC
Organism: uncultured Ruminococcus sp.; assembly: GCA_900544395.1. Taxonomy (GTDB): domain Bacteria; phylum Bacillota; class Clostridia; order Lachnospirales; family Lachnospiraceae; genus Mediterraneibacter. The sequence continues at coordinate 31,249 of UQVC01000019.1, read as the reverse complement.
CTGGCTGTGTCTGAATGATGGATTCCAATGCAGTGTTGACTGTCAAAAGCGCGGTGATGTCAAAATTGATGGAAAAGATATAGGCAATCTTTCCGTCGGCATCCCGGATGTATAGCGTACTGGACTTTAAGATCCGTCCGTCTTCGGTGCGTGTGAGATAAGAAAGCTTATCTTGAAGTCTGGCAGCGTTTTTATGTAAAGTCTCCAAAACAATGCCGGAAGGTCCGTCACCGGATTTTCGGTGGGTTACCTGACCGTTTTCAATGTGGATAATGGAATTGTCAAGATCTTTCTTTAAGTCGTGAATGACCACTTCACAGGAAGCGCCAAACTGACTGGCAATACCATGAGCTAATTGTTTTAAAAGATTAAGCGTATTGTCCATATTGATTCCTCCTACGTGGAAAATATTTGGTAAAAACCGTGAAAAACAACTGCTTCTAAACTCATAATATCATAAAAATTCATAAAATCAATAGTTTTTCTAAAAAAGTTTTAGAATACCTAAAAGATTTTTAGAATCAGTGTTGCATTTGTGCAGTTTTGATGGTATTCTATAGATAACAGAAGTGGTTCTGGGAAAAATATACAAAAAACAGGAATCGCAAAATGAAACAGGATATACAAAATATAGTGCGACGTGCAAGGACTGTCCTTGTAGAATTTGTATACTTCAAATGGAGTTATTGTTCCGGACAGAATGATAACTTTAGATTCTCAAACAGAAAAGGAGAGATTGGTATGCTTATTTTAGGAAACGGCAGGATGATCACAAGAGATGCAGAACATCCATATCTGGAGTGTGGAGCAGTGGCGATCGATGGAACGAAGATCGTAAAGGTTGGTTCTCTTTCGGAAATCAGGGATGCATATCCGGAAGCAGAATATATGGATGTAAAAGGCAAGGTGATCATGCCTGCTTTTATCAATGCACATGAACATATTTACAGTGCATTTGCAAGAGGCTTGTCAGTGAAAGGATATGATCCGAAGGGATTTCTGGACATTCTGGATGGAATGTGGTGGACCATTGACTGGAATCTGACACTGCATGATACGTATTTAAGCGCCATGGCAACGTATATTGATTCCATTAAAAACGGCGTGACGACAGTCTTTGACCATCACGCAAGCTTTGGTTCCATCCGCGGATCTTTATTTGAGATCGAAAAGGCAGCGAAAGAGACAGGCGTACGTTCCTGCTTATGCTATGAGATTTCAGATCGTGACGGAAAAGAAAAGGCACGGGATTCGGTGATGGAAAATGCAGAGTTTATCCGTCATGCTCAACAAGAGGACAGCGGCATGATCGCAGCGATGATGGGAATGCATGCCCAGTTTACGATTTCCGATGAGACGATGGAACTGGCAGCGGCAAATAAGCCGGATGGAGTCGGATATCATATTCATGTGGCAGAAGGGATCGAAGATCTGCATCACTGCCTGAAACATTATGGAAAACGAATTGTAGACCGGCTCATGGACTGGGGAATTTTAGGAGAGAAGACTCTGCTTGGACATTGTATTTATATCAATGGACATGAGATGGATCTGATCAAAGAGACAGGAACCATGGTAGTACATAATCCGGAATCGAACATGGGAAATGCCTGTGGATGTCCTCCGACCATGGAACTGGTGCACAGAGGAATCCTGACAGGACTGGGAACCGATGGCTATACCCATGATATGACCGAATCTTATAAGGTAGCGAATGTGCTGCACAAGCATCATCTGTGCGATCCGAATACTGCCTGGGGAGAAGTACCGCAGATGTTGTTTGAAGGCAATGTAAAAATTGCAGAACGCTACTTCCCACAGACACTGGGAGTACTGAAAGAAGGAGCAGCGGCAGATGTGATCGTTGTGGATTACGATCCATTGACACCGATGAACGGGGACAATGCAAACAGTCATATTTTATTTGGCATGACCGGAAAACAGGTGGTGACGACAGTGGCAAATGGAAGAGTGCTGATGAAAGACAGAGAACTTCTTCATATCGATGAGGCAAAAGTGATGGCAGACTGCAGACAGGCAGCGAAAGAACTGGCAGACAGGATCAACGCATAAGGAGGGTGTAAAGATGAGCGAAGTGATGACACCGATGTCATTTGAACAACTGATAGACTGGGTATTACAGGAAAAGAAAAAAAGAGGAACCGTATTTGGGCAGCACCATGCGTATCATGCAGATGGAGCACACAACCGGACCATGTTCGGACGCGATCTGGAGACTCCCATCGGACCGGCAGCAGGTCCTCATACCCAGATGACACAGAATATCGTGGCCGCTTATTATGCGGGCAGCCGTTTCTTTGAATTGAAGACGGTACAGGTCATGGATGGAGAAGAACTGGCAGCCTGTATCAACCGTCCGTGCATCAAGGCGGATGACGAAGGATATAACTGTGAGTGGTCTACAGAACTGACAGTACCTCAGGCAATGGAAGAGTATATCAAAGCCTGGTTTTTGTTAAAAGTGATCGCCAAAGAGTTTGGACTTGGAGATATGAATGGATTCCAGTTTAATCTCAGTGTGGGTTATGATCTGGCAGGCATTCAGTCTCCGAAAGTAGATGCTTTCTTAAATGGGATGAAACATGCCGAAAATACAGAGATTTTTCAGCATTGTAAGGCATATTTACTGGAACATGCAGACTGGTTTGCGCATGTGACAAAAGAAGAAATCGAGCAGATTTCCCCGGAGATCTGTAATTCCGTGACACTGTCCACACTGCATGGATGTCCGCCCCAGGAGATTGAGCGGATTGCCATGTATTTGCTGACAGAAAAAGGGTTCCATACGTTTGTAAAATGCAACCCGACCTTACTTGGATATGAATTTGCGAGAAAGACTATGGATGACATGGGATATGACTACATACAGTTTGGAGACTTCCATTTTAAAGATGATCTGCAGTATGAAGATGCTGTTCCCATGCTGAAGCGTCTGATGAATACTGCAAAAGAGAAAAATCTGGAATTTGGTGTGAAGATCACCAACACCTTCCCGGTGGATGTGAAGCAGAATGAACTGCCAAGTGAAGAGATGTATATGTCCGGAAAATCATTGTATCCGCTGTCTATCTCACTGGCTGCAAAGTTGGCAAAAGAATTTGACGGCAGGCTGCGTATTTCTTATTCCGGAGGAGCAGACTATTATAATATCGAGAAGATCGTGGACGCAGGCATCTGGCCGGTGACTGTGGCAACCACCCTTCTCAAGCCGGGGGGATATCAGAGACTGACACAGATGGCAGAACTTTTAGATAAAGAAAATACTCCATTTGAAAGAGTAGATGCCAAGGCAGCAGGAAAACTTGCAGAAGAAGCGGTCAGGGACCCGCATCACCGGAAAGCAATGAAACCGCTGCCGCCAAGAAAGATGAACAGACAAGTGCCGCTTCTGGATTGTTTTGTGGCGCCATGTAAAGAAGGATGTCCGATTCATCAGGATATTACGACCTATCTGCAGCTTGTGAAAGAAGGAAACTATGAGGAAGCCATGGAAGTGATCACAGAAAAGAATCCGCTTCCGTTTATTACAGGAACTATCTGTGCGCACAATTGTATGAGCAAATGTACGAGAAACTTTTATGAATCACCGGTTCATATCCGTGAGATGAAGCTGGAGGCAGCCAGACATGGTTATGACGCATTTTTGGAGAAACTTCCGGTTCCCGCAGTTACAAAACCGGGCAAAGCAGCCGTCATCGGAGGAGGACCTGCCGGTATGGCAGCCGCGTATTTCCTGAGAAAAGGCGGGATGGAAGTTACCATCTTTGAGGCGAAAGAAACACTGGGAGGCGTAGTGCGTCATGTGATCCCTCCGTTTCGGATTTCAGAAGATGCCATTGAAAAAGATGCCGAGATTTTAAGGAAGATGCAGGTTGACATCCGTTGTCATACAAAAGTAGAATCCCTGGATGAACTGAGACAGCAGGGATATACGAAGATTGTTCTTGCAGTCGGAGCGCCGTCTCCGGGCAGTCTGAAATTAGAGGCGGGAGAAGTGAAAAATGCGCTGGAATTTCTGTCAGAGTTTAAGCAGACAGATGGAAAGGCCGCGATTGGAAAGAATGTTGTAGTGATCGGCGGCGGAAATACAGCTATGGATACTGCAAGAGCTGCCAAACGAAATGAAGGGGTAGAGCATGTGTATCTTGTTTATCGAAGAACGAGACGATACATGCCGGCTGACGAAGAAGAGCTGGTCATGGCACTGGAAGACGGAGTAGACTTTAAAGAATTGCTGGCTCCGGTGAAAGTAGAAAACGGACAGCTGCTGTGCAAGGTCATGCAGCTTTCAGATTATGATGCATCCGGCAGAAGAGGCGTGTCTGAGACCGGGGAGACGGTTTGGATTCCGGCAGATACGGTGATCGCGGCAGTGGGAGAAAAAGTGCCGACACACTGGTATGAAAAACAGGGCCTTCAGGTATCGGAACAGGGTAAACTTTATGTGGATGAAAAAACACTGCAGACCAGTCAGGTGGATGTGTATGCGGCAGGAGACGGGCTGTATGGACCGGCAACGGTTGTGGAAGCGATCCGTGACGGACGAAAAGCAGCAGAAGCAATCATTGGAGAAGTGCTGGCCCGTGATTTTGACAAGCTGGCAGAAGAAGAGAAGATTTACGCCAAGAGAGGCGTTTTGAAAGAGAAGCAGGAAGAAACCAAAGAAGCAGGAAGATGTCTGGGCTGCTCTACCATCTGTGAAAACTGTGTGGAAGTGTGTCCGAACCGTGCAAATCTTTCCATCCAGGTGCCTGGTATGGAAAAACATCAGATCATCCATGTGGACTATCTGTGCAATGAATGTGGCAACTGTAAGAGTTTCTGTCCATATTCCAGTGCGCCGTACCTGGATAAATTTACATTGTTTGCAACAGAAGCAGATATGGAAAACAGCAAGAATCAGGGATTTGTGGTTCTGGATCGGGATGCCCTGCGCTGTAAGGTGAGATTTTTCGGAGAGACCTTCCTCTGGGAATCCGGAAAACCATCAAAACTGCCTGATGCACTGGGCTGTATGATCGAGACGGTCTGCAGGGAGTATGCATATCTGCTCCGGTAAAGTGCAGGTTGCAGGATCGATCCGGTTTGCGGTAAAGTAAAGGGGGCTTCTTTGATCAGAAGCTCCCAATCAAAGAAAGAGACAGCAGACAACAATGGGAAACGTTTGGAAATGGGAAAATGGTCGGCTTTGTGCCAGACCATCTTTGTCAGACAGCCTTCAGATTGCAGAGCGTACAGGAGAAGTGATTTCGGTAGTCGGCGCGGGAGGAAAGACGACAACAATCAGACGGCTTGTACAGGAAGCCGTAAAACAGAAACAATCCGTGGCGGTAACTACCACCACAAAGATGGAGATAGAACCACAGTTTTTGCTGACATCGGATGTGGAAAAGATTCAGAGAAAATGGGAAGAAGAGGGACAGGTATGGTTTGGAATACCGGGTCCTGACCGGGAGAAAGTAACCGGTGTAACAGAACAGATTCTGGATGCCGTGTGCGCCAGACATCCGGAGCTGCTTTTGATCGAAGCAGACGGAGCCAAAAGACTGCCATGTAAAGTACCGGAAGCGTGGGAGCCGGTGATTTATCCAAAGAGTACTTTGGTGCTGGCAGTGTATGGACTGGATGCAGTAGGCAAGACATTTGAGGAGGCGTGCTGTCGTCCCGGACTGGCGGCAGAACTTTTAAAAAAGAACAGAACAGACCAGATATCCGTACAGGATATTGCCAGGCTTGCAAAAAGCCGGCAGGGGGGGAGAAAAAATGTGAACAGGTCCATGGGATATCAGGTGATTTTAAATAAAGCAGATACCAGCCGGGAAAGACGGCTGGCAGAAGAAATCTGCAGGGAGTTGGAAAAAGAAGGGGTTACAGAAATAACAGTGACAGCAGAAGGAAGGCAGGAAGAACGATGAAAATTGTGATCAAAGGGGCAGGAGATCTGGCAACCGGAATTGCCTCTCGTTTATATCGTGCAGGACATCAGATCGTGATGACAGAAATTGCGGTTCCATTGACGGTCAGGCGAAGTGTGGCACTTTCCCGTGCCGTATATGAGAAAGAAGCGGTGGTGGAAGATTTAAAAGGAGTACTGGCAGAGGGACAGACAGAGGCGGAAGAAATCTTAAGAAAAGGGGAAATCCCGATTCTGGTGGATCCGGAAGCCGAAGTGCGGACATGGTTTCAGCCGGATGTGCTGGTGGATGCGATTCTGGCAAAGAAAAATCTGGGCACTCGGATAACGGATGCTCCGTTTGTGATCGGAGTAGGACCTGGATTTTATGCCGGAAGGGACTGCCATTGTGTGGTTGAGACAAAGAGAGGGCATACCTTAGGAAGTGTGATTTGGGAGAAGGCGGCCATTCCCAATACCGGAGTTCCCGGAAATGTGGGCGGATTTACAACAGAGCGGCTGATCCGCGCCAGTGCAGACGGAAAGATGGAGCCGGCGGCAAAGATCGGAGATATGGTGGAAAAAGATCAGATTGTTGCCTATACGGGAGGAAAACCGGTCTATGCGCAGATGAGCGGGATTGTGCGGGGGATGCTTCAGTCGGAAGTTTTGGTCTGCAAAGGACTGAAAATCGGAGATATCGATGCCAGATGCTGCCCGGAGCATTGTATGACAATTTCAGATAAGGCAAGATCCGTAGGAGGCGGTGTGCTGGAGGCGGTGTCTGTCTTTGCACAGATCCACCACAAGTATGGAATCGCACTTCTGGCAGCAGGAGAATCCAGACGATTTGGAAGCGATAAGTTGTCGGAAGTATACCAGGGAATGCCCCTTTATCGGCATACTCTGCAAAAGTTGGAGGCATTTTCCTCTTTGCCGAGAGTGGTGGTAACAGCAAGGAAAGATCTGGCAAGAGAAGCCTCTGTACTGGGGATCCATATTGCAGAAAACAGACATCCGGAACTTGGAATCTCACATTCCGTTGCATTGGCGCTGGAAGAACTGTTGTTGCAGGATCCAGAACTTGAGGGGGTATTGTTTCTGGTATGTGACCAGCCTCAAATACAGGTCTCTACGATCCAGAAACTCTTAAAAGAAGGATGTTTTCATAAAAACAGCATTGTCTGTGCCGGATGTGAGGGGCACAGAGGAAATCCGGTTCTGTGGGGACGTGGATATTTCCATGAGCTGCGGGCACTTTCCGGTGATACCGGAGGCAGACAGCTGATGCAGAAGTATGACGATGCAATCCGGATCGTGGAGTGTGAGCCGCAGGAGTTAAAAGATATTGACAGGAGAGAAGATATGACGAAATAGAAGGGGAAGATCCCCAAAGGAGGTTTTCATATGCTGAGGGTTCATGTAAATGGAAAAGATTATGAGACAGAGCAGGACACCAAACTGATGCGGTTTCTCAGAGATGATCTGAGACTGACATCCGTAAAGGACGGATGCAGTCAGGGCGCCTGTGGGACTTGTACTGTTCTGGTAGATGGAAAAGCGACAAGAGCGTGTATTCCGATGCTTTCCAAACTGGAAGGAAAATCGATCGTTACAGTAGAAGGACTGAATGAGCGGGAAAAAGAAGTATATGCCTATGCATTTGCGAAGGCAGGAGCAGTACAATGTGGATTTTGTATTCCGGGCATGGTCATGTGCGCCAAAGGACTTCTGGACAAAAATCCGGATCCGAACCGAATCGAAGTGGCAGCGGCGATCCGCAATAATATCTGTCGCTGTACCGGATACAAAAAGATCATAGAGGCGATCCTGCTTGCGGCAAAGATGTTCCGGGAGAATCTTCCGGCAGGAGAAAACAGCGGTGTAGCAGCAGTCGGGGAACCGATCCTGCGTGTGGATGCAAAGGAGAAGGTTCTTGGAATCGGGCAGTATCCGGATGATGTTTATCTGGAGGATATGATCTATGCCAGTGCAGTACGTTCAGAATATCCAAGAGCAAAAGTACTGGCGATCTATGCAGAAGAAGCGCTGGCGCTGGAGGGGGTCATCGGAGTCTATACAGCCGAGGATGTTCCGGGTTCTGTCAAAGTCGGACATTTAAAACCAGACTGGGATACCATGATTCCGGTGGGACATGTGACGCATTATCTGGGGGATGCCATTTGCCTGATCGCGGCAGAATCGCAGGAAATCCTGGAGCATGCAAAAGCGTTGATCCAGGTGGACTATGAGGTGTTAGAACCTGTATTGGACCCATTTGCGGCAATGCAGGAAGATGCACCGAAAATTCATCCGGGAATGCAGCCGGAGGGCAATGTGCTGGCGCATGAACATCTGGTCAGAGGCAATGCCGAAGACGTGATCGCAAATTCCAAATATAAAGTGACCAGACATTATGAAACTCCGTGGACAGAACATGCCTTTTTAGAGCCGGAATGTGCGGTTGCAATGCCGTTTGACGATGGCGTTTTTATTTATTCTTCGGATCAGGGAACTTATGATACCCAGCATGAATGCAGTATGATGCTGGGACTGCCGCCGGAGAAAGTGATTGTGGAAAACAAACTGGTAGGCGGTGGGTTTGGTGGAAAAGAGGATGTCAGTGTGCAGCATCACGCAGCGCTGGTGGCTTATCTGACAAAACGGCCGGTCAAAGTGAAATTATCCCGTCAGGAAAGCATTACCGTGCATCCGAAGCGTCATCCGATGTGGATGGATATTACCACAGCCTGTGATGAGAACGGATATCTGACAGCAATGAAAGCAGTAGTAGTATCCGATACCGGAGCCTATGCGTCTCTGGGCGGGCCGGTACTGCAAAGAGCCTGTACCCATGCGGCGGGACCTTATAATTTCCAGACCATCGACATTGACGGAAAAGCCGTGTATACCAACAATCCGCCGGCAGGCGCCTTCCGTGGCTTCGGAGTGACACAGACCTGTTTTGGGGCAGAACGGAACCTGGATCTTCTGGCAGAAATGGTAGGAATTTCTCCATGGGAGATCCGCTACCGAAATGCAGTACGTCCGGGACAGGTGCTTCCAAATGGTCAGATCGCGGATGCTTCTACAGGAATTGCCGAGACTCTGGAAGCGGTCAAAGAGATTTATGAAAAAGCGCCCTATGCCGGAATTGCCTGTGCTATGAAAAATGCAGGAGTCGGTGTGGGACTTCCGGACTGGGGAAGGTGTCGGCTTCTGGTAGAAAACGGAAAGGTTCAGATCCATGCCGGAGCTTCCTGCATCGGCCAGGGACTGGGAACCGTTCTGACACAGGTCGTTTCTCAGACGGCGCAGATTCCAGTGGAACAGATTGTCTATTGTCCTGCTAACACATCCAACTCTCCGGATTCCGGAACAACTTCCGGTTCCAGACAGACCCTGATCACTGGTGAGGCAGCCAGACGTGCCTGTGAAGGATTGTGTGACGATTTAAAAACACAGACATTACAGGAACTGGAAGGCAGAGAGTATCAGGGGGAATATCTTGCAAAGACAGATAAAATGGGCAGTGATGTTCCCAATCCGGTCTCCCATGTGGCATATGGATATGCAACACAGGTGTGTATTTTGAATGAGGATGGAACCATTCAGAAAATGGTGGCAGCCCATGATGTAGGAAAAGCCGTAAACCCGATCAGTGTAGAAGGACAGATCGAAGGCGGTGTTGTCATGGGAATGGGATATGCACTGACAGAGCAGTATGAGATCAAAGAAGGACGTCCGGTTTCCAGATTTGGAACATTGGGCTTGTTCCGGGCAGATAAAGTACCCGAAATCCAGTCATTGATCGTGGAAAAACCGGGAATAGAGCCTGGTTATGGCGCAATCGGAATTGGAGAGATCACTTCCATTCCCACGGCTCCGGCGATCACAGGCGCATACTATCAGCTGACTGGAGAGTTCCAGACGAAACTGCCGCTGCATGGAACGCCGTATGAGAAGAAAAAGAAATAAAATTGGAAGAGTCATTTTATAAAAAGAGGCATTGTTATATCTGCCAAACAGTAGGAGGTATAATAATGCCTTTTGGTATTTTGCAAATCAAGTTGTTTTAAAAAACAACTTGATGTATAATAAAATTAAACGAAAATCAAGGAGGAAGTGACATGAAACGAAACAAAATCTGGGGAATTCTGGCCATGGCAGTTTTAACAGGCTCTTTGCTTGCGGGATGTAAGGGGGCAGATCCAAAAGGGGAAACAACAGAGAAAGGGCAGGAGGACAAACAGGAGGAGCTTCTGATTGCAGCAGCAGCCAGTCTGGAGTACTCGTATGAAGAAGAGTTGATCCCGATGTTTGAAGAGCAGAACCCGGGAATTACCGTGAAAGGAACGTATGACAGTTCCGGAAAATTGCAGACGCAGATCGAAGAAGGCATTCCGGCAGATGTATTCATGTCAGCGGCGACCAAACAGATGGATGCGCTGTCGGATCAGGAACTGGTGGAATCCGATTCCGTAGTGGATCTGCTGGAGAATCAGATTGTACTGATCACAGGAGCGGATTCTTCTTTGGAGTTACAGGAGTTTGCAGATATCACAAAGGCAAATGTCATTGCCATCGGAGATCCTGAGAGTGTTCCGGTTGGACAGTACGCAAAGGAAGTATTGACCAATCTGGGAATCTGGGAAGAGGTATCAGCAAAGGCAAGCCTGGGAACCAATGTGACAGAGGTTCTGAAATGGGTGGAGGAAGGCAGTGCCGAAGCAGGGATCGTGTATGCAACGGATGCTGCAACAACCGATCAGGTCAACATCGTGGCTCAGGCGCCAAAAGACAGTCTTGCGGAACCGGCAGTTTATCCGGTAGGGGTGGTCAGTGCGTCAAAGCATAAAGAGGCCGCAGAAAAATTTGTGGAATTTTTGCAGTCAGAGGAGGCCATAAAAGTATTTGAATCTTATGGATTTGAAAAGCACGTAAAATCATGAGGACAGAAAGGAAGGAAAGATGGAAATTTCACCGATCATAGTTTCTGTGAAAACTGCTTCGGTATCCATTGTGGTTACGTTTTTTCTGGGACTGGCCGCAGCATATGGGGTAGAACGGATCCGAAACAGGAAGATACAAGTGATCTGCGATGGGCTTCTGACGCTTCCGCTGGTGCTGCCTCCGACTGTTGCCGGATTTTTCCTGCTGTATCTGTTTGGAGTAAAACGTCCGATCGGAAGGTTTTTTCTGGAGTTTTTTGACTTGAAAATCGCATTTTCCTGGCAGGCAACGGTTCTGGCGGCTGTGGTGATCTCATTTCCATTGATGTATCGTTCGGCAAGAGGCGCTTTGCAGCAGGTTGATGTGAATCTGCTTTATGCAGGGAGGACGCTGGGAATGTCAGAGTGGCGTATTTTTTGGGAGGTCTGGTTTCCCAATGCACTGTCTGGAATTTTATCAGGCGGGATCCTGGCATTTGCAAGAGGACTTGGTGAATTTGGAGCGACCGCAATGATTGCAGGAAATATTGCAGGAGAGACCAGAACGCTTCCACTTGCGGTTTATTCGGCAGTGGCAGCAGGGGATATGGAAGAAGCTTATCAATATGTATGGATTCTGGTACTGATCTCATTTGTTGTGGTGACGGGAATGAATGCCGTTACCCATGGATTTCAAAAATATAACCGGAGGTAAGGCAGGATGGACGGGCTGCAGGTAAAATTTCAGAAACAACTGAAAAATTTTCCACTTTGTATACAATTTGAAGCCAAAGGGGGATGCGTTGGAATCCTGGGAGCTTCCGGCTGCGGGAAAAGCATGACGCTGAAGACAATCGCCGGGATTGAAACACCGGATGCAGGCAGGATCTGTCTGGGCGGACGTGAATTATTTCACAGGGAACGAAACATAGATCTGCCGTCCAGAAAACGAAGCGTTGGATATCTGTTTCAGAATTACGCGCTGTTTCCCAATATGACAGTTCAGCAGAATATTGAGGCCGGGATTTCCGGACAAAAAGCAAAACGAAAGCAGCAGGCAATTCGGATGGCAGAACGATTTCATGTGTCAGAGCTTTTGTCTGCATATCCAGGGCATCTTTCAGGAGGGCAGCAACAAAGAGTGGCGCTGGCACGGATCCTGGCATCAGAGCCAGAACTTCTTCTGCTGGATGAACCATTTGCCGCATTGGACAGTTATCTGAAAGAAGAACTTCAGTTGGAATTAAAAGAACATTTGCAGGAATTTGGAAAGACGGCGCTGATCGTCAGCCATGACCGGGATGAAATATATAAGCTTTGTGACCGGACGATGGTTATGGAGCAGGGAAAGATTCTGATCTCAAAAGATACCAGAGCATTGTTTGAACAGCCGGAGTATGTGACGGCGGCAAGGCTGACCGGATGTAAAAATATTTCCCGGGCGGAAAAGCGGGGACGGTATCGTGTGTATGCCGTGGACTGGGGCGTGGAGCTTTGTGTGGATACTCCGGTTTTTGAAACCCATACCCATGTTGGAATCCGGGCGCATGATTTTCAGCCTGTAATGTCAGAACAGGAAGGGATGAATCAGATTTGGACTGCAGTAGAACGGGAAGCAAGGGCTCCCTTTGAATGGACGATTTTATTTCAGAATCGGAAGAATCCAAAAGGAAGTATGTGGATGAAAGTGGAGCGGGAACAAACACAGATTCCGGAAGCAGTGCAGGTGGATCCGGGGAGGATCTTATTATTGACCGAGGGAGGGAAAAGGGATGTTTCGTCCAGTTGTAAAAATTAAAATCTATCAGGAAGATTTGGTGTTTGGTCCGGGGCTTATCATGTTGTTGGAACAGATCCAAACGACAGAGTCTATGAAAGACGCCTGTGCGCAAATGGAGATGTCGTACAGCAAGGGCTGGAAGATCATCAATCGGGCAGAAAAGGAGTTGGGGTATGGATTGCTGGAACGTCGGCATGGTGGAAAAAGCGGCGGAAAGTGTACGGTGACAGAAAAAGGAGCGTCCCTGATCGAACGATATCGTCTGTTGGAACGAGAGACCAGGCAGAGTGTGCAGCAAAGTTTTGAGAAGTACTTCCCGGAATATCAGCAGGAGAAATATCAAAAAGGCGTTCTCCGGTCATAAGAAAAGGGGCTGCATCAGAGTGTGGACTCTGTGCAGCCTTGAGAAAAGGGAAAATTTATCTAAAATTAGGTAATGTCTGTTTATTTGGGCGAAGTCCAATGGCTGCATATGCTTTGCATTGGCAACCATTGTCTTCTGTTGTTGATGTATATAGAATACCAGTGAATTGTGAATGGGATGTGACAAGAAGTGAAAAAAATTCTTAATTAAGTCTAACGAAATTATAAAACACAGCTTATAATTTTTTTAGAATTAAGAGGTTTGATTGACGATGTGCATGATGTCTTTGGAAACGGTATTCCAGAATTCTTTCCTTGCTTCATATTGCTGCCAGAGCCAGGCGATCGCTTCCTCCATCCCTTCTTCTGAGAGAGGAAACGAGTGAGAAGTCTTTTCGGTATCGGGAGTTTTTTCAAAAGACCAGGGTTCTGGATATACAAAAACAAGAAAGGTTTCTTTTGTTTCTTCTATACAGAAGTAGTATCGCATCCCACAGTGAGAGCCTGAAAAAGGCTCTTTTTTTAATCCGGTTACAGGGATCAGTTTTTTATCGATCATAAGCAGTCAGTCTCCTTTTTGAAATACTGTATATAGAGTAACATTGCTGTGTGAAAGTTGCAAGAGGTGAGAAAACAGACAAAAAGGAAGAGCCACATTGCTGTGACTCAAAGGGGGAAAAAGTTTATGAAAAAGTGTGTTGTTCTTTTGAACAATTCTAGTATAAAAAGAAATTGTGTAAAAAATGTGATATAAATTTGAATCTAATGTTAATAAAAACAGAAGAAATTGTGAAGGGTCAGTGTTTTGCGGCTTTTTTTGCGAATTTGGTTGTGACCAGTTTTTCATATGGTGCGCGGGAGGTCAGTTCACCGGAACTTTCCAGGATATCCTGAAGAAGTTCGAAGCTGTCCTGTTCAAAGATCAAGGTATCTTTCCAGGAATCCTGTTCATAATAGCGGGATACAATGGTTGTGAGAGTGGCCAGATCGGTTTCGGGAAACTGGGGCCAGATGACATCGGAAATTTCCTGCGGCGTGTGTGCCTGGACATAGTCCATTCCTTTCTGCAAAGCATTTACAAATCCCTGAATGATATCAGGGTGTTTTTCCAGATAGCTTTTTCTGGCGCTGAAAGCAGTGTAAGGAACATATCCGCTTTCGGTTCCGAGAGAAGCGACCACATGACCTTTGCCTTCGGTTTCCAGAGAGGTAGCGCCAGGTTCGAACTCTACTGTGTAATCAGCCTGCCCTTCGGAAAAGGCGGCAGCAGTGGAACCAAAATCGATATTTTGAACGATTGTCAGATCAGAGTGAGGATCCATCCCGTTTTGTTTGAGAATATATTCAAAAACCATTTCCGGCATGCCGCCTTTTCTTCCTCCAAGTACAGTACATCCTTTTAAATCTGTCCACTGGAAATTGGGCATTTCTTCTCTGGAGACAAGAAAATTTCCAGCCCGCTGGGTAAGTTGTGCGAAGTTTACCACAAAATCAGAGGCTCCTTCATTGTACGTATAAATCGAAGATTCAGAGCCCATGAATCCGATATCTGCTTCTCCGGAAAGAACGGCAGTCATTGTCTTATCTGCTCCAAATCCTGTCACCAAATCTAGTTTGATTCCCTCTTCTTCAAAATAATCTTTTTCAATAGCAACATACATCGGCGCATAAAAAATAGAATGTGCGACTTCATTTAATGTCAGTTTGGTCAGTTCTTTTTGGTCAGGGGCAGCATCAGATGGAGAAGATGGCTGCTCAGAGGATTGGCATCCTGTGAGCAAAAGCAGGGTGGCGGTCAGAATACATGTGAGAATTCTTTTTTTCATAAGCACTCCATACGTTTAAAAATAGTTTACTAAAAGTATATGCGCAGAGAAAAGGAATGTGAAAATGCCGGTCTATTTCAAAACAGACCGGCATAAATTGATAGTTTTCAGTTTAGTAATTGTCGTGATCCTCTTCAAATGGATCATCGTAATCGTCAAATTCTTCGTCTTCTTCGTCAGAATCCCGTCTGGAAAGAATGGTCAGGATCAGGAAGATAACAGCAAGTACTGCACATGCGATCGCACTGAACAGAAGAAGCTTATCATCTCCACGTTTTAAGAAGGCGACAACACCGCATCCGAGATAGAAGAACATCGGAAGCAGGAATGCAACGATAGTATTTCGTTTTTGAAGGATCAGAAGCAGCAGACCGGAAATCAGCATACAAAGTGCCATGATCACGTAAAAAGTGCCGATATTGGAATTACTTCCGGATGTAATACTATCCAGCCCGCTGATCACACCCTTGTATGTAAAGAAACCAAATGCCAGAATGGAAAGAATTCCAAAAATGACACGAAGAATACGGAATTTCGGTGTAACGAATTCCTCATCGTAATCGTAATCATCTTCTTCATCGAAATCTTCGGACTCTTCCACCGGTTTGGGTGAGGCTTTCCGTTTGTGTACGGACTTTCTGTCTGGATCAGAAGCCAGCATATCTTCATAGCTTTGCTTCACTGCACGCTCCCTTTTTGCACGTACTTTTTCAGAAGGGATATTGGCATAGCGCGGTTCCTCTTCAGAATCGATATCATCTGGAAGAGAAATCACTTTTGTCTGTGTATCTACATCATTTGTTTCCGCATGGGCTTTCTTTTTTGGTCTGTCTGGATGTTCGGAAGCTGGACGTTTTTTCCTTGGTGCTTCAGAATCAGATTCGGAAACAGGGCGTCTTTTGCGAGGAGCCTCTTTTTCCTGTTCAGAGGCAGGACGTTTTTTGCGAGGCATCTCCTGCTCCTGTTCGGAAGCCGGACGCTTTTTGCGCGGAGCATCGCCTGGGTGTTCGGCAGAAGACTGCTTTTTCACAGGGCGTTCTTCACTGTGTTCAGAGACAGGACGTTTCTTTTTGGGACGTTCTGTCGGTTCAGAAGTCTGACGCATCTGTTTTGGAGCAGACACGGTTTCTTTCTTGTCGGAAACTTCTGGCTCCGGCTGTTTGGAAGAAGTAGTCGCTTCTGCAGCCGAGTCGGATTTTTTGACTGCTTTTTTTGCACGCTGTTTGTCAAGGTTCCACTGCTTTTTACAATCTTTGCAGATTGCGTATTCATTTAAAATTGGATTGCCATTTTCATCAACCCCTACTTGTTTTTTTTGTAAAATGACATCCTTTCCACATTTTGGACATTTCATTATTTATATCTCTCCTTTGTATCACTGATTGTGACGTTTTACATAGAATAAAAATATTATAACATTTTGTTTGACGAAGAACAACGGTTTTTGTCAAATTCTCGTGGATTGGATGTCAGTCTGTTTATGATTTTGGTTTCACAAGAGGCGTCTGATACTGATAGAGCTCCTGATAGGATTCCAGTTCTTCTTCAGACGTGGGAAGAGCAGGGATCAATCCTGTACAGTCTGTAGAAGACGCCGCATTTTTCAGATAATCATAGTGGTCGATCAGTTCCTGGTTTTTGAGAATTTCGTTTTGTTTTTTCTGTTTCAAAATTATCACCTCAAAGTTAGTGTTTCCTCAGAGGAGAATTGTATTCATCGGAAAATGTGGTATACTGAATAAAAAATGAAAAGAGGAGTAGAAAAATGATGAGATTGATCGCAGATACACATGCTCATACCATTGCGAGCGGACATGCATACAGTACACTTCGGGAGATGGCATATGCAGCATCCCAAAATGGATTGGAAGTGTTATCTTTGACAGAACATGCGCCGGAAATGCCGGGATCCTGTCAGGAAATTTATTTCCGGAATCTCAGTGTGATCCCACGTGAAATGTACGGTGTGAAACTGCTTCTTGGGTCAGAATTGAACATTATGAATCCGGAGGGCGAGTTGGATCTTTCAGAAGCAATCTGTAAAAATCTGGATCTTGTGATCGCATCCATCCATTCTCCATGTTATGGATTTGGACATTCCGTGAAAGAAAATACCAATGCCTATGTGGAGGTGATGAAAAAGCCTTATGTGGATATTATCGGACATCCGGATGACGGAAGATTTCCAATTGATTATGAAGTCCTGGTGAGGACGGCAAAAGAGACAAAAACATTGTTGGAGATTAATAATAGTTCGTTACGGCCGGGAGGATTTCGAAAAAATACAAGAGAGAATGTACTGCAAATGTTAGAATTATGCAAACAATATGAAGTGTCTGTAACAACCGGAAGTGATGCTCATATTGACGTAGATGCCGGAAATTTTGAGTATGTAAAAGAAGTTCTGGAATATTGCAAGTTTCCGGAGGAACTGGTTGTATCCACAGAATTTAATAAATTAAAAGGATTTTTGAATAATTATAAAGAATCATAATATTTCTTCTAAAAGATAGGAATTGTCTGAATCTCTAAAATCTCTATAAAAAAGTAGACTTTAAAAATTTAGTGTGTTAAAATGAGAAAGTAGGACCTGACTGATAAAGGAGAGGTAAGAGATGAGTAAAAAAATCAGAACAGAGGCAGTAGACTACCTGTTTGATGCAATCTTGAGTCTGAAAGACAAAGAGGAGTGTTATACATTCTTTGAAGATATTTGTACGATCAATGAATTGCTGTCACTTTCTCAGCGGTTTGAAGTAGCCAAGATGCTGAGAGAACAGAAGACCTATTTGGAAATTGCAGAAAAGACAGGTGCATCCACAGCAACGATTAGTCGTGTCAATCGTTCTTTAAATTATGGAAATGACGGGTACGACATGGTGTTTGAACGGATGGAAAAATAAAACATGGTGAACATAAAAATACCCGGCAGATTTCTGCCGGGTATTTTTATGTGTGAGAAGGGGATTGATCGGAAAAAGTATCGATCAGCTTTTCAATCATCATTTTTTTGACATAAACATCAAAGCTCAGACTGCAGATAAATGCCAGCAGCTGGAAAGAGTCCGGATTCTTTTCGGGAGATTCTGCAAATACTTTTTCGGCAGTCTCCCAGGAAGAAGCAATTCCTTCTTTTAGTGGTTCAATCTGATCTTTGCACATGGTGCAGATCTGCCGGTAAATATCTGTCAGACTGGAAGCGTCCGAATCTGCATCCTGACCAAAGCAGGAATCTGTTATAGGTTTTAACAGTGTCTCGATGTCTTTAATAGAGAGAATACTTTTAAAATAGTAAATAAAGATCAAAAGAAGCAGATGATCTTTGGAATATTTCTTTTTGACAGGCGGCGGAAGCAGATTATTTTTTGCATAATTATTGATCATGGTCTTTGTCAGGATCTTATCATCCTCATACCGTTTGGTGGAAGCAAGCTGCGTATCCATAAAAGTAGTCACCTGATCCATATATAAGTCAATATTGGGAATATCTTCCGGATGAATATAGTCGATCCGGGATAAACTTTCCAATATGCTGTTTAAAATATTGTTTGTATCAATTGTCATAATATCACCTCGATGTATTTATTATATAGTAATGAAAACCAGATAGTCAAGCACGAATTATTATTGACATATGGTCATAATTGACGTACAGAAAAAACGGGAGGCATTTCGAGATGAAAATTGCAGTAACTTATGAAAATGGACAAGTATTCCAGCATTTTGGACATTGTGAGAATTTTAAGATTTATGAAACCGAAGGAGAAGAGATCAAATCTTCAGAAGTGGTGAGTGCCATCGGAAGCGGACATGGTGCACTGGCTGGATTTTTAAAAGATCATGGAGTCGATACTTTGATCTGTGGAGGAATCGGAGCAGGCGCAAGAAATGCGCTGGCAGAGATCGGAATCACACTGTACCCAGGTGTTTCCGGAGAAGCAGATGCAAATGTAGAAGCATTGCTGAAAGGAAATCTGGTATTCAATCCAGATACCATGTGCAGTCATCATCATGAAGGCGGTCATACCTGCGGTGAAGACAAGCATGGATGCGGCGGACACTAATCCGTGAGATGAAATAAATAGACAGAAAAAAGACGGCTGTGTTACACTACAAATATGAAAAATCAGATGTCAGGAGGTTTTCATATGTTGAAAGTGGAACTCAGCCGTTTTAAGGTGAAAGAAGGAAAAACCAGAAAAGTAGATGAATGGATGGCTTTTTTGAATGACCATATGGAAGATACACTGCTTACATTAGAAGGTGAAAAGATGTTTGTGGAATCGATTCATAGGGAAGTAAGTAATGGGGCAGAATTTTTGTATTGGTATTCTGTGCAGGGGGAAGGTGGAACAGAGGTATACGAATCAGACAATTATATCGATATTAAGCATTTGGAATATTGGGAGGAGTGTATTGATTCTCAGTATCGGGAGAAAGCGATTCAAGCAGAAGTGGTCATGATTCCAGAGAAGATCAGAAATGCTATGAAGTGAGAAGAAAAATTTACAGGAGGGTATAATTAGGTTGACTTGAGCGAAACTATGTTCGATAATAGAGGCATGACAATTAAAGGAGATCAGTTATGAGCATTTATGATACATTGAATGAACAGCAAAGAGAGGCCGTTTATTGTACCAGTGGACCACTTTTGATTTTAGCCGGGGCAGGATCTGGAAAGACGAGAGTGCTCACTCACCGGATTGCCTACCTAATCGAGGAAAAAGGAGTAAATCCGTGGAACATCCTGGCCATTACATTTACGAATAAAGCAGCCGGAGAGATGAGAGAGCGTGTCGACAATCTGGTAGGATTTGGCTCTGAGAGTATCTGGGTGAGTACCTTTCACTCCACCTGTGTACGGATATTGAGGCGGCATATTGACAGGCTTGGATATGATACGAATTTTACGATTTATGATACCGATGATCAAAAGACCTTGATGAAAGATGTGTGTAAGCTGGTGCAGATCGATACGAAAGTTTATAAGGAAAGAAATCTTCTATCCGCAATTTCGGCGGCTAAAAATGAGATGATTTCCGCACAGGAGTATGCATTAAATGCACAGGGGGATTTTGGAAAAGAGAAGATCGCAAAAGTGTATCTGGAGTATGAAAAGCAGATGCATGCGAATAATGCGCTGGATTTTGATGATCTTTTGGTGAAGACGGTTCAGTTGTTTCAGACACAGCCGGATGTGCTGGAGAATTATCAGGAACGTTTTCGATATATTATGGTAGATGAGTATCAGGATACGAATACCGTACAGTTTCAGCTTGTGAGCCTTTTGGCGGGAAAATACAGAAATCTGTGTGTGGTTGGTGATGATGATCAGTCTATTTATAAGTTCCGGGGAGCGAATATTAAAAATATTTTGAATTTTGAACAGGAATTTCCAGATGCGACAGTAATCAAACTGGAACAGAATTATCGTTCTACAGGTAATATTCTGGATGCGGCAAATGCAGTGATCAGCAATAATGTGGGCAGAAAAGAAAAACGGCTCTGGACGGAAAACGGAGAAGGAGAAAAGATAAAATTTTGCCAGTTTGATACGGGATACGATGAGGCAGAGTATATTGCTGATGATATCCAAAAAGAAATCAAAAACGGAGCCTCTTATCATGATCATGCAATTTTATATCGGACGAATGCCCAGTCCCGTTTGTTTGAGGAGCAATTTGTAGCGCAGAATATCCCGTATAAGATCGTGGGCGGTGTCAATTTCTATGCGAGAAGAGAAATCAAAGATGTGCTTGCATATCTGAAAACCATTGATAACGGAAAGGATGATCTGGCAGTCAGAAGGATCATCAATGTGCCGAAACGAGGAATTGGACTGACAACGATCAATCGGATCCAGGAATCAGCGGCAGCCAGAGAGATTGGTTTTTATGATGCGCTGCAGGGGCTGGATCTGATACCGGGTGTAGCGCGAGGCGCTGCAAAGCTAGAAGGATTTGTCGCCTTGATCGAGTATTTCAAAGGTGTGGCAAAGAATGTAAGTCTGTCAGATCTTTTGCAGGAAGTGATCGATAAGACTGGATACATAGAGAGCCTGGAAGCAGAAGGAAAAGAAGAGGCAGAGGCAAGGATTGAGAATATTGATGAGCTTCGAAGCAAAGTGGCAGCGTATGAGGAGACTTGTCTGGATCGGGGTGAAAAGCCGACGCTCAGCGGATTTTTGGAAGAAGTTGCGTTAGTGGCGGATATTGACAGTCTGGATGAAGAACAGGATTATGTGATTTTGATGACATTGCACAGTGCCAAGGGATTGGAGTTTTCACATGTATATCTTGCGGGAATGGAAGATGGCTTGTTTCCAAGCTATATGACGGTGACTTCCGATGATATCGAGGATATGGAAGAAGAACGCCGCCTCTGCTATGTGGGAATTACACGTGCAGAACAAAAGCTGACCATGACCAGCGCTATGCGGCGGATGGTACGTGGAGAGACGCAGTATAACAAAGTGTCACGATTTATGAAAGAAATTCCGCTGGAACTTCTGGAGAACGGCAATCGTTCTTCCAGGATGTTTGAGGAACGGCAGGAGATCCCAAAACAGATGGCTTATGCCCAGGCAAAACAGGCATTTAAGACAAAAGCATTTTCTACAGCTGCGCCAAAGCAGTTTGCAGTTAATAAGAGTAAAGGCCTGGATTATGGAGTGGGAGACCGTGTACGGCATATGAAATTTGGAGAAGGAATGGTAACACAGATCACAGAAGGCGGACGAGATTTTGAGGTGACAGTAGAGTTTGATACAGCTGGAGTGAAGAAGATGTTTGCCGGGTTTGCACGTCTGGTAAAAATATAGAAATTATGTGAATTTTGGCATAAATCAGTAGTAATCTGAAAATGATAGTGTTATAATAATGAAAAATAAACCTGTACGGCGGCATGGAGAAAGGACGTGAATATATGAGTAAAATTGAAGAACTGATCGCGGAGTCAAAATTAAATGAATTGCTGAAAAAGAAAGATGACGAGAAAGTGAAAAAGACAGTCCTCTGGGTATTGGCGATTTTAGGTGCTGTTGCAGCAGTTGCAGCGATCGCATACGCAGTATATTGTTTCTTTACACCGGATTATCTGGAAGATTTCGAAGAAGATTTTGATGATGATTTCGATGATTATTTCAGTGAGGAAGATCAGGTTTAATCAGAACGAAAAGAGAATAGAAGACAGGATGTGGTCGGAATACACTGCACCCTGTCTCTTTTTTCGTCAGGAAGTATTCGCAGGAAAAGGAAGAAGATAAGAAAAGATAAGGATAGAGGAAAATATGAAAAAAGGACAAGTATTGGAAGGTATAATTGAAAAAGTAGAGTTTCCGAACAAAGGAATCGTAGCCGTTTCTGAAGAAGATCAATCAGTTATTGTGAAAAATGGAATACCGGGACAGAAAGTGAAATTTTGTGTCAATAAATTTAAACGTGGAAATGCAGAAGGTCGGTTGCTGGAGGTTCTGGAAAAGTCGCCATTGGAGACAAGAGAACCAGTATGCAGTATTTTCCCGGCATGTGGAGGCTGTATGTATCAGACCATGTCTTATGAAGCTCAGATGGATATGAAAGCAGAACAGGTGAAACACATTCTGGATGAAGCAGTGAACGGAGAATATCTGTTTGAAGGTGTGAAAGCCAGTCCCAAAGAGTTTGCATACCGGAACAAAATGGAGTTCTCATTTGGAGACGAATGTAAGGATGGACCTTTGACTCTAGGGCTTCATAAAAAGGGAAGCACATATGATGTGCTGACTGCGTCAGACTGTAAGCTGGTTCATGAGGATATGACAAAAATCTTAACCTGTGTGCTGGAATATTTCAAAGAACGTAATGTCAGCTATTATAAAAAAATGCAGCACACAGGTTATCTGCGTCATTTGTTGCTTCGCAGAGGTGATCGTACCGGGGAGATTCTGGTAAATCTGGTTACAACGACACAGGAAGAACATGATATGTCTCCATTAAAAGAAGCGCTTTTAAAGTTAGAACTAGAAGGAAAAATCGTGGGATTTCTGCATATTTTGAATGATTCTCTTTCCGATGTGGTGCAGAGCGATGAGACCAGGATTATTTACGGGCAGGATTATTTCTATGAGAAATTGCTGAATTTGGAATTTAAGATTACGCCATTTTCTTTCTTCCAGCCAAATTCCAGAGGAGCAGAAGTGCTGTACAGTACAGTGCGGGAATATATCGGAGATATCAAGGATATGACAGTGTTTGACCTGTTCAGTGGAACCGGAACGATCGCACAGGTGCTGGCACCAGTTGCAAAACAGGTGATCGGCGTAGAGATCGTGGAAGAAGCAGTGGAGGCTGCCAAAGAAAATGCGGCGCACAACGGGCTTTCCAACTGCAAATTTATTGCCGGGGATGTATTTAAAGTGTTGGATGAGATTGAGGAAAAACCAGATGTGATCGTGCTGGATCCTCCAAGAGACGGGGTTCATCCAAAAGCGTTGCCGAAGATTTTAGATTATGGAGTGGATAAAATCGTGTATATTTCTTGTAAAGTGACTAGTCTGGCACGGGATTTGGAGATGATACAGGCGAGAGGGTATGAGGTTGTGAAAAGCGTGGCAGTGGATCAGTTCTGTCAGACGGTGCATGTGGAGACGATGGTGTTGCTACAGAGACGAGATATATAGAAATCCTTGAATTTACGCATTTTGTGAGGTTTTTCAACTTCCATACCTTGGATATAAATAGTAAAGAAAAAAGGTTGGTGGACAGAATCACAGTTGTTGTGGCACTGGATATCGTTACGAAGGATACAAAGTAAATCTGTTATAAAAGTAAATAGTGGACTATCAAAAATTGATAGATTATAGGGATACTGATTTTGCAAGAAAAGGTATCCCTATTTTTTATATAGGGCATTCCAATAGGAGTGTCTTTTTTCATAAAAAAGTTTCAAGGAGGAAAAATATGGAAAATTTTACAGCGTTAGGAGCAAATGAGATTACAAAAAACATAACTTTTCAAGGAGAGATGCATAAGAAATTTTTTCTGCTTTATTTACCGGAATGTAGAAACGAAGATGTGTATCATCAGGCATTGATCTATTGTCTTGGAATCAGTCGAGATACACGAGAACATGTGGAAGAAATTTATGATTTTGAAACAGGATGCGTCAAAACAGAATGCATGAGTGCCGGATGGCAGACAAGTGGGAGTCTGAAAATCATTCGGATGGCATTTAATCTTTACTGCAATGGCACACCGACTGTATATGAAAAGGAAGGTGTAGAAGGTAAATTAAAAGAGTGTGAGCATTATACGGTAGAGGATCTGTTTTGTTGTGAGTATGCGCCATATTTCTGGCAGGCGATTCAACTTCGTTATCCAGAGTATTGCGGAATGTGAGGTGAAACATGTTAAAAATCAGATTACAGGGAACTACCAATGATATTAAGTGGTTCAAAAAAATATTGGAGAGAGACAAAAGGATTGCTCTTTTGGAAATTTCACAACCATTTCCGAATAAGGGAACGAAAAAATATTTTCGTGTGTATGCAGAGGTAGAAAGAGGAACGAAATAAGCGGAGGGAAAGTTATGTGTAAAGTAATCGCAGTAGCAAGCCAAAAAGGCGGAGTCGGAAAGACAACAACCTGCATCAATCTTGGTGCAGCATTAGCAAAAGCAGGAAACAAAGTGTTGCTTGTGGATAATGATCCACAAGGGCACTTGACCATAGGATTGGGATTTTCCAAAAAGCAGAGAGTGACACTGAAAACAGTTCTGGAAAATCAGATAGAGGAACTGGAACATCCATTAAAAGGTGCGATTCTGAACTATGGTGAAAATCTGGACATCATACCGGCCAATAAAACGTTAGGAATGATGGGGATTTATCTGTCAACGGTAGAAGAAGGGGAACTGGTACTTGGTCAGGCATTAGAAGAAGTCAAAGGAAAATATACGTATATTTTAATTGACTGTGGTCCGTCACTGGGGGCATTGTCAATCAATGCATTGGTAGCTAGTGACAGTGTTTTGATTCCAGTGGAATTGGATAAGTTTGCTACAGATGGATTGGAAGAGTTGTTGCGGACCGTGCGCGTGGTAAAGAAGAAGTATAATCCGCATCTGGAAATAGAAGGAATCCTTTACAATAAAGTAGAAAGTCGGTTGAACAATACGAAAATTTATCAAGAAGCAATTGAGACAGCATATGGGGAGCATGTGTATATTTTTAAATCTTATGTTCCCAAAACAGTACGGATTAAAGAAGCGCCCAATTTTGGCCTCAGTGTTTTGGAATATGAACCAAAAAGCGAAAGTGTCCGGCAGTACCTGTCCCTGATGGAGGAGGTGGCAAGTCATGAATAAAAGAAAAGCAGTCATCTCTCTTGCCGGGTATGAGGATATTTTTGAGGATTCTATGGAAAACGGGGAAAGGGAAGAAGTTGTCAGACTCCCCATCAGTCAGTTTCATACGTTTCGGAACCATCCTTTTCGTGTGATGGACGATGAAAAAATGGAGGAAACGGTAAAGAGTGTTAAGCAATATGGCATTCTGATCCCAGGAATTGTCCGTCCACTTAATACGGGAGGATATGAAGTAATTGCAGGTCACCGCAGATGGAGAGCCTGTGAACTGGCAGGATTGAAAGAAATGCCAGTGCTTGTCCGGAAGATGACAGATGAAGAAGCTACGGTGATTATGGTTGATACGAACATCCAAAGAGAAGATATTTTGCCAAGTGAGAAAGCAAAGGCATATAAGATGAAATATGAAGCCATGAAGCATCAGGGAAGCAAAGGGGAAAAGTTTACGGCGGATTTGGTAGGAGAAGCTGCCGGTGAAAGTGGAAGAACTGTGCAGAGATATATCCGGTTGACAGAATTGATTACAGAACTCTTAGATGCTGTGGATCACAAAGTGATTTCTATGAAAGTTGGAGAAAAACTATCCTATTTATCCGTGGAAGAACAAGGCTGGGTATGGGATTGTGTGAAAACGTCATCTGTACAGATTCAGGACAGACAAGCAGAATGTTTGAAAGCGCAGAGCAAACAGGGATTGCTGCATCCGGCCATGGTTCAGGATATCCTGATGAAGAAAACAAGGAGCAGGGGACAGGTGACGATTCCAGAAAAAAGGATTGCGGATTATTTTCCGGCAACTTACAACAAACAGCAGATCGAGGAAGTGATTTATCTGTTATTGGAACAGTGGAAAAAACGACAGGAAGGTGAGAAGGATGGAGAGCACAATAAAATTTGACTATTTTAGAGGGATGGAAGCGGAACAGTATACGTTCTATCGGATTCCGAAGGTCTTGTTTACCGCAGAATGTTTCCGCTCACTTTCCTGTGAAGCAAAAGTTTTGTACGGTCTTTTATTAGACCGTATGGGACTGAGTATTAAGAACCGGTGGTTTGATGAAGAGGACAGGGTTTATATTATCTTTACCGTAGAGGAACTTGCAGAATTATTAAACTGTGGAACTCAGAAGGTTGTGCGTCTTTTAAAAGAACTGGATGTAAAAAGTGGAATTGGACTGATTGAGAAGAAGCGTCTGGGGTTGGGAAAACCAAATGTGATCTATGTGAAAAACTTTATGATTCAGGAATTGACAAGGGCAGAAAAACAGGATTTAGAGGCGGAAACCCTTGAAAATACACTGAATGGTGAAAATCACAATTCAAGAAATATGAAAATCACAATTCAAGAAAGTGCAAAATCACAATTCAAGAATAGTGAAAATCATCATTCAAGAATAGTGAAATCGGACATTCCAGAATATCCAAAATCACAATCTAATAATACTGAGTATAGTGATATTGAACATAATGAGAATCAATCTATCGATCTATCAGAGGGCGATGTGATGGAGCGAAAGAAACATTACCGAAACATGGTACAGGAGCAGATTTATTATAAGAGTTTGATTCAAAATCCACGTTATCAGAAAAATGAAGTGGACGAATTGGTGGAGCTGACTGTAGAAGTATTGATGCTGCCAGATGACAGAATGATTTGGATTGCAGGAGATGAAAAACCTGCGATTCTGGTGAAAGATAGATTCCAGATGTTAAATGATGCTCATTTCGAGTATGTATTGGATAGTATGAAGAGAAACACAGGGAAAGTTCAGAATGTGAAAAATTATTTGTTGACCAGTTTGTATAATGCACCGTTGACTATGGAGCATTACTATCGCTTGGCAGTGAACCATGACTTGTATGGAGGCGGACAGGCAGGGTAATAAACGATCAAATTTGTGACACGATGTCGTAAAGTGAGGTGGACGATAGAATGAGTTGGAAAAATAGATTAATGAAAAAAGAAAAAAACAAGAGAAATAAGCAATTTGGAATAAAATGTAAAGAAACTAATCACCTGATTGAACTGTTGGGGATGCTTTGCTTATTTGGCTTAATGAATCTCTGGGAAGTTGTATTTCCAGAAGATACGATATGGAATCGTGCGATAAGCATTTTATTAGGTGGAGGTGGGCTTTATTTTTTTCAAAAGCTTATTCTGGGTTCATCCAAAAATGAATGAAAGGATTGAAGTGCAGAAATTAAAAAATTTGGAGAAAGGAGTTTAGAGGATGGCATATCAGGAAAGCGAGATGGAGTGGGAAGAATTTTGGGAATGGATTCACAATCTGGAAGACGGAAAAGTATTGGAGGTAACATTTGAAGCCGAATCATCATTTGGATTTTGTAAGGATTAAATTAATTACCGAGAAAAGATTATACAGTGAGGAAGAATTGACGTCATCACAGAAAGTAGTTCAATTTATTTCCAAAGAATTAGCAGAATGTGACAGAGAAGTACTTTGTATTTTGAATTGTAATGCAAAATGTCAGGTGATCAACATGAACGTTGTCAGTATGGGATCATTAACAGAAACACTGGTAACAGGACGAGAACTTTTTAAAAGTGCGATTCTTTCTAACGCAAGAGGGGTGATCTTAATCCATAATCATCCGTCAGGAAATTTCACGCCAAGTAAGGAGGATTTCCTGGTTACAACTAAAATGTGTATCGGAGGGGATATTTTGGGAATTGATGTGTGGGATCATATTATCATTGCAGGAGGAAGTGGAGAACGTTATTCTATGGCAGAACAGGGAAAAATGCAGGAGTTCAGGAACAGATGGAAAGAGGCGGGGGAGTTTGTGGCAGATCCGCTATTTCAGCCACCAGCGAAGGAACAACGTTTTGGGAAACACTTGTAAAAGATATCGTAGAAATGGTTTTGTAGAAATGCTTGAATCGTTGCTGATGTTTGGCTAAAATAGTTGTAGTATGAGAGAAAATTAGGAGAAGTGCTATGACATATTATGTAACTGGGTATTATCAAGGAAAATCAATTCTAAAACGGGAAGACCATCTCTTTTTTCTGAAATGTGAAGAAGCCGAAGCACCTACAGGGACGATGGTAGAAGTTGATGCAGCAAAACCAGTATCAGAACTTTCAGAGAAGGAACAACTGGAAATTTTTCAGATTTATACGAGGTAAAGCGGAATGGAAACAAAGAAATATATGGAAAAACGGAGTTCGAGCGGACGTAAGGTAACCTAAAGTAATCTGGAATGCATCTTGCAGAGGTGTTATACTAAAATCAGAGAGTATGGAAAGAGGAAAAAAGGAATGAAAGAGATTTTGAAAAAATACAAGCGACAAGTTCAGATTGCTGGTGGTATTTGTCTGATCGGAGTATTGGGAATCGGCGGATATGTAGCAGCGAATCAGGATACAGCTGTGCAGACACAGACAGAGATGAAAAAGGAGACGAAGTCCTCTGATCAGAAGATCGCAAAAAATGATACAAAGGATGCAGCACTTGAAAAGAAAACAGATACGAAAAAGGAGACTGTAAAAAAGGAAGACACAAAGTCTGAAAAAACAGTGGAACAAAAGGAGACGACAGCGAAAAAGTCGGAAAGTGCTGACAATAAATCCACAGAAAAAACAAATAAAAAAGAAGAGACAAAAACGGAGAAAGAATCGGAGAAAACGGATTCCAAACCATCGAATCAATCAGAGTCGAAACCGGAACAAAAGCCAGAATCAAAACCGGAGCAGAAGCCGAGCCAACCAGAATCGAAACCAGAGCAGAAGCCGAGCCAACCAGAATCGAAACCAGGAAAACCACAGCACACGCATACCTGGCAAGAAAAGACTCATACAGTCAATCATCCGGAAGTGGGGCATAACGAGCAGTATGTGGTGAAAGAAGCCTGGACAGAGACAGTCACAGAAGATGTGTATGATCCTTGGGAGTGCTGCAATGTTTGCGGAGCGGATATTACTGCTAATGTTGATGAGCATATTAAGCAACATATGATGAATGGAGAAGGGGGAAGATGGCACACAGAGTATTACAAAACAGTGACGAGAACGGTGGAACATCCGGCAGAGTACGAAACACGTTATGTAGTCGATACACCAGCCTGGACAGAAACTGTCAGTGATGGATTTTTCTGTACCGGATGCGGGGCAAAGAAATAGCAGAGAGGAGTACATATGGTAGAGAAAGAGCGAATGCAGCCATTTTGGTATCAGGGGAATCTGATTGATCCCAACGAGGAGCTGCCGTTTCCCTTAGAGCAGTTGGAAGCGGAGAACGCTTGGAATGACATGTGGGATGCCATGACAGAAGAGGAACAGGACGCTTATATGAAAGCGGAGTTTGGAACAGAACAATAAACAGAAGACAGGAAAGAAAAAAGAACATTCGAAAGAGTGTTCTTTTTTTGCACCCATTTTGAAGGGAGGGAGCAAAAATGAGACGATATCGGAACAGAATCCGGATTGCGGATTCTTCTTAAATGATAGAAAGTATCAAAAATAAAATAAAAGAAGGAGGAAAAATCGCATGAAAAAATGGAAACGGATTCTATCAGCTGCATTATCAGTTCTATTACTATCGGGAAGTATATCCGTTTGTGCGGCAGAACGAACCTATACAGACCGAAGTGAAGTCATTGGAACTGCTGTGGTAGTAGGAGACGAGGATTCTGCAGGTGGAAGTTCTTTGTTTTCCAGACCGGGAACAATCGCAACAATTACCCCGGGGAAGAATCATTCTTATGGCAGTTGGGGAACGTGTGAATTTAATGTAAAGACAGAGACTGGAAACCATCTTGGTTTCTGTGCGGAACCAAACTCAGGAACACCATCTGGAAATTTTAGTGTTTCGATTTTGGATGATTCGATTGAAAAGAATGCCAATATTAAGGCGGCAGTCTTATGCTATGTCATACCAGAACTTTACGAAGCATTGGGAAAAAATATCTATAACGAAAAAGATAATAATACCTATGCATACTGTCATGCGTTAGTAGGATATCTTTATAGTGGAAGTTTAACGGGTTTGTCAGCAAGTATGGCGAACGGAGTTAAAATGATGCGCGATACGGTGAATGCACATCGACAGACAAATCCGACACTGATTTCTTATATGCAACGGTATCAAGTCTATGTAGCGTATAACGATCAGCAGGATATTGTGTGGGTAGAAGAGCAGCAAAAAGGAAGTATGAACCTGAAAAAAGAGTCTGCTAACCCGGAGGTGACAGATGGAAACAGCTGTTACAGCAGGGAAGGTGCAATCTATGGTGTTTACAAAGAGCAGGCTTGCATTACAAAAGTTGCAGATCTGACTACCGATGCACAAGGGAACTCCAATACAGTGGAAGTGGATGCGGGAACCTATTACGTCAAAGAGACCAAAGCCCCGAAAGGATTTGTCCTTGACAAACAAGTACATCCGGTTACAGTTACAGCTGGAAAGACAGCAGTGCTGAAAGTAAAAGATCTTCCACAATTAGACCCGGTGGGAGTGCTGCTTGGAAAAATTGACAAAGAGACCAACCAGAATAAACCACAGGGAAGTGCCTCGTTGGAAGGTGCAGAGTTTACTGTGAAATATTATCAGACACTTTCGGATAGTGATCCAGGGCAGGCAGGACAGTCGCCGGAGCGCACTTGGGTGTTTCGAACAGATAAAGATGGATTTTGCAACTACAGTCAGCAGTATTTGGTATCAGGTGATGAACTTTATTTATCACCAACAAAAAATCCAGCGTTGCCGCTAGGAACAGTTACAATTCAAGAAACAAAAGCTCCGGAAGGATACCTTATAAACTCAGAGATATTTGTGATAAAAATTACAGATGATCCGAATGCGGATGAATCTGTACATACTTACAATCAACCCAAAATTCCGGAAACCCTACTAACACTCGACATCGTAAAAGTGTTAAAGGGCAAAGATACGCCGATTCAAGGCGTGGTATTTACTCATACAGACTCCAAAGGAAACCAGGAGGAAGTGACAACAGATGAAAAGGGACAGGCAGTACTGAAAGGACTGACCCGTGGTACTCATACCATTCAGGAGAAAAGCGTACCGGATGGGTATACTAAAAATCCAGGGGTCTTGAAGTTTTCGGTGG
>UQVC01000018.1 GCA_900544395.1 uncultured Ruminococcus sp. | reverse complement strand
ATTTCCACAACGGTATAATCTTTCTCTTCCACTGCCTTTTTCAGTACTTCATCAGAAACCTCCGAGCGCAGTGTCACAACCGCCGTTCCACTTTCATGGCTTACTTCTGCCGCTTCTACCTCTGCAAGTGCCTCCAGTGCTTTCTTTACGGATGCCTCGCAGTGTCCACACATCATTCCTTCAATTTTCATTGTTTTTTCCATTGTCATTTCCTCCTGTTTCTTTCTTGTTTTTATTTTTCGATCTCTTGTGGCGTCCTTCATACGGAACCAGTTGAGACGAAGTGCATTGGTAACAACACAAACGCTGGACAAACTCATTGCTGCCGCTCCGAACATCGGATTTAATTTCCAACCAAACAATGGATACCAGATTCCGGCTGCCAGCGGGATTCCGATGACATTATAAATAAATGCCCAGAATAAATTCTCATGAATGTTGCGAAGTGTCGCACGACTCAGTCGAATCGCTGCCGGAACATCCGTAAGCCTGCTCTTCATCAAGACCACATCTGCGGCATCGATCGCAATATCCGTTCCTGCTCCGATGGCAATTCCCATATCTGCTCTTGTCAGTGCAGGTGCATCATTGATGCCGTCTCCGACCATGGCTACTTTTCCCTGATTCTTCAGTCTGCGGATCACTTCTTCTTTTCCTTCCGGCAGTACCCCTGCGATAACCTCGTCCACTCCCGCCTGCGCTCCGATTGCACGGGCTGTCTGTTCGTTGTCACCAGTCAGCATAACCACCCGGATTCCCATATTCCGTAGCTCTCGCACAGCCTGTGGACTGTCTTCCTTAATCACATCTGCAACTGCAATCATCCCAAGAAATCTTCCATTTCTGGCAAAGAATAACGGAGTCTTTCCCTGATCTGCCATTTTTCCCGCCTCTGCCTCCACGCTTTCTGATACTTCGGCATGTTGACGGATAAAGTTCAAATTTCCTCCTGTCAGCTTCTCTCCATCATGCAGCCCGGAAAGTCCATTTCCCGGCACTGCCTGAAATCCACTCACTTCAATGCTGTCTGGCACCTTCTGCTCCTTTGCATAGGATAAAATTGCTTTTGCCAAAGGATGCTCGCTTTTCTTTTCCAGAGCATATGCAATCCGCAGCAATTCCTCTCTTTCTATTCCTTCATCGGGAACGACATCTGTCACTTTTGGTTCTCCGCTTGTGATCGTCCCGGTCTTGTCCAATGCCACGATCTGTACCTTTCCTGTTTCTTCCAGCGACACAGCAGTCTTAAACATCACACCGTTTTTTGCGCCTTTTCCGCTTCCCACCATGATTGCAACGGGAGTTGCCAGCCCAAGTGCACAAGGACAACTGATCACCAGAACAGAAATTCCTCTTGCGAGTGCAAATCCGACACTTTCTCCTGCCAATATCCATACCACAAATGTAATCGCCGCGATCACCATGACTGCAGGGACGAAAATTCCGGATACCCGATCCGCCACTTTTGCAATGGGTGCTTTGGTAGCCGCTGCATCACTGACCATCTGGATAATCTGAGATAATGTCGTATCTTCCCCTACTCTGGATGCCTCACACCGGAGATATCCGGACTGATTCAACGTAGCAGCTGATACCATGTCTCCTGCTTTTTTATCCACCGGAATACTTTCTCCTGTCAGCGCAGATTCATCAATCGCGCTGCTTCCTTCCAGCACAATACCATCCACGGGTATATGCTCACCCGGACGAACCACAAACACATCTCCTTTTCTCACCTGCTCGATGGAAACTGTCTGTTCCTGCCCGTCTCGGATCACGACCGCCGTCTTTGGCGCCAGGCGCATCAGGCCTTTTAAGGCATCTGTAGTCTTTCCTTTGGAACGTGCCTCCAGCATCTTACCGACGGTGATCAATGTAAGGATCATCGCGGCAGATTCGAAATAAAACTCATGCATATAAGTCATCACGCCTGCCATATCCTGACGCATCTGTGCATCTGTCATGGCAAACAATGCATAGGTACTGTAGCCAAATGAAGCACCTGCTCCAAGTGCCACCAGCGTATCCATATTGGGCGCGCCGTGCAGCAGACTTTGAAATCCGCTGACAAAAAACTTCTGATTGATAATCATCACACATCCTGTCAGCAAAAGCTGCAAAATTCCCATTGCCACATGATTCTTTGCCAGAATCCCGGGAAGCGGCCAGTTCCACATCATATGCCCCATGGAAAGATACATCAGCGGCACAAGAAAACAAACCGACAAAATCAGCCGCTTTTTTAAGACGGGCGTCTCCCTGTCTTTCAGAAATTCCTCTTCTGCATGTTCTGTCCGTTTTTCGCCATGTTCTCCTTTTATCGAAGCTGAATATCCCGCCTTTTCCACTGCTGCAAGAATATCTGCTTCTTTCGCATCTCCCTCCACACCCATGGAATTCGTCAGAAGACTGACGGAACACGCGGTGACTCCCTCAACTTTGGAAACTGCCTTTTCCACTCTTGTACTGCATGCTGCGCAGCTCATCCCATTCACATTGTACTGTTTCATGATATCACCTCCTCTTATCGCATCAACTTTTGTAGTATTGTCACTAATTCTTCAATGGTCTCTTCCTTCCCCTGACGGATGTCTTCCGCTACACAGGTACGGATATGATTTCCTAATAATACTTTATTAAAACTGTTTAATGCTGCATTGACTGCAGAAACCTGGATTAAAATATCCGTACAATACGTGCCGTTTTCCACCATTTTTTTGATTCCTCTCACCTGACCTTCAATCCGATTCAGACGGTTGATGAGATCTTTGTATTCTTTTTCTGTACGTTCTTTTGTCTTATTTGTATGACAGCAGCACTCCCTTGTTTCTTCCATTTCTTTCACCTCATTTCATATACGCATTATATACCCTTATGGGGTATATTGCAAGTGTAAATTTTGTGGCATTTTTTCCTTTCCGCATTATAATAATTTTACATTATCTTCAATCATCAAAAGAAAACAGCCGGGGAAAGAACCTTTTCTGATTCCTTCCCCGGCTGTTTTTTCATATTATTCATAGTCTTTCACAAGGAACATCGGCTTGATCGCCATGACCTCATCGTATTCTTCCTGCTCAAGCTCCACACTGGAATTCATTGCTTTCAAATCCTGCTTCAGCAATTCCAGAGCTTCTGCCACAGACCGTGTCCGTTCTTGGGCAATAATATCAATCATTCTTCGAAGTACTGCCGGATGTGCATAACACGCCGGAAGAGGAAACTTCGGATATTCTGCAATGTAGCGATACATCGCTTCTGTCGCCTTCTTCAGCCTGTCTTCCACATACCGCCTGTTATTGCGGGCAGTAGGAAGAACATTCGCACTGGAGAAGAAAAAGATGGCGGCCAGTCCGAACAACAGAAAATAAATTCCGAATCCCGCTTTTGTGACCAGCGCATAAATCCCGTAAACCAGTGCCGCAATCCCCATCAGGGTAATGAAAAGCGCTGCCCATTTATAAGCAGGATTGCTCTTATCATAGGTTCTTTTTCTCTTCGCACAGCTGCTCAGTTCCCGATATAACTCAGGTCTTTTTTCCAAAAACTGCGCACATTTTTCTAACCATTGGATTTCTTCCCGCGCATCCGAAAAAGCGATCCTTGCTTTTTTCTGTTCAAGTATCCGCTGTTTCTCCAGCAGTTTTTTTTCTGCCTGCACGCTGTGCACCGGCATCTCGGGACGGATACTTCGGATATGGTCAAGCAGTGCATCTACCTGCTCTTCTCTTTTGAAAACACACTGCTTTTCCTCTCCGCCGTCATACTGCACGACCAGATATGGAATCGTGGCAAACATTCCTTTTCCCGAAAAACCGCCTTTACTCATGGCTACTCTTTTAAATACTCTTGATACCGAGTCCAGAGCTACATAATATCTTCTGTCAAAGTAAAAGCTGTTCAGATAAAGAGCCTTTTGACCCACTCCACAGGGGCCGAATCTCCTGCAGTTCTTTTTATCCGCTTCCAGCTCCCGCTCTTCTATTTTCTGTCTGCCCAGCTGCTTTGGTTTCCATATCATCTCGTGTCAGTCCTTTCTGTTTGTGTTTTATGAAAACACTTTATTTTGCTGCTTTCGCAGGTTTTCTCGTTGCATACAGGAAAATGGCAAGGAATCCTGCTGCCAGAATGATACCTGCCGGATACGCAACAGCTGTTCCCAGTCCCAGACATTCTTTCGCATAGAAGAAATATGTCATGGATACTGCACTCATAAAGGTCGCCGGAACTGCTGTCAGCCAGTAATTCTTCTTCTCACGGAACAGATACATACTTGCTGTCCAGAGAACGATCATTGCCAGTGTCTGGTTGGTCCAGCTGAAATATCTCCAGACGATCGTATAATCCAGATGTCCGATAATGGCACCCGCACCTAACAACGGAACACAAAGCAACAAACGTTTGCTGTATTTGGACTGCTCGATCTTAAACCAGTCCGCCAATACCAGTCTTGCACTTCTAAATGCCGTATCTCCAGATGTGATCGGGCATACGATAACACCGATCATCGCCAGTGCAACTCCGATTCCTCCCATTGTCTTTGAGCAGACATCATAAATCGCTGCTGACTGGCCATTTGCGAGAATCGCGCTTAATCCTGTACTCAGACCGCCTGTCACTTCATACAATGCGCATCCTGCAGCAGCCCAGATCAGTGCGATCACACCTTCCGCCACCATAGCTCCATAAAATACAAAATGTCCCTGACGCTCTGATTTCATACAGCGTGCCATCAGCGGTGACTGTGTAGAATGGAATCCTGAAATCGCTCCGCAGGCAACTGTGATAAACATAACGCTCCAGATCGGCGCACCGTCCGGATGCATATTGGAGAAGTTATTCCAGATTTCCGGGATCACAAACTCGGAATGTGTAAAGATTCCAATGATAACTCCTACCGCCATAATGATCAGGCAGATTCCGAATAGCGGATAAATCCGTCCGATGATCTTATCAATAGAAATAAATGTTGCGATAAAATAGTATGCCAGAATGATCCAGAGCCAGAATTCTGTACTGGCAAGAATTCCGCCGATTCCGCCCTCCTTGAACAATGTCACGATCAGACCTGCAGGTCCGACTGCAAACACAGTTCCGACCATAACCAGCAGAACCACACTGAATACACGCATCACATTTTTCATTGCATTTCCAAGGTAAATACCACAAACCTCTGAAATTGATGTACCATTATTTCTTTCAGAAAGCATACCTGAAAAGTAATCATGGACACCGCCTGCAAAAATCGTACCAAATGTGATCCATAAAAATACGATCGGTCCCCACAGAGCTCCCTGCATGGCACCAAAGATCGGTCCCAGACCGGCAATGTTTAAAAGCTGCACTAAAAAAAGCTTCCACTGCGGCATTACCACGTAATCCACACCGTCATTGATTTTGACAGCAGGCGTCTCCCTGTCATCCGGTGCAAATGTGTTTTCTACGATCTTCCCGTAGACAAAATAGCCTCCGATCAACAGAAGCAGACATAGAAAGAAACTAATCATAGAAATCCCCCTCCTTCTCTTTAGAGAATTTTAATAAATTTATTTTTCTTTTATAATTATATGTTTATTTTAAACAATTTTCAATAGTTTCTTTCTACTTTTTATTGCATTTTTCACATTTTCAAACTCGGAATTTTTTCTTAATCTCCCGAACAAATGATTTCCCACGAAAAACTACGATTCCGGCCAGCAACAGAATGCTGATTCCTGTACAAAGTAAAGACGGATACCGGATCCGGACTGCCCCTGCTGCCAGAAGAATTCCCGGAATACATCCAAAGGCACCGATCTGAACAAGATAAAACAAATATTCGTTTTCCTCCAGCCTGCACACCCTTGCGACCACTGTCATTGCTGCAAGAATGACCAGCGATGCAAGCGGGAGTACAAAATCCACTGCCCATCCATGCCATCCGGTAAAAATGTCCCACAAAAGCCCCGCTGCCGATATGAGCAGAAGCTGCCACATTCCATTTTTCAGAAGGTTCCTGCGCTTTTTATAACCTACCATTACAAACAGCCAGGTACAAAGTACTCCCCCGCTCACAAAGCCTGCCCACAAAAATCCGGAAGGAAGCATCAGGTTGACCACCCAGCTGATCACAACCGCAGCAATACACAAAAACGTAAAAATCTGCATACTCTTCTGCATCAGTCCCAGCTTCTTTTCCTGATATCCGGGGAAGTCATTCTCTTGTTCTGTAACGTGAATCCCTTCCTTTTTTAAAATCCTCAGAAAATTCCGCTGGATATTATGACTCAGTATCTTCGATGTGATCCCTACTCTCATTTTATCCCCGTAAGAGCAGGAGCACATCTGCAGTTTGTCTGTA
This sequence comes from uncultured Ruminococcus sp., assembly GCA_900544395.1. Classification (GTDB taxonomy): domain Bacteria; phylum Bacillota; class Clostridia; order Lachnospirales; family Lachnospiraceae; genus Mediterraneibacter. The sequence continues at coordinate 42,184 of UQVC01000018.1, read as the reverse complement.
CTTGTAAAAAATCCAAACGAATCCACATAGGTCTCAAACACATCCGGAAGCTGGATTTTTCCGATATTGGAATAAATCGCGGAAATACTTCTCCCGCCAAGCGTCGTTCCAGCCAGCAAAAACAGATTTTTAATCTCCAGAGGTACCGCCCGAAGCAGAGGATTTTTTTCCAGACGGACAAGCCGGTTCATATTGTCTGCAATCCGCTCTTTTACAAGTTCTGTTCGAAAGACATGCTGCAGATTCTGCAAAACTTCCTCAAATCTCGTATTTTCTTCAAACACCTGACCCGCTTCAATCCAACCAAAAAAGTTCGTCATGGAATAGGAAGGAAAATAATTTCTCAGATTCACCGGCACCATCAGCGTGACCGGCTTTTTCATCTGACTTCTCGGCATCTCCTCGTGAATCGCACAAAGCAGTGCGGCAGAGAGAAATACCGTGACTGACACCCCGTATGATTTTGCCTTTCTGTATACTTCTTTCGCGGAAAGAATCACCTCTAAAACAGACATCTCCTCCTGCTCCAGCCTTTCCCCCTTCAGCTGGAATGCAGGTCTGCTCTTTTTGACACTGCCATAATCTGATTTTGAATAATACTGCGAAAAGCTGTCTTCTTCGTGATCACTGGCTGTGGAAATCTCTTCTTCTGAAACAGGCGGAAACTCCACCTGTGGATAGCAAATCATCAGGTAATTCCGCACCAGTTCTTTTAAAAAATTCAGCGCTCCCGTCCCATCAGTCAGACAATGAAACACTTCCAGATTTATTTTCTTTTTATAATAAGAAACCTCAAACAGAAAGCTTTTCTGATCAGGCACATACAGTCCGCTGCAGGGCGGCCGATCTTCTGCCTTGACTTTTGGTTTTAAATTCCGCTGCTCCATATAGAACCAGAACAGCCCTTTCCTGAGAACCGAACAATACAGCGGATACTTTTCCAGCGTACATTCCACTGCTTTTTGCAGAACTTCCTCTATGACATCCTCTTTCAGTTCACAATACAGCCGGAATACCCTGGTATCTTTCTTCCCGGTTGCTGCCGGAAATGCCTGTGCTGCATTGTCCAGCTTTCTCCACTGTGAACGTTTCTTTTTCTGCATCGTTACCCCTCCCGTAAAAAATGGTCAATATACGCAAAACTCTCTTCCACATGAAGTCTTGAAACTCCAAGTGCAAAATACCCGTGAAATGCCCCTGCGATCCGATAGCACGTCACCTTATTTCCGGCTTCTTTCAGTCTTTTGGCATAATCCTCGCCCTCATCTCTAAGCGGATCAAACTCTGCACTCAGCACCAGCGTTTCCGGCATATTTGTCAAATCTTCTGCAAGAACAGGCGCCACATACGGACTTTTTAAATCCTCCTGCTTCCCGATATAAAGCTGCAGATAATCATGCATCTTTCCTCTGGTAAGCAGATATCCTTCTCCGTTCTCCCGAATCGAATCATATGCAGAATCCAGTGTGTAGCAGTTGTTTACTGCCGGGTAGACCAAAATTTGCTTATGAATTGAAAATTCCCCGCGGTCTCTTGCCAGCAGACACAAGGCTGCCGCCAGATTTCCTCCGGAGCTGTCTCCCATAACAGAAATCTGTCCCGGCTCAATCTTTGGAAAGATTTTCCCCTGATACAGTGCCCTTGCAGCCAGATAGCAGTCCTCAAGCCCCGCCGGAAACGGATACTCCGGCGCCAGGCGATATTCTACAGATATGACGGTCTTGCCAACAGCTTTTGACAGCATACTGCAGATTCTGTCATATGTTTCTACACTCTCTGTAGACCATCCTCCTCCATGGATAAAAAAAATCGCGGAGGAAATCTCTTCTTTCTGCCTTTTAGTCTCTTCTGATGGGAAATATAATCTCAAAGGAGTCTTTCCACACTCTGTTTTTATCACAATATCTTCTTTCTCCACCCAGAGATGAAGCGGATCTAATTTTTTTAGATTTGCCAGCTTTCTGGCTGTATTTATCTCAATATTCTGGTTTGAAAATGCTGCCAGAACTGTCTGTATTACCTGATTCATAAATTGCCATTCTCCGTTACTGTATGAACAGTCACTATTCTCCTGTTGTATTTCTGAACTTTTATTATAGCACAGAAAAAGGCGAATGCCATCCTGACTTTCGCCATGGACTGCATCCGCCGTCATTTTTTCTGACCAGTACAACGAATACTAAGTTTCTGCTATGTTGTACTAGATACAAGCTTACTCTCCGAGAAAATAATGTCCGTACGCATCTGCCGCCTTGATCGCATCTGCCACTTTCTTCGGTGTCACTTCAAACGGCATATTGTGCAGAGTATCTGTCTCGGCACAGGCTGCCTCTGCCACTTTCATCAACTGTTCTTCCGTAATCTTACCTGCTCCCAGCTGTTCCAGTGTAACCGGAAGTCCACATTCGATGCAGAAATCGATCACCTGCTGCAGCTCTTCTGACGGGATGTTCTCAAGCACCAGCTGTGTGATCGTTCCAAATGCCACTTTCTCTCCATGGTACATATGATGACATTCTTCGAGTACTGTCAGACCATTGTGAATCGCATGTGCTCCTGCAAGACCACCGCTTTCAAAGCCAATTCCGGACAGCAGTGTATTTGCCTCGATCACTTTTTCCACTGCTTCTGTACAGGCACCTGCTTCCAGTGCAAGCTTCGCCTTCACACCTTCCTCCATCAGCGTATCAAAACACAATTTTGCAAGAGCCATCGCTGCCCCGGTGATCTTTCCGCCTGCACAGGATGCGGCATCTGATCTCTGACACGCTCTTGCTTCAAAATAAGTTGCAAGAGCATCTCCCATTCCGGCAACGGTAAGGCGAACCGGTGATTCTGCAATAATCTCTGTATCCATCATGACCATATCCGGATTGGACGGCAGGAACAAATACTCCTCAAACACACCTTCTTCTGTATAAATTACAGAAAGTGCGCTGCACGGTGCATCTGTAGATGCGATCGTCGGACAGATCAGAACCGGCGTCTTTTCATAATATGCCACTGCCTTTGCAGTATCAAAAATCTTACCTCCGCCGATACCGATCACGACATCACACGCTTCTTTTTTCACGATTTCTCCAAGACGTTTGATTTCTTTTTTACTGCATTCACCATTGAAGTAATCAAAAACATATCCACATTCTTTTCCTTCAAAGCTTTTCTCCACCATTGCTCCGATTCGCTTGTATCCGCCCTTGCTGATCAGGATCAGAGCCTTCTTTCCATAATTCTGAGCATATTCTCCCAGTTTTTTCATTTCGCCTGCACCCTGTACATATTTTCCAGGGCTGATCAATACTTTTGCCATCTGTCAATTCCTCCTGCTATCTTTTGATGTGATTTTTTGTTAATATTTTATCACTAAATGCAGTGGAACGGCTACTGTTTTTCTGTTTTTTTATATTTTTCTGTTGCCAGTACATCACTATGGCCAAATAATTTTCTTCCATTCGGTATTTGAATGAACTATAATGATGATATGAATGATTTTATGATTATCAGATGAAAAACGGAAAGCCGATTCGATAGATTTCAGTTTCTCTGTGAGCAATTCCGTGGAAATTTGACCCACAAATAACATGATTTAATTTTTCAGAAAAGGAGACAACTTATGAACATCCGCCCACTGATCCCAGAGGATTATCCTGTGATCGATTCTTATATGCAGGAGCTTCACGACCTTCATGTTCAGGGACGCCCTGATTTATTTATTCCTGCAAGTCACATTTATTCAGAAGCCGACTTCCGTGAAATAACAACCGACGGCAATCACATAGCTCTTGCAATGACAGACGACCATTTTATCGCCGGTTTTATCATTGCCGCGCTCCGGACCAAAAGCAATATGGTGACCGGAACACTCATCGCATATGTAGATGATATGTTTGTACACCCTTCTTACCGTGGTCAGAAAATCGCAACGACTCTTTTTCATGAAATGGAACGAAGAGCCAAAGAACTCGGAGCCGGAAGAATCGATCTGATGGTATGGGAATTCAATGAATCTGCACAGGAATTATACCGATCACTGGGTATGACCCCTCAGAGATATATTTTAGAAAAATTACTGTAATTAGGAGCACTGATTATCTGGAATGGTTGAAAGAGGATGATTTGTATCAGGAGTAAATCACTCCTGATACAAAAACTTTACAGACTCATATATTTCGGAAAAATCAATCTCACATTCCCCCTGGAATATTCCCACAGGTACACGATTTTCAAATCCATAGACAACCGGAAGTTCTTCATTTTCCAGATCATACACTACAATTTTTTTCTTATCCGGGTCGATAAGCCAGTATTCCCTGACTCCCGCTGCCGCATATTTGCTATGTTTGATATTCATATCAATTTTTCTTGTAGCAGGGGACAAGATTTCCATAATCAGATCCGGAGCTCCATACACATGTGTCGGAACTATTTTCTCACGGTCACATACCACCAAAACGTCCGGCTGTACCATTGTCTTTTCATCACAATCAAGCTGTACATCTACCGGTGCAGAAAAAACCATGCATGCTCCCTTCTTTTGGCTGATGAAAGCATGAAGCCGTACACTGATTTCCAAGCTGATCTTCTGATGAATAATTGTAGGCGCAGACATATCATAGATCACACCATCAATCAACTCTGCTCGTCTTTCATCCGGAAGTTGATAGTAATCCTCAAGAGTACACTCTCGACTTTTTTTTGATACTCCATATTCCATCTTCGATTCGCACACAAGAGAAGCTGATATTGTATTTGAATCAATCACATTCTCCTTAAATATCTTTTCCAGCTGTTGAAGTACATCCAAACTCCATTCCTTCTCATTGCCGCTAAAAATATTTTGAATGATTTCTAACGATATTCCTGATAATTCCGACAGTTGCTCACAACTATAACCCAGCTGTTGCTTTTTTTGTTTCATTTGCTCTACAGTCATGTTCACACCTCACTTTACAGATCATATTTTGTATCTCTCTTAATAATATAACACCTTTTATGATTCCTCTGCAAAGCTAAAGTGCCGTACACTACGGTTTAAAATTCATCATTCATTCTTATATTCATATGATTCACGATAACCTTCCAGATATTCCCGGACCTTACGCACCGTCTTCGGGCTCTTCCCACCGGAATTCATCCCGATCACAACACCGTCTTTTTCAGTCACTGCAGGAAAGAAAAAATCACACAGGGATTTGTCATCTGCAGTATTTACCAGAATCTTACGCATTCTGCACGCACTTACGATTTTTTGATTCAGCTCTCGGTCATCGGTCGCAGTCAGCACAATGTCTGCCCCATTCAAAAAATCAGATGTATCTTTCAGATCTTCTTCCAAAACTTTTCGAGAACTCCACACTGCCTGAGGCACTTCCTTTTTTTCCTCTTCTTTCAGAATGTCCTTCATTTCATCACAGATCTCAGGCGCTGTCACCTCAATGTGCTCTGCAAATTTTAACAGCGTACACACCCTTCTTGCCGCAATTTTCCCCCCGCCGATCACAAGAATCCTCTTTGTCGAAATATCCACAAACATCGGAAAATAATATCCGCCCATGCTCTTCTCTCCCTCGTCACTTCTTTTCATCCATCATATACAACAACGCATTGCAGATACATGCTGCGATATTACTTCCGCCTTTTCGTCCTCTTGCCACGATATACGGTGTGTCGTTCAGCGACAGGATCAGTTCTTTTGACTGTACCACATTGACAAACCCCACCGGCACTCCAATGATCAGCTCGGGTTTTAATCTTCCTTCCTGAATCATCTCATACAACCGGATCAGCGCAGTCGGCGCATTGCCAATGGCAAAGATCAGTTTTTTATCCAGCTTGGCCGCACGCTCCATGCTGGCAACCGCGCGCGTTGTTCCCTGTTCTTTTGCCATGTTTGCAGTCTCTTCGTCAGACATAAAACAGCACACTTCGCCTCCGTACTGTGCCAGTTTTTTCTTGTTGATCCCTGATTTTCCCATCTGCGTATCGGTCACGATCCACGCTCCGTCACGGATTGCATCCATTGCCCTTTGAACTGCGTTTTCTGAAAATTTCAGACTCTTTGCATACTCAAAATCTGCGCTTGTATGAATACAGCGCTTTACGATCGGTTCTGTTCCCGGAATCAGACTGACCTCTCCCAGCTCTTCTGTAATGATCTCAAAACTTCTTTTTTCAATCTCCTGCGGCAATACATTTTCCAACTCTATCTTCATCTTTCTGTTCTCCTTCTCACTTGATCCTGGTCCCGATCCCGCACTGTACCCGATCTACCCGGTCTGCACAGGCTGCAAGATTTGTACAGATTCTTCCCACAGCTTCCCTGTACTGTCTTTCAAACGCATCCACCGGAACCAAGCCGTATCCGACTTCCGCAGTCACTACGATCAGATCCGGATTTTCCTGTAAAATCTGCTCTGCCAGATCCGTTGCATGCTCTGCTTTGTTTTCCCGGATCCAGCGCCTTACAAATTCTTCAAAATGAACAATTCCCGAACAGGAAAAAATGTCTTTCAGGTCGCAAGATGCCCCGTCACTCCACACAAGGTTTGGATATGCCTGTTTTGCATAGTCTGTTTTCCCCTGATAAGCTCCTCCGATTACCATTTTCATCCCTTTTTCACCTCCACCGGTATTCCATAAACAACTTCTGTCACCTGATCTGCCATTTTTGCCATCCGGCAGTTGATCGTTCCCAGTACGCTTAAGTATTCCTGCATTTCTTCGTCAGCCGGAGGCAGATCACAAAACACTTCATTTGTGACTGCCACAAGTCCCCGGCAGCGTTTTTCTAATTCCCGGATTCCTTCCAGAACGGCTTCCCTGGTCCGTTCTTTTGCACCTGTATCCAGATACAACTCATTTGCAGTCAGATTCGACATGCATTCCAGAAGTACACAGATTCCCTCTTCTGCCGCATCCGCGCGAAACCCCGGCTCGGTCTGAACCAGCTTCTTAAGGTCTGTAAAACATTCCAACGTCTCAAATCCTTTTCCATTTCGCATCTGTCTGTGACGCAGGATCTTTTGTTCTGTCTCTTTCCCATAAGGGACCATGGTTGCAATATAATACAGATGACGGGAATTTGTCTTTTTTTTGAGCATACAGATCTGTTCTTCTGCATATGCGGATTTCCCGCTCCCGCTTCCGCCTGTCACTACGTGAAACATTTTAGTCTCCTTTCACATCTGCATACCGGTATTCCAGTGCTCCGGTTGCCGGAATCTGACTCACTCCTGTGATATCCGGCCGAATCAGATTACAGCTTTTCATGGAAAACAAAGGAATGATATAAGACTGCTCTCCCACTGCCCACTGCTCTGCCTCGTGAAACAGTGCATTTCGTTTTACAGGATCCGTTTCCACATCCGAGGCTTCTACCAGACGGTCGTATTTTTCATCCCGGACTCCACTGCAGTTATACGTTCCATTTGACAGAAGCATGGACAAGTAGGTGTACGGATCTGCAAAATCTGCCGTCCAGTTCATCCGGCAAAGATCAAAGTTCCCGGCTCTTCTGGTCGCATAATTGGTCTGTAATTCCTGCGCCTCCAGCTTGATCTCTATATTCAGATTCTGCTTGAGCTGCTCCTGGATCACCTGAGCCGTATCTGCATCTAATTCCAGAGACGGATATTTGTAGGTCAAAACAGGAAATCCTTTCCCGTCCGGATATCCCGCCTGAGAGAGCAGCTCTCTTGCCTTTTCCACATTTTCCTCAAACGGAGGATCTGCCTCTTCCACAAAATACTCTCCGGTCGTATTATTTTTCATACGCTTTGCCACGAAATTCACAGTCGGCTCTGTGTCTTCTCCTACCATTTTACAAAGATCTTCCCGGTTGATGGCAAGATTGATCGCCTCCCGCACACGCACATCATCCAGAGGCTTCACATCCAGATTCGGATAAATATAGCGCGTCGCGATATTGTCTGTCACTGCCAGATCGTCTTTCCCCTGATACAGTTCCATGACAACAGAAGGAAGGGAGACTGCCACATCGACCTCTTTGGTCTCATAAGCACTTAACATTGCCTGCTGTTCTTCAAAAAAGCGATAGGTGATCCGCTCCAGATGCACCGCATCTGCATTCCAGTAACGCTCATTCTTTTTCAGGACAAAATATTGCTCCGGTACATATTTTTCCAGATAAAACGGTCCGTTTGACAGACTGGTCTCTGGATTTTTATCCCATCCGCTGCCCGTCTCTTTCGCATATTTACTGCAGGACGGTGTGTAGACCGGAAGACGCAAAAGCTCCAGAAAATACACACACGGCTTACTCAAATGAAAGATCAGAGTATTTTCATCCGGTGTCTCAACACCAAGACTCTCCATATCGGCCGTTCCTTCATAAATTTCCTCTGCATGTTCGATCGGAAACAGATAGTTCGCATATCCACTTCCACTTTTAGGATCCAGCGCCCGCACAATGGTATTCTTAAAGTCAGCCGAAGTCACTGGTGTTCCGTCCGACCAGCAGGCCCCTTCTCTTAAATGAAATGTCCATTCTGTAGAATCCTCATTCACCTCATAGGACTGTGCCGCCCGGCATTCGATTTCTCCATTTTCATCAAATGTCAGCAGTTCGTCCAGAGCTGTGACCGAATAGGAAAGATAGGTCAGTGCAATATTTCCCGCCGGATCCATCCCTCCTGTTTCACTGTTTACTGCAATCGTAATTTCTTTTTTTGTACGTGCTTCTGTCTCCTTCTGCTCCGAAGCATTGCACCCTGTTATCATGCCTGCCAGAATGCAGATACACATGACAATCGCTGTCATTTTTTTCTTCATGCTCTTCTCCATTCTCTTCTGTTCTCAAATCTGAGAAGTCATATGGTAATCCTTTGCACGCTTTTTGGTATGCGCTTCCGAATACAAAAAGCACCTCACTTCTCTTTCACCAAACCGATAGCTTCCAGGTTTTTCTTTGTGGCAGCACTCCATTGCATACCGGCATCTCGGTGCATATGGACAACCGTTTTCTGTATCCTGAGAGCGATTTCTCGTTTCCTTCAGGATCAGTCGTTTCTGTCTGGCTGCTTTCTTCGGATCAAGCGGCAGCATTGCCCGCAGTAGTTCTTTTGTATACGGATGCCACGGCTCCTCGTAGATCTCCGCAGTCAATCCCTGCTCTACCATACTTCCAAGATACATGACCCCCATCCTCTGGCTGATTCGTCTGACTACCTGCAGATCATGGGAAATAAACATATAGGACAGCTGTGTCTTTCTCTGAATCTCTTCCAGAAGCTCCAGAAGCCGAGACTGCGTAAGGATGTCCTGCGAAGAAAACGATTCGTCACAGATCAAAAGCTCCGGATTTAAAAGTAATGCCCTTGCCACTGCAATTCTCTGACGCTGCCCTCCGGAAAGAGCCGCTGTCGTTTTTCTGACGTCGATCTTTTCCATCTGAACCAGTCCAAGCATTTCTGCCACACGTTTTTCCCGCTCCTTTTTGGAGCCTTTTTTCTGGATCACCAGAGGCTCCTCCAGGATCCGTTCCAGTGAAAATTCCGGATCAAAGGATGCCGATGCCTCCTGAAAGATCATCTGGATCTTTCCTTCACAGGAAAAACTGCCGCAGCTCGGAGGAATGATCCCTGTCAGCATTCTTGCAAGAGTCGTCTTCCCGGATCCGCTCTCTCCTACCAATCCAAAGGTCTCACCCTTATGAATCTCAAAAGACAGCGGTTCCACCGCTTCCAGAGATCTGGATTTTCCAAACAGGGATTTTTTTACAAAGCTTCTTCCCAGTCCCTGTGTCCTTAAAATAACTTCTCCGGTCTTTTTTTTCTCCGGCACCTGATAAAGCTTTCTTGCCATGTCCGAGAGTTTTTTCGTATAAGGATGTGCCGGTTCATAAAAAATCTGCTCCATACTTCCCTCTTCTACGATCCGCCCCTCTTTCATCACCAGCACCCTGCTGCACATGGAGGCGATCACACCCAGATCATGGCTGACCAGTACGATGGCTGTATGCGTCTCTTCTGCAATTTTTTTCAACAGATCGAGGATCTGTCTCTGTACGGTCACATCCAGCGCTGTGGTCGGCTCATCTGCAATGATCAGATCCGGATTACATGCAAGTGCGATCGCGATTGCCACCCTCTGCTTCATTCCGCCGGAAAGCTCAAACGGATACTGCTTCATTCTCTGCCCGGGATCTTGAATTCCCACTTCATCCAGAAGTGTTTCTGCCCGCTCTCTGGCTTCTTTTCCGGTACACCTCTGATGTGCCAAAATGGTCTCTGTGAGCTGCTTTCCCACACGGACCAGCGGATTTAAAGATGCCGAAGCATCCTGAAAGATCATTGCTTTTGTCCCGTGCTGCTTCAATTTTTCGCTGGTGATCTGTACCTGTTCCGGCAAAATCCCCATCAATGCCAGCATCGCCGTGCTTTTTCCTGCGCCGGAAGCCCCTGCGATCCCAAGCAGTTCTCCGGATTCTACCTGAAAAGATACCTTGCATGCCGGATTGGCGCTTCCCGGATACTGTACGGTCAGATTTTCTACTTCTAACAGCTTCATCTTACATTCCTTCCCTTCTTCTGCGGATTTTTGCTTCCAGTCCTGCCCCGATCAGATTCAGCGACAGTATCAGGATGCACAGCACTGCTGTCGGAATCAGCATCTGATACGGATGCACGAAGATCTGGCTTCTGGCTGCCTGGATCATGGTGCCAAGACTGGCTCCTGGCGCCGGAATCCCGACTCCCATAAAGCTCAAAAATGCTTCGGTAAAAATAGCCTGCGGTACCAGAAATGTAAGACTTACCACAATCGGTCCCGCAGCATTCGGCAAAAGATGGGTCAGAAAGATCCGAAGAGGGCCGGCTCCTGCAAGCCGGGATGCCAGAACAAACTCCCGTTCTTTGATCCGCATCACTTCTCCTCTTACAATGCGCGCCGTTTCAATCCAGCCGGATATACAAAGTCCCACAAGGATACTTACCTCATTCGCTCCCAGTACCATCATGATCAGGATCACATACAAAAGAGACGGAACCGATGCCACAATATCCGCGATCCGCATCAGAATATTATCTGCGGTCTTTCTCGCATACCCGGATGCCGCCCCATATAAAATGCCCAACGCGCCGTTTAAAAGTGCACTTGCAAGCCCGACACACAAACTGATCCTAACTCCGCACCAAACCCGTACAAACAGATCTCTTCCAAACTTATCTGTCCCGAAAGGATGGGCGAAGGACATTCCCTGACTGCGGATATCCGCATGCATTTCTGTAGATGTCCAAGGTGACAGGGCCGGAACCAGTACTGCTAAAAAAATGCAGAGCAAAAGCAGGATCAGTCCCACTGTTATTTTTTCGTTTTTTCTAAAATTTATCTGCTTCATTGCTTCTCCTTTGCACTGCTCTTACTCCTCATCTACATAGCTTCTGCGCACTCTCGGATCAATGCACGCACTAAGTAAGTCCACTGCCAGCTGAATCAGGATCACGACTGCCCCCATAAAGATTGTCAGCCCAAGAATGAGTGTATAATCCCGGTTCGCAATGGAACTTACAAACTGTCTTCCAAGCCCCGGAATGGTAAAAATGCTCTCCACCACAAAACTTCCTGTCAAAAGAAACGCACTTGCAGGTCCCAGATAATTCAGCACCGGAATCCAGATATGCGGCAGAATGTGCGTAAACAGGATCTGTCTTTTTTTCAGTCCTTTCGTCCGCGCCAGAAGTACATAATCTCTTTGTTTCTCCTGGGCAAGAAGTGTCCCGGTCAGCCGTGCCAGCGAACAGGCGGGATACAGCGCCAGAGCGCATACCGGGAGAATGTAATTTTTCCAGGAATCCAGTCCGCTGACCGGCAGCCATTTCAGCCAGACTCCAAATACAAGCATCAGCAAAAGTGCTGCCACAAAATTGGGAACTCCTCCGATCAGAAGTGTTCCGGTAAAAAGCCCTCCACGAAGCAGCCTGTGTCTCGAAAAAGTCTGCCAGACTCCAATCCCGATTCCGACGATCATTGCCAGAAGAATTGCCAGAACTCCGATCACCGCAGTCACCGGCCAGGATCTTTGAATGATATTTGCAACCGATTCGGACGGATTTTGATAAGAATATCCCAGATTTCCGCGAAGCAGATGCTTCATATATGTGACATACTGCACCCCTGCCGGCTGATGTAATCCATATTCTTCCTCCATCATCTGCAGCACACTCTCCGACACATTTGCTCCCTGAAAAGGACTTCCCGGAATTGCCCTGGTCAGAAAAAATGTAACCGTTGCCAGAACAAACAAGGAAAGGATCCCTGTAACAAGCCGTTTTCCTATGTATTTTGCCACTGTATGCTCTCCTCTCTAGTCTCCTGCCAGCTCCAGAATCTTTAAGACCATGCTCTCCACAGATGCTTCTTTTGAAATCTGTATCTGCATTCCATATCTTTTTGCCTCATTTGCCGTCTGTTCTCCAATGCAGACAGCCCGTATTTTTGTAGTATCGATTCCCGGAAGTGCCTGTACAAATCCACGGACCGTGGATGCACTGGTAAATGTCACCAGATCAATCTCTCCCTGCCTCTGCTGCTTCTCAATTGTTTCCTTTAAAGTCTCCTGCAATTTACAGATCGTTTCATACAGAGGCACATCTTCCACCTTCAATCCGGCGTTTTTCAGCGGCGGAAGCAGCTCTTCGGATCCCTGCTTCGCCCGCAGCAGTACAATCCGGCTCTTTGGTGCTGCTTCTCCTGCGATCGCCTCCCCCAGTGCCGCTGCACAGAATGTCTGCGGCATGACATCCGCAAACACGCCAAACTGTTCCAGTTCCTTTGCTGTACCGGAACCAATGGCTGCAACTTTTACATGAGGAAGAAATACATTGCGTACATCCATTTTCAGCATTCTGAGCTGTTTCCAGAACGTCTGTACCCCGATGGGGCTGGTAAACACCAGCCACTGCTCGCTTTCCTGTTCTCTGATACTCCCCAGAATTGTCCCAAGTACTTCATTGGGCCAGACAGGCTTTGTTGTAATAGACGGCAGCTCAATTACCTGTGCCCCCAATTCCCGGAGCCTTCCGGCCAGCCTGGAACTGTTCTGCCTCGGTCGGGTGGTCAGGATCTGTTTTCCCCACAGAGGAAGACTCTTTACCCAGTCAAATTTTTCAGACAATGTACAGACTTTTCCCACAAGAATGATCGCAGGCGTCTGCACCTGAAATGCTTTCGCATCCTCCCAAAGCCTGGCAAGTGTGCTGACAAGCCTTCTCTGTCTTGCCGTAGTTCCTTTTTCCAGCACTGCTGCCGGTGTATTCTCATCCATTCCCGCCTGGATCAGTCCCCGACATATCTCTTCCATGGCAGTGATCCCCATCAGAAAAATAAGCGTTCCGTTCAATTTTGCAAGAGCGTCATAAGGAATCTCTATTTTTTTCCCCTCTTTTGCATGCCCTGTGATCACATGAAAGGAAGACGCAAAATCCCGATGCGTGATCGGAATGCCTGCATACGCCGGAACTGCAAGAGCAGAAGTCACTCCTGGGATGATTTCAAACGGAATCCCTTCTGCCGCCAGACACTCTGCCTCCTCGGCCCCTCTCCCGAATACAAACGGATCTCCTCCTTTTAAGCGAAGGATATTTTTTCCCGCTTTCGCCTCACGAAGTAAAATCTGATTGATCTCTTCCTGGCGGACACAGTGATGTCCGGAACGTTTTCCCACGTAAATCCATTCTTTTCCATCCGGGATCAGACTCAGGATCTCTGCACTGATCAGGGCATCATAGATGATCACATCCGCCTCATCCATCCATTTTTTTACTTTCAGTGTCAAAAGAGAGGCGTCTCCCGGTCCTGCTCCCGCAAGCCATACTTTGCCGGATGGAGATCCCTTTCCCGTCTTTTTTTTCTGCTGACTTTCCATATGCGCTCCTTTTCTATTTTCCATACTTTTTCTGCATATTGTGTGCAAGAGTCTCCCCCAGCAGCTCTGCTTCTTTCTTATTGCCGCTTGTCTTTTCTACAAACCAGTTCTCATCTGATTCTCTCCAGTACAGCCCTGTAATATAACACTTTGATCCTCTGATTTCTGCATATGCTGCCACAGGTGAAGTACATCCGCCATTCAGTACTTTTACAAAGGCTCGTTCTGCCTTCGCCGCGGCCTCAGACTGGGGATCGTTGAGCACTTCTAAAAGTTCCTGATATTCCCCGGCTCTTGCCTGCACTGCCAGAATTCCCTGTCCGGCTGCCGGGATCATTTCTTCACAGGAAAAATATCTCCCGATACAGGAATCCATTCCCAGTCTTTTTAATCCGGCTGCTGCCAGAACCGTGGCACAAAATCCTTCTTCCTCCAGTTTGCGAAGTCTCGTCTGCACATTTCCTCGGATTCCCTGAAAGTGACAGTCCGGATACAGTCTCTCCAGCTGCAGTCTCCGCCTCTTGCTGGAAGTCCCGATCATCCCGCCGGAAATGCTTTCGGTCTGTCCCTGCCGAAAGATCAGCACATCTCGTGGATCTTCCCGTTTGCTATATGCAAGAATCGGAAGATCTTCCGGGATGTCCATCGGCATATCTTTTAAGCTGTGCACAGACAGATCGACCCGTCCCTTTCGCAAAGCCTGATCCAGCTCCTTGACAAACAAACCTTTTCCTCCGATCTGCTCCAGACTCCGGTCTAAAATCCGGTCTCCGGTCGTCTTCATTGTCACGATCTCCACACGGATATGCGGAAAATGCGCCTCAATCTGTCCTTTTATGAGTTCGGTCTGTGTCACCGCCAGCCTGCTTTCCCTGCTTCCGATCCGTATTACTGTTTTCATGGCATTCTCGTTCCTTTCCCCAGAATCTGATAAATATACTCCATATCCAAACTTTCCCGGATAATCTCCGCCAGCTTATTGTACTGGGTTTCCTTGTATGCCTTCCAGTCCAGACGCTCAAGCTGCCCGGCATCATATCCTTTTTCTTTTAAAAGTGCCGAAACAAACCCGGATGCGACACAAGCCTGATCAAAAATTCCGTGTACATAGCAGCCGTAACAGTTGTTTTTTCTGGCGCCGTCATATCGAATACGTCTTTCGCCTGTTTCCTCCTGAATCTGCACCAGCGGACAAGGCTCCTCGGTATACGTTGTCACTCCCATATGGATTTCATATCCTTCTAATGGCACCTGACTTAAACTGCTCAGACTTCCAGACAGCCCTTCAAAAGTTCCCTGTACGCGGGTTCTCATCTTTTCCCCTGCAAACACAGTCTGTATCGGAAGCAAGCCCATTCCTTTGAGTTCCCCGCCCGCTTCCACACCTTTGGGATCCTGCAAAAGCTCTCCCATCATCTGATAGCCGCCGCAGATTCCAAATACAGTTTTTCCGGATGCCGCATGGCGAAGGATCTTTCCTTCCAGTCCGCACTGACGAAGCCACTTCAAGTCTTCCATCGTGTTTTTACTTCCGGGAAGAATGACCGCATCCGGAGTGCCGAACTGTGACGCACTTGTCACGTACCGGACACCGACTTCATCCATAGATTCTAGCGGCATCAGATCTGTAAAATTAGAAATTCTCGGAAGCCGGATCACGGCAATATCCAGAAGCCCTTTCTTTTCTCTGTGCGTGAACCGCTCGCTTAAGCTGTCTTCTTCGTCAATATCCAGGTGGAAATAAGGAACAACCCCACATACCGGAATCTTTGTCTTTTCTTCCAGCATATCAAGCCCGGGACGTAAGATTTCTTTGTCCCCGCGAAATTTATTGATGATCGTTCCTTTGATCCTTCTTCTCTCCTGCTCCTCTAAAAGCTCAATGGTTCCCACAATCTGGGCAAACACACCGCCTCTGTCAATATCTCCGGCCAGAAGCACCGGTGCATCTACCATCTCTGCCATTCCCATATTCACGATATCTTCACGTTTCAGATTAATCTCCGCCGGGCTGCCCGCACCTTCGATGACAATAATGTCAAACTGTTCATCCAGTTTCTGATAGGCGCTTTTGATCACCGGGATATATTCTCTTTTCCTGCGAAAATATTCCATTGCTGACATCACACCCTGTACTTCTCCGTTTAAGATCACCTGAGAGCCGGTGTCATTGGTCGGTTTTAACAAGATCGGATTCATGATCGCAAGAGGCTCGACACCCGCTGCCTCTGCCTGCATAACCTGAGCTCTTCCCATTTCCAGACCTTCTCTTGTAATAAAGGAATTGAGCGCCATATTCTGGGATTTAAAAGGCGCTACCTGATATCCGTCCTGATGAAATACCCGGCACAGTCCGCCTGCCAGAACACTTTTTCCTGCATTTGACATGGTTCCCTGTATCATGATCGGTGCTGCCATTCTCATTCTCCCCCTTCATAAATATATTCCAATGCTTTCAGTAATTTTTCATTGTCTGTTCTCTGTTTCACCGCGATCCGGTAATACCCCTTTTCCAGTCCCTCATAATTGGAGCAGTCCCGAATCAGGATGTTTTTCTGAAGCAGCAGAGAGAACAGCGGATAGGAACTCTTTAAGAGCAGATAGTTCACTTTTGAAGGGAACCACTCCACCCCGATCCGGGTCAGATTTTCTTCCAGCCACGCCCGTTCTGTTTCCAGCCATTTTCGCATTTCCTGCCATCGTTTCGTTTCCTTTAAAGCCGCACACCCGGCTGCCTGTGCCACACCGGACACGCTCCAGGGCTGCCGGTTTCCTTCCATCTTTTCAAGCAAATCCAAATTGGATGTGATCCCGTATCCGAGCCGGATTCCCGGAATCGCAGAAATCTTTGTAAAGGCCTGCAGAATCATCAGATTTTTACTTTTCTCACATTCTCTGGCAAGTGTCTGTTTTTGCGGTTCTGACAGAAATTCCACAAAACACTCATCCAAAATCATGAGAATCCCTTTTTCTTCACATGTCTTTAAAATCTCAAGCAGAAAGTCCTTTGGGATTACCGCTCCGCTTGGATTATCCGGAGAACATAAGAAGAGCAGATCCACATCTTCTTTCAAAAGCTCCAGATAAGACGTTTGCGGCACAAACCCGTGTTTCTCACTGAGCGGATAATACACACATTCACAGTCCACCGCCTGAAGCGCTCTGTGATATTCTGCAAAAGACGGGATTGTCAGGAGCGCTTTTTTCGGGCGCAGGGAATGGGTCAGCAAAAAGATCAGCTCTGCCGCTCCATTTCCAAAAATCAGAAATTCCTGGGGAACCTGCAGATGTTCTGCCAGCGCACTTCTGAGTTTCCGGCTTTTGCTGTCCGGATACTCCCCTGCATGCTTCAGACTTTCCTCCATTGCCAAAAGCACCTCCTCTCCTGGTCCAAAAGGATTGAGGTTGACAGAGTAGTCCGTCACATTTTCATAAGTATAAATATCTCCGCCATGCATATATTCCATGATTTTGTCTCCTTTCTTACCAGAAATACCAGAACCGGATCATTCCTGCAAACAGCAGGGTAAGCACCGCTGTCACATACATCAGCCTTCCTGCCCGTTTGATGTCTTCGGCCTCGACAGGACGGATCGGATCTCCGATCGTCTCTTTTTTATGCAGTACACCAAAATACCATGCATCTCCTGCCAGCTGCACCTGAAGCGCCCCCGCACAGACTGATTCCGTCTGCGCAGAATTCGGACTGGCATGCTTTCTCCGGTCTCTTTTATAAATCTGCGCTGCCTTTTTTGCATCCATTCCTGTCAGAAATGCCGCCGCGATCATCAGAACTGCAGATACTCTGGATGGCAGATAATTAGACACGTCATCCATCTTTGCCGCCACTCTCCCGAAATAAAGATTTTTTTCATTCTTATATCCCAGCATCGAATCCATCGTATTGACCGCTTTATAGAGGAATCCAAGCGGTGCACCGCCAAGCATCAGAAACATCAGCGGCGCAGTCACACCGTCTGATGTATTTTCTGCCACAGTTTCCACTGCTGCCTTTGCAATCCCTTCTTCTGTAAGGGACTTGGTATCTCTTCCTACAATCATGGAAACTGCTTTTCTTGCCCCCTCCACATCCTGTGTTTTCAGAGCATGGTATACCTTCTTACTTTCCACAGAAAGGGAACGTGCCGCCAGGATCTGGTAACACCAGAAACATTCCAGAAGAAACGAAACAGCCGGGTGGATCTTCTCTGCCGCCCACAGCATCAGACATGGAATCCCTGTACTGATCAAAATCACCAGGATCCACAGAATTCCCCCTGCCACAATCTGTTTTTTCGGTGATTTTCCCGCCACACTTCGCAGCGGTTTTTCCAAAAAAGAAATCAGATGTCCGATCAGCCTTATCGGGTGATACAGCCAGTAAGGATCGCCAAAGATCAGATCCAGTCCAAATCCTGTCATACATGCAAGTAATGTTCTCATAATTTTTCTATCTCCGTCAGTTGTTTTTTCCCCTGTCTCCAGCTTTCCTCCTCTGCGATTGCAGAATATCCGCTGCCATTTGAGACCTGCCAGTCATAAAAGTCTCCTCCCGTTTGAGAAAACGCTGACAAAACCGCCATGATCGTACCTCCGTGTACGACAAATGCTGCTTCCCGGCACTGCAGATCCATCAGATGCTCCATCATCTGCTCAAATCCAAGTCGTGTTCGCTCAAGAAATGCCTCCTGTCCTTCTCCTTCCGGAAAAGGAATCGTCCCATTGGAATCCAGCCACCTCTGATATCCGGGATCGTCTTTTAATTCTTCATAATTTTTTCCTTCAAAACGCCCGAAATCCTTCTCCCGGAAATTTTCACAGATCAGATCCGGCTCTTTTTGAAACAACAACCTGGCGGTCTGTTTGCAGCGAAGCATCGGACTTGTGATGATCTTCTCCGGACAACACAGGATATTTCCTGTCTGCCCCGGCAAGATGGGCTCATCTGTTCGTCCGATATACCGTCTTTCCAGATTTCCCTGTGTCCGAAAATGGCGGATCAGCCAGATTCTCATAATGCACCTCCTGCCACGATCACTGCTGCCAGTATCAGAAGTTCGGCAAGCTGCAGAAAATATCCTGCCAGATCGCCTGTCATCCCGCCAAACTGTTTCATTGCCATGTGATGGTAATACCAGAATACCAGAAGAGCGGTGCAAAGAGCCGCCGCGCCCATCTGCACAGAAGTCATCAGCATCACTGCCAAAGCCGCAAAAAACCAGCACACCATCACAACTGCCACCCGTTTCCTGTGTGCCTGCTCCTGAAAGGTTCGTCCAAGTCCGTCTTTTTTCGCAGACGGGAACACCATCACAGAAAGTCCGCTAAGGGAACGTGACATTACATATCCTGCCCCGATCACCGGGAGCATTTCTGATTTTGCTTCACTCCACAATGCCAGACTGGCCACAAGATATAGTCCAAATCCGATCACTGCGAAAGCTCCGGTGCGGGAATCTTTTAAAATTTCCAGCTTCTTTTCTCTGCTTCCGTAGGAATTCAAAGCATCCATCGTGTCCAGGAATCCGTCCATGTGGATTCCGCCGTTGACCAGTACCGGAAGCAGTGTCATCACTCCTGCAAAAAACAACGTTCCGCATGACGTATACACAAGAAGCGCATTTCCGAGGATGACCTCCAGAATTCCTGTCACCACTCCTACCAGAGGGAAAAAGCACATGGCATATTTCATATTTTTTTCATTCCATTCCACCCGGGGCATCGGAATTTTCGAGTACATCGAAACTCCGATTGCCAGAGACTCAAAGAACCTCATTTTAACACCTCGTATTGTTCGATCTTTGCTTTTTCAAATGTGGTCATCTCCCTGTAAACCGAAAGCCCCATCTCCAGAATCGGAATCACTGCCACTGCGCCGGTCCCTTCTCCCAGACTCATATTACAAGTCAAAAGCGGGGAAAGCTCCAACGCCTCCAACAGCATAGCTCCTGCCGGTTCTTTGGATACATGGGAAGGTAGAAAATAAGACTTTGAAACCGGCACCATACGCGCTGCACACAAAGCCGCTACAGAAGAGATAAATCCGTCGATCACCACCGGAACGCGGTACAGAGCTCCTCCTAAAAAGACACCGGTCAGACCCGCAATATCCAGGCCTCCTACTTTTGAAAGAACATCCACCGGATCTTCCTTGTCCGGCTGATAGTTTGCAATCGCATCCTTAATAACAGAAATCTTTTTCTCAAGTCCTGCGCTGCTAAGACCTGCCCCGCGCCCGGTTACCTGTTCTGGTGCAACGGATAACAGCACCGACGCAACAGCACTGCTGGTCGTCGTATTTCCGATTCCCATCTCTCCAGTCGCTATGATTTCATATCCCTGTTCTTTGAGCTGTTCCACTTTTCGGATGCCGATTTCAATTGCCTGCCATACCTCTTCTCTTGTCATTGCAGGTTCTTTTGAAAAATTACGTGTTCCGTAGGCAACTTTTTCTTCCTTGACTGTCACTGACGGAACATCCACCGCCATTCCGATATCTACTGGAAAGAGATCCACCCCGGCCACTTTGCTCATCGCACAGACGCTGGTGCTGGATTTTGTAAAATTGTCCGCTACCATGGCAGTCACTTCCTGCCCGGTCTGTGTGACCCCTTCCTCCACAATTCCATTGTCTGCGCACATAATGACCAGCGCCTTTTTCTTCAGCTCATAATCCGGGGTCTCTTTGATCCCCGCCATCTGTATCACTGCATCCTCCAGCTTTCCCAGAGAAAACAATGGTTTTGCGATCTTTATCCAGTGCTCTCTTGCCTGTTCCATACTTGTTTCATCCAAAGGTCTGATCTCTTTTTTCAACTCTTCCAGTGTCATTTTCTTTCACCTCCTTCTTTTTGTGACTGCTCCCATCTGATTGCTACCCGCATGAACCTTTCTGCAAATACCGGATTGGACGAATAGGAAAGATGTGGAAATCCCGCAAACAGATTCTGCTGCATATGAACGCATTCCCAGCTTCTCTTTCCGTCCGGTTTTAACGCTTTTGCATCTGTTCCATTATTTGTACTGTCCCAGTAGTGGAATTCATGACCGCGGATCCTCTCTCCTCGCTTCAAAAACGTACCGTCCACCACTCCTGTCAGATTGATGTAACCAAACCGTACCAGTTTTTTCTTCGGCACTGCCTCGCCTCTGATCACGCCGGCCATCTTCCAGAGTTTTCCTTTCGGATCTGCAAGCTTCTCATGAAGATACAAAAAACCGCCGCATTCCGCATGGCAGGGCATTCCATTTTGAATGCTTTCCCGGATTTCAGAAAGCATGGTTTTGTTTTGACTTAATTCTCTGGCATATAATTCCGGATATCCACCGCCTAACAAAAGACCGCTGACTCCTTCTGGCAGGTGGGTATCTCGAATAGGACTGAAATACACCAGATTGCAGCCATATCTTTCCAGCAGTTTCAGATTGTCTTTATAATAAAATCCAAACGCCTCATCCCTTGCCACCGCAATTGATACCTTTGGATTTTCTTTCTCCTCATCCTCAGGTACGCTTATTTCCAGAGACGTTGCTTCTTTGGCCAACTCATAGAGACCTTCCAGATCTACCGTCTCTGAGAGGATCTCTCCTGCCTGCTCCAGCTGTGCTTTCAGATGTTTGATCTCCTCCGGTGTGACCAGACCAAGATGCCGGCTCTCCAGATGAAACGCTTCATGTTCCGGAATATACCCGAGCACCTTGATTGGATGTCCTGCCTTTTTCAGCTCGTTTTCCAGCATTTCTTTCAAACGGGGATACAACATTGCAGATACGCGGTTTAACAAAATTCCCCGAATCCGGCTCTCCTTTTTAAATTCCAGAAACCCTTTCACCAGAGCAGCCAGAGACAGAGCGGAGCCTCTCGCTGAAACCACCAGCACGACCGGTATCTGCAAGGCAGCTGCCACATCATAGGAACTTGCTTTTGCCGTATCCAGTCCCATACCGTCATAATATCCCATAACACCCTCTACCACTGCCAGATCGGCATTTTTGGCATGCTCTGCAAAAATCCCGGTCAGCTGCTCTTTCTCGCAGAAAAACAGATCCAGATTCTGAGAATCAATCCCGAGCACCTCCCGGTGAAACATCGGATCAATATAATCCGGTCCGCATTTACAGGAAACAACATTTTTCTGCTGTCTGCAAAACGCTGCCATCAGCCCACAGGAAATCACCGTTTTTCCGCTTCCGCTGGACGGTGCAGCAATTAAAATTCTTGGAATATTCACGCTTCTCCCTCCGAAATAATATAGATCGGGTTTTGTCCTGTCATCATGTGATGACGTCCCAGTTTTCTCGCTTTTGCCGCTGTAATCTGTACAATTTCCGGTTCCCGCAAAAGCCCTTCATCCACTGCTTCCATTACTTCCGCCATCGTATCCAGAGAAATCGCTGTCAGTACGATCTGTACATCCGGATTCTTCTCTTTGACTGCCAGCAGAATTTCCCTTAGATTTCCGCTGCTGCCCCCGATAAATACATGGGTCGGCGCTTCCAGTTTCCTGAGTGCTTCCGGCGCTGTTCCCTCTACGATCTGCACATTATCTGTCCGTAGTTTTTGCACGTTTTTACGGATCAGTTCGATCCCTTCCGGATTCTTTTCAATGGCATACACTCGAATACTGCCGTCCTGACAGGCTGCTTCAACAGCAACAGAACCTGTTCCCGCACCAACGTCATAAAGAACCGCATCTTTTTCCAGATCAAGCTTTGCGATACAGATTGTCCGCACTTCTTCTTTCGTCATAGGAACGTTTCCTCTTGTAAAGGCTTCATCCTTCAAATGCCGGCACCCCTTCTGTGATGGATGTGGATTTTCCAGACAGACAATGCAAAGCCCCTCTGTATCCTCCTCCGTCAGTTCGCTTACCGTTTTTGAAAAAATCTGCTCTTGCGGATAGGAAAAATTTTTTCCGATATGTACCGTCAAGTCTTCAAGCCCATAATACAAAAGCTTCTCTTTCAGATTTTCTTTTCTTCCGCCCAACAGCAGAAATGTTTTTGCATGATGTTCTGCTTCATAAATCCAGTTCTGCCATCTTCCATGGAGGCTGACAAGGGCTGCATCCTCCCAGGAAGTGTGTAGCGCAGCTGCAAAATACACAACAGACGAAATTCCCGGAATCCTTTGGATTTCATACTGTTCTTCACTGCCATTTAGAACTTCTTCCAGTTTTTTTGCCCCGCTGTAAAATCCTGCATCTCCGGAAAGTACAATCCCGATCCTGCAAAACTGCGGATGCTTTCGAAGGTACTCTTCTATTTTTTCCGGCAGATATTCTGCATGGCAGACACAATCTGCATCGGATACCACTTCCAGAAGCCGTTTTGCGCCAATCATACAGTCACAGCCTTTTAAAGACTCTTTTGCCCGGACAGTCATCCCCTCTTTCGTTCCCATTCCGATTCCTGTCAGATAAACGATTCTTTTCTCTTTACACATCCCGATATCCTCTCGGTGTCACCATGTGACCATCCATTTCCTGTGTCTGTTCATTTCCGATAAACACCGTTGTAAACATATCCACCTCTGTGTCTTTTAATTCCTTTAATGTAAGGATCCGGCTCTCCTGCCCGTCTCTTCCGATCTGTCTGACGATTCCGCAGATTGTATCTTCTGCTTTGTATTCCAGCATCATATTACATGCCTTCTCCAGATAGTCATGACGTTTTCTGCTGGAAGGATTGTAAAGACAGATCACAAAATCTGCCATGGCTGCTGCCCTGACTCTCTTTTCAATCTTCTCCCACGGTGTGAGCAGGTCGCTTAAACTGATGACTGCAAAATCATGGATCAACGGAGCTCCAAGCACGGCTGCACCGCCGATTGCCGCCGTGATTCCCGGCACAATCTCAAGCTCTGCCTCCGGAAACTCGACACCGACCTCATACATCAAACCAGCCATTCCATACACACCGGCATCCCCGCTGCAGATCATTGCCACTTTTTTTCCTTTCATGGCCTCCTCAAACGCCATCTTGCACCGCTTCACTTCCTGCTTCATCGGCGTGGTCAGAAATTCTTTCTCTGGAAACTGTTCTTTCACCAGATCCACATACACCGTATATCCGATGATCGTATCACAGGCATTCAGCACTTCTCTCGCCTCTTCTGTCATCTGTTTTCCCGCTCCGGGACCAATCCCGACTACATACACTCTATTCATCTGCCTGCTCCTCCTGTTTTCCCTGTCGAAATTCTGTAGTAAATTCCGGATGGTACAGAAGTGATCTCTCATATTCTCCTTCCAGAATTCTTCCCACCACGATCAGGGCTGTTTTTGTCACCTGTGCGTCTGCCGCTGTTTTTTCCAGTTCTGAGACCATGCATCGCAGCACTTTTTCCTCCGGCCAGGTTGCCTTGTACACGATCGCTGCCGGAGTGTCTGCCGGATATCCCCCTGCCATCAGCTCTTCCTGCAGTTTTCCAAGCATTCCGGTGCTCAGAAAGATCACCATCGTCGCCTGATGCGCCGCAAAGCTGCGGATGGACTCTTTATCCGGAACCGGCGTTCTGCCTGCCATTCTTGTGATCACCACAGACTGGGAAATATCAGGCAGTGTATATTCTGCATGCAGCGCTGCTGCTGCCCCGCAAAAAGAACTGACACCCGGACATACTTCGTACGGAATCTGACGCTCTTCCAATGCATCCATCTGCTCTCTTATCGCTCCGTACAGACACGGATCCCCGGTATGCAGCCGAACGATCCGTTTTCCTTCTTTTTCCCCTGCATACATCACTTCCAGAACTTCTTCCAGCGTCATATAGGCGCTGTTATATACTTCACAGCCTTCTTTTTTTACCTGCAAAAGACCCGGATTTACCAGTGACCCTGCATAAATGATAATGTCCGCTTCTTTTAAATACTGCTGTCCCCGCACTGTGATCAGATCTTCCGCTCCCGGTCCTGCTCCTACAAATACGATCATTTCGTCTCCTCCCCTTCTGCTATTTTTTCTCTTTTACAATAAACAATGAATAATAACTTGCCTCATCCGGAATCTCCTCTGCCGAATGGTAGATTGTCTCATTCTCCATGCCGCAGTTTTCTACCATCGTCAGATTTAAGTTCTGCTCTTTGATCACCTGCTTGACATAAGGAATCTTTCGCCCGGCCTTCATCAGCACCTTTGTTCCCGCCATCTTTAATCCTTCTTCAATCTCATAGGATGCAGGGATAATATGCAGTTCTTCCTGGTTCTCCACAAGGCTCTGATCCAGTCTTGCCGCTGCCGCACAAAAAGAAGGAACTCCCGGTATGATCCTTGTCTCATATCCCTGTTTCCGAATCCTTTTATGAATATACATACAGGTCGAGTACACGGTCGGATCTCCCAGCGTGATAAACACCACATCCATTCCTTTTTCCAGAAGCTCTGCTGTTTTTTCTGCACCCTCGTCATGTACCTGACGAAGCTGTTCTTTTTCTTTCATCATCGGCATTGGCAGATACAGCTTGGCTTTCTGCCCGATATTCGCACCTGCCTGCACTGCGATCTGATAGGCAACACATTTTTCCAGATAACGTTTATATGCAGGATCTGTTCCTGTCGGATCATACGCCGCCTCTGTAAAATTTTTATCCGATACCGGGATTGCAATCACCGGACACTGCTTCATCACACGCAGTGCCTTTACTGTCAAAAGCTCGGGATCTCCCGGCCCTACACCTGCTCCGTAAAATATTCCGCTCATTCTTTCTCTCCTGTTCGTTTCTCTTTCACTGATTCTGCGCGTATGATTTCCAAAAGTTCTTCTGCACCGGAAGTCTCTCCTAATATCCCGTTTTCATTCGAAAACACGATTGCTTCCACACGAAGAGACTCCCCTCCTCTGTGCTTCAGATAAAATGCGATCCGTTTCATTACAGAATCCATAACCTGTCCCAACAGCTGTTCTTTTTCAAGCAGTTCTGTCATTTCTGCTGTTGTAATACTTTCCATAATTTTTTTTACGGTTTCAGGATCAGCCCCCGCCATCGCCGCATGTGAGGCAAATACTTCCATCCTGCAGTCCGCCTGTCTGGAGTGCGTATTCATCACTCCTGCCGCCACCTTGATCAGTTTGCCCACATGTCCGATCAGCAGAATTCCTTTCATACCGAGCCGCACTGCATGATCGATGGATTCCCCGATGTAATTGCTGCACTTGACCGCAAGATTTCCATCATAACCAAGTGCTTCTTTCAGAAAATCACTTCCATAATTTCCCGGTACCAGATAACAGTACTCGTTTCCATTTTCTCTGAGCATCTTCATTTCCAGGAAAATCGTATCTGTCAGGGCTTTCTCACTCATTGGCTCTACAATGCCTGTGGTTCCAAGCACAGAAAGACCTCCTTCGATACCAAGCCTCGGGTTGAATGTTTTTTTTGCCAGTTCTGCTCCGTCAGGGATTGAAATGACCACAGAAAGACCGCCTGTATACCCGCCGCGCTCTTTCTCTTTTTCCACTGCTTCACGGATCATGGCTCTTGGAACTTTATTGATCGCGGCATCGCCGATATCCTGCTCCAGTCCTTTTCTGGTAATACGTCCGACACCAACGCCGCCATCCAGTGTGATCTGCTTTCCCTCTGTTTTGGAAACCTCTGCATAGACCAAAATCTGATCCGTCACATCCGGATCGTCCCCTGCATCCTTTCGGATCGCACAGCGTACCTTGTCTTTCGTACGCAAAATGTCCTCCACATCCAGATACAGTCGGATCCCTTTTGGTGTCATCAGAGAAACCTGACAGATCTCTTCTCCCAAAAACAGCATTCTGGCTGCTGCTTTTGCCGCAGCCGCAGCACAGCTTCCGGTGGTATATCCCATTCTCAGTTTTTTCTGATCTTTCCACACAAATGCCTGTTCTGTCATTGTGCCTCCTCTAAATGCTCCATGAAAATCTGACGGATTCCCGGAAGTTCTCCAAGTCCCCTTAAGATCGGACGAACTTCATATCCGGCTTCTTCCAGCTCACATTTCCAGGAATCCTCATCTCCTGCCATATCATTTTTTGCATGATCTCCTGCCACAAACATAAACGGCAGCAGTGCCACTTTACGATACTGTCTTTGTTCGATCCGATGCATCACGTCTTTTAATTCTGGAAATCCTTCTACAGTCGCCACATGAATGCGGTCATATCCCAATGCCTGAAGTGTATATTCCAACGCCGGATAGGCACTGTTTGCATGGTGATCTGTTCCATGTCCCATTAAGATCAGGCATTCGCCTTCTTCCAGATCCACATCCTCCATCACTGCATGCACTGTCTTTTTATAATCATCCGGTTCAGACAAAAGTGGTTTTCCCACCAGGACTTTTTCAAAAGACGACGCATGTTTTTGAATCTCCTCCAGCATTTTTTCATTTTCAATGCCGTTGATGATATGTGTCGGCTGAACGATCACCCTTGTGATCCCGTCCTGCTTCATACGCTCCAGTGCCTGACGGACATTATCATACTTTTTATGTTCTGTCCGTTCCAGTTTGTTCAAGATCATCTGACTTGTAAATGCCCGGTATACTGTATACCCGGGAAATGATTCTTTGATCTGCTCTTCCATTACCTGTATTGTTTTTGCCATCGTATCCAGATGACTGGTTCCGAAGCTTACCACAAGAATTCCTTTTTTCTCCATTTTTAATCCTTCCTCTCCAGAAATTTCTATCCGATCAACTGCTCCAGCTCCTTCCATGTCCTTGGAGCTTTTCCTGTTGCTTCTATTATTTTACGTGCTTTTAAACGATCAAATAACCGTAAAAGAGCCGGTTCTTCCAGATTCGTCTCTTTCAGCTTTTCTGTTTCTCTGCACACTGCTTCCGGCGCGCCCTGACAGAGCACTTTTCCATCTTTCATCAACACGATCTCATCCGCCCAGGCATATGCATAATCCATATCATGAGTCGCCATGAGTACTGTGATTCCCTGCTCTGTGAGTTTGTCTACCATCTCATTTACCATGCGGGTATGCTTCGGATCCAGGGCTGCTGCAGGTTCATCCAAAATGATGATCTCCGGACGCATCACTAAAATATCCGCGATCGAGACCTGTTTTTTCTGCCCCCCGCTTAACGCATGTACCGGTCGTTTTCGAAAGGGCACGATCTCCAGTTCTTCCATCACCTGCTCCACTTCTGTTCTTGCCTGTTCTTTTGCAACACCCAGATTCAGGATCCCGAATGAGATTTCCTGCTCCACGCTGGCAGAAAACAACTGTTTATCCGGGTCCTGAAACACAATCCCCACCTTGGATCGAAGTGCCAGAAGTTCCTTTCTCTTGTAGCTCACCGGTTTTCCATGAAACAAAATATCTCCCTTTTGTGGTCGTAAAATTCCGTTGCAGCAGAGAAAAAACGTAGATTTTCCAGAACCGTTGGCTCCCATAAAAGCAACCTTACTCCCCTTTTTTACTTTTAAGTCCAGCCCCTGCAGAGAAAACCTGTCATTCTCTTCATAAGAATGCCAGATATCTCTCGCCTCTAAAATAATCTCTTCACTCATCCTATTCTCTCCCAAACCGCAAGCAAAATCAGGACTGCCTCAAAAACTGCTATTTTCCGGAAATTGCTCTTGTTTTTTTGATACTCTCCTGAAAGTACCCTGATCTCACCGTCATAACATCTGGATTCCATCGCATTGTACAGTGCATCCGACTGCTTCAGCGCCCGCACAAACACAACCGATGCCATCTGCCCGAAAGACTGGATCGAAGTTTTCAGATCCCGGTTTCCAAGCCTTGCTTTCTGCGCCGTCATAATTGCAGATGCCCCTTCCATCAGGATAAAAATAAACCGATATGTCAAAAGCATCAGCTCAATGAACAATCCCGGAAAATGCAGTCTCTTTAACACATCCAGAATTTCCGTCATCGGCGTGTTAAAAGACAGGACATACAGACTGGAAACACTTGCAAGCGCCGTCAGTATCATCTGCCCGCCTTTTTTCAGCCCCATCCAGCTGGATGTCACATAATACTGCCCCAGCGGGATTGCATAGGCATCCAGCGGCTCTTTGGATACATTGACCAGGATTGCCAGTGTACTCAACAGCAGAAATATCAGGGGTACCATCAGGTATTTCAAGTACAGGTAAAATGGAACTCTTCCCTTTTTTACATTAAGAATTCCATTGACCGCCAGTACGGTCACTGCCGCTGCAACAGACCGGCTGACCACACAGACCAACAGGGTCAGAACCGCATATGCAAACTTCTCCTCCGGGCTCACATGTGCAAGTCCGGAGGAATAACTTAATTTATCAATGATTATCATTCTGCCACTTCTTCCGCTCTACGAGACGCCCCATGCAAAAAGCGATGATCCCCACGCCGATTCCGGTCTGTACACAAAACAGCAGGGACTCCACCTCTCCCGGGATCTCTTTTCCAAGAAACTCTTCCAGAACAGGGGTAAACCATGGTTCATATTCTCCATGGATCTCTTCTACCATCACACTTCCCGCATCATCTGATCCGCCAAACTCTGCATCTTTCAAAGTCAGAAACGGAACTGCTGCCAGCAGGACCACCGCGAGCAGCAGAACCAGTACCAGTGTTTTATTTTTCTTACTCATCCTACTTTTCCTCCTTTAAAAATCCAACGGCTTTGAGTTCCGGTTTTGCATACGACTCCAGTGCGATCACGATCACAACCGTAAGAAGTCCTTCCATTACTGCCAGCGGAAGCTGTGTCGGAGCAAACACTCCAAGGAATTTCACTGCGGAAGCTCCCACCCCGCCCGCTTCAGACGGATATGCCATAGCAAGCTGCAGACTGGTTACACAGTAAGTGAACAGATCCCCGAAAAATGCTGCCAGAAACACTGCCACCTTCCGGTTTACATTGAGTTTCTGGCAAAGCTTATAAATCCCATAAGAAAGAAACGGACCTGCGATCGCCATAGAAAATGTATTGGCTCCCAGCGTGGTCAGTCCGCCGTGTGCCAGCAGGATTGCCTGAAATAGTAACACGATCAGCCCCAACACGCCTGCTGCCGTAGGCCCGAATAAAATCGCACCCAGTCCGGTTCCTGTCATATGGGAACAGCTTCCGGTCACAGACGGGATCTTCAAGGAAGAGATCACAAACACAAAGGCTCCTGACATTGCCAGAAGGATCAGTGTTTTTCTGCTCTGTTTTAATGTTTTCTGAATGGAAAAAAATCCTGCGACGATAAACGGCAGGCAGATGACTCCCCACGCAATGCAAAATGCTGCCGGAAGGTATCCCTCCATAATGTGCATGGCATTCGAAGCCGGTGCGATAGCAAATAACACCGCGATCGCGATGCTTGCCTTCAATAAGATGTTCTGTTTTTTTGTCATGTTCTTTTCTCTCCTTTTCTTTTGACAAAATTTTTCTGAAATATTCCAGGCTGCCAAAAGACTCAAAAAGGAGACTGTTTCGCATACACCCGGTCATATTCCCGTAACCTTCCAGATTCCTTTAAAAGCGGGTGTTCTGACTTAGGCATCAAACGCAGTATTTCGCCTTCCCATAGGATTTCCTACAGTGACCTCATGAAATACCACTACTCCAATACAGCAACGGGCATTGTCCGGGATTCCCACCCGGTTCCCCTGCCGCCTTTTTTCGGACGGCATTTTTTAAATCTGCTTTGAATCTGAATTTATGTAAAAACCCCTGCGTTTCCTGTATTAGAAAATGGAGTCCATACATACAAATGTATCATTTTTAATATTCAATTCCTCTGCGGGCACAAATGCCGCAGTCAAATGGATGTTTTACTTTTCGGATCTCGGATACATAGTCTGCAGCTTCGATCAAATCTTCTGTTGGATTTCTTCCAGTCAGAACCACTTCCAGACCTTCTGGTTTTTCTTTTAAAAACTGAATTGCCTCTTCATGCGGGACCAGACCATAGTGATCTGCCGCCATAAATTCATCCATGACAAGCATGTCACACGCTCCATTTTTCGCCCGATCCAGTGCATACCTCCACAATTCTCCATACATCTGCTTTGTCTCTGCCTTTTCTTCCTCGGACTGCGTGTTATAAAACCCATAGGACTTCGGTAAATGGATCACTTCTATCCCCGGAATCTGATCTAACACACACAATTCTGCAGAGTTCTCATTCTTCAAAAAACGGGCAAACAGTACTTTCATCCCGCTTCCGGCTGCCCGCACTGCAAGTCCCGTAGCTGCCGTGGTCTTTCCTTTTCCGTCTCCACAGTAAATCTGGATCATTCCCTGCCTCATATTCTGTCCTCTTTCTGTTTCAGCCTTTCCTTAAATCTTTCTAAATTTTAGCACAGCCCTGCCCATATTTCTAGGAATTTTTTCGTTTCTTTTAGTATTTTCCCAACTTCAAACGGTCTTCCTACTACCACCAGCACAGCCTTTGCCTCTTCTGCAGCCTGCACCTTCTCCAGAAAACCACCGGATTTTCCGGATTCTTTTGTCACAAAATATCTGGCATCCACAGCTCTTAGCATCGCAAGATTTAATTCTTTTGAAAACGGACCCTGCATGGCGATCAGATGCCTTCCTTCGAATCCAAGCCGAATGCTCTCTTCCACTGAAACCTGTGTAGAAAGGACACGGGCATAACATCGCTCTTTGCAGCCTGCTATCCTGGTATATTCTTTCAATTCTTTACTTCCGGTAGCGATCAGAACATTCCCGTCTGTATTTTGCAGGTATTCCACTGCCTCAGGTACACTTTCCACACGCACAACACGCTCCCCTTTATCATCCCAGTTCTGCCGTTCCCGCACACATCTGATATATTCCGTACCTGCCATCCTACATGCC
The DNA here is from genome assembly GCA_900544395.1 of uncultured Ruminococcus sp. Classification (GTDB taxonomy): domain Bacteria; phylum Bacillota; class Clostridia; order Lachnospirales; family Lachnospiraceae; genus Mediterraneibacter. The sequence continues at coordinate 10,530 of UQVC01000018.1, read as the reverse complement.
TGCTCTACGTTTTTCGTCACTTCTGCTGCAAACGGATGTGTCGCATCGACCACCAGATCAATTTTCTGCGCCGTTAAAAACTGCCGGATCTGTGTCTCATCCATACGTCCGGTACGCACACTTACATTAGAAGAACTCTCAACATCCATACAGTCTCTTCCATACTCTGTGGCAACACTGACGATGACATCCACCTGCCTGTTTCTCAGAAATTCTGCCAGTTCCCGTCCTTCTGTAGTACCTGAAAAAATCAAGATACGCTTCATCTTTCTTCCTCCTCTTTTCCAAATCTTACCATAACTTCACCACAGACAACAGCAGCCGTACACTGATTCAGACAGACCTTTTCCTGAACCATCACTCCCTCCGGACACATTTTTTTCGCCGCTCTCTCACAGACATTGTCTACCCCTGTCACTCCTCTTACAAATTCCGAAGAACTGCTGACTGCCGAAATTTCCTGAAGTGATTCTGCGGAATAAGTCAAAAACTCCACTCCAAGAGAATCTGCCAGCTCCAGCAACCCGGCCTCCTCCCTTTTCAGATCGATGCTTCCAAGTGCACGGATCTGCTCCGGTAAAAATCCATGCTTTTCCAGAGTTTTCAAAAGCTCTGCCTCCAGAATTTCTTTTTTTGTCCCTTTTTTGCATCCCATTCCCACATACAGATTTCTTGGCAAAAGATATAATACACCTGATTTTTTATTTCTGGGATTTTTTTCACAGATCACAATCTTCCCACAGCATCCCTCCAGTTGTTCTTCACTGCCGCATATGGTCAGTTCTTCGGGTATATCCCCCAAAAGCGGAAACTCTGAAAAAATTCCCGTATTCTTTTTTTCAAGAATCCCTGCCGAGATTTTTTTCGCCTCTTCCCGGTCTGTAATGATGAGTCCGTTCTCCATGGCAAACACGTCTGCCGCAAACTTTTTCTGCACATCTGTAGCCGTTGTGATCACCGCCCTGCCTCCTGTGTATTCTGCAAGAACCTTCGCGAGAGTTACTCCTCCGCCTACATGTCCCGACAAAAGCGGGATGGCAAATGTGCCCTTCTCATCCAGAACAATCACCGGAGGATCTGTAAACTTATCTTTTACAAACGGAGCGATCGCACGGATCGCGATTCCTGCCGCCCCGATAAATACCAGTGCATGTTCTCCCCAGGATGCCCCGATTTCCTGTTTCCATCCGTCATTTAATCGCTGCAGTCTTTTATCCTCTGCAAAACGTGCCACAGTATATCCTGTACATACATATCCTTCCTGTTTTAGTTTTTCCGCCAGTTTTAACGCCAGACAGCTTCCAGTCCCGGTAAAACTATAAATTCTCACACTTTTTCTCTTCATTATTTTCTTCTCTTTTCACTTTCTTTTCATCTACTATACTATTAGCCGGCGTTTCCGTCAAAACTTAGTTTGATTAGCCGGAACAATAACAATTACAATTTTCTGCCTGTTTGTTTAATTTTGAAAATTTTGCATGATTTTCCAAAAATTCTTTGTTTAGTTTCACCCTTGTCATTTTTCAGCTTCTCTGCTATTCTGTTTGCAGACGAAGATGTCTGAAGGATTTTTAAAAATCTCTCAGGCATCTTTTTTTTGATAAAAGGCCTTTTCAGAAAAACTATTTTTATCTCAAAGGAGGAAATTTTATGAGTTCAGGAGATACTGGTTTTATCATGCTTTGCTCTGCCCTTGTTTTTCTTATGACACCGGGCCTTGCTTTCTTTTATGGCGGATTGGTCCGCCGGAAAAATGTTGTCAACACAATGATGGCCTGCATCGGCATTATGGGGCTGTCCATCGTTATGTGGGTACTGTTTGGATATTCCCTTTCTTTCGGCGGAAACCATGCCGGAATCATCGGTGATTTCCGATATTTTGCTTTTCAGGGTGTAGGAGCCGATCCCGGACCCTATGCTGATACAATTCCACATCTTGTATTTGCCGGTTTCCAGATGATGTTCGCAGTCATTACCCCTGCGCTGATCACCGGAGCTGTCGTCGGCAGAATGCGTTTTAAGGCACTGTTTCTGTTTATTGCATTCTGGTCTTTGATTGTTTATTATCCGATGGCACATATGGTATGGGGAGAAGACGGTTTCCTTGCCGCTTTAGGATCTGTTGATTTTGCCGGCGGAAATGTTGTCCATATCAGTTCCGGAGTATCCGCTCTTGTCCTTGCCATCTGTCTTGGTCGAAGACGCGGATATGAACACACTTCCTACCGCATCCACAACATCCCATTTGTCACTCTGGGTGCATCACTGCTCTGGTTCGGATGGTTTGGCTTCAATGCCGGAAGTGCTCTTGCGGCAGATGGACTTGCAGCTCACGCTTTTATGACCTCTGCGATTGCTTCTGCTTCCGCAATGCTCATCTGGATGCTCATTGATTATCTGAAAAGTAAAAAAACCACACTTGTCGGTGCTTCTACAGGGCTGGTCGTAGGGCTTGTAGCTATCACCCCCGGTGCCGGATTTGTTCCGATCTGGTCTTCTTTCCTGATCGGTGCACTTGTCAGTCCGATCTGCTATTTTACCGTGGTGCTCTTAAAACAGAAATTAAAAATCGATGATGCGCTCGATGCGTTCGGATGTCATGGAATCGGCGGTATCTGGGGCGGTATTGCGACCGGACTTTTCGGTAAAACTTCTGTCAATTCTGTTGCCAGATGGAATGGATTAGTCTTCGGAGATTTTCATTTATTCACTGCACAGCTGATCAGCATTCTGGTCACCATTGCAGTTGCTGTGTGCGGAACCTTGATCTGCATCGGTATCGTAAGAATTTTCACACCGCTTCGTGTAGATGTTTCTGATGAGATATCCGGTCTGGATTTCTCACAGCATGGAGAAAATGCATATCCGTCCTTTAACGGATTTGATTCATAAAAGAGGGGGAGTCATCATGTTGATCAAAATTGAAGCAATCGTAAGAGAAGAAAAATTTGAACAGGTTAAATCTGCTCTTCAGGACATCCAGGTGAACGGGGTTACCATCTCCCAGGTTATGGGGTATGGAACGCAGCGTGGCTATACAGAAATTGTCCGCGGAAGTGAAGTAGATATCCTGTTACATCCCAAAATTAAATTTGAAGTGGTCGTCTCTTCCGAAGAATGGGAACAAAAAACAATCTCAGCAATACAAAAAGCCGCTTTTACCGGCGAAGTCGGTGACGGAAAAATTTTCAGCTATGAAATCCGCAGCGCTGTCAAAATCCGCACAAAAGAGACCGGTTATAATGCAGTTCAGTCACAAGATAATCTTTAATCTGCCGGGGAATCACAGTTCCATTTGTGATTTCCCGGTCTTTTTATTCCAACATGATCCAATTTGCACGAAAAGGACGCATTAAATTCCAGTATCCGACTCCATATAGTTCATATTCTTTTGCCAGTTCGATCTTTGCCGCAATACTTCTCACATCTTCAAACCAGACTTCCTGCTCTATTCCCTGATTTCTGTAAATAAAATACGGGCTTTGAGCCTCCTGGTCATACTGAATTGGAGCACCGTATTCCACCGCAAGCCGTACAGCCCCTACATTACCGATCGTCTCTGCTTTTGTCACTCCTTTTTCATAAGGAAGGGTCCAGTTATACCCATAGTTCGGTATCCCCATCAGAAGCTTCTCAGCCGGGATCTGTGTCAGCGCATACTCTACCACCTGGCGGACTTTCGTAAGGGGTGCGACTGCCATGGGCGGACCATAAGAATATCCCCACTCATAAGTCATCAAAAACAGCCGGTCTGCCTGTTCTCCCAGAAGTGCATAATCAATCCCCTCATAGAGCAGCCCTTTCTGATCTGAAGACGTCTTGGGCGCCAGAGCCACTGACACGCGATATCCCTTTTCATTCATGGCAGCCCGCAATTCTCCGACAAACTCGGCATATCCTTCCCTGTTCTGCGCACGGACATATTCAAAATCTACATCCACGCCCACATATCCTTTTTCCTCCACCACCTTCAGCAGATTGGTAATCACATTTTCACGTACTGATTCTTCCTCCACCAGAGTCTGGATCAGCTGATTGTTAAAGACCCCCTGTGTAAACGGGGTCAGAACCAGCATCGGTTCTATCCCATTCTCCCAGGCCAGCTGTATCATCCATGTTTCATCCTGTATGGGCGGAACCAACTCTCCTTCAAACGTAAAGCCATAAGAAAACACCAGCAGTTCATTGAGTGCCGGAAATGCCATCTCCAGCACATAAGGTTCAATAAAAGGATATGCATACCCTGTCACATACAAATCCTCTCGAATTTCCGCGCTCTCCTGCGGTTTTAATAAGAGCAGCGCCTGCCCCACTGTCAGTTTTCCCTCTTCTCCCAACTGATTGTCATACAGTATCTTCCAGACAGGAACTCCGCTTTGACGGGAGATCGAAGACACCGTATCTCCCGGTACTGTTACATAAATCATAAAAACACCTCCTGCCTATCCTATGTCAGATAGTCAGAAGGTATTCGATCAATCCGTTATAAAATTATCATCGCATCCCCAAAACTGAAGAACCGATACCGCTCTTTCACTGCCTCTTCATATGCCGCCATGACGTGCTCTTTTCCTGCCAGTGCCGACACCAGCATGATCAATGTAGATTCCGGCAGATGGAAATTCGTAATGAGTCCGTCTAAGATCTTAAACTGATATCCCGGATAGATAAAAATCTCCGTCCAACCGCTGCATGGCTCTAAGTGTCCATTCTCATCCGCAGCAGATTCAATGGTACGACAGCTTGTTGTTCCCACACAGATCACACGGCCACCATGTTCTTTGGCACGGTTGATCTTTTCTGCTGCCTCGGCATCCACCATGTAGAACTCAGAATGCATATGATGCTCTGTCACATCTTCTACTTTTACCGGACGAAAAGTACCCAGCCCAACATGAAGGGTCACCCTCGCAATATCCACCCCTTTTTCCTGGATCTCTTTTAAAAGCTCCGGTGTAAAGTGAAGGCCGGCAGTTGGCGCCGCAGCGGATCCTTCATGAGCCGCATATACCGTATTATATCGGGTTCTGTCTTCCAGCTGATGGGTAATATAAGGCGGAAGCGGCATCTGCCCAAGCTGATCTAAGATTTCTTCAAAGATTCCCTGATACTCAAAGCGGATCAGACGATTTCCCTCTTCTACCACATCCACAACCTCGCCGACCAGAAGTCCGTCTCCGAAACTGATCCTGGTTCCCGGTTTTGCTTTTTTCCCCGGTTTTACCAGCGTTTCCCACACATCGTTTTCTCCGCGCTTCAACAGGAGTACCTCGATCTTGGCACCGGTGCCTTCTTTTTCTCCGATCAGGCGTGCCGGAATTACTTTTGTATCGTTGATGACCAGACAGTCCCCCGGATTCAGATAATCGATCACATCACGAAAGATATGATGCTCTGTTCGCCCTGTCTCTTTATCCAGAAACAACAGTCTGGAACCGGAGCGATCCTCCAGAGGATCCTGTGCGATCAGTTCCTCCGGCAGGTCATAATAAAAATCACTTGTTTTCAATGATATCCCTCTTTCTAAACAGACTCGGTCCTATTTTCTCAGCTCGATTCCCATCTCTTCCAGTGCTTTTAAGATCCGGTTCATCGCAGAAGTCACATCTGCCTCTTCCAGAGTCTTATCCTTTGCACGGAATACGATCGAATATGCCACGGATTTGAATCCTGCTTTGATCTGGCTTCCTTCATATAAGTCAAACAGGGCGTAACTTTCCAGATATGCTCCGCCTTTTTTCTCGATCACTTCTTCAATCTGTCCCACCAGGATCTCTTTTGGCACAACCATGCTGATATCTCTTGTCACAGCCGGATATTTTGCGATTCCGGCATATTTTCTGTCAAACGTTGCATATGGAATGATCTCCGGCATATCCAGCACTGCCACATAAGCGCGCTCGCCGATTCCATATGTATCGGCTACTTCCGGATGTACCTCTCCTAAATATCCAACAACCTTTCCATCATACATAATATTTGCCTGACGGCCCGGGTGCAGATATGGTTTTCCTGCATTTGGATCATAAGTTTCTTTTTCGTGCATTCCGATCTTTTCAAAGAATTCTTCTACTACACCTTTCATGCTGAAGAAATCGCCGTCTCCATACATTCCCAATGTAAACTGCATTCTCTCTTCCGGAAGTTCTGTAACCGGAAGCTGTTTCGGAAGATAAATATTTCCAAGCTCGTACAGTCTGACATTTTTATTTCTGCGGTTGTAGTTTGTCGCAAGAGAAGTAAGCATTCCATTTAAGGATGTCGTTCTCATTACACTGTAGTCTTCTCCCAGCGGATTCATGATCTCTACGGTTTCTCTCAATTTGGAGTCTGCCGGGATTCTCAGTTTGTCAAACACCTTCGGGCTCTCGAAAGAATAGGTCATTCCCTGGCTGAATCCGCAGAACTCTGCGATTTCTTTTGCCACATCTTCGATTCTCAGTTTAAACGGCAGCTTTCCTGTTGTAGCCTCTCCCTTTGGAAGTGTGGTCGGAATATTGTCATATCCGAAAAATCTTGCCACTTCTTCTGCCAGATCTGCGATTCTGAACAGGTCATGACGGAATGTCGGCGCGATCACTTCTTTTGCTGCTTCATCATATTCCAGACCGATCTTTGCGAAATAACCAAGCATCTCTTCTTCTGAAATCGAAGTTCCCAGCATTGCATTGATCTTGTCTGCATCAAATGGAACTCTTACCGGTTCTTTTACTTTTCCGTAAACATCCACGGTTCCGCCAACCACTTCTCCGGCGCCTAATTCTTCTACTAACTGGCAGGCTCTGTCTATGGCTGCTTTTGCATTGTTCGGATCCAGACCCTTTTCAAATTTTCCGGAAGCATCTGTACGAAGCCCTACTCTCTTTGAAGATTTTCGGATGTTGACACCGTCAAAGCATGCTGCCTCAAAGAGCATGGTCTTGACATCATCTGTGATCATGGAGTTTTCCCCGCCCATGATACCGGCAATTCCGACTGCTTTTTCTCCGTCACAGATCATCAGGACGTCCTTGTCCATGATACGCTCCTGTCCGTCAAGTGTGGTAAATTTCTCTCCATCCTGTGCAGTTTTTACAACAATCTCATGACCTGCGATCGTATCCAGATCATAGGCATGCATCGGCTGTCCGTATTCTTCCATCACATAGTTGGTGATATCCACCAGATTGTTGATCGGACGGATTCCAACAGATGCCAGTCTTCTCTGCATCCACTTTGGTGACGGACCGATTTTAATATTTTTGACCACTCTTGCACAGTATCTCGGACACAGATCGGCATCTTCTACTGTTACTTTTATATAATCGTTGACATCTTCTCCATTTCCTGTCTCTTTCACGATTGGAGGAACAAACTCTTTGTTGAATGTAGCGGCTGCTTCTCTTGCGATTCCAAGTACACTGTAGCAGTCTACACGGTTGGATGTCACTTCATACTCAAATACCACATCGTTTCTGTCAAGCGCTTCAATCGCACTTGCTCCGATTTCGGCATCCTCCGGGAAGATATAAATTCCATCTTCCGGAGCCTCCGGATACATATCTGTCGTAGAACCCAGCTCCTCGATAGAACACATCATACCAAAACTTGCCACTCCGCGGAGCTTGCCTTTTTTGATCTTGATTCCGCCCGGAACTTTCTGTCCCGGCTCATGTCCCCCTGCCACGCGTCCACCGTCCAGTACGACCGGCACTTTTGCACCTTCAAATACATTTTTCGCACCTGTTACGATCTGTACTGTCTCTGTTCCTACATTCACCTGACATACGACCAGTTTATCTGCATCCGGGTGCTTTTCAATCTTATCGATTTGACCAATGACAATCTTTTCCAGATCTGCATCCAGCTGTTCATAGCCCTCTACTTTTGTTCCTGACAATGTCATTGCATCTGTATATTCCTGCGCTGTCACGTCCAGATCCGGGACATACGCTTTCAACCATGATAAAGAAGTATTCATAATCCTATTCCTTTCTCTCCACCTAAATCCTAGAACTGTTTCAAAAATCTGATGTCATTTTCATACAAAAGTCTCATGTCATCAATTTCATATTTCAGCAGTGCGATTCGCTCCAGACCAACACCGAATGCAAATCCTGAATATTCCTCCGGATCGATTCCGCACATCTCCAGCACATGTGGATGTACCATCCCGCATCCGAGGATCTCGATCCAGCCGGAACCTTTACAGAATCGGCATCCTTTACCTCCGCATTTAAAGCAAGTCACATCCACTTCTGCACTTGGCTCTGTAAACGGGAAATGATGCGGTCTGAATTTTGTCTTTGTCTCTTCTCCAAACAGCTCTTTTGCAAACACTTCCAGTGTTCCTTTCAGATCTGCAAAGGAAACATTTTTATCAATCACAAGACCTTCAATTTGATGGAAGGATGGAGAATGTGTTGCATCCACTTCATCAGAACGGAATACTCTTCCCGGTGCGATCATACGGATCGGCAGCTTTCCCTGCTCCATCACTCTCGCCTGAACCGGAGAAGTTTGTGTACGCAGCACAATGTCCTTATTCACATAAAAAGTATCCTGTTCATCTTTTGCAGGATGTCCATCCGGAATGTTGAGTTTCTCGAAGTTGTACAGGTCGTATTCTACTTCCGGTCCTTCTACTACTTCGTATCCCATTCCCACGAAAATGCGCTCTACCTCTTCCAGCGCGATCGTATTTGGATGTCTGTGTCCCACCGTACTTTTCTTAGATGGCAGTGTCACGTCAATGACCTCGGCTTTCATTTTTTCCTCACGGATGGCTGCCTCCATTTTGACTTTCGTCTCTTCCAGCAGTTCCTCAATGGCTGCTCTTGTTTCATTCACCAGCTGGCCTACCTTTGGACGTTCTTCCGGTGCTACGTCTTTCATTCCTTTTAATACAGCCGTCAGCTCTCCTTTTTTTCCCAGAAATCTGACACGCACCTCATTGAGCTTTTCCGGCATATCGGAGGCCTTGATCTGCTCCAGAGCCTGTGCTTTGATCTGTTCCAGTTTCTCTTTCATATTGTTCTCCTTTCTTTTGGATCCTTATGTTTCAATTTTTCAGCAAGGTATGAAAAAAAGACCCCATCCCAAAAGGGACGAAGTCTGTATTCGCGGTACCACCCTAATTCCCACAGTCCACCTGTGAGCTCTTGGTCTTGTGTAACGTACAATAGACGGCATTTTCTACTTCCGGATCCGTTTCAAAAATGCAGCTTACGTGGGAATTTCAATCGCTGTCTGAACCAAAGAAGGCTTACAGCCAGTGGCCTTCTCTCTCTGATGGAAAACAGTTCTCTACTGTGCACGCTCATCGCTTTTCATATCCTGATTCATTTTCCAAATTTAAGATCATTTTTACTTTATTATCTTATCATAGATTCTGTGATTGTCAAGATATTTCTCCATCAGCGCATTGACCTCCCCGCCAAGCAGGATCACATACATACACAGATACAGCCACAGCATGATCAATACGATCGTAGTCATACTTCCATACATATCCGAAAACCCTTCAAAAATATCCAGATAAATCGAAAAAATAAAGGAGATCAAAAGCCATCCGCATGCAGTAAATATGGCCCCCGGAAGCTGCTTTCTCAGAGTCGTCTTCTGATTTGCGCGCCGATTTGGAAGAAATTTATATACCAGATCCCAGAAAACAGTCAAAACCACCAGGGTTACAACTGTCCGGATCTTGATGATATACTGCATCACCGTACTCCAAAACGGTGCATGCTGATAAATCATTGCACTGATGCTGTTGCCAAACACAGACAACACCAAAGACAGTACGATGGCGAGAATAAAGATCACGGTATATAAAGAGGCACGAAGTCTCAGATATACATAATTACGGGTCTCGGTATTGCCATAAATGCAATTGAGCCCGGCTGTCACAGACAGCACCCCTCTTCCCGCAGACCACACCGCGATCAGTATCGTCACCGGAATGATCGTTGCCGACTGGGAGAAATACACCTGGGTAACAATCGAACGGATAAAACTCTGTACCGAAGTGGGAAATACCTGCTCTACCGCATCGATCACGTTAGCATAAGTAGCCGGTGTAAACTGTACCATCGTCAGTAAAAGTAAAATGATCGGGATCATGGACAGCACAAAAAAATAAGCCGCCTGCGCCGCATACGCTCCCGTATGATGCGAACCGACAATCTGAGTCACTCTGTTTACTTTTCTTATTGTCTCCTTGACCCGTTTTCCCATATCCTTCTCCTGCCTGTCCTCAAACTTTCAAAATCATATCATAAAGTTTGTCTTTCGTAAAGAGATCTTTTGCAGGATGAAATAAGGGAATGAAATCAGCATGTGCCAAATCTCATTCCCTTTTATCATCTGTAGAATCCCCAAAATGCCGTTCCCTGTATTTTGACTCCTAGCACGCAAGCTAGGTGGGCAACCGCATCTGCTTTTCTGCCTTCCACTGCATATCGGAGGCCTGACATATTACAGAAATATAAGAATCCCGTTTAAAGTATTGTAGGTTCAAAATAACAAGGTTATCGAACATCTCAGGTTTTC
>UQVC01000017.1 GCA_900544395.1 uncultured Ruminococcus sp. | reverse complement strand
ACAGATATAAGAGTTGGAAGTTACAGATAGCTGCTTAATCAGCAGACACTAATTACTGTTTTTCTCCGTTTTGCAAGATCAGTTAAGTGTTTGCTGTTTACACTTCGGACAGTAGAGTGGAAAGTTCTTTAATTCGGTATCTTCTTGCATTATCGTTCGGGTTTTATTTCCACAGATAGGACATAGAACCCATTTTATAGTTTCCATATTTTTCTCAATCCTTACTTCTAAATATTATCCTACTAAATTTATAAAATTTATCGCAACGGTTTTTAAGTTTTTGCTTCTTGATTACTTAACGGCGGAAAAAGAATGTTTTCACATAGAGCTGTTGTTTACATGTCATTTTTTTGTTTTTTTAATTCTATACCCACCAGTACAACAGATAGCATAAACGCTGAAAAATCAGCAACAGGTCCCGCAAGCAATACTCCCATAATTCCGAAACGAAGCGGGAGCAGCAGGGTAAGCGGAATCAACACAAAGGTCTGCCTTGTTAATGCCAACAGAGCACCTTTTAACGATTTTCCTATTGCGGTAAAAAAACTGGAAGAAAGCAACTGCACACCATTTACCAACACCATGAAAAGATAGGTACGCATGAACAAAACAGCAAATTCAAAATACAGCTCGTTCCCATCTCCGAATAGCGAAATGATAGATTGCGGGAAAAATTGAAATGCGATGAAAGCAATTGTGGAAACAACAAGGTTCCATTTTACCGCAAGCAGGTAAGCCTCCCGTACACGATGGTATTGCCTTGCCCCATAGTTGAAGCCGATAATCGGCTGTGTTCCCTGCGAGATTCCTACAACAATCGCAAGGATTATGGCATTTGTTTTCATAACGATTCCGCAAGCAGCTAAGGGAATATCTGTTCCATATTTTGTTAATGCGCCGTAATAAGTCAACGAATTGTACTGAATGATTTGAATCACGGTAACTGCAATCTGGTTTGAGCTGCTGCTGATTCCCATGCTGCAAATTTTCATACTTTCTTTGATGTCCAATAAAAACGACTCTTTTTCAAAATGGATTGTTTGGAAACGCCATAGATAACGGAGTGCGAGTATGAAGGAAAAAATTTGCCCAATAACTGTTGCCCAAGCTGCGCCGGCAATCCCCCAATCGCAAGCAAAAATAAAAATAGGGTCAAGAATGGTATTGATAATAGCTCCCATAACCATGCAAACCATTGAATACTTTGGTTTTCCATCTGCTCGAATCAAATTGCTCATACCATTCGTTACAATAAGAAACGGCATTCCAATCAATGTTATGCTGGCATACTGCTTTGCATATGGAAATACATCTGTCGTTGCCCCAAATGCCTTTAGGAGCAAAGACAGAAAAGCTTCACCAACCAATAAATAAATAATTCCGAAAATCCCCATCAGAACAATACCATTTCCCGCTGCTTTGGCGGCAGCTTTCGGCTCTTTGCGTCCAAGACAGAGGGAAACACGGGAAGCACTGCCAATTCCAACCAGCAGTGCAATAGCAAGGCAGATGGTAGAGAACGGGTAGGCAACATTGGTTGCTGCATTTCCCAGATAACCGACCCCTTGACCAATAAAAATCTGATCCACAATATTGTAGATTGAGCCGACAAGAGACGCCATAATACTGGGAATGGCAAAATCTTTCAACAGTTTTGAAATTTTTTCATATCCTAGGGGATTCTCAGTCATTAAATTCATCCCCCTTTCTTTCTATACGGAGTTCCGCTGTAATATTTTCACCTGCCTGAATCAGCAAATCAATAAAGAGGTTTTTATCAGATTCCCTGAAGCCTTGCAATAAAAGAGCTTCTGTCTTTTCACATACCGTCTGTATCTCATCAATTACAGACAGCGCACGTTCCGTAGGATACAGCTTACACGTCCGCTTATCCTTATCATTTGGGGAACGCATAATCATTCCCTGCTTTTCTAATGCCGCAACTGTCCGTACAATATTGCTCGGATGAACATAAAACATATCAATTAAAGAATCCTGTAAAATGCCAGGCGAACGACAGATTTTAATCAAAAACATATATTGGCTGTTGTTGATTCCAAAGGGGGCAAGCTGTTTATCCAAATAGATTTTGTAAAATCGGTCTGTTACTGAAAGCCATTTTAATAGTTTCATAGATATATTCCTCCTAACCACCAGTATTATAATACAATATGCGTGCGCACGCAACTACTTTTAACATTATATCTGCCGCTTTGTCCTCCTAAACACAAATCAATTCTACATCTATAATCTCTACTACTCTGCTACGAATATTATTCATTTTCCTCACCCATTCCATCTGATTCTGCATCTTGAGTTCTTCTGTCACGCCCCACTGTTCAGCCATCTGCTCCACCAACATCTCGACTTTTTCTCTTGCTTCCTTATCAACCTGATTCAGATGCTCCGTCAGCTTCCCTGTTAATACCAGATACTGATACCTGGCCCTCCTGTGTTCCTTCAGAAACTGCTTTCGCATTATTCCATATTTTCCATATGTAGGTTCTTCTTCATTGATTTCCAAATCCGGCAGATAATAATCTCCATGCAATGTATAGCTTAGTCCGTTCTTTTCATCATAAATCTGTTTCTTCATATTCTTACAACTCCATTCCTCTGTACTTTGCTTTATTCTTCTTAATTTTTGCATTGTGTTCTTCACTTCGTTCTCTTGCCCATTGTATACGGTCACTTATTTTTTTCGGCATCTGCTCTTTCTGTTTTTTCGCTTCAAGTTCCGTCTGCATTCGGATATCGTCCTGCACCAGTCGTTCTACCATATCTTTCCCCAACATGCGTAAAAGTCGGTTATACCTGCCTGCAATTCCTTGCAGTATTTCTTTCTCACCAGACAATTTCTGATAATCTTTCTGAACTTCTGCCAGTTCCTTTTTTGTTTTTTCATGCTCTTGCTTTTTCTTCTGAAACTTACTTTTCCAACTATCTCTTTCTCTTGTGAGTTCTTTCACCTGTGCAGCCATCGCACCGATTTTGTTTTTCATTTCAATGAATAATGGTTTTATTTTCTTATCCCGGTAAGTTACCGCACGTTCCAATGCTGTAGCTTCCGGCAGAAATGTTTTAATCATTCCATATTCTTTTATTTCCTTACTGACATTATCCATCACTGGTTGCAGGAATTCTCTTCTGTCCTCCAGTTTTTTCAATTCCGTTTCTGCTTTCTCCGCACGTTTTTCCGCTATCTCTTTATCTTTCTGGAACTGAATTTTTTCTTCTTCCAGTAGCTTAATATCTGCCCTTGCGTCCACAATCTGAGAAGTCAGTCCTTCATTCTCTGCTGTCAGATTTTCTTTTTCCTGCTCCAGTTCCTGCACTTCCTTTTTGCGTTCCTTTTTCTTGAAATTGTAAACATCCAGATGCTCTTCATGTGTGCCTTTCTGTTCCCATTCAATTCCATGTTGTATTGCGATTTCTGCCAGCACTTCTTTTTCATGATTTATCCACTGATTCAGTTCTGTATCATGCTTATTTCCACCTTGAAATCCAAGACTTTTCAATGCCTGCTTCAGTGAAACTCTGGTATCCATTCCTTTTCCCTTCCAGTTGCTCACATAAGGCACAAAGTCAATATGCAGATGCGGAGTAGCTTCGTCCTGATGCAGATAGCAGTTAAATACCCGAAGTGACGGATTCCTTTTCTGGAAGTCTTTCATATATTCATCCAGTACCCTTACGGCCAAATCTCCTTCTGTCGTGCCAACTGCCATATCCTCACGATTACCAATCTGAAATATTACTTCATGGAACAACTTCTCCTGTTTACCCTGTCGGATTTTTTCATAATAATTTGCAATTTGCCGATCCTTTCTTTTCCCGACATTGTATCTCTCCACCGCATCATCAAACAGTTCTTTATAGACTTCTTTCAGATTCTCATTCTTATAACAAATGTTCAGTTGTACTCTGTCTGGATTTACATTTTCTGCTACAAAATCCCGTCTGTTATGAGCCAGTGAGCCGGCTCCTATCATGCCACTGATTGTTCTTTTCATCATAAATTTTCTCACCTCTTTTCTGTTTGAGTGCCAGATATGGCACATAATTTTTATTTACGCCAGACATGGCGATATTTAAGAAACTTTCGCCGGATACGGCGGTTTTGTTACTTTTGTCAAAAGTAACGCAAAAGCACTTTCGACAGCCGTACCGTCCATCAAAAGTCCCCTTGCGCCCTGCCGGGGGCATAACGTCCGGTGGACGTCTGCTTTACACCAGCCGAAGCGGATCATAGACCTATTTATCCAGGTATCCTTGCCTGCACATATTCCAGATCTCCACAATAAGGTGTCCCCACCACATACCATTCTCTTGCCAGATTCATCTCCATTCTGGTCTGTACCCATTCATCACCTACCAGCACTTCCAGTCCTTCTCCACAGTGAAATCCTGTATCAATCCATAAGTCTGATGATAATAATCCATATCTTCCATTACTACTGTTGTATCCTAATCTTCCCTGTTTCATCATTTTCTGCTCCTTTCCAATTTGTAAACGGAATTTGTAAACGGGGCTCAAAAGATTTTAAAAGTTAACTTTTTAAGTTTTTCCTTCAAGTTCCGTTTACATCGTTTACAATAATCTTTACTCAAACGGTATCTCCAACTGTTCCGGTACTTCCATAAAGCCGTCTTTATCTTTCTTCACAGAATCTTCCATCCTTTTCCATGAACGCTGTATTCCATATTCCTTTCCGAACCGATGTGTACCATGTGGTTTCCAGCCTTCAATTGCATTGTTCATAATATTAGCAATCTCTTTACCTTCCCACTGTTTCATTTCTCCGGTTCGATGTAGCGCTTCATCGAACAGAATTCTGGTACATACATACTCGTCATCGTAGTCATCAAGAAATGCCTGTATGATTCCGGCATTGGTATCTTCCGGCATAAATTCTTTTTGCAGACGCTTTGCCTCTTCCTCAATTTCCTTTGTGAATCCTAAGAACACATTTCCCCGTCGATACAGTACCATTGCCTCCGCCCAGGCCTGTTCGATATAAGCTTTGCTCTCTGCTTCATTATCCAGAATATGAACTTCTGCTTTCGACATATCTGTCATCACCGGAGCAAATCGTCTGTTTCCGGTTCTGTCCAGCGGAAGGAAATTCAGATCATTTGAAGTACCACAAAATACACACTGTCGTGGTCTATCTTCCGGGTGAACTTCATAAGGTACTTTGTAAGTTTCTTTCTGTCTGCTCAAAAACGATTTTATCTGTTCAATATTCTTTGCTGTGATAGTTGCCTTCATTTCCCCCATTTCGATAATCCAGTGATTCTGCAGTTTTCTGTAAATATTTTCATCATCCAGATGATCCAGATTGTCGCTGAACCATTCTTCTTTTATCGCCAGATATTTGAAAAACGTAGACTTTCCGGCTCCCTGACTTCCAACCAGGCACAGCATAATGTCATATTTTATTCCTGGTTCATAAATTCTTGAAATCGCTGCCAGCATGTGCATTTTCATTACTCCGATTGTGTATTTGCTCTTTTCTGCTCCCAGGAAATGCGGAAGCATATTTTCTATTCTTGGAATTCCGTCCCAAACCAGGCTCTCCAAATAATCTCTGATTGGGTGATATTTATTTTCATTGGAAACAATATCTACTCCCGCTTTGATCACACGCTCGCTTGTTAGTTCATAATTTTCTTCCAGATACATCTTCAAATTATTTTCATCAGTATCTGTAACCGTAGGACTGTTATTTCTCCGTTCCCAGGGCACCTCTTTCACAATGTCCATTCTTCCAGAAAGTTCATTTCGTTTAATCGCTTTTTTCAATACCGGATCATTTTGAAGTACGGTTACACAATTTCTGATTGTCTGCTTTGTTCTTCCTTTATCCGTATGCTCCAGCATTTCATTGACATCTTCTACTGTAAGCATCTCCTCGTTCACAATATCTTCTAATTCCATTAAGGACTTCTCGCTGATATTCGTTAATTCTTTCTTCAATTTTTTCAACCTCCCTTCTCTTCATCTTGAAAAACTCTACAATCTCTTCTCCTGTTCCAAACATCAGCACGTCCAGATAGTCATTTATCTTTCTTTCATTTGCCAATGCCTCCGTAAATAATTCGTGCCACTCTTCATCTGGTTCTGGTTTGTAAATCTCTTTCCAGAACTGAATCCATTTCAGATATCTGATCAGCACGTCTGTTGCATGTTTCAACCACTGCTCCAGTTTTTCTCTGATCATCACAACTTTAGGTTTCTTTGATATCAAAGTATTCCTGCTTTGGTGCGTCCTTTTGTATTTGTTTCTGTCTTCGATTTTTATATCCAGTCCAAAATCTTCTATCATCTTTTTCGCAGCTTCATACTGTGATATTCCAAATAACCTTGCTGTAAAATCTATCGCATCACCGCCCACTCCACATGCAAAGCAGTGATATATTTTATCTGCCTTCATACTTGGGTGTCGGTCTTTATGAAACGGACAACACGCCATTCCATTTCTTTTTACTTTAATCCCGTAATGCTCCGCAGCCTGTCTGGCTGTCACACATTCTTTTACCTGTTCAAATAATGTCACTTCTACCTCCTGCCCCTCCGGGCAAGTCTCTGATGAACAGATATTCGGGAATTGTTGTATCGTTCAATTCGTGATATACTGAATCTGCCAAGATGATATATCAGTGAATCTGATTATCAGAGAACTTGCTCAGATATTTTGTCTGGGCTTTTTCTTTTTGTCTGTTAGTAGCCATAGTTCCACTCCTTATACGAATCTCCTTGTTGGGATAATGATAATTTCAAATTTGCTTCCATCCTCTAATTCAAGAAGAATCGCATAATCCGAATCTCGATCCGGTAAAATGGAACTTATCTTCAGCTTCTTACTATAATTGAGGGTATCAAATATTTTTCTGACTACTTTCTTTGTTTTCATGTGTCTTTTCCTCCATATTTAACGTTTGTTGTCCAACATCTCAGCTACCTTTTTTTGCTGTGACGGATACAGATGACCATAAGTGTTTAATGTCATCTGAATATCTTTGTGCCCCAGTCTTTCCTTGATGATCAGTGGCTCTACACCCTGATGAATCAGATATGCTACATGGCTGTGACGGATATCATGCACTCTGATTGGTTTTACACCGGTCAATGCTTCATACTTCTTGAGCCGTTTCTGCAGTGTTCTCGCCACAATCGGAAATAACCGCTGATTTTCCGGAAATCCATAATGCTTCTTCGCATACTCCTGCACCTCTTCTTTAAGAAAATTAGGAATATCAATGGTACGGACTGAATTTTCTGTTTTTGGAGTATCAATCACATCTCTTTTCCTGATCCGGTTATAAGTCTTATTGATATGCAAAAGATTACCACTCATATCAAAGTCTGAAAGACTCAATGCCAGAAGTTCTCCTTCCCTGATTCCTGTCCAGAACAGGATTTCAAATATCAGATAATCCTCACTCTCTGGCTCAATCCCGGCAATAAAGCTGTCATATTCTGCTTTCGTCCAAAATTCCAGCTTATTAGCATCCGATTTCCCCATCTTTTTTACTTTCTTACATGGATTTTCCTTCAGATTGTAAATTTTCTGTGCATGATTAAACAGTGCATTTAACTGATTCTGAATCATACGCTCATAAGTCTTGCTGTAACCTTTTTCCTGAATGGTGTTCTGCCACTGGATAATCTCTGCCGGTGTGATCTCATTCATTTTTCTTGTTCCAAAATACGGAACAATGTGCTTGTTCATCATGTGCTGCTTGTTACGGATTGAATTTTCTTTCAGTTCATTCTTTTTATCTTCAAAATAGACTTGAATAAAACTGTTCATCTCCATTTTCATATCCGCTGCAGTCTTTCTTATGAATTCCTTTTCATAATTCAATGCTTCTTTCTTTGTCTTGAACCCTCTTTTCAGCTTCTGCGTTTTCTTACCTGTCCAGTCAATATAGCGGAAGCTCACATACCAGGTTCCCTGTGTTTTGTCCTTGTAAGCTGACATCTTAAAACCTCCTTCATACTGCTCTCTGAGAGCATCCATAAAATTTTGTTTCCCAGTAGGGACGTGGAATCTTTCCACGAACTGCTACATATCCTTCCTTTGCCAGTTCATCATTGAGCTGTTTCAGAATAGAATATGCTTTACTGCGTTTCACTCCTAATTCTTCCATGACATCATCAACAGTCATCATATAATTAGTTCTCATAGCGTCCTCCTTTCCAGTCACTTTTGTGACTCTTTCGTTGTTCTCTTATAATAATTCACTTTTGTGAATTTGTCAATAAACATTTGCGAATTTATTTTTTCCATTCCATACCTATCGCTTTCGTATCAACAATTTGTTAAATCTCACTCTTTTGTATCATTCACTTTTGTGCTAGAATAGAAGCACAAATATTATTAAGGAGGCAGCATTATGATTGGTAAAAAAATCCGGGCATTCCGGGAATTTAGAGGATACAGTCAGATACAATTAGCCGAGCTGTCCGGCATTAACGTAGGAACGATCAGAAAATATGAACTGGGAATTCGGAATCCAAAACCGGATCAGTTAGAAAAGATAGCAACTGCACTGGGATTAAATGTTAGTGTTTTTCTGGATTTTAATATTGAAACAGTCGGAGATGTGCTCTCCCTGCTGTTTTCTATTGATGATTCAGTGAACCTCTCACTTGCTGAGATGCCTGATCAGAAGATTTCACTGACGTTCGATAATCCTACAATGCAGGACTTTTTCAGGAAATGGTGTCAATTTAAAAATGTCTATGAAAAGGAAAAAGCTGAGATATTAGCTATTGAAGATGAAGATAAAAGACAGGAAGAACTGGATAAGCTGAACGCTACCCAGGAAGAATGGAAACTGCGTGCTATGGGAACTACGATAGGTTGCCATACTATCGTTAAGAAGGGCACTAAAGGTAATGACATCAAGACATATGATTTGACATAAGGAAGCTTATTCTATGACATCTTATCCAGCCGGAGGAATAGTTCCACACTATACACAAGGTACAGAATTCTATAGCCATGATGAAGCTAAGGTTTTAGCAGAAACATATTACAGTATTGGAAATAATTTATATCAATCACTGCTCCCCAAACTCCAAACACAAACACCTTCTCAAGAGGACATCTGGCGTTTGTGCCCTGCATTTGTTAATCTGTCATTTTCCTGTGAAATAATTCTAAAACTCTTTTATGAAAATGATCATGGAAAAATTGTTAGTGGTCATAAACTATATAAAGATCTCTTTAACAAATTGTCCGATGATTCAAAAAAGATTATTTCGGACCTAACAATAAACGCTATGAAAAGTAATTCTGAATCAGATTACACTAATGAAATGTTTATTAGCGATTTAAAAAAAAGCGAAAACACTTTTGCTTATGAACGTTATTCATTTGAAATGATTCCTGGGAAATCACATGGTTTACAGTGTAATTTTCTACTTACATTTTCACGTATGCTAAATATATTAGCAAAGTCCCTGGAATAAATACTTTATTAATTACAGATTCCACAATTTTGTTATCATTCTGTTATCACAAACGGTTGTCAGGACACTCTCCCGGCAACCGTTTTTCTATACTGTTCGTTATTCTTTTCCGCTCTTTTATATATTTCCAGGCAACAGAAAAACCCGTAGAACCGAAGTTCCACGGGTATCTTATATTTGAACATAATGTCATCTTGCGATAACAAATCTATATTCAGATTGTATTACTCGATGATTGTAGCAACCTTTCCAGATCCTACTGTACGTCCACCTTCACGGATAGCGAATCCAAGACCCTCTTCCATAGCTACTGGGTGAATCAGTTCAACTGTCATTGTTACGTGATCTCCAGGCATGCACATTTCTGTTCCTTCTGGAAGCTCGCAAACACCTGTTACGTCAGTTGTTCTGAAGTAGAACTGTGGTCTGTAGTTGTTGAAGAATGGTGTATGACGTCCACCTTCATCTTTTGTCAGAACGTAAACCTGAGCTGTGAATTTTTTGTGGCATGTTACGCTGCCTGGTTTGATGAGAACCTGTCCTCTTTCGATTTCTGTTCTCTGAATACCACGAAGCAGAGCTCCGATGTTGTCTCCAGCCTGTGCTTCGTCAAGAAGTTTACGGAACATTTCGATTCCTGTAACAACTGTTTTCTTAACGTCTTCGTGGATACCAACGATTTCAACTTCGTCAGATACGTGAAGAACACCACGCTCAACTCTACCTGTAGCAACTGTACCACGTCCTGTGATAGAGAATACGTCCTCTACTGGCATCAGGAATGGTTTGTCAGTGTCACGCTGTGGGTCTGGAATCCACTCATCAACAGCGTCCATAAGTTCCATGATCTTATCTCCCCACTCTCCGTTTGGATCTTCAAGAGCTTTCAGAGCAGATCCCTGGATAACTGGAGTGTCATCTCCTGGGAATTCGTACTCGTTCAGGAGTTCACGGATTTCCATTTCTACTAATTCAAGAAGTTCTTCATCGTCTACCATGTCACATTTGTTCATGAATACTACGATGTACGGTACACCTACCTGACGAGACAGAAGGATGTGCTCTTTTGTCTGAGCCATAACTCCGTCAGTAGCAGCTACAACAAGGATAGCTCCGTCCATCTGAGCAGCACCTGTGATCATGTTCTTTACATAGTCAGCATGTCCTGGGCAGTCAACGTGTGCATAGTGACGTTTCTCTGTTTCGTACTCAACGTGAGCTGTAGAGATTGTGATTCCACGCTCTCTCTCTTCTGGAGCTTTGTCGATGTTTTCGAAATCAACTGCTGCGTTTCCTTCTACTCTTACAGAAAGAGTTTTTGTAATAGCAGCTGTTAATGTTGTTTTACCATGGTCAACGTGACCGATAGTACCAATATTAGCATGTGGTTTTGTTCTTTCAAATTTAGCTTTAGCCATTTTGAATATCCTCCTTAAATCTGTCGCCTGAAACGGCAATTTTATTGGTTTCGCTTTTAAATCGGCTAATTCTGATTATATTTCAAAATCAGCCGAATAGCAAGCATTTTTGCGATTTTTACGCATTTTTATTGGATAATACTTTTTCCTGTACAGACTTCGGTACCTGCTCATAGCTCTCGAAGAACATAGAGTAGTTACCACGTCCCTGTGTTCTGGAACGAAGGTCTGTAGAATATCCAAACATTTCGGACAATGGAACGAATGCACGAACGATCTTACCACCACCAAGGTCATCCATACCTTCAATACGTCCACGACGGGAGTTGATATCTCCAATGATATCTCCCATGTATTCCTCAGGCATTGTTACCTCTACCTTCATGATTGGCTCAAGAAGTACAGGAGAAGCCTGTTTCATAGCATCCTTGAATGCCAGAGATCCGGCAATGTGGAATGCCATTTCATTGGAATCGACTTCATGGTAAGAACCATCGTATACATTTGCGTGTACACCGACAACCGGGAATCCTCCAAGGATACCAGATTTCATTGCCTCTTCGATACCTTCGCCAACTGCTGGGATGTATTCTTTCGGAATTGCACCACCGACAACAGTAGATTCAAATTTGTATACTTCCTCACCGTTGACATCCATTGGCTCGAATTTAACTTTACAGTGTCCGTACTGTCCACGTCCACCAGACTGTTTTGCATATTTGCTGTCGATATCCACTGCTTTTGTGATGGATTCTTTGTAAGCAACCTGTGGAGCACCTACGTTTGCTTCTACTTTGAATTCACGCAGAAGTCTGTCTACGATGATCTCAAGGTGAAGCTCACCCATACCAGCAATGATTGTCTGACCAGTTTCCTGATTTGTATGCGCACGGAATGTCGGATCTTCTTCTGCAAGTTTTGCAAGAGATTCTCCAAGTTTACCCTGAGAAGCTTTTGTCTTAGGCTCGATCGCGAGCTCGATAACTGGCTCTGGGAATTCCATGGACTCTAAGATAACCGGATGCTGCTCGTCACAGATTGTATCTCCAGTTGTAGAGTATTTAAATCCGATTGCAGCTGCGATATCTCCTGAATAAACTTTATCAAGTTCTTCACGCTTGTTGGCATGCATCTGAAGGATACGTCCAACACGCTCTTTTTTCTCTTTTGTTGCATTCAGAACATAAGAACCTGAGTTCATTGTTCCTGAGTACACTCTGAAGTATGCCAGTTTTCCAACGAATGGGTCTGTCATAATCTTGAATACGAGAGCAGAGAATGGTTCGTCGTCTGAAGAATGTCTCTCTACTTCGTTTCCATCTTCATCCACACCTGTGATAGCCGGGATGTCTAATGGAGATGGCATGAATTCGATAACTGCATCCAGAAGTTTCTGAACACCTTTATTTCTGTAAGCTGTACCACAGCAAACCGGAATCGCATCACATGTACATGTAGCTTTTCTCAGTGCCGCTTTCAGTTCGTCTACAGAAGGCTCTTCTCCTTCCAGATATGCCATCATCAGATCGTCATCTAATTCACAGATCTTTTCAACCAGCTCTGTATGATACAGTTCTGCATCTTCCTGCATCTCTTCCGGGATATCAATGATAGAAATATCATCACCTTTATCATCGTTGTAGATATATGCTTTCATTTCAAAAAGGTCGATGATTCCTTTGAATTCATCTTCTTTTCCGATTGGAAGCTGAATGCAGATTGCATTTTTACCAAGTCTTGTCTTGATCTGTTCTACTGTTCCGTAGAAGTTTGCACCTAAGATGTCCATCTTGTTGATGAATGCCATTCTTGGTACATTGTAAGTGTCTGCCTGACGCCATACGTTTTCAGACTGTGGCTCAACACCACCCTTTGCACAGAAAACGCCGACAGCGCCGTCCAGTACACGAAGGGAACGCTCAACTTCTACTGTAAAGTCAACGTGTCCCGGAGTATCAATGATGTTGATACGGTGCTCTAAAGCGCCCTCTTTTGGTTTGCAGTTTTCCTGCAGAGTCCAGTGGCAAGTTGTAGCCGCAGAAGTAATTGTAATACCTCTTTCCTGTTCCTGCTCCATCCAGTCCATGGTAGCATTACCTTCATGAGTATTACCAATCTTATGATTAACACCGGTATAGTAAAGAATACGCTCTGTTGTTGTAGTTTTACCTGCATCAATATGAGCCATAATACCGATATTTCTGGTTCTCTCTAATGGATATTCTCTTCCAGCCAAGGTTTTTTCCTCCTAATATATTGTAGTTCCCCGAAACAAAAAGTCCCGGAGAACATGCCATTCGCTTAAGCCGCCAATCTGCGGCTGCCGCTTTGGCTCTTAGAAACGGTAGTGAGCAAACGCTTTGTTTGCTTCTGCCATTTTGTGCATATCTTCTTTTTTCTTTACAGATGCTCCTGTGTTGTTAGCAGCATCCAGGATTTCGTTAGCTAATCTTTCTTCCATTGTCTTCTCGCCTCTCTGACGGGAGTACAATGTGATCCAGCGAAGTGCAAGAGCCTGTCTTCTGTCAGCTCTAACTTCGATCGGCACCTGATAAGTAGCTCCACCGATACGTCTTGCTTTTACTTCAAGTACTGGCATGATGTTGTTCATAGCCTCTTCGAATACTTCGATCGCCGGTTTTTCAGCTTTTGCTTCAACTCTTTCAAATGCTCCGTATACAATCTTCTGTGCTACACCTTTCTTACCATCTAACATGATGTTGTTGATAAGTTTGGTAACAACTTTATTGTTGTATATTGGATCCGCTAATACGTCTCTTTTCTGAGTATGTCCTTTACGTGGCACGGTCCTTCCCTCCTTAATCATGATTTCCGGATTCTTTCCGGGATTAATTCATCGGTACTCACATGTGTCTTTCTATGGAATCACAATTCATGTGTCGCGGCCGCGGGAGGATTGTATCTAAATCCGCAGCCCTAACTTATTGAACGTATCGTCCAATAAGGTACGATAATCATAGTTCTGTTTGTGATACGATTTAACTATTTAGTTACTTCTTTGCTAAGCGCTCTGTTTCTTATTTAGCGTCTTTTGGTCTCTTAGCGCCGTATTTAGAACGAGCCTGTCTTCTCTTAGCAACACCTGCTGTATCAAGTGTACCTCTGACGATGTGGTATCTTGTACCTGGCAGGTCCTTAACTCTTCCTCCACGGATCAGAACAACGCTATGCTCCTGAAGGTTGTGTCCTTCTCCTGGGATGTAGCTTGTTACTTCGATTCCGTTAGAAAGACGAACTCTGGCGATTTTTCTCAGAGCTGAGTTAGGCTTCTTAGGTGTAGCTGTCTTAACTGCTGTACAAACACCTCTCTTCTGTGGTGCAGATACATCAGTTGCACGCTTCTGAAGGGAGTTCCATCCTTTCTGAAGTGCCGGTGCTGTAGATTTCTTTTCAGAAGTCTGACGTCCTTTTCTAACTAACTGGTTAAATGTTGGCATTCTTTTTCACCTCCTATGATTTCACTCGTTGTCTTCCGGCTTATGCCGAAAGGGCTGCAGATAATGGTTCATTATCTGATATTTGCGCACAAAAACAGAATTTCTCCTGTGCACGCTAAACTAGTGTATTACGTTTTTTCCCGAAAGTCAAGGGATTTTCTAAGATTTTCTGCAACTATTCTCTCTTTTTTATTCGAGGAGCCAGCACCATATCGGCAGTGTGAATAATGACAGGATGGTGGTGACAAAGATCATTCCTGTTGCATATCCCTCATTTCCATGATATTTGGCAGACAGCAGTGCAGTTGTCACCGGTGTCGGCATCCCCGCAATAATAACCGTAATTCCCCGAAGTAATGCAGGAATCGGAAGCAGTGCGGTAAGCCCGAATAAAATTGCCGGGATCAGGATCAGTCGGACAATGGTGTAAAGCACCATTGTTCCATCCAGTATTCCTTTCGGATTCATCTCTGCCAGCATCATGCCCACCAACATCATACTGAGGGGTGTATTACAGCTGCTGATCCCTGAAATCGTATTTTCCACACTTACCGGGAAGGACATTCCTGCGATCATGACGAAAAGTCCCAGATAGATGGCCACAATACATGGATGTGTCAGCACCTTTTTTACCAGACTTTCACTTTTTTCTTTCATAAAACAGGATGTTCCCACACTCCACATAACGATCCTCACCGGAAGCATAAACACGGAAGCATAAAACAATCCGTTCGTTCCATAAATCCCTTCGATCACAGGATTTCCGAGAAAGCCGCCATTTGAAACGATTGTTCCATATCGAAGCGGCTTTCTCTTATCCGGTTCAGCCTTTCTGTAAAAGATACAGCTCATTATTATAGAAAGAATACAATACCCTGTCGCAAGAAGCAGAACCTGAGCAAAGCTTTTGAGCATGCTCCACTCCCATTCCATCTGAAAGGAATGAAAGATATTAAACGGCAGTGTAACATACAGACAGAAATTGACCATGTCTTTGCGCCCTGTCTCTCCAATGATATTCTTTTTTCTCACCAGGAATCCGACTGCAACCAACAGAAACATCATCAGCTGCATGTTCACCATATTCTGAAATGCCATTTTTAGTACGCTTTACCCCAATATACCATGTGCTTCGCCGGTTTTCCACAGCATACACACACATCTGAAATCTGTTCCTGTTCCTCTGGAATACATCTGGATGTCACTCCGCCTGTCTGAGCTTTGATTTCTTCTTCACAGGCATCATCTCCGCACCACATTGCTTTGATAAATCCGATCTCTTCCTGTGCCACTTTCACCATCTCATCCATATTTGCTGCTGTGTGGATATGAGAATCAAGGAATGCTTTCGCTCTCTCAAACATATCTTTCTGAATTGTCTCCAGGATTTCGGACAGTTTTTCTGTCAGCTCATCCATTGCCACTACAATTTTTTCTCTTGTGTCACGGCGAACGACAACAACCTGACCATTTTCAATATCTTTTGGTCCGATTTCGATACGTGTCGGGATTCCGACCATTTCCTGCTCGCTGAATTTCCATCCCGGGCTCTTTTCAGAATCATCGATGGAAGCTCTGTATCCTGCTGCCTTCAATGCTGCAAGCAGTTCATTAGCTTTATCAAGCACACCTTCTTTGTGCTGTGCGATCGGGATCACTCTTGTCTGAACTGGCGCAATGTGCGGAGGAAGTACCAGACCACTGTCATCTCCATGCACCATGATGATAGCTCCGATGATACGTGTGGACAGTCCCCAGGATGTCTCATATACGCTGTGCAGTTTGTTTTCTTTATCAGAATAGCTGATTCCGTACGCATCCGCAAACGCATTTCCGAAGAAATGACTGGTTCCTGACTGGAGTGCTTTTCCGTCATGCATCAGCGCTTCAATTGTATACGTATCCTGTGCTCCTGCAAATTTCTCACTTGGTGTCTTTCTTCCTGTCACAAGCGGAATTGCCAGATCGTCTTCTACGAAACTCTTGTATACATCACGCATCAAAAGTGTTCTTTCTTCTGCTTCTTCATATGTTGCGTGGATCGTATGACCTTCCTGCCATAAAAATTCTCTGGAACGAAGGAACGGTCTTGTTGTCTTTTCCCATCTCAGCACAGAGCACCACTGATTCCAAACTTTTGGAAGATCTCTGTAAGACTGTACTGTTTTGCTCCACAGATCGCAGAATAAAGTCTCAGATGTCGGACGGATACAGAATCTCTCCTGCAGTTCTTCCATTCCTCCATGTGTTACCCACGCTACTTCCGGTGCAAATCCTTCGATATGATCTTTTTCTTTCTGAAGCAGATTTTCCGGAATCAATACCGGAAGATACACGTTTTCTACACCTGTCTCTTTAAAACGTTTGTCCAGATTTGCCTGAATATTCTCCCAGATCGCATATCCGTTCGGAAGATAATTCAAACATCCTTTTACTCCTGAATAATCACACAATTTTGCTTCGCGCACCACATCTGTGTACCACTGTGCAAAATCTACTTCTCTGGCTGTAATGGATTCTACCAGTTTTTTCTCTTTTGCCATGACGTTCTCCTTTTCCTTTTCTTTCTTTTTGTTTCTTCTGGGAAGTGCCCTGCCCTGTATGTTCATAAAAAAAGCCGAGCCTTCCTTCCCGATAAGGGACCGAAAGTCTCGGCGGTACCACCCTGATTAACCACATGTTCTGTGATTCTCTCTTACACCGTTAACGCCGGTTCTACGCCGCATTTTCATGCGAAAGCTCCCAGGCCGGTTCTATATCCTTTCCGCAGAAGCCTCTCACCTGATTGCTTCCTCTCTGTGCCGTTCTGTGATATATACTAATCCTGTTCTTCGCTCATCAAATATATTCATCGTGAATTTTAACTGAATTTTTTGCGATTGTCAAGCAATCAGCAACATACAATCCGACACATTTTAGAAAAATTCTATTTCTTTTTCTCCGGCTCTCCTTCCGGGAAGATAATCTTAAACACAAAGAAGAAGATTACCATGGAAACGCCACCTGTAATAAATGTCACAAGCAGATTATAGATTGCCGGCGGTACATATACGGATGCAATCGGCATCCACAGGTTATTAAATCCGTTGCAGATCAGAGAGATCACGATCCAGGCAATAAAGTACCACATTGCCTGATACACCGGATTCCCCTTGCTCTTAAATGTAATATTTCTCTGCAATGGGAAATTGATGCACTGTGCCAAAAAAGAACCCACTTCATAACTGATAAAATATCCCAGGCCTCCACCAATGATCACGGCGCCGCTGGCATCTCTCAATACATTATATCCCAGCAGACTCCATGTAAAATCCACACCCAGAATATGCATCTCTTTCTGTGGCCACATAAACTCCGTTCCGGCCAATTCCAGTCCCAGCCATCCCGGCATAAAGGTAAATACCAGGTACTGAAATACCGTAACTCCCATGCTGAATACGAAAAAGTAGAAAATCTGATACACCCATTTCGACAACTTCGGATGTTTCGTTTCAAATTCTTTCCATATACTCATCCATTTTTCTTTCATTTTGTTGTCACTCCATTTACTTTTTATTTGGAAAGTTTTGCTTCATACGCTTTGTTTTCTTTCCGATTCCGGAAGAATCCGCCGATCACTTTTTTAATTCCTTTCAAGAAATGTCCGTTCACGACCGTTACCATTCCTTCCACCATTTCCATGCTGACCATACCATTCGTCATCTTAGCAATTCCGCGGAATGGCATGTTATAAATAAACAGAACATTCAAATCCGGTTTGCCTTTTTCTTCACTCTTTTTCTTGATCTTTGTCAAAATCTTGTAGATCAATCTGGCAAGTCCGCTCTTTGCATAGTACATCTGGCACATCGCATCGTTTATTCCTAAATTTCCGGACCACTTTCCGGAAGGGATCGGATGTCCCAGAAGTTCTTCAAATTCTGCATCGGAAATCTGCTGTACGATTCCGGTATAGTAATAAGGCAGTTTTGCAGGATTGTACGGATACTCATTGGACGTTCCCTGTACCCAAAGTTCACTCTCCAGCTTGATATCTGCCACACTTGCCCCGATCATGATCCGGTACGCACCCTCTTCGATTTCCCAGCCATTTGTTTTTACATTCCAGTAACGGAACGTCTTATCGTCAAATTCCATTCGGACTTCTTTGCTTTCTCCTGCCTTCAGGAATACTTTCTGAAATCCCTTTAACTCTTTTTCCGGACGGAACACAATCGCATTCGGCAATCCAACATAAAGCTGTGCCACCTCTGCACCGTCGCAATTCCCTGTATTGGTCAGCGTGAAGGTTGCTCCCTTTGCATCCACTTTCAAATCCGAATATGCAAAGGTTGTATAGGACAAACCGTAGCCAAACGGATACTGCACTCTGACTTTGCTTGTATCATAATAGCGATAGCCAATGTAAATACTTTCTCTGTACTCTGCATTGCGCTGTGTACTTGGAAAATGCCGAAATGCCGGAGTATCTTCATGGCGGAGCGGATAGGTTTCACTCAGTCTTCCGGATGGATTCACCTTTCCGGTCATGATGTTCAGCATTGCACTTGCTCCTGCCTGTCCCGTCAGATATCCGTGTAAAATTGCCTTACAGCAATAATGCCACGGCATTTCAATCGCGGAACCTGCGCTTAACACTCCGACTACATTTTCATTTACCTGCACGATTGCCTGCAAAAGCTCAATCTGATTCTGCGGAATCCGCATATGGGTGCGATCCAGACCTTCTGATTCGCTCAACTCATCCAAACCGAAACAGTAAATCACCACATCTGCAAGTGCCGCCAGATCAAGAGCCGCTTTCTTCATCGCCTCATCCGCTTCCCCGGTTCGTTTATATCCTCTGTTGATGCCTACAACCTGTAAGTCATAATTGCCAATTGTTTTTTCAATGGTTTCCAGATACGTCGGATTGACCATCGAAGATCCTGCCCCCTGATATCTCGGCTCAAATGCAAAATCTCCGATTACGGCCACCTTGCTTCCCGGTTTCAGCGGAAGAATCCCGTCTGTATTTTGCAAAAGCACTGCACTCTCTTCCACAGCACGTCTCGCAAGCTCGTGATGCGCGGTCTCCGAAAATGTACGTTTCTTTCCCTCTGCATTTTTGCTCAAGGTCAGAACCGCATCCAGCAGATCATCCACACAGGCATCCAGCTCTTCCATTGTCAGAGTCTTCTCTTCGATCGCTTTGATAATCTGTCTTGCCGAATCCAGCCCCGGTGCCGGCATCTCCAGATTGGAGCCCGCTGCTACACCTGCGACATGGTCATTGGAACCACCCCAGTCTGTGATCACAATTCCGTCGAATCCCCATTCTTTTCTCAGAATATCCTGCAGCAAATGTTTATTTTCATTGGCATAGGTGCCATTTACTTCATTGTAACTTGACATCATGGACTTTGCCTTGCCTTCTTTTACAGCAATCTCAAATCCAGTCAGATAAATTTCACGCAGCGTTCTCTCATCCAGCACTGAGTTCATCGCCATACGACGCAGCTCCTGACTGTTTACTGCGAAATGTTTTGGACAGGCATACACACCCTGACTTTGAATTCCTTTCACATAAGAAGCAGCCATTTTCCCTGCCAGATATGGATCTTCCGAAAAGTATTCAAAATTTCTGCCGCAAAGGGGACTCCGTTTCATATTCAGTCCCGGCCCCAGAACAATGTTTACTTCCTGGGCAGCCGCTTCTTCACCGAGCGCAATACCGATTTCTTCTCCCAACTGCTCATCCCAACTGTTGGCAACGGTTGCCGCCGTCGGGAAACAGGTTGCTTCAAGAGAAGCATTCAATCCCAGATGATCCCCTGCTCCTGCCTGCTTACGGATACCGTGAGGACCGTCAGAACAGAAAATCGACGGAATATCCAGTCTCGGAAAATCTCTTGTCTGCCATACATTTTTACCGCTCAGAAAGGCGGCTTTTTCTTCCAATGTCATCTTATTGATCAAATCTTGATGTTTCAATTTCGTTTCTCCTGTATAACCATGTGGGAACTGCTTTCATCCCTATATATGGAAGTGGAATCGGGAGGATTCCCGATTCCTGATACTTCCTGAACATTTTGTTTTCCTATGCTTTCACTTTATCATCATTCGAAGTTTACTCCGCATCTGCGGCTTTTACTTCTTTTGCAAGTTCTGCATTTCTCTTTTTGAATCTCTTGATTGCTGCAATCTCAAGTAAGATCATTCCTGCTGCCAGGATCGTATCAATTACGATTGCTGCGATCTGCCATGTCAAAAGACCTGTCTGCAGGTTTTCCGGCGCATATGCACGGCTATTTACTACTGTATACATAATGTTCTTACATGCCTGACGCATTGCCCAAACACTGGTTGCGCTCTTTGTATCTGTTACATGGTTCGTCTCTGTGTCGTAAGCAACCAGCATACAGTCATTTCCGTTGCGGATCATACGGTCCGCATCCTGATATCCGTATACTCCATAGTAGTCTGTCAGAACAAATCCACGGAATCCCCATTCCTCGCGAAGAATGTTATTCAAAATTTCTGAACTTGCTCCTGCCGGCTCTGTTCCATAGAAGTTGAAGGCTGACATGACTGCTTTTGCTCCTCCTTCTTTTACACACATCTCAAACGGTTTCAGATAAATCTCACGTGCAGACTGCTCGTTGAACCATGTACAAAGCTGATTTGTACGGTTTGTCTCCTGATCGTTCAAAGCAAAGTGTTTCAGATAGGCATATACGCCTTCTTTCCCTGCTCCGGCTACTGCTGCTGCAGCGATTTTTCCGGAAAGGAACGGATCTTCTGAATAATACTCGAAGTTACGTCCTCCAAAAGCACTTCTGTGGATGTTCATAGCCGGTGCATACCATCCGGATACGCCCATCTCATCCGCCATTTTACCGATGCTCTCTCCAAATGCATCTGCAATGTCAACATTCCATGTGTTTGCAATGATAACCGCAGAAGGGAATCCGATGGAGCCGGTTCCTGTAAAGTTATTGTTGATAGATGCCGGTCCGTCACAGTCAATCGTCTGTACTTTTCCGACACTCTTTGCTGCTGATGTCTGATAACCGCCAAGCGCGATCATAGTATCCATTTCCTTAATCGTTAACTGATCCAGAAGCTGATCCCACTGTGGATCATCGTAATCCACACCTCTTAAGTCAACAAGTTCAAGACCGTTCTTCGCACCTGTTGTCGGCATTTCATCCTCTTCGTTATTATAATCTTCCGGATTATAATTGCTGTTGTTCATGAATGTTGCCTTATCTTCTTCTGACATTGTAAAGTTTGTCGGAGCTGCGGTAGCTTCTTTATAGTTTGCAAATCCATTTGCACGTGACAGATAAACCAGATCTCCATTGGCAGCATCCAGCTGGTTTGTTGCTGTTGTCTGGTCTGTAGAACGTGCATTGTCACCACTGTATGTGATTGTCTTATCTACTGTATGCGTCTTTGTATCTACAACTGTGTGGGAATCTGTACGAAGAGAAATCTCATAATCCCCTTTTTCCAGCACATATGCTTTTGCATTGTTGTTATCGTAAGACGCCATGTCTTCTTCTGTAAATGTGACTGTTACTGTTTCACTTGCTCCTGGCTCCAAAAGCTCTGTCTTCTCAAATCCGATCAGATTTACAGAAGCTTTCTCAATTCCACCATCTGTATACGGTGGATTGTAGTAAATCTCCACAACATCTTTTCCTGCTACATCACCTGTGTTGGTAACAGTTACGTCAACAGAGATTGTGCCGTCATTTACCTTCAGCTCTCCCATTTTCTGCTCAAAGGTTGTGTAGGAAAGTCCATATCCAAATGGATACTGTACCATTTCGTTGTAGTTAAACAATCCTTCCTCTGCGGCAGTCTCATAGAAGCGATATCCTACATAGATTCCGTCTGTGTAGTTTACAAAATTCGGTACAAAACCATCCACTTCAAATTCATCCATGTTGTCATATGCAAAGAATCCGAAGTTATTGTATGTAGGTGTCTTTGTCAGATCTTTTACAAATGTGTCACTTGTTTTTGCAGACGGATTGGTTTCCCCTTTTAAAATAGAACCAAGTGAATTAAATCCAGACTGTCCTGTTCCCGGACACCAGATCACACTGCTGATTTCCTCATACTCATCTACAAATCCAAGTTCCATTGCATTTGCCGCATTTACAATTACGATAATATCTTCATAATCTTCTGCCACACGCTCCAGCATTGCCTGCTCTCTGTTTGTCAGTTCCAGGAAATGTTTGGATGCATCCAGGTCATCTTTCTGATCACTGATGCGAAGTCCGGAAGCACCAAATGTACCGCCTTCTTCAAATGTATCTTCTACTTCCGGATCCAGGCTCGTTGGAAGATCTGCACCTTCTCCGCCGGAACGGGAAACTACCACAACTGCTGTATCAGAGTATTCTTTTGCAGATTCAAAGATACCAGCCTCTTCATATTCTTCAATCGTAGGTTCCGGGATGGTCCAATCCTGTCCCCACATTCCAACTGTCGGACGTGTTTCTCTGAAATCTTTATAGAAATCAACCAGTTCACTGTTCACTTCAAATCCTGCATTCTCCAGTCCTTCCAGCAGAGAGACTGTCGGATATGCATCGGAAAGTCCACCGGATCCTGTTCCTCCGTATACCGGATTTGTGGAAGCCCAGCCAAATACGTTCAGCTTTGTTCCTTCTTCCAGCGGAAGTCTGCCTTCCTCATTTTTCAGAAGTACGATTCCTTCATCTGCGATCTGCTCACAAAGTGCTGTTGCCGCATCTGAAGTCTCTTTCTGAATATCACTCTTTTCTGTTGCCAATGAAATCATACTGGACATCGGTCCCCAGCAGATCATATTCACAATTACAACAAATGCAAGAAGAAATGCGATCCAGCTCTGTGCACGGATCAATTTTTTCTTCGGTTTCGGCAGTTTCTTAACTGCAATCGTGATAACCACCGCAAGCGCAAGGATTACACCAAGTGCAATCAGATACGGTTTGCATGTGTTCAAGACGTTAATCACGTCATCAATGTTAATTGCTAACATCTTTTGTTCCTCCCTTTGTTTGTGATGTCTGCATTGTATCAGAAATAAAGGAACCACGCCAAAATCTGCACAAACTGCTCTTTTTCTGCACAACTTGTATTTCATCTTGTGTAATACTTACAAATAATACAGATCTGTTTTATGCACTTTAACCAATTTCATTTCCCATCGCAACAACGGCATCTCTATTTTTCATTTACATCTATCAGATTGCTTCTGTATTTTATTTTTCCGGTCAACACATCATCATAAAATTGCAGCTTTGTATCAATATACTGCATACTATTTTGTATCTCCTGCTGTCTTTTTTCCAACATTTTCTTTTTCTGTTCTAATATCTTCTTTCTCTCAGAAATAGAGCGTTCTCCTTCTAAACACAAATCAACATATTCTTTCATCTCAACAATGCCCATACCGCATCGCTTCAGACAAGAAAGACTTTTTATCCATTCCACATCTCTCTCATCAAATATCCGATAATTATTGTCACTTCGCTTTACATTTGGAACCAATCCTTGGTTACAATAGTATTTTAACGTTTCATATTTCATATCTGTCAATCTACATACTTCTTTCATTGAATACATACTTATTCCTCTTTTCTAAAAACTATTGACCGGTAGCTACTACCGAGTTTTATAATTCTATTGTACTTAAGCCACAAAACATTTACAAGGAGGAATATTAAATGGAATATGTAACATTAAATAACGGTATCCAAATACCCAAATTAGGTTTTGGAGTATTTCAAATTTCCAAAGAGGATTGTGAACGCTGCGTGCTTGACGCAATTGAAATTGGTTACCGGCATATTGATACAGCACAGTCTTACTTTAATGAAGAAGAAGTCGGAAATGCAATTACCAAATGTGGTGTTTCAAGGAAAGAACTTTTCATTACCACAAAAGTATGGATAGACAATTACGGCTACAAAAAAGCAAAACAGTCCGTCTTAAACTCGATGGACAGATTAAAAACAGATTACCTTGATCTGGTTTTGCTGCATCAGCCTTTTTCAGACTATTATGGTGCGTACAAAGCCTTACAGGAATTGTACAAATCTGGTAAAATCCGTGCCATCGGTGTCAGTAACTTCTATCCGGACCGGCTGGCAGACATGGTTGCTTTTAACGAAATACCACCACAAGTTAACCAGGTTGAAGTAAATCCATTCCATCAACAGACTGCTGCCCAAAAAAACATGATAACCAGAAATGTACAAATGGAAGCATGGGCGCCTTTCGGAGAAGGAAAAAATAATATGTTTACAAATCCAGTACTAAAAGAAATCAGCGAAACATATCAAAAATCTGTCGCTCAGATTATTTTACGCTGGCTTATGCAAAGAGATATTGTTACCTTGGCAAAATCAACACATATTAACAGAATGAAAGAAAATTTTGAAATCTTTGATTTTAAATTATCCGAAACAGATATGAAAAAAATCACCAAATTAGATACTAACACAAGTTTGTTTTTTAATCACCAAACTCCCGAAGCAGTTGATATGTTTGTAAATATGATCCAGGACCGAAAAGGAAAACTATAAATTCCATACATAGCCACAGCGGTGTTATATGTTTCACACCCAAAAGAAAACGACCGGATTTGTGTATATTCACCAACCCGGTCGTTTCTTTGTCTCTATATGTCCTTTACATCTTCATCGGAATCAGCACCTTCAGCACAAACCAGTTATCTTCTATGTTTGCGCTGACCTCGCCGCCATATTTCCGTGCCGTATATCGAAGACTCTTTAAACCATATCCATGAAATTGCGTATCGTCTTTTGTCGTAACCGGAAAGGCTGTGCCAAAATCCATCTGTTCCTCACAGTAATTTTCAAATCGGACAACAAGAAAATTCCTCTGCGCACAGGCAGTCACATGAATCAGACGTTTTTCCTTGTCTGCAATCTTTTCTTCGTATTCGATTGCATTGTCCAGCGCATTTCCAAACAGCGAACAAATGTCCATCGTATCCATAAAAGAAAATAAGGTACCATCCACCACACAGGTCATAGAAATATGTTTCTTCATGCACTGCAGCATCTTCGCATTCAAGAGCGTATCCAGTACATCATTTCCCGTCCGGTTCTGCGCCTCAAAATTTCGGATTTCTTCTTCCATTTTATCGAGATAAGCTGCTCTCTGCTCTGCATTCTCCTGTGCCCGAAGCGCAATGATATGGTGCTTCAGATCATGATACTTATAATGGATCAGATCCATCGCCTCCTGAGACTGCTGATACTGTACATATTGATTATGCAAAATATTCTGCACACTTTCCAGTTTATGCCGAACTCGCAGATCCACCCGCTGCACATGGAATGCATACAAAACCGCAACGCCTCCCAAATCTACCAGTGTCCGCACATTGAATATCTCTGTTGGAAATGTTCCGCTAAACGGTGTTGTCAGAGAGACAAAACCCAGATTGCTGATCAAGAAAACAGATAATCCAATAATCACACAGGATATCAGCTCTTTGGCAGTCACCAGAATTTCTTCTTCCTGATTTTCATATTTTCGGTAGCACAGCCATGTCAGTAAGAATCCAAGTCCATAAGTCAAGATTAGAAATCCAATCCGAAAAACAGGATGCCGCCATCCTAAAGTAAAATATCCAAAGCAATCTAACTGCCATTCCAATGATGCCACACATTCCGCTGTTACAAATGCCCTCACACAATAATATCCCGTATCTTTCAGACTGATATCACAACAAATGGCAAGAAACGCATACATAATCGCAATTGCGCCCGCCATACAGATCATCCACCAGATTCCTTCTGCACCGGCCGTCATCTGCAGAAATCCCGCCTGTATAATCAGTACTCCCATTGAGATTCCTGCCAGTTTCCATCCCTGTACACGCCTTTTCACTTCCAATATACAGATCAGACATGCCAGCCATTCCGCCACTGCAGTATATATTCTGGGAATGTCAGGAAGCACATCGTTTATCACTGTCTCTGTCATTTCAAATCTCCCCAGTACTTTGTCAGATCCTGCATGAACGCATTCATCCGCGGGCGGCTGATCTGCAGTTTTTCACCTTTTACAACAGCACACTTATCCTGGATTCCATCCACATGTTCCAGATTGATCAGGTAACATTTATTTCCTCTGGAAAATCCCAAACCGCTCAATTCCTCTTCCACCGCTTTCATCGTTCCCGAAATGAAATAATCACCGCCTGACGTGTGATAGATCAGAGTATGCCCCGAGCTTTCCACATAATATATATCTGCGACATCCACCCGCATAATGCCGCCCTTTGCATTCAACGTCGTATAGGTACTTTTCCGTTTCTTAATCTTGGAAACTGCTCTCTTTAACTTTTCATGAAACGCAAAATAAGAAACCGGCTTTAACACGTAATCCAGAGCAGCCACTTCATACCCCCGGATTGCATACTGAGTCATATTTGTAATAAAAATAATCACAACTTCCGAGTCCATCTTCCTGATTTCCTCTGCCGCAGTCATTCCATCCACAAACTTCATCTGGATATCCATCAGGATCATGTCAAACTGTGCCTTATATTCCGAAGTAATCGCATCACCGTCCCGATAGACGGTAATATCAAATTCTGTTCTTTCACTTTTCTGATATTCCTTCAGATATCCAGTCAGCTGACTGACATAATAGTCTTCATCCTCTACAATTGCGATTCGTATCATCCCTGTACTCCTGTGTTTTATGCATGAACGCCGATCTGCAGCAATTTCTGCTTTAATTCATTCTCCAGACGCAGCATCTCTGCTTCTGCTTCCTGACGTTTCTGTCTTCCATCCTGCTGGATCTGCATCACCTCATCCAGTGTTGAGATCAGGGATTCATTGGTTGCTTTTAAGGTCTCCATATCTACGATCCCGCGCTCAGATTCTCTGGCTGTCTCTAAGGTTGCCATCTTCAGCGTATCCGCATTTTTCTTCAGCAGCTCATTCGTCATATCCGTCACTTCCCTCTGGGCTGCTGCGGCCTGCGCGGAATGTGCCACTCCAAGTGCCAGTACCATCTGGCTTTTCCAGAGCGGAATGGTATTTACGATGGTGGACTGGATTTTTTCTACCATAACCGTATCGTTATTCTGTACCAGTCGGATCTGCGGGGCTGTCTGCACAGAGATCATCCGTGTCAGTTCCAGGTCATGGATTTTCTTTTCAAATCTGCCGCACATCGATTCCAGATCTCTCGCTGCCTGTGCATCCTCTGCAAGGCCGCTGGTCTGTGCTTTCAGCAACAACTCATTCAGCTTTCCTTCCCGCACTTCTTTGAGCTTTTTCTTTCCCGCCAGAATATACATGGTCAGTTCTTTAAAATAAGTCAAATTCAGCTCATACATCTTATCCAGAATTGCAACATCTTTCATCAACTGTACCTGATGTCCTTCCAACGCCTGACAGATCTGATTGATATTCGCCTCTGCTTTTGCATATTTAGACTTCAGCGCCTGGATTTTATTTACCTGCTTTTTGAAAATCCCAAAAAATCCCCGCTCTTCTTCCTCATCAAAATCTTTCAGTTCCTTTACAACATTTCCGAGAAGCTCCCCTACTTCTCCCAGATCTTTGGTTCTGACATTCTCCAGCGCTGTCTCCGAAAAATCTGCCATCTTACTCTGTGTTCCTGCGCCATACTGCAGGATCATGGCAGAATTCGTCAGATCGATCTGACTTGCAAACTGATCTGCCATCTTTCTCTCTTCTTCGGAAAGAACGCTTTCATCCATCAACGGCTCTTCTTGCTTTACAACCG
The DNA here is from genome assembly GCA_900544395.1 of uncultured Ruminococcus sp. Lineage (GTDB taxonomy): Bacteria > Bacillota > Clostridia > Lachnospirales > Lachnospiraceae > Mediterraneibacter. The sequence continues at coordinate 20,766 of UQVC01000017.1, read as the reverse complement.
GCTGTACTTTTTCTTCCTCCACAAATGGATTTAATGTCAAGGTTGGGGTTGTCTGAAACTCTTTCAATTCTTCACTCATCGTTTTCCTCCTGTTGAAAAGTCATTTTCCGTAAGTCCTTCCTGCGCCAGCATGGTCTTCAGCACAGAAATATCCGAAGATACATCCCACGCCGTATCCTGAAACAGATCGTCCAGAAGCTTTTCAAACGCCATGTTCAATGTATCCAGCGTATCTTCAATTTCTTTTTTGGAAGAAAGAATATTTTCTCCCTGCACTGGCTGTGCATCCAGTTCCTCATATGCTTCCAGAAGCTTGACCGCTGTTGGAAGATAATATTCCATGAGTCGACGGATATCCGTCACCGCCTCCGGATTTTGCTCTACTCTTTCAAAAATCCGCTTTGTCAAAAGCTCCATCCGGGACATTTTTTCAGAAACCACTTCTCCCGGAATCGCATCATTACACTCTCTGATCTTACGAATGTATCTGTTGCCTGCTTCGATGACTTCCTGCACTTTCGGATCCAGGCCTGCCCGCCTGTCCGCATCCGCCTTTTGCTGTTCTTTCTTTTCCTGCTCCTGCATCTTTTGCTGCTTCGCCTGCGCCATCAGTTCGCGATACTGATCATATGCCGCTTTGCTCGTCATCAGACAAACTTTCTGGTCATCCAGATATCCCTGTAAAAACCACCCCTTGCGGATCATCGCTTCCAGATCTTTTACAACAAACTTCTCTTTCTTGTGCATTCTTTGTGCCAGATCTTTGATATTGCCGTATTCTCTGCCATGTAGTTCTTCGATATAAGTCTGAAACCGATTCACCTGGCACATCATCCTGCTGCCTGCTGCCCCAAGTACTGTAAATACAATCAAAAAAATCATCTGGATCGTGACTGCCACAGAAACTCCAACACCTGCTCCCATCAGCATCCCTGTGACTCCAGTGATCACACTTCCAATCAAAAGACAAACCGCAAAGCTGTATCCTGTAATTGCCATAACCATACCTGCGATCTTCCTGCCTCGCATCTTCGCATACAACGTCGGACGTTTTAACTGGTTCAGATCCAGGTTCTGCCATCCATTCTGTGTTCCTCTGCCTTGTGTATTCTGATACGTATTCTGTTGATACCGGTATCCCTGACGTGATCCACGCATCCCTCCTGTAAATCCATGAAGGGCGCTGTTCACGGTATCTGTGATCGTCTGATTTAATCTTCGAAAGTCTCTGGAGTCCACCGCATCCTGAACTGTCCGCCTGATGTCTTCCCCAAACTGTTCCCACTCCCAATTCGTCCTCATATCTGTCATCCACCTCCTGCTGTGATCCAATCCCAACTGTACTTCATTTTGCAGATCATTCTATGTAAATCAGTTTAGAGAGGTTTGCTGCAAAAGTCAAGAATCCCTTGACCACTCTTTTATTTTATATGATAATTGTAGCAGATTTCACAAGAGGAGCATAAACAAAATGAAACCACATATTTTATACGAAGATCATGACATCCTGGTATGTCTCAAACCAGCCGGAACCCCAACCCAGACCCATCGTCCGGGACTTCCTGATATGGTCAGTATTCTCAAAAATTATCTCCATCAAAACAGTCCGTCTAAAAAGCCGCCATATCTTGCCGTCATCCACCGGTTAGATCAGCCTGTCGAAGGACTGCTCGTATTTGCTAAAACACCTGCTGCTGCAAAAGAACTGAACCGACAGCTGCAAAATTCCGGATTTGGCAAATATTACCTGGCGGTTTTATCCGGCTGCCCCAAAACTTTAGATGACACTCTGGAAGATTTTCTGGTTAAGGATGGACGTACCAACACCTCCCGCGTCTGTTCCAAAGAAACACCCGGCGCCAAACTGGCACGCCTTACTTATCATATCGAACACACAGATGGACTCCATTCTCTTGCCGAGATCCATCTGGATACCGGGCGCCATCACCAGATCCGGGTACAGATGGCACATCTCGGCTGTCCGATTGCCGGAGATAGAAAATACGGTACGGCAGAAACAACGTTTCAGCAACTGCAGCTTTTTGCCTGCCGTCTGCAATTTTTGCATCCAAAAACAAAAAAGCACATGGAGTTTACCCATGCGCCTGATCTAACGTCCATTTTCAGGGACTGACAGCTGCAATTTTCCACAGATAAATGCCTCGGAAATACGGACTCACAATTCGTACTTCCAAGGCATTTTCCTATTTTGTACGTTCTACAAGTTACATTTCTTCAGCCGGTTCCGCTTCTAACGCTTCCTGATACCTCTCCAGAATCGTATTCTGGATCTTTTCTCTTGTTCCGGAATTGATTGGATGTGCGATATCACGATATTCCCCATCCAAAGCTTTCTTGCTCGGCATCGCGATAAACAATCCTTTTTCTCCTTCAATCACTTTGATATCATGAACTACGAATTCATTGTCAATCGTGATTGAAACAACTGCTTTCAACTTTCCTTCTTTTGTCACCTTGCGCACACGAACATCTGTAATCTGCATACTGTCCAAGTCTCCTTTCTCCGCCTGCATTACTGTCTCAGTCTCTTATAATGCATACCTCTCGTTTTTCTCAACTACTACCTTCACTCCGTTTTCCCCAACATGTCTGGTATTGGCTCTGATCGTATCTCTGCTTTCTACGATACAGTTTTCAATGTATGTATTATCGCCAAGATATACATCATTCAGAATGATCGAGTTCTTGATCACACAGTTATTGCCCACAAATACTTTCTTGAAGATCACGGAATTTTCTATGGTTCCATTGACAATACTTCCGCTTCCTACAAGGCTGTTTTTCACAACTGCTCCCGGATTGTACTTCGCCGGCGGCAGATCGCTGACCTTGGAATAGACATACGGAGCATCCTTGAAGAAATATTTTCTTACTTCCGGCTTCAGAAAATCCATATTTGTCTGGTAATATGCATCCACTGTTGAGATATTACTCCAGTAGCTGTTTATCTTATAACCGTAAATTTTCTTCAGATTCTTATAACGAATCAGAATATCGGTTACAAAATCATGTCTCTCATCCTCTGCACAGTGCTCGATAAAATCGATCAAAAGCCGTCTTCTGATCACATAAATTCCGGTAGAAATGGTCTGAGATTTTGCCACCATCGGCTTTTCCTCAAACTCCTCGATCCTTGCAGATTCATTCATGCGCACCGTACCAAAACGAGTCGCATCTTCCCCGTCTTCGAGATCTTTACATACAACGGTAATGTCTGCTTTCTTTGCAATATGATACTCGAGTACTTTATTATAATCCAACTTATAAACCGCATCACCTGATGTAATGATCACATAAGGCTCATGACACTTTTTCAGAAAATCCAGATTCTGGTAGATTGCATCCGCAGTTCCTCTGTACCAGTCCCCGTTATTTGCTGTGATCGTCGGTGTAAATACATACAGACCACCTTGCTTTCTTCCAAAATCCCACCATTTTGAAGAATTCAGATGTTCATTTAACGATCTCGCATTATACTGTGTCAGCACTGCCACTTTCTGGATATGCGAATTTGTCATATTGCTGAGTGCAAAATCGATTGCTCTGTAACTGCTTGCCACCGGCATTGCCGCAGCTGCACGTTTCGCTGTCAATTCCCGCATTTTTCTGCTGCTTCCGCCTGCCAAGATAATTCCTACTGCCCTCATGAACGTTCACCTGCCTTTATTAATGTCTCGCCGCTTGCAAGCACTCCATCGCTGTAATCTTCCGGTACTGTATAGCCGCTGACCGCAGTATTTTTCCCGATCTGTACATCCGATGGAATTCTGGAGTTTTCTCCAATAGTAGCAAGTCCGCCGCTGTAAATATTCGGTTTTTCTTTGTTCGGAACTTCGCTGCCGATTCCAATGACTACATTATTGCCAATCTCTGTGCCTTCTGCGATGATGGCCTTGTCCACTACGCAGTTGTCACCGATCACAACATCCCGCATCAGAATAGAATCTCTGACGATACTTCCCTTTCCGATGGTCACACCACCGCCCAAAACAGAATTATGTACTTCTCCGTAAATTTCCGAACCATTGCTGATAATGCAGCGATCTACCACAGACTGCTCAGAAATATACTGTGGCGGCAGATTCGCGCTGTTGGTATAGATTTTCCAGAATTCTTCATATAAATTAAACTCCGGAATAATATCGATCAGCTCCATGTTTGCTTCCCAGTAAGAACTCAATGTTCCTACATCTTTCCAGTAACCGTTGTACTCATAAGCAAACATCCTGCGGCCATTCTCATGGCAATATGGAATAATATGTTTTCCGAAATCACAATTTGGCTGTTCGGACAATTTCAAAAGAGCTTCTTTTAAGACCGGCCAGCTGAAAATGTAAATTCCCATAGATGCCAGATTACTGCTGGGCTTTTCCGGTTTTTCCTCAAATTCTTTGATCTGACTTTCCTCATCTGTAACTACAATTCCAAATCTGCTTGCTTCTTCCATCGGAACCGGCATCGCCGCAATCGTCACATCTGCATGGTTTGCCTTATGGAAATCCAGCATAACCTCATAATCCATCTTGTAGATATGGTCACCGGACAGAATCAGAACATAGTCCGGATTGTATGTTTCCATATAATCAAGGTTCTGATAGATTGCATTGGCAGTCCCTGTATACCACTCACTGTTTGTACTCTTCTCATAAGGCGGAAGGATCGTAACTCCTCCTACATTGCGATCCAGATCCCACGGGATTCCAATTCCGATATGTGTATTCAAACGTAAAGGCTGGTACTGGGTCAATACACCAACCGTGTCTACTCCTGAATTAATACAGTTACTCAATGGAAAATCAATGATTCGATATTTCCCTCCAAAAGCCACTGCCGGTTTTGCAACCTTCGCAGTGAGAACTCCCAAGCGACTGCCTTGTCCGCCTGCAAGCAGCATGGCAATCATTTCCTTCTTAATCATGTAGTCACCTCATTTCTAGTTGATTGTTCTTATTATACCATAATTTTGACATCAGTACATGATTTTTACAAAATTTTAGCATAATCTTTTACCTTTTTGTTTATTTGGCACAAAAAGAACTTCTTTTAATTTTCCCCATATATAGTATAATATAAACGACAAACAATTTTTATGACTATATAAAAGAATTTTCTTATTTTTTAGGATAAATCAGACAAGACTACAACGATTTCTATTAAGGAAAGGGAATAATCAATATGTATAAAATTAATTTCAACCAGCCTATCCATGTGCATTTCATCGGAATCGGCGGCATCAGTATGAGCGGACTTGCCGAGATTCTTCTCAAAGAAGGATTTACCGTATCCGGTTCGGATTCCAAGTCCTCCCCTCTGACAGAACATCTGGAGCAAAAGGGAGCCCAGATTTTCTATGGGCAGAAGGCTTCCAATATCATTGACGGCATCGACTGCGTCGTATATACTGCTGCCATCCGACGGGACAATGCAGAACTGATCGAAGCAGTCGCAAAAAAAATCCCAATGCTGACCCGCGCAGAACTTCTGGGGCAGCTGATGACCAACTACAAAACACCGATCGCCGTTTCCGGAACTCATGGCAAGACAACGACTACTTCCATGATCTCCCACATTCTTTTAGAAGGAGATACCGATCCAACAATCTCTGTCGGCGGGATTCTTCAGGCCATTGGAGGAAACATCCGGGTTGGAAATTCCGGTATTTTTGTCACGGAAGCCTGTGAATATACCAACAGCTTCCTGAACTTTTTGCCCAAGATCAGTGTGATCTTAAATATAGAGGCTGATCATCTGGACTTTTTCAAAGACCTGGAAGATATCCGACATTCTTTCCACCAGTTTGCAGCGCTTCTGCCTTCTGACGGAACATTGATCATCAATGGAGAGATCGACCAGTACCAGGAAATTTATGCCGGACTGGACTGTCATGTGATCACCTATGGAATGTCTCCGGAGTTTGATTACAGTGCGCAGAATATTACCTATGATGAAAAAGGGCGTGTTGCTTTCGACTTTTACCGCCATGGACAGCTGGAGACTCACATCACTCTTTCTGTCACGGGAGATCACAATGTCTCCAATGCACTTTCTGCGATCGCAACCGCAGAACTTCTGGGGCTTTCTATGGAGACGATCCAAAAAGGACTTCTTTCATTTTCCGGAACGGATCGCAGGTTTGAATATAAAGGAACGGTAAACGGCGTCACGATCGTGGATGACTATGCACATCATCCCACTGAGATCCGGGCAACACTCCAGGCAGCAAAACACTATCCACACCGGAAGCTCTGGTGTGTCTTCCAGCCACACACATATACACGTACCAAAGCATTTTTTCAGGAATTTGCAGAGTCCCTTTCTCATGCAGATCATGTGATCCTGGCAGATATTTATGCTGCGAGGGAGACTGATACCCTGGGCGTATCCTCTTCTGCACTTGCTGATGCCATCCGCTCCCTTGGAAAGGATGCCCATTATTTTGCATCTTTTGCAGAAATTGAAGATTTTCTGAAAGAACAGTGGCAAGATGGGGATCTGCTGATCACCATGGGAGCCGGGGATGTGGTAAAAATCGGAGAAGACTTACTAAAATAGGACTTATTCACATTATCCACACTGGTTATTCACAAAAAAACCGGATTTTCCCTTCAAAAATGCTTTTGCCTGTCCTCTTTAAATGCTATAATACCTTTGCGCATGAGCAGAACCACCAGCTATTTTTCAGAAAGGGAGATTTTTTATGAAAGAATTTACTTTAACAAGCAGATTTCAGACCAATGTCACTCTGGTTGCCAATGGCTTTATCGACCATTATATGGTTCAGGCAAACGGAGAATTTGTAAAAGTGTATCTCTTTCTGTTAAGACATCTGGGAGGATCCAGCTCTTCTCTGAGTGTTTCAGCGATTGCTGACTATCTCAATCATACAGAGAACGACATCCTGCGGGCATTTAAGTACTGGGAGTCCAAACAGCTCCTTCACATGGAATGTGATGCCAAGGGCGAGGTCTGTCATCTGGAACTGCTTCCGTTTCCGGCATCACAGATGTCTGTATCTGACAGTTCGCCTGTCAAGACATCCTCTGTCCCCCAGTCGGCCCCTGTTTCTTCTGCACCTGTCCGCACTGCGGCCGCGCCTGTGTCTCACAGTGTTTCCCCTAAGGATTCACTCAAAGCACAGAAACAGCTGAAATCTCTGTTATTCATTGCAGAACAGTATCTTGGCAAGACTTTGACCAAAACAGATATGGATGCGATCACTTATTTTTATGACCATCTTGGTATGTCAGCAGATCTGATCGAATATCTGATCGAATCCTGCGTAGAAAACGGACACAAAAGCATTCATTATATCCAGAAAGTCGCACTTTCCTGGGCTGACAGTGGAATTACAACAAAAGAACAGGCAAAACAGCAGTCCCGTAGTTATAACAAGAACTGTTATACGGTGCTGAATGCATTCGGGATCAAGAACCGCGGGCCTGCCGCTTCGGAACTGACCTACATCCAGAAATGGACCGACACTTACGGATTTACCCTGGATATTATTGAAGAAGCCTGCAGCCGTACGATCTCCGCCACTCATCAGCCAAGCTTTGAATATGCAGACACGATCCTGACCCGCTGGCACAACAGCAATGTGCACCATCTCAAAGATATTGCGGTTCTGGATACTGCTTACCAGAAACAAAAAGAACACACTGGTACTTCTTCTGTACCAAAAGCAAAACCTGTTTCCAGAAATCTAAACAATTTCGAGCGCCGCTCTTATGATATGGATTCTCTGGAAGAACAACTATTAAACAGCAACTAAAAGGAGAGCACTGTCGTGGGACTAAAAAATTCACAATATCAGGCGATTATGCGCGAGTACGAGCAAAAGCAGCTCAGAAACCATGATATACTGACACAACATTATGAAGAGGTCTACCGCCAGCTGCCTGAATTCAAATCACTGGATGATTCCATTTCCATCTTATCTGTCCAATACGGAAAGCGTCTGTTAAATGGCGATGAAAAAGCAATTTCTTCTTTAAAAGAAGAGCTTTCTATTTTAAGGGCAAGCAAACACGAACTCTTAAAATCCAGTGGATTTCCGACTGATTACCTGGAGCCGGTCTACGATTGTCCGGATTGTAAAGATACCGGATATATCGGCAATCAGAAATGTCACTGTTTTAAAAAGGCGATCATCAGCCTGCTTTACGAACAGTCAAACTTAAAAGAAATTCTCGCACGGGAAAATTTTGACACCTTTTCTCTGGACTACTATTCCACGAATTTTGTAGATCCAAGAAGCGGCCGTTCTTCCCGCCAGGTCATTGAGGATGCCCTGCGGATCTGCCGCAATTTTGCAGATACATTCGGAACAGATTTCCAGAATCTTTTTCTGTATGGAGATGTGGGCGTCGGCAAGACCTTCCTCTCCAACTGCATTGCAAAAGCATTGATGGACAAGGAGTATTCTGTACTCTATTTCTCCGCATCCAAGTTTTTCTCAATCCTTGCCAAGCACACCTTTGATAAAAACGATGTGGATGCTCAAAATATGTTTGAACTGATCTATCACTGTGACCTTCTGATCATAGACGATCTGGGAACGGAATATACCAATAATTTTATTGCTTCCCAGTTCTTTACCTGCATCAATGAACGACTGCTCAACAGACGTTCTACACTGATATCAACAAACTTGTCCCTGGACACACTGGCGGATCTGTATACAGAACGTTCTTTTTCCAGGATCACAAGCAATTATATTATGTTGAAACTAATAGGCGATGACATCCGAATCAAAAAGAAATTAAAAAACAGGGAGGAAAATTCATGTTACGTCGAGAAGAAAGAAATTTAGAAAACATTCCAGTAGGAGCACTCGGGCTGATTCCGGTCAGAGGATGCGAGGGACTTGGAAACAAAGTCAATGATTACCTGGTAAAATGGCGCAAAGAAAGCGGATCTGAACACAAAGGGGACGTTGCGTTCACCGGTTATGACAGAGATACATTTATCATTGATGCCGATGTTCCAAGATTCGGTTCCGGAGAGGCAAAAGGAATCATCAAGGAGTCTGTCCGCGGAAAAGATCTCTATCTGATGGTCGATGTATGTAATTACAGCCTCACCTATTCTCTGACAGGTAATACCAACCATATGTCACCGGACGATCATTTCCAGAATCTGAAACGTGTCATTGCTGCAGTTGGGGGAAAAGCGCGCCGTATCAATGTGATCATGCCATTCCTTTATGAGAGCCGTCAGCACAAAAGAACCAGCCGTGAATCTTTGGACTGCGCTCTTGCACTTCAGGAACTGGTACGCATGGGAGTAGACAATATCATCACATTTGATGCACACGATCCACGTGTTTCCAATGCAATCCCGCTGAGCGGATTTGAGACCGTTCCTCCTACTTATCAGTTTATCAAAGGGCTGCTTCGCAATGTCAAAGATCTGCAGATCGACAGCGAGCATATGATGGCGATCAGCCCGGATGAGGGTGGTACAAACCGTGCGATCTACCTTGCAAACGTATTGGGACTGGATATGGGTATGTTCTACAAACGCCGCGATTATACACAGATCATCAACGGCCGCAATCCGATCGTAGCGCATGAATTTTTGGGAAGTTCTGTCGAAGGAAAAGATGTGATCATCATTGACGATATGATTTCTTCCGGAGATTCTATCATTGAAGTTGCAACAGAACTGAAGCGCAGAAAAGCAAAACGTATCTTTGCCGCTGCTACTTTCGGCCTTTTCACAAACGGACTGGAAAAATTCGACCAGGCATATGAAGACGGCACAATTTCCGGTATTCTGACAACCAATCTGATCTATCAGACACCGGAGTTGTTATCCAAACCATACTATATCAACTGTGACATGAGCAAATATATTGCTTTGATTGTTGATACACTGAACCATGATGGTTCCATCAGCAGTATCTTAAGTCCGGATGAACGAATCCAGCATGTACTGCAGAAATATAAAAACGGCGAAACCATTTAATTCTTACTTTTTCCTATAAAAGGCTGGAATCTGGCAGATTGATATCCCAGATTCCAGCCTCTTTTATTTTTATTACAAAAATGGCTTTTCCTTTCCCAAACTTTCACCAACAAAAAAACAGCCAAGTTTCAAACTGAAAATTGACTGTTTTGTAAACGCTCTTACAACAATCCACCGATTGATAAAAACAGCGGTGCAAATACAAGTGATACGACTGTCATTAATTTGATCAGAATATTGATCGACGGACCGGAAGTATCTTTAAACGGATCTCCCACAGTATCTCCCACGACAGCTGCTTTGTGCGCTTCGCTTCCTTTTCCGCCGTGATTTCCTTCTTCAATATACTTTTTCGCATTATCCCAGGCACCGCCCGAGTTCGCCATGAAAATCGCCATCAGAACACCGGTAACAAGGGCTCCTGCCTGAAGTCCTCCAAGTGCTTCCACACCAAGTACAACTCCTACCAGAATCGGAACGACCACTGCCAGAGCTCCCGGAAGCAGCATCTCATGCAAAGCCGCTGTCGTAGAAATTGACACACAGGACTTATAATCCGGTTTTTCTGTTCCTTTCATGATTCCCGGTTTTTCCCGGAACTGGCGTCTTACTTCTTCAATCATTTTGTATGCTGCCTTTGATACGGACTCCATCGTAAATGCTGAGAATAAGAATGTCAGCATGCCGCCAATAAACAAACCGATGATCACGCGGTAATCCAATACATTGATGTTCTCCAAATGTACTGCCTGAGAATAGGATGCGAACAATGCCAGTGCAGTCAGCGCTGCAGAACCGATCGCAAATCCCTTTCCCATAGCCGCTGTTGTATTTCCTACAGAATCCAGTTTATCTGTAATCTCACGCACAGATTTATCCAGTCCGGACATCTCTGCAATTCCCCCTGCATTGTCTGCGATGGGACCGTACGCATCAACTGCAACTGTAATTCCTGTTGTGGATAACATTCCAACTGCTGCAAGGGCAATTCCATACAATCCATTTACCTGGAACGCAACAAAAATTCCGACACAGATCAAAAGAAGCGGAATTGCTGTAGACTGCATACCAACTGCAATCCCACTGATGATCGTCGTAGCCGGACCTGTTTCTGACTGCTCACCGATTTTTTTCACCGGGTTGTAATCAGAAGACGTGTAGTACTCTGTGATCCATCCGATCAGAACACCAACGATCAGACCCGCGATTACCGCAATGGCTCCGTTAAAGTTTCCAAATAATACCTTGCTCAGTACAAGGGAAACTACAACAACCAGTACGGCCGCAATATTGCTACCAAGCTTCAGCGCCTTCTGTGGACTGGATTTCTCATCTCCTTTTACAAAGAAAGTACCAATAATGGATGCCAGCAGACCGCATCCTGCGATCGCAAGCGGGAATACCACACCGGAAATCGCAGAAACTGCAACTCCCAGCGTCAAAGCCGACACAAGAGAGCCTACATAAGATTCAAACAAATCTGCTCCCATACCAGCCACGTCACCTACGTTATCTCCTACATTGTCTGCGATTACTGCCGGGTTACGCGGATCGTCCTCCGGAATCCCTGCTTCTACCTTTCCAACTAGGTCTGCACCCACATCAGCTGCTTTTGTATAAATACCGCCGCCTACACGGGCAAACAGCGCGATCGAGGATGCTCCCAGGCTAAATCCGGAAAGCACATCCACATTCTCTGTTAAAATATAAACCACACTGACTCCAAGCGCTCCCAGTCCGGCAACGCACATTCCCATCACGGCTCCTCCAGAAAATGCAATGGATAATGCGCGGTTCATTCCACCCTCTTTTGCTGCATTTGCGGTTCTTACATTGGCCTTTGTGGCAACATTCATTCCTGCGTATCCTGCCAACGTAGAAAATAATGCTCCCACTACAAAGCAGACTGCAGTCACCCAGTTGCCGATTCCAATTCCGATCAGTAAAAATAACACCACTACAAAAATAATCAGAATCTTATATTCTGCTGTGAGAAATGCTTTGGCGCCTTCACTGATCGCTGCTGCGATTTCTCTCATTTTTTCTGTTCCTTCTGATTGTCGGGATACCTTTGCAGCCAGATATGCGGCAAAGACTAATGCGAATATCCCTACAACAGGAACTGCGTACATCATTGTTTCCATAAATTCCTCCTGAAACTTTTTCTCTGTTTCTTCTGCAATCTCCGCACCTCCATCTTGTACATTGATTGCATGTGGATATAGTTTATCAAAATAATGAATAATTTTCAATACAGAAATTCATACCGCTTATTTTGATTGTAATTTTCATTTTTACTTTTAGGATATTTTCAACTATAATTCGTCGATTAAATTCTTTTTAAACTTTTATTTTTTGTTTATTTTGTATAGTTGTTACTTATTTATCAAATTCCTTTTTATTTCAAAGTTCTACTTTTGCAATTTATTTTCTTAATTCTTTCATTTTTCTTTTTTCTTTCTTCTTTCTGGATTTTTTCTCTCTGTTATGGTAATCTGAATGCAGAAAGGTAGTATCATATATGAAAACATGTTTTAAAAATTTGATGATTACAATATCAGGACTTGGTATTTCTACAATACTGGCATTTTTCTTTTTTCATCTGGGACAAAAAAATTCCGTCAACACCTCTCTGATCTATATTCTGGCACTGATCCTGATTGCCCAGAATACGACCAGTTACTGGTACGGTGTGGCTGCATCGCTGTTCTGCGTGATCGCAGCAAACTATTTTTTTACATATCCCTATTTTAAACTTAACTTTACTCTGGCCGGCTACCCCATCACATTTATCGGGATGCTCACGATCTCTCTGATCACCAGCACGACTACCACAATGCTCAAAAAGCAGAAAGCCATTGCTGCAGAACGAGAACGAAAGCTGGCTGACGCAGAAAAAGAAAAAATCCATGCCAATCTTCTGCGAGCAGTATCTCACGATCTGCGTACCCCTCTGACCAGCATTATCGGCTCTTCTTCCTCTTATATGGACGATGCTGGAAATATGTCCGAACAGGAGCGTATGGAGCTGATATCGAATATTAACGAGGATGCACAATGGCTGCTGAATATGGTCGAAAATCTGCTCTCTGTCACAAAGATCCAAAACGAATCCAGCAAGGTCAAGAAATCTCTGGAAATTGTAGAAGAAGTTGTTTCTGAATCCATTCTCCGGCTTCAAAAAAGGCTTCCTGACATTCAGATCCAGGTTTCCATGCCTGAAGATTTTCTTATGATCCCCATGGATGCCACACTGATCGAACAAGTATTGATCAATCTCATGGAAAATGCTTATGTCCATTCCTCCAGTGAAAAGCCTATCGAACTTCTGATTACCGAAGAGCCGGATTTCGTCACATTTTCCGTTCGTGATCATGGAATCGGACTGGATCCACAGCAGATTCCTTTTATTTTTGATGGGCAGTATTCCTCAGACACTTCAGACGGACACAAAGGCATCGGCATCGGACTGTCCATCTGCCGGACCATCATCCATGCCCACGATGGTGAGATCCATGCAGCCAATCTGGATAAAGGAGCTGAATTCTCTTTTACCCTTCCAAAAGAAAAGGAGCGTACAAATTATGCCTAAATTTACTGTATTGATCATAGAAGATGAAAAAAACATCCAGACTTTTGTTGGAAAAATCTTAAAAAAACAAGACTATCGGGTTCTGTATGCTGACTGCGGGAAAGAAGGATTGAGTCTGATCCATTCCCAATGCCCGGATCTGATCCTTTTGGATCTGGGGCTCCCGGATATGAATGGAAACGATATCATTCGGGAAGTGCGGACCTGGAGCAGTACTCCGATCATCGTCATCTCTGCCAGAAGCTCCGAGAAAGAAAAGGTACTTGCACTGGATCAGGGAGCCGATGATTATATCACAAAGCCGTTTGGTACTTCGGAACTGCTTGCCCGCATCCGCACCTCCCTGCGTCACAGCAATCGACTGTATACGTCCGATTCCCTTTATATCCGTCCCTACCGGTACGAAGATCTTATTCTGGACTTTTCCAGACGGGAACTGACTCTCAACAAAGAACCAATTCATCTAACTCCGATTGAATATAAGATCGTATCGTATCTTGCACAAAATTCCGGAAAAGTTATGACTTATGCTTCTATCATTTCCAATGTATGGGGACCTTACGCAGATGACGACAATAAGATCCTGCGCGTCAACATGGCCAACATCCGAAGAAAGCTGGAAAAAGACCCAGCCCAGCCCAAATATATTTTCACAGAAGTCGGTGTCGGATACCGGATGCAGGAGGATTCTGCCGAAAACGATTCGCAGTGATCTTTGATGCTAAGATTGTGTGAAACCTCTTATCTTATAAAAACAACGACCGTAAAATTCTCCAGAATCTTACAGTCGTTGTTTTTCTTTATTCTACTGCTATTTTTTTTACCCTTCCCAATGCTTTTTGTACTGCTGGAATGGAGATGATCACGATTGTGATCAGCCCTTCCGCTAAAAGAAAACTGTAATTATATGCGATTGGATATACAGCTGCAAGTGATTTCGGGAAATTATCAGGCATGTAGTCCATCCAGTATAGATATCCTCCCAAAGCATGGAATGCCCCTCTTGCCAGGACTGCTGCGATATAGCCTTTCATCAATCCATACTTTTTCTTTGCAAAGAATCCTGCTACTCCAAGCGCCGCAAATGCAAGAACATAATCACAACATACCTGGAACAGAGAAAGCACGTATGGTTCCTGTAAAAACTGGAGCATTCCATATGTAAATCCAACCAAAACCCCTGTCTTTACCCCATACCAGTTCGCCACCAGTACAATAAACAACATGCTGCAAAGTGTCACGCTTCCGCCCCATGGCAGAGAAAAGATTTTTACATAAGACGTAATAAAGGCAAGCGCCATTGCCATTGCACAACATGCCAGCTGTTTTGCAGTCATCTTTTGTTTTGCAGAGCTTTTCCCTGCAAAAAACAGCGCTATGCAAAATACCACAATTCCCAATACAATACATACTGCATATCCTGCAGTTGTCAGATTTCCCTCTGCATTTACCATAAAATTCAACATTATAAAAAGTCCTCCTTGTTTTCCGGATTGAAAACAAGGAGGACTCCCCTGTGCAAATGAATGACATTCCCTACGCTGGCATTATCCAAATCAGGTTATAGGTCGAAGTTCACAACTTCCTCTCAGCCTGTAATACAAGCTCCCCTTGTTTCAATCATATTCTATTTTTATTCTTCGTCCAGAACGGCTTCTTCAGAAACGGCTGCTTCTGTTGTTTCCACTGCTTCTACAGCTTCATTTTCTTCCATTTCCAGCTCTTCTGCCTCTTCCTCTGTTTCCAGTTCTGTGTTTAATTTTACATCACGGTACTTCTTCATACCTGTACCTGCAGGAATGTGTTTACCGATGATGACGTTCTCTTTCAGACCGATCAGGTGATCTACTTTACCCTTGATCGCAGCTTCTGTCAGAACCTTGGTTGTCTCCTGGAAGGATGCTGCAGACAGGAAGGATTCTGTTGCCAGAGATGCTTTTGTGATACCAAGCATGATCTGCTCGCCTGTTGCAGGCTCTTTTCCTTCTGCTTCCATCTGTTCGTTCACTTCATTGAACTCCAGAACGTCTACCATAGTTCCAGGCAGGAATTCTGTATCTCCTCTTTCTTCGATACGGATCTTCTTCAGCATCTGACGTACAATGACCTCAATATGCTTATCGTTGATCTCTACACCTTGCAGACGGTATACTCGCTGTACTTCCTGGATCATGTAGTCCTGTACGGCACGAAGTCCTTTGATCTTCAGGATATCATGTGGGTTGACGCTACCTTCTGTCAGCTCGTCTCCGGCTTCCAGATGTACGCCATCCTGAATCTTGATACGGGATCCGTATGGAATCAGGTATGCTTTAGATTCTCCTGTCTGATCATTTGTTACGATGATCTCACGTTTTTTCTTGGTATCGCTGATATTCGCTGTTCCCGCAAACTCTGTGATAATTGCAAGTCCCTTCGGCTTTCTTGCTTCGAAAAGCTCTTCGACACGAGGAAGACCCTGTGTGATATCGTCACCGGCAACTCCACCTGTATGGAATGTACGCATGGTCAGCTGTGTACCCGGCTCACCGATAGACTGAGCAGCAATGATACCAACTGCTTCACCAACCTGAACTGCTTCACCGGTTGCCATGTTTGCACCGTAACATTTTGCACAGACACCGTTCTTACATTTACATGTAAGGATTGTACGGATCTTCACTTTATCCAGTGGTTCACCGTTCTCGTCAACTGCATTCTTCATGACTTTTTCAGCACGCTTCGGTGTGATCATGTGATTTGCTTTGACGATGATATTTCCGTCTTTGTCTTTCAGGTCTTCACAAGAGAATCTTCCCGTGATACGCTCCTGCAGACTTTCGATTTCTTCATTTCCATCCATGAATGCTTTTACATACATTCCTGGAATTTCTTTTCCTTCTCCCGCACAGTCACTGTCGTGAATGATCAGCTCCTGTGAAACGTCAACCAGACGTCTTGTCAGATATCCGGAATCGGCTGTACGAAGCGCCGTATCGGACATACCCTTACGAGCTCCATGGGCAGACATGAAATATTCCAGTACGTCCAGACCTTCACGGAAGTTGGACTTGATCGGCAGCTCGATCGTACGGCCGGCTGTATCGGCCATCAAACCACGCATACCGGCAAGCTGTTTGATCTGCTTGTCAGAACCACGGGCTCCGGAATCAGCCATCATAAAGATGTTGTTATATTTATCCAGACCGGAGAGCAGCGCCTCTGTCAGCTTGTCATCGGTTGCCTTCCATGTCTCAACTACTTCTTTGTAACGCTCTTCTTCTGTGATCAGACCACGTTTGTAGTTCTTGGTAATCTTATCTACAGTATCCTGTGCTGCCTGGATCATCTCCGGTTTCTGCGGCGGCACTGTCATATCTGAAATGGATACAGTCATCGCCGCTCTTGTAGAGAACTTGTAACCGATGGCTTTTACATCATCCAGAACTTCTGCTGTCTGAGTTGCTCCATGTGTATTGATTACTTTCTCCAGGATCTGTTTTAACTGTTTCTTTCCTACATGGAAATCAACTTCCAGAAGCAGCTCATTTCCTTCCACTTCTCGGTCTACAAATCCAAGATCCTGCGGAATGATCTCATTGAACAGCATTCTTCCAAGTGTTCCGCTGATCGTACCTGTCTTTACAGTTCCATCCGGCATTTCTTTAGAAACACGAACTTTGATTCTTGCATGCAGAGTTACATATCCGTTTTCATATGCCAGAAGGGCTTCGTTTAAGTTCTTAAAGAACATACCCTCGCCTGTTGCTCCCGGTCTTTCCTGTGTCAGGTAATAGATACCAAGTACCATATCCTGAGAAGGAACGGCTACCGGACCACCATCAGACGGTTTCAGTAAGTTGTTCGGTGAAAGAAGCAGGAAACGGCACTCTGCCTGTGCTTCTACAGACAGCGGTACATGGACAGCCATCTGGTCACCGTCAAAGTCAGCGTTGTAAGCCGTACATACCAGTGGATGCAGCTTGATCGCCTTACCTTCTACCAGGATCGGCTCAAACGCCTGGATACCAAGTCTGTGCAGTGTGGGGGCACGGTTCAACATAACCGGATGCTCTTTGATCACTTCTTCGAGCACATCCCAAACCTCCGGCTGGAGTCTCTCTACCATCTTCTTGGCATTCTTAATATTATGTGCAGTTCCGTTTGCCACCAGTTCTTTCATTACAAACGGTTTGAATAATTCGATCGCCATCTCTTTTGGCAGACCGCACTGATAAATCTTCAGTTCCGGTCCAACAACGATAACAGAACGTCCGGAATAGTCAACACGTTTTCCAAGCAGGTTCTGACGGAAACGTCCAGACTTACCTTTCAGCATGTCTGACAGAGATTTGAGCGCTCTGTTTCCAGGTCCTGTTACCGGACGTCCGCGGCGTCCATTGTCGATCAGAGCATCTACCGCTTCCTGGAGCATACGTTTTTCGTTGCGCACGATAATATCCGGTGCTCCCAGTTCCAACAGTCTTCTCAGACGGTTGTTACGGTTGATAATTCTTCTGTACAGATCATTTAAGTCAGATGTTGCAAAACGTCCGCCATCCAGCTGTACCATCGGACGCAAATCTGGTGGAATTACCGGGATTGCTGTCAAGATCATCCACTCTGGTTTATTTCCAGATTCGCGGAATGCTTCTACCACTTCCAGACGTTTTACGATTCTTGCACGCTTCTGTCCTGTCGCATTGACAAGTCCTGCCTGCAGTTCTGTATATTCTTTTTCCAGATCAATGGATTCCAGAAGTTCTTTGATTGCTTCTGCTCCCATTCCCACACGGAATGCTTTGCTTCCCCATTTTTCCTTTTCTTCCTGGTACTCTGCCTCAGACAGGATCTGTTTGTACTGAAGGTCTGTCTCCCCTTTGTCCAGTACGATATAAGATGCAAAGTAAAGTACTCTCTCCAGTGTTCTTGGAGAAATGTCCAGGATCAGTCCCATACGGCTTGGGATTCCTTTGAAATACCAGATATGGGATACCGGAGCTGCAAGGGCAATGTGCCCCATGCGCTCACGACGTACAGATGCTTTTGTTACTTCTACTCCACACCTGTCACAAACAACCCCTTTATAACGGATCTTTTTGTATTTTCCACAGTGACATTCCCAGTCCTTGCTTGGTCCGAAAATCCGCTCGCAGAAAAGACCGTCTTTTTCTGGTTTTAACGTTCTATAGTTAATGGTCTCCGGCTTTGTAACCTCGCCTCTTGACCATTCCATGATCTTTTCCGGTGAAGCCAGTCCGATTTTGATCGCATCAAAAGTTAACGGCTGATATTGTTGTTCATTATTGCTTGCTGGCATATAAACGGCTCCTCCTATTCTTCATCATCCATGAATTCATCAAATTCCAATTCCATACCAGGAGTGAAATCCTCTTCCTCCTGTGGTTCTACGTTCTCCAGCTCTTCCCCGACAAATTCCTGCTCTGTGAATCCATGTTCTCCAAACGATTCTCTGTCATCGCGGTATTTTCTTCCTTCGATGATCGAACGCAAGTCTGTCTCACCGTAATCTACGGTCTCCATGATCTCCACTTCTGTGTTGTCATCACGCAGTACACGTACATCCAGTGCAAGAGACTGCAGCTCTTTGAGCAATACCTTGAAGGATTCAGGAATCCCTGGTTCCGGAATGTTCTCACCCTTGATGATCGCTTCGTATGTTTTCACACGTCCCACAACATCATCGGATTTGACTGTCAGGATCTCCTGCAGGGTGTAAGATGCACCATAAGCCTCCAGAGCCCAAACCTCCATCTCTCCGAAACGCTGTCCACCAAACTGAGCTTTACCACCCAGCGGCTGCTGTGTTACCAGTGAGTAAGGACCTGTGGAACGTGCGTGGATCTTATCATCAACCAGGTGATGGAGCTTCAGGTAGTGCATGTGTCCGATCGTTACCGGGCTGTCAAAGTACTCTCCGGTACGTCCGTCACGCAGACGCACTTTACCGTCTCTTGAAAGAGGTACTCCTTTCCACAGCGCTCTGTGGTCACGGTTGTCGTACAGATACTGAAGTACTTCTGGAAGTAACTCTTCTCCATGTTTCTTCTCAAAGTCTTCCCACTCCATATTTACATAGTCATTCGCCAGATCCAGCGTATCCATGATGTCATCCTCGTTTGCTCCGACGAATACCGGGGTTGCAACATTAAAGCCAAGCGCTTTTGCTGCAAGACTTAAGTGGATCTCGAGCACCTGCCCGATGTTCATACGGGAAGGCACACCCAGTGGGTTCAGCACGATATCCAGAGGACGTCCGTTTGGCAGATATGGCATATCTTCTACCGGAAGCACTCTGGAGACAACACCCTTGTTACCATGACGTCCGGCCATCTTATCACCAACAGAGATCTTTCTCTTCTGCGCGATGTAGATACGGACAGACTGGTTCACTCCTGGGGAAAGCTCATCTCCATTCTCTCTTGTAAATACTTTTGCATCTACAATGATACCATATTCACCGTGAGGTACTTTCAGAGAAGTATCTCTTACTTCACGTGCTTTTTCACCAAAGATCGCACGAAGCAGTCTTTCTTCTGCTGTCAGCTCTGTCTCTCCCTTCGGAGTAACTTTTCCGACCAGAATATCTCCTGCACGTACCTCTGCACCGATGCGGATGATACCTCTTTCATCCAGATCTTTGAGTGCATCGTCACCAACACCAGGGATATCTCTTGTGATCTCCTCTGGCCCCAGTTTTGTATCTCTTGCTTCTGCTTCATATTCTTCAATATGAACGGATGTATAAACGTCTTCTGCAACGAGACGCTCGCTTAGCAGAACCGCATCCTCGTAGTTGTAACCTTCCCAGGTCATGAAACCGATCAGAGGGTTCTTTCCAAGAGCCATCTCTCCATTGGATGTAGAAGGACCGTCTGCGATCACCTGTCCGGCTTCCACACGTTCTCCCTTATCTACGATCGGCACCTGATTGTAACAGTTGCTCTGGTTACTTCTCAAGAATTTTGTCAGCTTATATGTCTTCTTTGTTCCATCATCGTGTTTGATCGTGATGCTTGTAGATGTAGAACTTTCTACCACACCAGCTCTCTCTGCAACAATACATACACCGGAGTCTACCGCTGCTTTTACTTCCATACCTGTACCAACTGCCGGCGCCTCTGTTGTCAGAAGCGGCACTGCCTGACGCTGCATGTTGGATCCCATCAGCGCACGGTTGGCAT
>UQVC01000016.1 GCA_900544395.1 uncultured Ruminococcus sp. | reverse complement strand
TGATAATGATTTAAGGTAATTCCTGTCTTCATCTGACAGAGGAAGATATGTTTTTCTCATAGCGTTCATCCTTTCTTTGATAACACTATTTTACCATACATCATCTCAAAAATATATAGCAGAAATTTAATTTATTCTATAGTAGTATAGCTTCTTAAAACTATTTTACAGCACAGTGTAGAGGGTTGGAACACTTTCATTACTATTTGTGCCGCCAGCCGAAGGCGGCGGAATGGAGATTAAGATGGCATTTGGGGGAAGCTTTTCCCCCAAGTCTTCCCCCAAATTTCCCCCAAATCTAATGATAAAATACGGTATTTTACGATAATTTATGAATTTTCTCTCCAACTACAAAAACCCTTGAAAATGCCCATTTTCTGAGCTTTTCAAGGGGTTTAACCTGCATTTTATCTAGGAATTTAGTTTCCCATCTGAGCTGCAACTTCTGCTGCAAAGTCTTCCTGTTTCTTTTCGATTCCTTCACCTGTTTCAAAACGAACGAATCTCTTAACAGTTACATTTGCATTGTTTTCTTTTGCAACTTTTTCTACATATTTAGCAACTGTAAGGTCACTGTCCTGAACATATGCCTGATCTAACAGACAGATTTCTTTCAATTCTTTATTCAGACGTCCGATGATCATTTTCTCAATGATATTTTCCGGTTTTTCCGGGTTTTCTTTCTTCGCTGCTGCAAGAAGAATTTCTTTCTCATGATCCATGTATTCCTGAGAAACTTCTGCACGAGATGTATATTTTGGAGACATAGCAGCTACCTGCATTGCTACGTTCTTCAAACATTTTTTGATGTCATCATTTACTACGTCTGTCTCAGCTTCGATCAGAACACCGATACGTCCGCCACCGTGAATGTAATCTACAACACATCCATCTGTCACGATTTTTTCAAATCTTCTGATGTTCAGGTTCTCTCCGATTACTGCTACTTTTTCAACAAGAGCATCTTTTACAGTCTTTGTTGTATCAGCTGCCCATGCTTCTGCCATAAATGCATCCATGTCAGCTGCATCAGAATCTGCAACCTGATTCACAACTGCATCTACAAATCCCTGGAACTCTTCGTTCTTAGCAACGAAATCTGTCTCAGAGTTTACTTCTACGATTGCTGCTACTTTATCATCTTTAACAACAGCTTTTACAATACCTTCTGCTGCAATTCTTCCAGCTTTTTTCTCAGCTTTTGCCTGTCCGTTCTTTCTTAAGAACTCGATTGCTGCATCCATATCTCCGTTTGTTTCATTCAGAGCTTTTTTGCAGTCCATCATTCCTGCGCCTGTCATCTCTCTTAACTCTTTTACCATGCTTGCTGTGATTGCCATGATTTTTTCCTCCATGAATTGAAATAGTTTACCAAAAATGCTCCAACCTGATGTTCAGGCTGAAGCATTTACGTTCATAATTATTCTGCTTCTACAGTCTCTTCAGCTACTGCTTCTTCAGCTTCCTCATAATATGCATCTTCTGCTGCTCCCTGATTTGCTTCGATCACAGCATCAGCCATTTTGGAAACGATCAATTTTACTGCTCTGATCGCATCATCGTTACCTGGGATCACATAATCCAGTTCTTCCGGATCACAGTTTGTATCACAGATTCCGATCAACGGAATTCCCAGAGTGTGTGCTTCCTGTACACAGATTCTTTCTTTCTTAGGATCTACGATGAAGATTGCATCCGGAATCTTTTTCATTTCTTTGATTCCGCCAAGGTTCTTCTCCAGTTTTGCCCACTCTTTTTTCAATTCGATTACTTCTTTTTTCGGAAGTACGTCAAATGTTCCGTCTTCTGCCATTCTCTCGATATCTTTCAGACGTGCAATACGGCTCTGGATTGTCTTGAAGTTTGTCAGCATTCCACCTAACCATCTCTCGTTTACGTAGAACATTCCACAACGCTCTGCTTCTGTCTTGATTGCATCCTGAGCCTGTTTCTTTGTTCCTACAAAAAGAATTGTGCCGCCTTCTGCTGCAATATCAGAAACTGCTTTATAAGCATCGTCAACCATTCCTACAGATTTCTGCAGATCGATGATATAAATACCATTTCTTTCTGTGTAGATGTATGGAGCCATTTTAGGGTTCCATCTTCTTGTCTGATGTCCAAAATGAACACCGGCTTCTAAAAGTTGTTTCATTGAAATAACGCTCATGTTTTTTCCTCCAAATTGGTTTTTTACTTCCGCATCCTTTCCTTCCACTGAGACCGGCTTGTCCACAAGACAAACTTAGGCACCTTCAGTGATACCAAGATGCGTGTTTTTTTGCAACGTCAGTAGTATATCACAGAAAGTACTGGATTGCAAGGATTTTCTATGGTATGCTGATGTAAAATACTGCTGTTCTTCCATAGACAGCAGCTATTTACACACTATCAAAAATAGAAAGGATGACTCCGATGAAATTCACATTTGCACACAATAATTTAAATGTTCTGGATCTGGATAAATCACTTGCATTTTACAAGGAAGCTCTTGATCTGAAAGAAATCCGCAGACACAATGCAGAAGACGGAAGTTTCACTCTGGTTTATCTTGGGGATGACACCACTCCACATCTGCTTGAACTGACTTGGCTTCGCGATATGGATCGTCCATACAACCTGGGTGATAATGAGATCCATCTTGCATTCGAAGTAGATGATTTTGAATCGGCTCATAAACGACACGAAGAAATGGGCTGCATCTGCTATGAAAATCCGGGAATGGGAATTTACTTCATCTCTGATCCGGATGGATACTGGCTGGAAATTGTTCCAAAACACTAATTTTTGTTACAGCACAAAACCCTGATGGTCTTTCGCCATCAGGGTTTCTCTTTTGTATTTTATATGAACCTTTCTTTAGTAACGAACATAAATCATACCGCTCTGAACCGGTCCTACAATAACACCGATTCCATAATCTGCTGCATGGATCATCTGGCCACCACCGATGTAGATTCCACAATGCTCTGCGTTTACTGCCACATCTCCTGGCTGCGGGTTGCTTACCTGCGGCCATCCAAGGAATGTATACGTTGTACCAAGACGAGCATAATTGCCAGTCAGACAATACGATACAAAACCGGAACAGTCAAACGCTCCCGGGCTGCATGCTCCCCATACATATTCTGCTTTTCCTACCCAGCTGTAAGCACGGTCTACAACCGCATTTCCTGTAGAAGGATTATAATTTGGCTCCTGCGGTGGAGTAGGTGTTGGCTCCGGCTGTGGTGTCGGATCTGGAGTAGGTGTCGGATCTGGAGTAGGTGTCGGTTCCGGTGTTGGCTGAGATGGTGTTGTTGTCTCACCACTGTTTGAGGAACCGCCTGCGCTTCCCTGTGTTCCACCCTGAGATGGATTGCCGCCATTATTCTTTTCCGCTTCTTTTTTCGCTGCTTCTACGGCTGCTCTGGCCGCTTCCTGGATCATTGCATCCAGATTGGATACTTCTGCTCTCTTGGATTCGATCGTGTCAGAAAGCTCTGCTGTCTGAGTCTTATATTCCTCATCCAGATTCTGCAGCTTTGTCATATCCGCCTCCAAAGTATTCTTCAGATTTTCTACTTCCTGAACGGTATTTACATATTCATCCAATTTGTCGCGGTCATATTTATGTACTTTTTCTACGTATTCTGTCTGTGTCAGCATCTCAGAAATACTTCCGGAAGAAATGATACGTTCCACTGCGGAAGTATCCCCTTCTTCATACATATATTTAATACGAAGTTTCATATCTTCATACTGCTGCTGCTTTTTTTCTTCCGCAACTGCCAGATCTTCTTTTGCTTTTGTAATCTCCTGACCTTTTGAAATCAACTGTGTCTCAAGCTCATTTGTCTTCGTAAACAGTTCATTCAGCTGTGCCTGCAGACCGCTAACTTCTTTCTCGGCAGATTCTTTCTGATTCTGAAGGCTCCCTGTATCAGCCGGCGCTGCCATTACAGGAGTTACTATCATGGAACATGTCAGTGCTGCTGCAAGAAGTGCACTTCGTACTTGTTTCAATTTCATACTTTCACCTATCCTTAATATTCTTATTTATGTCCCCACATAGACTATATAATATATGATTCTATCTCTTTTTTCAATATTTTTGTAGAAATTTGTAAACATTTAGTGGGTATTATTTTTTGAATTTACTCATACAATAAGAATTATATGTGATATGTGACCAAAAAGCAATCACTTTTTAATACTTTCGTAATATTTTCTTCTATTTTTTCTCGTTCTCCCGTTGTTCATAGACTGCCTCAAAACCCATTTCCCCTATCGCCTGTATGGTTCCGATATTGCTTGCTGTGTATACTGCCGAGTCCGTTTTATCTTTGCGCTTCCACCCGATCACCTTGTGTTCATCACTCTGGGAAGACACCGGCAAAATTTCTGCCGGCAATGCACATCCCTCTGGCAGCACCACTTGCTTTACAATCCGCTTTTCTGTTTCTTTTTTATTTTGATACACCTTCCAAAATGAAATCGTAGAAAATTTTTCTTCTTTTTCCTGTACATCATCCAGGATCACTGTTTTTCTTGATACCGCTTTTCCTTCGCCCCAGATTTGTCTGTATTGCTCTGTCACTCTTACGTCCAACAGCCCCTTTTGTGCATCTGCCGTCAAAATCTCAACATGAAACACCGACTTACTCGTTGTCCGCATCAGCATATTTTGGATAAAATCTGCAACCAGCTCTGTTGCCTGTGAATCTTTTTCGATAGAATATGTAGGATTTACCGTCAGTATTTCCATGGATTCTTCCATTGCTGCCCCTAATATACTGTCCAGTTCGTTCTGATGCATGGTTTTCGTTTCTGCCGTATAAACAGATGCACCTGCAAAAACCAACATGATCAATAAAAAGAACCCCATCACTGCATGTCTCATTGATTCTCCTTTCCCAACACTGTTTTATTTTGCATATCCTGTTACCTGATGTTTTAAAAGCATGTTCAGAAGAGGAATCGTATATTGATATGTCAAAGTCACCTTTGCATACTTACTTCCGGAGGCACTGGTGATCGTCTGGATCACCAGATCTTCATACCCGTTCTGAATTGCTTTTTCTTTACATTTTTCAATCACTTCTGCATTATAATCACTGGCTTCAATTTCTGTCACCACACTGGAATGGTATGCCTGCGCCTTTTGTGTATTCAAAGAGGAACTGATATATGCTGTACCAAAAACCGCCATAAACGCGATCAGCACCACACCTACCATCGTCTCGATCGCACCTTTCATCTACTTGCTCCTTTCTCAATCTACTGTGAAACGACATATCTTAGTCACTTTTTTTACATAGGATCCCTGATAATTCTCTGTTGTCTGATACGTAATCTCATAAACACCTCTTTGATTTGCCCAAAATAATTCTGGATCCAGACTTTCCTCCAGACTGCTCCCATCCGGGGCTGTAAGTTTCGTCACACAGACCGGAAGCTCTTTCCCGTCTGCATCCCATGCACTTGCAGAAATTTCTTTGCCTTTCAAAAGATCATAACATTCCTGATACTTTAATTTACTCATTTTCACAGTCAATGTAGGCGCCGGCCGCTTTTTTTGCTGTACCAGCACTTCCACATTATCTGCTTCTTTCAAAAATGATTCCGGACGTGCTTTCGACACACTTCCCAAAAATCCTGTCTCCGTCCGGTCCCACAAAAACAGAAACAGAACAGACAACATAATAGCCATTATTACAATTTTTCCATATTCTCCGATCCAGCTTTTCACGTTTTCATCCTCCTGATACAGAAATCCCCATTCCCTCAAAAAACAGCTCCGTCAGTCTGTGCAGCTGTCCTTCAGAAGCGATCAGAGAATAGATGATTCCGAGTAATATCATCCCAAGCATACAAGTCACGATAATCCCGCCGTACTCTTCCAGAAATTCTTTCATATCATTTCAGCCTTTCTTTACACCGAACTCACCGCAATCAAAATTTTCCACAGACCTGACATCACTGCATATCCAATACTTGCAATCACAATAATAGATCCATATTCTTCCAGAAACTCTTTCAATGATTCACCCTCTTTTCTCTTTGTTCTCAAATTGCACTTACTACCGACAAAATCCCCAAAATGACCAAAACCAGATCTGCCAGCATCTTTACCACACCTGTGATCATGGGCAGCAGCACCAGAAATCCGATCCCTGCCATTTTATCTTCTTCTTTCAATCGTTCTGCCCGATCCATCATCACAGCGTTTCTCTGCACCAGTGCATCAATCTGCTGCCCCATTTCACCAGTTCCAAATTCTGCCATAGAATACAGGATCTTCATGGCAGAAAGTACATCTGGAATCTGAAATTCTTTCAAAAATCCGATATATGGATTTAACGCATTAGGCTGTTCCTCAATCTCTTTGACCAGAATTTTCAGCTCTTTCTTTAAAATAAATGGGGCATCCGGAATTGTTTTCTTCAGAGATACATGCACATTATCTGTCTGAAGCTGCAAGGATAAATTCATCAGCCACTCTGGAAATTGCTTTTCAATTTCCCGGATCACACTTTTTCTTGCATGTCTGTATTTTCTGTTTTCCTGTGTAAACATCCATATACCCGCAGCAGCTGATGCACAGGCAGCTGCCATGCCTGCACTCTTCTGAAGGATTACAGCCCCGATCCAGAACATTGCTGCCATACTTCTGTATTTCACCGCTTCTTTCTTTCGGTTGCCTTGTGTCACATACTCATATTTTTTCCGAAGTTCTTCTTTTTCCAGATCTTCATCTGATAAGATCAGACTGCCGGAGAGCTTTTTCTGAGCCGCATACCAGATCAGCATGTTCACGATCACCACACCTGTGGTAACTGCCTGGGATACTGGATTTTTCGTAATATCAAACTCCTTAGGAAGCATCCAGATACTCATCGCACAGATCAACATGGAAAGCCCGATCCCGATTGTCACCTTGACCTTGATATTTTTCTTTTCCTTCTGCAATCCATAAATTCTTTCGATCCAAAGCTTCCGGTCATTTAGCAGGATCTCGATGGCAGCATTCGGGCTTCCTCCTGCCTGTTCTACCTTGATCAAAAAATCATGGATTTTGTACAGACGTTTACATCCATACTCTTCTTCAATGCCCGCAAAAGCTTCCTCATAAATATTTCCGGCACTGTTTGATGCCTGAATATAATCCACTGCTTTTTCAATCCCGTCATACAGACGGCTTTCCCCCTTTCTAAATAACAGTTTTGTATCTTCCAGCGCCGTCAGAATCTTTGCACGGCGCTTAAAAGAATACAGCAGCTGTTCCATATATGCTGTCAGGTCTTCAAATTTTTTCTCCTCATATAAATTTCTGTAATTCATCAAAAATATTGCCGGAACAAAAATGGATGCTGCCACCATTACAATCCCCATAAATAAAATCTGCAGTTGAAAGAGATACGAAAAACCGGCAATTCCAAGATATACTGCTGCCAGATACTTCAAATAAGCAGAAGCGGAAAAGGTATATCCGCACCGCTGAATCTCCAGATTCAGCAGTTTGGGATTCCAGTATCGGACTATATGCCGCTTTGTTTTCTTCTTTTTGGTGCTTGCCTGCATTCTATCTATCCTCCTTTCATTTTCCCGACAGCGGCTGGGAAACACCGGCCCACTGAAAGCGTTTCCTGATATTTTCCGAAATTTCCCTGGACACAACCTTTCCGTCTTCTACGATCAGATATTTTTTATTTTCCTCTCTCACTCTGTCAAACAGACAGATCTGATCCACAAACCTGTGTATTTTTCCATTTGCTGCTTTCTTACAGAGCAATACTCCTACATTCAGAAAACTGTAAATATCATTCTCCAGTCTGGAAGCCGCATACGAATCCTGCATCATATTCTGAATTCTGTCAGGTATTTTTCTGGTATCATCTGTATGAAGCGTTGTCAGTCCATGCAGCCCTGTAGAAAAACATTCCAGAAGATATTTCACCTCCACAGATCTTGCTTCAGAAAGAAGAATCCACTGCGGATTCTGCCGCAGCGCAGACTTAATGGCTTTCGTATAAGAAAAAAATTCTTCATCTACTTTCAGCTCCACACAGTTTG
This sequence comes from uncultured Ruminococcus sp., assembly GCA_900544395.1. Lineage (GTDB taxonomy): Bacteria > Bacillota > Clostridia > Lachnospirales > Lachnospiraceae > Mediterraneibacter. Next base: position 42,133 of record UQVC01000016.1, on the reverse strand, counting down.
ATCCTGGATTGATCTCCCGATAATGGATCTCAAGATTGTCCTCGATCGTCATCACCTTTTCATGTTTTGGGATAAACTGTGTCAAAAACTTCAACAACTCCGTTTTTCCAGCTCCCGGGCAGCCGCAAAATACCATATTCAATTTGGCCTGCATACAGTGTTTTAAAAACAAAAGTACTTCTTTTGAACAATACTCTTCTTCCAGCATCCTTTCTGCTGTCATGCGCATCACTGCCGGTGTCTTTCGGATAGAAATGGAATATCCCGTATTTGTCACACTTGGATGGATGATAGAAATACGAAGTGTATCCGTCTCCGCTTCTAAAACATTATGAAACTTATTGATCTGTTCACTTACGACATTTGAAATCAAAACGCTGAACCTGCCTGCAAACTCCGGTGACAGATGCACCGGTGCCTTATATACCCCATACTTTAAATGTTCGATCCAGACATCCGTTCCGTTGTAATTGATATCCGTCACCTGCTGATCTTTCACATAGGGGAGCAACGGTCCAAAACATTCCTCTTTCAAATCCCATGCTTCACGAGATATCTTCATTAGCCGATTCCATCTGCAGTTGCAAGTGCATCTGTCAGTTTCTGAACCGCCTCCATGATACCACTTTTAATACTGTCACCGATCGGTGATGCTGCCACTACTATGATCATAATGATAATAGCCGCTACTACAATAACTCCATATTCTTCCATAAATGCTTTCATACTTTTCAATCCTCCTGTTTTTCATTTTTTCTTGATAATTTGGGTAACTATTGATCCGCCGACTCAGCCTTTTTCATCTTTTGTCTGTCTCATAGACTTCCTCCTTTCCTGTACCGCATTGTCGAAAACCTGCGTTTTTATTATTTAAACTCTGAGAGTCTAAACCAATCACTGATTTTTCTGTATTCCGGAAATCTGTAAGACAAAAAAGAATGCATTTAGATATGATTTTCAGACAGGAATATCAGAACAAAACCTGTAAAACTTACAAGCACACACTGCAATTTTCTTAACTAAATAAAAATACTTGAAATCTGTTAGAACGTAACTCTGATTTCTTGACAGGGCATTCATCTTGCCCTTTTGATCTGCTAACCTTATCGGAAGAACTTCCGTTGATCAGGTTATGAATGAATTATAAATCTCTGCTTTGACAAAGTCAATCTTAAAATTCTAAAATCTTAATAAAGGTCTTAAAAGTTCATAAAATCTGTTTTTCCTTTCCCGTTCAAGCAAAAACAGATGCAGTGTCTTTTCCAAAAACATCTGCATCTGCCGGTTTTTACCTTCCAAAAGAATCCAAAGAAGGAGGATTCCCGGTATTTGTTTCTTCCGTATGTACCGGTTCTCCCTTTTTCATATTACGCAGCAAAACATACATAGAAGAGCCTATAAACGCACTCAGTACAATCGCTGCCCCCATCCGCATCGGATCTTCCAGAATCCAGGATCCAATCGGTGTATCTGTCAGTACGACTCCCATCATATTGACTACCATATGCAGCAAGATTGGAACCTTGATCGTTCCGCACACTTCATACACATAGCATAAAAACATTCCCAAAGTTCCTGCATAGATCAACTGCGTCAGACCACCGCCTGCCAGTCCAAAGATCAGTGCAGACATCAGTGCCGCTGTGAAAAAAGTACTTCTTTCCCGAAATCTGCGGAACAAAAGTCCCCGAAACATCATTTCTTCCGAAATCGGGACAAAAATTCCCACACATACCATCTGCAGTCCCAGATTGATTTCCAACGAACCTGCACTTTCTGTTCCGATATTGGACATTGCCAGTGTAGATAACATCAAAAGACAGTTCAGTCCCACACAAAAAGCTGCGCCAAACGCTGCCGCAATGACATACTTTTTCATTCCGGGCACTTTTCTTGCTTCCCGATGCATCTGTCGTTCTTTTTTCCGGTCTTTTAAAAACAGCGGAATTGTCAAAAGCAGCGTACACAATGCTCCAAATGCCAGGATCGGCAACATATAACGCCCAACCACTTCATACATTTTTTCCATGCTTCCAACAAGCATTTCTGTCATCTGATCTGTTGTAACCGTGTTTTCCAGTGCTTCATAATCGATCACTTCACCAACATGCGGGATCATAACTGCCAGTTCTGCTGCCAGCTGGGCAACAAACTGAATGACCCAATATAACAGCAAAGGACCGCATACATACGAAAATTTTACCGGTTCTGAATTTTTATCCATTCATCTCGCCTACTTTCTTCTGTATCCACACCCTCAATTCCTCTTCTGTTCCTCTGACACTTCCCTGAACCATCTCAGATTTTCCCCCGCCTCGTCCTTCAAATGCTTCGTTCAGCCCTTTACAAAGCGCGCGAAGATCCATGGATGCACTTCCGATCACATATTTAAATCCCTCTGATTCCTGTCCGCTAAACACGGCGCAAAACGGACATCCGGATTTCAAAATCTGATTCATCAGAAATCTTGGTTCCTCACCGGAAAGATCCCTGGCAAATACGATTTTCTCTCCTGGCTGATCTAACAGTTCTTTCGCCCGATAGGTCAGAATTTCTTTTCTCAGCTGTGTGTAAGCCATCTTCCACTGTGCACACTCTTCTTTCAATCGGCTGACACCTTCAGAAATCTCATCTTCTTTTACACATAGCATCGCCGAAATCTCCCGCGTACTGTCCGATTTCTTCTGCGCATCTTCCAGAGCGCGGACGCCGCAGAGCATGGTGATCCGAGCACCGCCCTTATAGCGCTGTACATCCGTCAGACGGATCTGACCGATCTCTCCTGTTGTCTTTACATGCGGAGCACAGCAGGCGCACACGTCATATCCCGGGATGGTTACGATCCGCACCTGTCCTTCAATTTCAATTTTACTTCGATAGGCAAGTGTTTCCAGTGTTCTCTCATCTGGATAAGTCACCTCCACTGCCAGATCACGGACTACCGCATGGTTGGCTTCCCATTCGATTTCCCGAAGCTGTTCTTTCGTGATCTCTCCATTGAAATCCATGGTACAGTCTTCGCTTCCCAGATGAAATCCCACATTCTGATATCCAAATCGTCTATGGATCAGTCCCGACACAATGTGCTCCCCTGTATGCTGCTGCATCTTCATAAATCGAAGGCTCCAGTCAATCTTCCCTTCGACACGGCTTCCCACTGAAAGCGGCGCATCGCTCCGGTGAAAGATCACCCCTTCTTTCTCCTGCACGTCCAGCACATGCGCTTCACCAAGGCTTCCGGTGTCAGCATACTGGCCTCCTCCTTCCGGGAAAAAGGCGGTCTGATCCAACACGATCAGCCACCCCTTCCCGTCCGGAATGCACTGCTCTACCTCCGCAGAAAACTCCTGCATATGACTGTCCCGGTAAAACAACTTTTCTGTCATCTCCTACATCCTCTCCGGCGCTTCAAATCCAAGCAGATCGATGCAAGTCTCCAGCACGTCTTTTGTCAGCTTTAAGAGTGCAATATAGCCGCTCTTCTTTTGTGCATCTTCTTCGGAAAGGATCTTAGTCTCATGATAGAATTTATTAAACGCATTGGCCAGATCATAAATGTATGCACACAATTTGTGTGGCGCAGTCTCTTCATATACGGTCTCGATCACATCGTTAAATTTTGCACATTCAAGCATCAGTGTTTTTTCAAACACGCTGGATGCTTCCCGGATCACAAGCCCGTCCAGACTGTTTTCTTCCTGATATTTATTCAGGATTGATTTGATACGCACGATCGTATACAGAATATACGGCCCGGTATTTCCCTCAAATGAAGTAAAACGATCGACATCAAACACATAATCCTTGGATGCCTGATTGGACAAATCTCCATACTTGATTGCAGCAAGTCCTACCATCTGTGCTGTCTTCTTTGCCTCTTCTTCGGAAACAGTACGATTATCCATGATCTTTTTATACATCTCTTCATTGATCTCACGGATCAGGTTTTCCAGACGCATCACACCGCCTTCTCTGGTCTTAAACGGTTTGCCGTCTTTTCCGTTCATGGTACCAAATCCAAGAAATTCCAGTCGAGTTTCAGGTTTTACAATTCCTGTCTTCTTCGCACAGCGGAATACCTGTACAAAATGAAGCTCCTGACGTTTGTCTACCACATAGATGACTTCATCCGGCTGATACATCTCTTCCCGTTCTACCAGCGTTGCCAGATCCGTAGTATCATACAATGCAGCACCGTCTGATTTCAGGATCATACATGGCGGCACCTCTTTTTTATCTGTCTCTTCCTGCACATCAACTACCAGCGCGCCTTCATCATAGTGTGCAAATCCCTTTTCTTTCAGCATCTCCACCATGCCGGGAATATATTTCTGTGCATCTGCCTCTCCTTTCCAAAGATCAAAGGATACGTTCAGGTTGGCATAATTTTTCTTCAAATCTGCAACAGACACTGCCATGATGTGATTCCAGATCGCCCGAAATCCCGGATGCCCATTCTGCAGAAGAAACGTTGCCTGCAATGCTTTTTCACGATATTCCTCATTCTCTTTTGCGTAGGCACTTGCAGTCGGATAAATCTCTTCCAGCTCTCCGATTGTAAATGGCGCTTCTGTTGGATATTCCCCACTGAAATTTTCATCAAAATACGGAAGTTCTGGTTTTCTTTTCTGTAATTCCGTAATGATCAGTCCCATCTGATATCCCCAGTCTCCAAGATGGATATCTCCGATGACCTGGTTTCCTTTATATCTGAGAATCCTCTTTACACTTTCTCCGATGATAGCGGAGCGCAGATGCCCTACATGCAGTGGTTTTGCCACATTCGGTCCGCCGTAATCTACCATGATCGTCTTTGGAGTCTCCAGCTCTTCTACTCCCAGTTTTTCACTGGCTGCCATCTGATTCAAAAATGCCGCTGCAAAAGCCGGTTTTACTTTCAGGTTGATAAATCCCGGATTAACAGCCTCTGCCATCTCAAAGCAGTCTTTCTCCTGAAGTCCTGCCACGACGTCATTTGCGATCATAATCGGTGCTTTTTTATAAGTCTTCGCTGCCGCCATTGCTCCGTTGCACTGGTATTCGCACAGGTCCGGACGGTTTGATAATGTCACTTTTGCGAATGCTGCGTCATAACCCGCCGCCTCAAAGGCATCTTTCATTTCTATTGTAATCAGTTCCAACAATGTTTTCACTTCTGTTCCACTCTCCGTTCTATTTTTCTTTCATTTTGCTATTTTATCATGTATAATGCTTTACGGCAAGTTGTTTGTAGATTCATCAAACAGGATTTATATAAATAAGAAAGAAGAGGATCACAGTCTATGAAATTAGGATCACATGTCGGGATGAGCGGCAAAGAAATGCTGCTTGGTTCCGCAAAAGAAGCCGTATCTTACGGCGCCAATACGTTTATGTTCTACACGGGAGCTCCACAAAACACCAGACGAAAAGAAATCAGCGAATTAAATATTGAACCAGCCTGGGCATATATGAAAGAACATGGAATTGAAAACATTATCGTTCATGCACCTTATATCATCAATCTCGGAAATTCCATCAAACCCGAAACCTTTGAATTGGCAGTCGAATTTCTTGCAAAAGAAATCGAGCGCACTGCCGCCTGCAAAAGCCATACCCTGGTGCTCCACCCCGGTGCACATGTAGGTGCGGGCACAGAAGCCGGGATCCAACAGATCATCAAAGGATTAAATACCGTGCTGACAGCAGACACCCCCTGCAAGATTGCTTTAGAAACCATGGCAGGCAAAGGTTCTGAAATCGGACGCAATTTTGAAGAACTGGCTCAGATTTATGATGGAGTCGTACACAATGAGAAATTGAGAGTCTGCTTTGATACCTGCCACACCAGTGACAGCGGCTATGATATCATCCACCATTTTGATGACGTGATCGACACATTTGACCGTCTGATCGGAAAAGACCAGATTGCAGTCTTCCACATCAATGACAGTAAAAATGCTCCGGGAGCTGCTAAAGACCGGCATGCCAATATCGGATTTGGTCATATTGGGTTCGATGCCATCCACCAGATCGTATTCCATAAGGATTTCCTTGAGATTCCCAAAATCCTGGAAACCCCTTATATTCCATCTGCAGTAAAAGAAAAGAAGGCATATGCGCCTTATAAATACGAAATCCAGATGCTAAAAGAAGGAATATTCCGTCCGGATCTCCCGGATGAAATCCTGGCAGAAAATGAAAACTGATCAGATTTAACAAAAAAAGAGATTGAGTACACCCATTGGGATACGCTCAATCTCTTGTCATTTCAGATATAAAAAATACACGTCTGGGCGGAGTCGAACCGCCGCACATGCCTCCGGAGGGCATCGCTCTATCCACTGAGCTACAGACGTATAATCTTTCTGTGTTCACGAAATTCTTCTGAACACTTTATATATCCTAGCACAAATTTTCCTTCTTGTAAAGAGACTTTACACAATATTTCCCATACTCACTTCAAACTGTTTTAAAAAAACATCTGCACTTCCTTTTGTTTCCAATCAAACAAATAGGCATGATCACTTAATACTTCCTCTGCTCCTACATGTGTCTGATTGATCTGGCAGATCATGGAATCCAGATCCTCCTTCGGAATCCCTCTGGATTTCGGCAAAATGATCACTTCATGTACACTGCTTGGAAGAATATAATAATCTTCTTTTAAAATTTCTCCGATCATTTCCAGAACATGTGGATAAAACATACACACTGCCCCCTGGATCCTGCTGCAATTCGATAAAACATACATCTCACAATCCCTGTGCAGTTCTGGGATCTGTTCTTTCGTAAGCCCAGTGATCTTACAGATCATTTCCGGTAACGGACAAAATTCTGCCGGCAGCATCCGCACCGAATTCTTCATAGCCATTGTATACAGCTGTTCTACACTGATCCCCCACTGTCTGATATGGGCGTTCGTAATCTGCATCGTAGCTCTTCCTTCTTCTGATTTTCCTAAGATCAGATAAAAGATCAAGGAAAGATCTAGATAATCCAGATGTGGGATTTCCTCTAGTAACGACTCGTTCTGATGGGTCTGTACCACTTTTACTGCAAGATGTTCTTTCCAGCTTTCCAGTTCCAGAAACTGTTTGAGATCGATCTGTTTTTCCTGTCGGATTTTCTGATACAGTTCATAAATTTCTTTCACGATCTGTTCCAGACTTTCTCCTCCCCGAAACCGTTCATAATATTCCTCCAGATAAATTGCCGGACATACATTGGTCCCTGCTTCCTGGATCAGCACCCCTTCTCGGATCTGGCCATTATTTTTTATCGTACAGTGCTCTTTCACCTGTATTTCTTCCAAAGACTCGTGATTTAGTTTTTCTGTTACCGCGCACACAAATTCTTGATAATTCATATAATCTCCTTTCCTGCTGTGCGCTCATCGTAATTGAGAAATCTGACACGAATGTGTCTTGAAATTAAATTAGAACAATAATATGTAACTTGATTATAGAGATCTCCTCCCTAAAATACAACAAATTTTATATGAAGTCTCTCTAAAATTTTTCTAAAACACCTGCAAAAAGTAACTAGAGAACAGAAAAAGACGCCATATGGCGTCCTTTCCAGATAATTAAACACGTGAGAGATATTCTCCTGTACGTGTATCGATTTTGAGTACGTCTCCCTGCTCTACGAACAGCGGTACCATAACAGTCGCTCCAGTCTCTACCGTTGCTGGTTTTGTAGCTCCCTGCGCTGTATCTCCTTTGAATCCAGGCTCTGTCTCTGTAATCGCAAGCTCTACAAATAACGGCGGCTCTACAGAAAATACATTTCCGTTGTGAGAACAAATTTTTACAACTTCGTTCTCTTTTACAAATTTCAGAGAATCTCCTACAACATCTTCATTCAGAGCGATCTGGTCATATGTCTCTACGTCCATAAAGTTGAACAGATCTCCATCTCTGTACAGATACTGCATGTCTTTTCTGTCAATGTGTGCTTTTGGGAATTTTTCAGTTGGTCTGAAAGTTTTTTCAACAACACCGCCACTAATGATATTTTTTAATTTTGTTCTAACAAATGCTGCACCTTTTCCAGGTTTTACGTGCTGGAATTCCAAGATCTGATAGATATTTCCGTCAATCTCAACGGTAACACCATTTTTAAAATCTCCTGCTGAAATCATCTGTAATCCTCCTTCAAATGCGCACTATATGCGCTGCCTTTTCTCGACTGTTTATAATTCTATAATAGATTCTGTGTTTTTTCAACCTTTTTTATCCAGTTTCCGCTTCTTTTTATAAAAATACAGGACTATTTTCTCCAAATATCGCTTCAAAACAATCTGGATCTCTTCTTTTGGATGGATCGGCCGGACTAAAATATTTCGGATCCCTGTTCTTTTCGCCCCCCATACATCGGTAAACAGCTGATCTCCCACAAACAAAGTATTGCTTTTATCCGTTCCCATTATTTCCATCGCTTTCTCATAATTCTTCACAGACGGCTTATGTGCATTGTAAATATAATTCGTCTGGATTTCTTCATTGAACATCTTCACTCTGGCTTCCTGATTATTGGACAAAAGACAGGATGCAAAGCCGATCTCCTTCAGACGCAAAAACAGCTTTTTGGCTCTTGCATCTGCCGGCTCTCCATGAGGGACCAGTGTATTGTCAATATCAAAAATAACGCCTCTATATCCTTCCTCATATAATGCCTCAAAGGGAATCACATATGTGGATGCCAGATATTCATCCGGAAAAAATCTATCAAACATCTCTCTTATCCATCTCCATTAATTTTATGATCAGTTCCTCACAAATCTGGGGAACCTTCTTTCCATCCGTGGGCAGTACCAGGTCTGCAGCTGCTTCATATTTTTCACGTCGTGTTTCCATCAGCTGCGCAATATACTCCACATTTTTCCTTCCTTTCAAGAGCGGTCTGTCATCATTCTCTTTCACACGCTCATAAATTGTCTGAGGATTTGCCGTCAAAAGCACAACATATCCGTTTTTCTTCATTTCGCGCACATTCTCTTCCCGCATAACGACGCCACCGCCACAGGAAAGGATCACTCCGCTTTTTTTCTGCATTTCAATCAAAAGCTTTGTCTCCAAATTGCGGAAATATTCTTCTCCATATCGTTCAAAGATCTCCGGAATACTCAAACTCTGCTGTCTTTCAATCTCCTGATCCATCTCCACGATTTCCATCCCAAGCTGCTCTTTGAGACATCTGGCTACCGTAGATTTTCCAGCTCCCATAAATCCGATCAGAACAAGATTATATGTACAACTTGCCCGAAATTCTTCTATTTTTTTTGCATCCATCTGTTCTTCCCCTGTTCTCTCTTTTTGGTTCTTTTCATGCCGTCTATTATAACAAGCTTTCTTTCCCCGCGCAAGCTCGGCATCTTGCTCTCACTCATCTGTACCGCCTTTTTGCAGCGCCTCTTTGACATCCGCCTTAAAGTCTGCCCACGCAGCTTCCTCTTCCACAAAATACTTTGGACAGTTTTTCCCGGTCACATCGTAATGACGGATCACTGCCTCTTCTGTCAGATTGTACTTTTTGCACAGCCATGCTGTCAGCTGCACCATGGAACAATATGTTTTCTTTGTAAATTTTCCAGTTTCATCCGGATGGCAGCATTCAATCGATATGGTGTCCTTATTTCGTTCATTGGATGCATAGGCAACTTCCCAGGTCGGCACACATTGGATGATCTCTCCCTCCACCCCGATCACAAAATTGCTGCTCACAGAAGTCTCATGACTGTCCTTCAGGCTCTGGAAATAGTCCCGGTTTTCCTGTGCGGTGGATCCTGGATTCGCCGTATAATGAATCACAATCCCGGTAATCCCATCAGATTCTGTTCCTGGTCTGGAATATTCATTGATATCCAAAAGCTGTACATCAATTTCTGGTTTGGATGCATCCACATCTGCATGCAGTCCCCCCTGAAATTTTCCGATACACGATCTTATGACGAGTACTACTAACAAAAGCAGCAGCAGGCAAAGACCAGCCTTCCCATAAAACCGGTATCGTTCTTTTCTTTTGTATGGCAGTCTCCTTTTTCTTCTCTTTGGTCTTCTTTTCATCTGAACTCCTGTCCCGATTGAAAAAAGCCGGAACAGTTTCCTGCCCCGGCATTCTTTTTCTCTATTCGTCTACACTGTAGTTTGGTGCTTCTTTTGTGATGTGAATGTCATGAGGATGACTTTCTTTTAAGGATGCAGCTGAAATCTTCACAAACTGTCCGTTTTCTTTGAGTGCTTCGATCGTAGCTGTTCCACAATATCCCATTCCTGCGCGAAGACCGCCCATAAGCTGGAATACCGTATCTTCGACTGTTCCTTTGTATGCAACACGTCCTTCGACGCCTTCTGGAACCAGTTTCTTTGCATCTGCCTGGAAGTAACGGTCTTTGCTTCCATTTTCCATCGCAGCGATCGATCCCATACCACGATATACTTTATATTTTCTTCCCTGGTATAATTCAAATGTTCCAGGACTTTCATCACAACCTGCAAAAATGCTTCCCATCATACAAACATTCGCACCTGCTGCGATTGCTTTTGTCATATCACCGGAGTACTTGATTCCTCCATCTGCAATGACCGGAATTCCGTACTCTTTTGCAACTGCATAGCAGTCCATCACTGCTGTCACCTGCGGAACACCGATACCTGCAACCACACGGGTAGTACAGATTGATCCAGGTCCGATACCAACTTTTACGGCATCCACCCCGGCTTCGATCAGCGCTCTTGTAGCTTCTCCTGTCGCAACATTTCCTGCAATGACCGGAAGATCCGGATATTTTTCTTTTACCATGCGAACAGTGCGCAGAACGTTCTCAGAATGTCCGTGTGCAGAATCCATCACGATCACGTCAACTTTTGCGTTGACTAAAGCTTCTACACGTTCCAGACAGTTTGCAGTAATACCAATGGCTGCACCACATAACAGTCTTCCCTGGCTGTCCTTTGCAGACAATGGATATTTGATCTGTTTTTCAATATCTTTGATGGTGATCAGACCTTTTAAATTTCCATCTTTATCCACAATCGGAAGTTTTTCTTTTCTTGCTTTTGCAAGGATCTTCTTTGCATCTTCCAGTGTGATTCCTTCCGGTGCTGTGATCAGCCCTTCTGAAGTCATAGATTCTTTTATTTTTTTAGAGAAATCTTCCTCAAATTTCAAATCACGGTTCGTAATGATGCCGACCAGCTTTTTCCCTTCTGTGATCGGAACTCCGGAGATTCTGAATTTTGCCATCAGATCATTGGCATCTGCCAGTGTATGCTCTGGAGAAAGAGAAAACGGATCAGTGATAACTCCATTCTCTGATCTCTTTACCTTGTCCACTTCTTCTGCCTGCTGCTCGATTGTCATATTTTTATGGATGATACCGATTCCTCCCTGACGTGCCATCGCGATCGCCATACGGTGCTCGGTAACTGTATCCATACCTGCACTCATCATTGGAATGTTCAGTTTAATCGTCTTTGTCAGATATGTGGATAAGTCCACCTGATTTGGAATGACCTGTGAATATGCCGGTACCAACAGGACATCGTCAAATGTAATACCTTCTCCGATTATTTTTCCCATGATTTACTTCCTCTCTTTCTCTAATTTGTATGTCCGTAGATTACCTGTTATGGTACAGAAATTCCCGCAACTTGTCAAGCCTATTCCCACCCACAATTTATTTTTCTCTTGATTTATTTTAACCTTGATTATGAAGTAATACTTATAATTGTGGCTTCATTCATAATTTTCACGTAATTTTTTCTTTTTTATGTTCCATATTTGTCTATTACTGACGAAGGTCTGAAAAATAAAAGAATCCCGGATATCTGTATCAAAACAAATATCCGGGAAATTTTTCAAAATTACATCATTCCCATTCCGCCTGGTGCTGCCGGCATTGCCGGTGTCTCTTCTTTAATAGTAGAAACAACGGATTCGGTTGTCAGCAGAGTAGATGCAACGCTGTTTGCATTCTGCAGTGCGCTTCTTGTTACCTTGGCAGGATCCAAGATTCCTTCACTTACCATGTCTACATATTCTTCTTTATAAGCGTCAAATCCAACTCCCGGCTCTGACTCTCTTACTTTATTGATGATCACAGCACCTTCCAGTCCTGCATTTGTTGCAATGTGGAACAATGGCGCTTCCAGAGCTTTCAGGATAATTTTTGCTCCTGTCTTTTCATCTCCTTCCAGAGTCTCTGCAAGTTTTGCAACTTCTTTGGAAGCGTGGATGTAAGCAGAACCACCACCTGCGATGATACCTTCCTCTACTGCTGCTCTTGTCGCATTGAGGGCATCTTCCATACGCAGTTTTGCTTCTTTCATCTCAGTCTCTGTAGCCGCACCTACGCGGATCACAGCAACTCCGCCTGCCAGTTTTGCAAGTCTTTCCTGCAATTTTTCTCTGTCAAATTCAGATGTTGTCTCTTCGATCTGTTTTTTGATCTGAGCCACTCTGTCTTCGATTGCTTTTTTCTCTCCGCATCCGTCTACGATCACTGTATTTTCTTTCTGTACTTTGACAGATTTTGCGCGTCCAAGCTGATCCAATGTAGCTTCTTTCAGATCCATGCCAAGTTCATCAGAAATCACCTGTCCGCCTGTCAGAATTGCAATATCATTGAGCATTTCTTTTCTTCTGTCACCATATCCTGGTGCTTTTACTGCTACTACATTGAAGGTTCCACGCAGTTTGTTCACGATCAGAGTTGTCAGAGCTTCTCCTTCGATATCTTCTGCAATGATCAGAAGTCTTGCTCCGGACTGTACGATCTGCTCAAGCAGTGGAAGAAGATCCTGGATGTTGGAAATCTTCTTATCTGTGATCAAAATATATGGATCATCCAGAACTGCTTCCATCTTCTCCATGTCAGTTGCCATATATGCAGAAATATATCCGCGGTCAAACTGCATACCTTCTACCAGATCCAGTTCTGTCTGCATCGTCTTGGACTCTTCGATTGTGATGACACCATCTTTGGAAACTTTTTCCATGGCATCTGCAACCATGTTTCCAACAGCTTCATCACCGGAAGAAACCGCTGCAACTTTTGCGATCTGATCTTTTCCTGTAACCTGACGGCTCATCTCTGCAATGGCTGCCACGGCTGCATCTGTTGCTTTTTTCATACCTTTACGGAGAACGATCGGATTTGCTCCTGCTGCCAGGTTCTTCATTCCTTCATTTACCATTGCCTGTGCAAGAACAGTCGCTGTTGTTGTACCATCTCCTGCAACATCATTGGTCTTTGCAGCAACTTCACGGATGAGCTGTGCTCCCATGTTTTCAAATCCATCTTCCAGTTCAATCTCTTTTGCGATCGTCACACCGTCATTTGTGATCAGTGGTGTTCCAAATGATTTGTCCAGTACGACATTTCTTCCTTTTGGTCCCAATGTTACTCTTACTGTATCTGCAAGCTGATTTACACCTTTTTCCAGAGCGGCTCTTGCCTCTGCTCCATATTTAATTTCCTTTGCCATCTTGATTCACACTCCTGTTATACTTTGTCTGTTACCAGTTCTAAAATATGATCTGTTCTGCTCTATTTTACAATTGCAAGAATATCATTCTGTTTTACGATAATAAATTCTTCTCCGTCCAGTTCTACATCTGTTCCTGCATATTTGGAATAGATGACTTTATCTCCAACAGCAACCTGCATTGTCACTTCTTTTCCATCTACCATTCCACCAGGTCCAACTGCAATTACTTCTGCCTCCTGCGGTTTTTCCTTCGCCTGTCCAGGCAAAACAATCCCGGATTTTGTTGTCTCTTCTGCCTCTAATTGCTTCAATACGATCTTATCGCCTAATGGTACTAATTTCATGGTAACTCCTCCTTATTTAATCGTTATTAGCACTCTTTTATATCGAGTGCTAAACCTCATAGCTATAAAATAGCACTCTGTTTTCTATTTGTCAACCTGGATTCTAAAATTTTATATTTAGTTTATTTTCTTTTCACATGTTCCTTTGCATCAGAAATCGTGTAAAATCCATTTTCAATATGAAATACCAAAATTTTGCCATGCTCACACTGATAGCGCTCCTGTACAACTCCGGTACAAAACAACAGATCCATTCTTGTCGAAATATAACACTGATATTTTGCATCCAGAGAAATGACTGTCAGATCTTCCTCTTTCAGCTGCAAATAGATATAGTCTTCTTCCATATCATACTTAAACACCTGACAATGATGTGTTTCATCATCCAAAATTCCATCTGCTACAATCACTTTTTCCATCTGCAGATCCACTGCATTTCCTTCGTACATGTTCCGTTCCTCCTGTCTTCTCATCATAACCAGAGAAAGGGCATCAGCTTACTGATACCCTTTTCTCTTCTGTACACATATTACAAACGCTCTTTTTTAATCTTTTCCAATTCTGTAAAGACATAGTCATTCAACACCTTGATATAAGTTCCCTTCATACCGGATGAACGCGATTCAATCACCCCGGCACTTTCGAATTTTCGAAGTGCATTGACAATCACAGATCTTGTGATTCCCACTCTGTCTGCAATCTTGCTGGCTACCAAAATTCCTTCTGTTCCATCCAATTCTTCAAAAATATGGATGATCGCTTCCAGTTCTGAAAATGAAAGCGTACTGATGGCAGACTGTACAATGTGTTCTTTTCTGGTCTCTTCTGCGCTTTCTTCATTCACAGAGCGCATCATCTCCAGCCCCACAACCGCAGTTCCGTATTCGCTCAGGATAATATCATCAATGGAGTACCATTCATCCTGTTTATAAATGAACAATGTTCCAAGACGTTCTCCCGCAATATCGATGGGTACGATGATCGCCTGATAGCCCTGTACTTTTTCCGGCGAAAATCCCAAAGTCTCAAGATTTACATTTTCTTTTGTGGAAAGCACATTCAGCAGGCGCTCATTGAGCATCTCATCAATATGTTCCCCCACAGTCTCCACGATCAGTTCATTGATCGCATCTACATGCACACTTTTGCTGACTCCCAGAATTTTCCCTTTTTTACTGACAACCAGTACATTAGAATTCAGGATTTCTGTAAGGACAGCACAAATATCATTAAATACTACTTTACTTGAATTGTTATTATGCAATAATTTATTTATTTTTCTTGTCTTATCTAATAACTGTACGCTCATCCGCTTCCTCCAGACTCAATTGTATATACAACTCGTTTCTATTCAATAGACATCTTCATGTTATCATACAATTCCCGAATTTTCAATGAAATTGTTGCAATTTCTTCTGTTTTCTTCATAAATCCATTTAATTTTTCTTTAAATTCCGAACATATCCGCACTGCTCATCTGCACAGACCAGTTTATTGCCTTTTTCTACCATATATCCGCCGCATTCCGGGCATTTTTCTTTGGATGGCTTCTGCCATGACATAAACTCGCACTCTGGATTATTTTCACATCCGTAATACTTTCTGCCTTTTTTCGTCTTGCGGATGACCACTTCTTTTCCGCAGATTGGACAAGGAACTCCAATTTTCTCCAGATATGGTTTGGTGTTTCGACAATCCGGGAATCCCGGGCATGCAAGAAATTTTCCATGAGGTCCATATTTGATGACCATATTTCTTCCACACTCTTCGCAGATCACATCCGTCACTTCGTCCTCAATCTTTACACTCTCCAGTTCTTTCTCTGCTGTCTTGACTGCCTCGTCCAGATCTGGATAGAAATTGCTGACAACAACTTTCCACTGTACTTTCCCCTCTTCTACCATATCCAGAAGCCCTTCCATATTCGCTGTGAAGTTGACATCTACGATACTTGGGAAAGACTGCTTCATAATATTGTTTACGACTTCACCGATTTCTGTGATGTACAGGTTCTTGGCTTCTTTTGTAATATAACGTCTTCCCAGGATTGTGGAAATCGTCGGAGCATACGTACTAGGCCGTCCAATTCCCAGTTCTTCCAGTGCTTTTACCAGGGTAGCCTCTGTATAATGTGCCGGCGGCTGTGTAAAATGCTGTTTTGTATCAAACTCTTCTTTTGTCAGTTGGGAATCCATGCTCAGTCCATTGACCAGGACATTGCTTACTTCTTTCTCCTCATCAGCCTCTGTATACACTGTTCGGAATCCTTCAAATGCCACTTTGGAGGTCGCCACTGTAAACCGGTATTCCCCTGCTCCGATCTTCACCGAAGTCGTCTCATATTTGGCCGGCTGCATACGGCTTGCCGCGAACCGCTTCCAGATCAGCTGATACAGCCGGAACTGGTCTCTGGAAAGAGAATCTTTTAACGATGCCGGAGTCATAGAAATATCCGTCGGACGGATGGCTTCATGCGCATCCTGGATCTTCTTTTCTGTTTTCTTGTTCTGTTCGCCGGCTGCTGCATATTCTGCGCCATATGTCTCTGCGATATATGTTCTTGCTGCTGCATCCGCTTCCTCAGAAATTCGAGTGGAATCCGTACGCAGATAGGTAATCACACCGATCGTTCCACTTCCCTTGACATCGATTCCTTCATATAACTGCTGGGCGATCCGCATGGTCTTCTGCGTTCCAAAATTCAGCACTTTGGCTGCCTCCTGCTGCAGGGTACTGGTCGTAAACGGAAGCGGTGCTCTTCGGATGCGTTCTCCTTTTTTGATGTCCTTTACTTCATATGTCGCTGTTTCCAACGCCTGCAAGATCTCATCCAGTTCCTCTTTGGAATGGATGGTCATCTTATGTTTCTCCGTTCCGTAAAACTTGGCTGTCAGCGGCCTTTTTTCCCCTTTGACTTTTAAAATGGCATCCAGACTCCAGTATTCTTCCGGAATGAATGCATTGATTTCTTCCTCCCGGTCCGCAATGATACGAAGCGCCACAGACTGAACTCTTCCGGCACTTAATCCTCGTTTTACCTTTGCCCACAAAAGAGGACTGATCCGGTATCCCACCATTCGGTCCAGAACACGTCTTGCCTGCTGTGCATCTACCAGATCCATATCAATGTCTCTCGGTGCTTTTAAAGAAGCTTTGACCGCATTTTTCGTGATCTCATTGAATGTAATACGACGCATTTTTTTCTCATCCAGTTTCAGCGCCGTTGCCAGATGCCACGAGATTGCCTCTCCCTCCCGGTCAGGGTCGGTTGCCAGATACACTTTGTCTGCTTTTTTGGCCTCTTTTCTTAAATTTGCCAAAATTTCCCCTTTTCCGCGAATGGTAATATATTTCGGCTCAAAGTCATGCTCTACATCTATTCCCAGCTGACTTTTCGGCAGATCTCTGACATGCCCGTTTGATGCCGCTACTGTATAGTTCTTTCCCAGAAATTTTTTGATCGTCTTCACTTTCGCCGGTGACTCCACGATTACCAGATAATGTGCCATTGAAATACTTCCTCCATCCGGCGCATTCTGCGCCTTCATTTCACTTTTATATAATAATTTTTTGAGATTTCTCTGATATATCCCTGTAATTCCAAAGATACTAAAATCCGAAGAACTTCTTCCGGATACAGCTTCGTCTCCTCGATCAGCTGTCCTGCGCTCTTTGGATACAGACCGACACAACTATACACCATATATTCATGACTTTCAAGCACTTTTTTATTTTTGTCTGGTTTTTCCCCTGCTGCCTCATATTCTATCTGCAGTTCTTTTAATAATTCTTCCGGACTCAGTAAAATCCCTGCCCCCTGTGCGATCAGACGATTGCATCCCTGGCTCAGACTGCTGTTGACCGGTCCCGGAAGCGCATACACATCCTTCCCCTGCTCCAATGCCAGATCCGCTGTGATCAAAGAACCGCTGCGCTCCCTTGCCTCCATCACAAGCACCACATCCGACAAGGCGCTGATGATCCGGTTTCGTCTTGGAAAATGCTGCGGAAGCGGAGGAGTACCGGGCAAAAGTTCCGAAAGGATCCCTCCCTCCTGATCCAAAATATCCTGATATAATCCCATATGTTCTCTTGGATAACAGACATCCGCACCACTGCCCAACACTGCAAATGTGTGCCCATTCCCCAGCAGCGCACCTCTCTGTCCAAGTCCGTCCACTCCTCTTGCCAGACCGCTGATAATCTGGACTCCTGCTTCTGCCAGTTTTCTTCCATATTCCAGGGCATATTTTTCCCCATATGGGGTGCAATTGCGCGCCCCCACAATGGCAATACAGCATCCCGTTTCTTTCGGGAGATTCCCCTGATAATACACAGCATACGGCGGATCATAGATTTTCTGCAGACGACTAGGATATCCCCTCTGCCCCCAGAACACTGCCTGGATATTCTGCTCTTTGAACGCATTCAGCTGTTCTTCCAAATCTTGTTGACGCTTTGCCTGCATCACACATTCCATTTCTTTCTCGGTCAAAATCTTTCTTTGTCTTAACGCTGTTTCTTCTATATAATAAATGCTTTCTGCCGAAGAAAATGCTTCTTTTAATCGGATTTTTTTCTGATCTGACACACCTTTGATCCCTGCAAACCAATATTCATATTTCATTGCGCTGCCTCCTATCTTTTCCAGTACTTTTTATCCGGTGTGCGGTATCCGATGGCCTCGCACAAATGAGAAGTCTGGATCATTTCGCTCCCTGCAAGGTCTGCGATCGTTCTTGCCACTTTCAGTACTTTATGATACGTCCTTGCCGTAAACCCAAACCGGACAAATGCCTGCTTCATCATCGCCTCTTCCGCCTCTCCCAACTGGCAGAATTGCTGCAGATCTTTCTGATCCATACGGGCATTCACGGTGTATGCAAAATGTTGATAACGTACCGCCTGAAGTTCCCGGACACGGCATACCCTCTCCCGTATCTTCTCAGAACTTTCTTCCTGACTTGGCATCGTCAATGCCTGATATTCCACTTTCGGCGCTTCTACGCACAGATCGATCCGATCCAGAAAGGGCTGACTGATCCGCCCCAGATAATTTTGGATCTGAGTCGGTGTACAAGTGCATTTCTGCATATCCGGATAACATCCGCAGGGACAGGGATTCATCGCTGCGATCAAAATAAAATCTGCCGGAAACACATAATTTCCATGGGTTCTGGAAATCCGCATCTGGTGATTTTCCAACGGCTGACGCAGCACCTCCAGTACCTGTTTGGAAAACTCGGGAAGTTCATCCAAAAAGAGA
This sequence comes from uncultured Ruminococcus sp., assembly GCA_900544395.1. Classification (GTDB taxonomy): domain Bacteria; phylum Bacillota; class Clostridia; order Lachnospirales; family Lachnospiraceae; genus Mediterraneibacter. Next base: position 23,048 of record UQVC01000016.1, on the reverse strand, counting down.
ACCCCTCCATGTGCCAGAGTGATCTCGCCCGGAGCCGGGATCATACCCCCTCCAGACAAAGCTGCTCTTGTAGCTGTATGATGGACACTGCGAAACGGCCGCCTGTCAACCAACGGTTCCCTGGGATCCAACATTTTTGTAATGCTGTATATTTTTGTGATTTCCATGCTTTCTTCCAAAGTCATGGGCGGGAGGATTCCTGCGATCCGTTCTGCTGCCATGGTCTTTCCGCTTCCCGGAGGTCCGATCAACAGCAGATTGTGTCCGCCTGCTACAGCAATTTCTGCCGCCCGTTTCACTGCTGCCTGTCCCTGCATCTCACAAAAGTCTGCCCTCTTTCCTGTCCCATTTTTCTTTTTCGAATGATGATATCGTTCGATTTGAGGTGCTTCCTGTCCTGACAACACATTTCCAAGCTGTGTCAGACTCTCCACCCCGATCACTTCCATTCCTTCTACCAATGCCCCTTCCGCTGCATTACACTTGGGAACCACGCAGCGTAAAATCCCCGCTTTTTTAGCTTCCATCACGATCGGAAGTACTCCCGGCACTTCCAGGATCTTGCCGTCCAGCCCCAGTTCTCCGACAAATAATGCCTGCTGAAAAGCCGGCAAAATCTGCTGCCCTAAAGAACTCATGATCGCAACGGCAATCGGAAGATCGAACGCAGCTCCCCTCTTCCTGACATTGGCCGGAGATAAATTCACCACGATCCGTTTGGCAGGCATCGAAACCCCACTGTTACGGATTGCTGTTCTCACACGTTCTGCTGCCTCTTTCACCTCGGAAGATAAATATCCAACCATATGAAAAACAGGCAGACCATTGCTGACATCTGCTTCCACATGGATAAACTCTACCCGCAGCCCGACCACTGCTGCCGATAACACGGAACAAAAACTCATATTGTACTCCATTTCCAAAAGTCTGTACCTTCAGTCCACCACCTGACTGCTGTTCTTTTGTTCAAAAATAAATCTTGGATATTCCGGCCGATCCGGCCCTTGAATCTTGATCCAGAGCGATTGCTCTGAGAATGTAGTCTTACTATAGCTCTCTTTGCCGTCTTCTGTCAACTCTTTTTTCCTTCTTTGATTCTCGATTCTCTGCTTTTTCAGATGGAAAAGCACAAATTCCCGGCTGTTTACATACACTGTTATCAAATGTGCTTTGAGGTGCTGTCTTGAAATCATTTCCAAATCCCCTCACTCCTTCCGAAGAAAAAGAATATATCCAAAAATATACCGAGGGTGACCTGCAGGCAAAACACATTCTGATTGAACGGAATCTGCGGCTCGTTGCACATGTGATCAAAAAATATCAATCCGTAGACGAAGATCCGGAAGATCTGATCTCCATCGGCACGATCGGTCTGATCAAAGCCATCGTTACCTTTGATCCCCAAAAAGGCAACCGCCTTGCCGCTTACGCCTCCAAATGCGTAGAAAATGAAATCCTGATGCATTTGCGGATCCGCAAAAAATCTTCCAAAGACATCTCTCTGTATGAACCCATCGGCACTGACCGGGAAGGCAATGAGATCAAACTGTACGACATCATTGAAACAGACGAAGAGGATATCCCCGAACGTGTACATTTAAAAGAAAACATTCATAAACTGTATGAAAAAGTAGAAAACGAGCTCTCCCAAAGGGAAAAACTCGTTTTAAAAATGCGCTATGGACTTTACGGCGGAGAGGAATACACACAGCGGGAAGTCGCCAGACAACTGGGAATCTCCCGCTCTTATGTATCCCGGATTGAAAAAAGCGCGGTAGAAAAACTGCGTTCATTTTTCGCAGAATAATTCACATCCTCCACTGTTTTTTGATGGATTATTCACACAAAGCCTTCGTTTCGTCCGCTTTTTCTGCTCTTCTTAAAATATCATACTGCTGTGCATCCTGACTCAGTGCAACATATAATACCTGTTTGGAGTGAGGAGCGCTCTCCTGCTCCTCGCCGTCTTCATTGAAGATCTTCTCCACCTGTACTTCTACATTCTCTCCGTTTGGCTTCATGATCTCAATAGTCTCTCCGACAGAGAATTTGTTGCGCTGCTCGATCCTGCACAGCCCGTCTTTGACTTCTCCTACAATTCCCAGATACGTATATTCTTTGACATACGTGTTGCTGTCATAAATCTGAGTCGTCTCATCCGGCTTTCCAAAGAAAAATCCGGTCGTAAACTGACGATAGGTACAATTGGAAATCTGCTCCAGATACCACGGCATATTTTTCTTGTACAACTCTGGATCTTTCTGGTAATCATCAATTGCTTTTCTGTAAGTTCTGGCAACTGTAGCTACATAAAGCGCTGTTTTCATACGGCCTTCGATCTTCAGACTGTCGATTCCTGCCTCCAGAAGCTCCGGAATATACTGGATCATACAAAGATCTTTGGAGTTAAAGATATACGTACCTCTTTCATTCTCATAAACGGGCAGATATTCTCCCGGTCTCTTTTCTTCTACCACCGCATATTTCCAGCGGCATGGATGGGTGCATGCGCCTCTGTTGGCATCTCTTCCGGTAAAATAATTGCTCAGCAGGCATCTTCCGGAATAAGAAATGCACATCGCCCCATGTACAAACGTCTCAATCTCCAGATCTTCCGGAATATTCGCACGCAGTTCTTTGATCTCTTCCAGAGATAATTCCCGCGCGGATACAACACGACTTGCTCCCTGTCTGTACCAGAAATTATAAGTTCCGTAATTTGTGTTGTTTGCCTGTGTACTGATATGACGCTCAATCTCCGGGCACACCTCTTTTGCAATCTCAAACACTCCCGGATCCGCAATGATCAGCGCATCCGGCTTGATTTCTCTGAGTTCTTCAAAATACTTGCGCACTCCCGGCAGGTCCTCATTGTGAGCCAGGATATTCGCTGTCACATATACTTTGACATCATGTGCGTGTGCAAATGCAATTCCTTCTTTCATATCTTCCATGGAAAAATTCTTTGCCTTTGCCCGAAGCCCAAACGCTTCCCCGCCGATATAAACCGCATCTGCGCCAAAAATAACAGCGGTCTTTAATACTTCCAGACTGCTCGCCGGAATCAAAAGTTCAGGATGTCTCGCCATCTTATTCTCCTTCCTGTTTCTTCACACTGACCGCCACGCCGTCTCCCAGCGGGAGGATCGATGTGGTCAGCAGTTCCTGATGTTTTAATTCGTACAGATACTCCCGCATTCTGGCATGAATGGTCCGGTTTCTCCGCTCTACCGCAAACCGGGACTCAATGATGTCCCCGTCCTGCAGTACATTATCCGTCACAAGAGTCCCTCCCGGACAAAGCAGCCTGAGCACTTCCGGCAGATACCGGATATACTGCCCTTTTGCAGCATCCATAAAAATAAAGTCAAACTGCCCTTCCAGTGTTTTGAGCACCTCCATGGCGTCTCCTTCGATCAAGGTGATCTGTTCTGCTTTCCCTGCCCGCCTGAAATTCTCCCGGGCAATGGGGATTCTCTTTTCGTAATTTTCAATCGTTGTGATCCTGCACCCTTTTGGTGCCGCTTCACTCATCAATAACGCAGAGAAACCTACTGCGGTCCCTACTTCCAGGATGCACATAGGTTTTTGGATTTTCAGAAGCACTTTCAGGAAGCTCTGCATTTCCTTTCGGATGATCGGCACATAGGTGCTCAGAGCCTCCTGTTCTATGGCTTCCAGTATTTCACTGTTCTCTGTCTCTAACGAATTGATGAATGTCACGATACGTTCATCTACTATCATATCTTACACATCCATTATAATCGGAATGACCATTGGTCTTCTCTTTGTCTTTTTCCAGATAAAATCATTCATCGTGTCACGAATCGTCATCTTGATCTTATTCCAGTCTGCATGTCTTCCGGAGAGACATTTATCCAGGCTGTCTGTGACTACTTTTCTTGCTTCTTCCATCAGACCTTCAGACTCTCTTACATAGACAAATCCACGGGAAACAATATCCGGTCCTGCCAGCAGTCGGTTGCTTCCCTTTTCCAGAGTCAGGACTACGATCAGGATTCCGTCTTCTGCCAGATGCTGTCTGTCACGCAAAACAATATTTCCTACATCTCCAACACCAAGACCATCCACAAGGATGGCTCCTGTATGAACTTTATCTACAACCTTTGCTTCTGTCTCACTGACCTCCATCACATCTCCGCTCTGAATGATAAAGATATTCTCCTTTGGTATGCCAAGAGACTGTGCGATCTCTGCATTTGCTTTTAAATGACGATATTCGCCATGCACCGGAATCGCGTATTTTGGTTTTACCAGAGAGTAGATCAGCTTTAATTCTTCCTGACAGGCATGTCCGGAAACATGTGCATCCTGGAAAATAACATTTGCGCCTTTCGATGAAAGCTCATTGATCACACGGGAGACTGCCTTTTCATTTCCCGGGATCGGATTGGAACTGAAAATGATCGTATCATTTGGCTGGATGGTTACTTTTCGATGCACATCCCCCGCCATTCTGGACAGAGCCGCCATGGATTCTCCCTGGCTTCCTGTTGTGATCAGAACCGTCTTCTCCGGCGGATAATTCTTCAGCTGATCGATCTCGATCAAGGTATTCTCCGGCACATTCAAATATCCAAGTTCGGATGCCGTCGTAATGATATTGACCATACTGCGTCCTTCTACTACGACTTTTCTGCCGTACTTGTACGCAGAGTTGATGATCTGCTGTACACGGTCTACATTGGATGCAAAAGTCGCAATGATGATCCTGGTATTCTGATGTTCTGCAAAAATATGATCAAACGTGATCCCTACCGTACGCTCTGACTGGGTAAAGCCCTTGCGCTCTGCATTGGTACTGTCCGACATCAGCGCCAGTACCCCTTTCTTTCCGATCTCTGCAAACCGCTGCAGATCAATGGCATCTCCAAATACCGGTGTATAATCCACCTTAAAGTCTCCGGTGTGCACCACTGTTCCTGCCGGTGAATAAATCGCCAGTGCAGAAGCATCCTGAATGCTGTGGTTTGTCTTGATAAACTCGATCCGGAACTGTCCCAGATTGATGGACTGTCCGTGACGTACGACTTTCCGTTTTGTCGTACGAAGCAGATTGTGTTCTTTTAATTTGTTCTCGATAATTCCCATTGTCAGTTTTGTTGTATAAATGGGAAGATTGATCTCTTTTAATACATACGGCAGCGCTCCGATATGGTCTTCATGACCATGAGTGATCACAAATCCTTTGACTTTGGATGCGTTGTCCTTCAGATATGTCACATCCGGGATCACCAGATCGATTCCCAGCATATCATCTTCCGGAAATGCAAGTCCGCAGTCTACCACGATAATGCTGTCTTCATACTCGAACGCGGTGATATTCATCCCGATCTGTTCCAGTCCGCCCAGCGGAATAATTTTTAATTTTCCACGATTCTCTTTCTTCAAAAAATATACACCTCCATGTGTTTTTATGTATTCTCTTTCCGCATGGAAGTCTCTGCACATTCCCGACACCGTCCATAAACCTTTAACTCATGGTCCAGTACCTGAAATCCGGTTTCTGCCTCAATGTGAGCCTCCAGCTCCTCCAGCAGATCATCCGTAAATGGGATCACACGTCCACACGCCTGACAGATCAGGTGGTGATGACTGTGTCTGGAATCTTCTTCAAACACATGTCCCATCTCATATCTGACACACCCGTCATTGAGATGGATGCTGTCGATCAGCTGCATCTCATGCAAAAGCTGCAGTGTGCGGTATATCGTCGCAAGTCCGATCTCCGGATACTCCTTGTGCATCAGCTCAAAAAGTTCTTCTGCCGCCAGATGGGATCCGGGATACTTTGCCAGGGTCTGTAAAACAGCCAGTCTTTGTTTTGTCACTTTGAGACCTTTTTCTTTTAATTTCTGCTTCAGCATTCCCTGCACTTTTTCCTGTTCCATTGTCATACTCACTTCCCCTGCGGTAAAGTAATCTTCTTAGTTACATTTCAATCTCTACATCATCCAGCAATTCCTCAAACACTTTGGAAACCGCTGTCAGTTCTACGTCGTCCTCTACAATCTCATAAACACTCTCTTTTGCGTCCTGAGATGTTTCTTTTAAGATCAGACATTCTGCATCATCTTCTTTGGAATCTGTCACAAGAAGATAAGATGCCCCATTGATCTTTGTCTGCTCCAGTACAAAAAATTCTACACTATCTTCTGATTCACCGAAACAAAATTTTATTTTTTCCATGCGTGTTCCTCCTGTAGGCAGCCGCCTGTCTCTAGTTCTCCTCTTTTGCCTTCTGCTGCAGGTACAGGGAATCCAGATATCCCTGCAGGATAAAAACTGCCGCGATCTTATCAATATACTGTTTCCTGTTTTCTCTTCGCACCTGACTCTCGATCAGTGTACGCTCTGCTTCTACTGTGGTCAGACGTTCATCCCACATCACGACAGGAAGTCCTATCCTGCGTATCAGCATCTCCCGAAACTCCAGAGATCTTTCTGCACGTTCTCCTACATCATTGTTCATATGTTTTGGAAATCCAAGTACGATCGTGTCCACTTCATACTCCTTTACCAGCTCCTCTATCCGGGCAAGTGTACGGCGCAGCTTGTTTTCCTCTTTTCTTTGAATGGTCTCTATTCCCTGTGCAGTCAGACGAAGGGCATCGCTGATCGCTACCCCTACTGTCTTCGTGCCATAATCCAGTCCCATGATCCGCATGCTCTGATTATGCCCATGAATTATGCTCGATATACGCTTTTAACAGTTCCTCGACCAATTCATCCCTTTCTACTTTCATGATCAGGCTTCTTGCCCCATTATAGCTGGTAATATAAGTAGGATCACCTGACATAATGTACCCGACAATCTGATTGACCGGATTATATCCTTTTTCTTTCAATGCCTTGAACACAATTTCCAGAATATCTCTTGCGGAAATCTGTGGTCCCGGCTCTACCTGAAAGAACTGTGTATTACTCAAATCGCTCATCGTATCTCCTCCGTTTTTTCTTTTATTTACGCGCATCCATCATCATGGAAAAGCATGATAATCGCGCCAGTATCCTACTTATCATTCTAATATAATCTATTTTAAAATTCAATGAATAATTTCCCGGCCGTCCTTAATTTGCACGTTTAGAATACAATTCTGAAGATTTTCCCCGGACTCTAGTGCAATTTTCATATACTCTTTGGTATGTCCTACCCACATTTCTTTTCCATCGATCACGGCTTGTTCTTCCACCAGCACCTCGACGGTTTTTCCGGCAAATGCCGCTTCGTATTTTTTTTGATTTTCCTCTCCCAGTTGGATCAGCACGGCGCTTCTGTCTGCCTTTACCTGCTCCGGGATCTGCCCTTCCATCACAGCAGCCTTTGTGCCTTCCCGTTTCGAGTATTTGAAAATATGAGTTTCATAAAACCGGATCTTTTTCAAAAATTCCAGTGTCTTTTGAAACTCTTCTTCTGTCTCCTGCGGAAAGCCCACGATCACATCCGTAGTCAGCGCCGGATTCTCAAAATGCGTTCTTAAGATTTCACATTTTTCATAAAATTCCTGACTGGTATATCTGCGGTTCATCCGCTTCAAGGTCTCATCACATCCACTCTGAAGGGAAAGATGGAAGTGCGGACACATTTTCGGCAATGCGGCGATTGCCTGTGCAAACTCTTCTGTGATGATCCGTGGTTCCAAAGAACCCAGCCGGATCCTCTCGATTCCCTCGATCTCATGAACGGCACGGATCAGACTGAGCAAATTGTCCTCCTGTTCAAAATCAATGCCATAAGAACTCAGATGGATTCCCGTCAGCACCACTTCCTTATATCCATTTTTGGCAAGCTCTGTAATTTCTTCCACAACATCTTCTTTGGCACGGCTTCGCACTCTTCCTCTGGCATACGGGATGATACAGTAAGAGCAGAACTGATTGCAGCCGTCCTGTACTTTAATATAGGCTCTGGTGTGCTCTCCCTGCTTTGTCAGATGAAGATTTTCATACTCTTTGGTATGATTGATATCGATTACTTCCCGCAGTCCTTCGTGTTCTGCTTCGTATGCCTGCAGCGCAGTCAGAAGATCCTGCTTTTTATTATTGCCAAGTACAATATCGATACATGGATCGATCACCTGTTTTTCCGCCTGTGCCTGTACATAACAGCCTGCTGCGACCACAATGGCATCAGGATTCATCTTTCTTGCGCGATGGAGCATCTGTCTGGATTTGCGGTCTGCAATATTGGTCACGGTACATGTATTGATGACATAAATATCCGCTCCTTCCCGGAACGGAACAATCTCATATCCGGCATGTTCCAGCATTTCCTGCATGGCTTCTGTCTCGTATGCATTTACCTTACATCCCAGATTGTGTAATGCTACTTTTTTCATAAAAATAATTCTCCTGGTTTTCCTTGTTTTTCCTGTTTGTTCCTTGACTTTTATCACGTCTTCTCGTAGAATATACCTAGAGTATAAATACTCGCAAGCATTGTATATCAAGGAGGGACTTTTATAATGAAAACAGTACAGATTTCTTTAAACTCAATCGACAAAGTAAAATCTTTTGTGAATGAGATCACAAAATATGATAATGACTTTGATTTAGTGTCCGGAAGATATGTAATAGATGCCAAATCAATTATGGGAATTTTCAGTTTGGATCTTTCAAAACCGATTGATCTGAACATCCACGCTGATTCTAATCTGGATGACATCTTAGCTGCACTGGATTCCTACATTATCAAATAATTCAGGTATTTATTTTTTCAGGCTGTCTCAACAGAGACAGCCTTTTTTCTATTTCCTATTTCACCATGATCGTCTCTACGGTATCGATGGCAGTCTGCATCAGTTCTTCGATCTTCTCGTCCAGATTTTTCTCAGACTTCTCGATCCGCTCCAGATTTGGTTTTGTCACCGGATGTTTTGCCACGAAAATCGTACAGCAGTCTTCATACGGCTGAATGGAAGTCTCATACGTATCGATTTTTTCAGAAATATCAACAATCTCTTTTTTATCGAATCCAATCAGCGGACGATATACCGGAAGGGTACATACAGCATTGGTTGCCATCAGGCTGTGCATGGTCTGGCTTGCAACCTGTCCAATACTCTCTCCTGTGATGAGTCCCAGACATCCATCCTGTTTTGCAAAATGCTCAGCGATCTTCATCATGTATCGGCGCATGATAATGGTCAGCTCTTCATGCGGACATTTTTCATAAATATACAGCTGGATATCTGTAAAATTCACCACATTCAACTTGATCGGCCCCGAATATCTGGAGACCAGTCTTGCCAGATCTACGACTTTTTCTTTGGCACGTTCACTGGTGTACGGAGGCGCATGGAAATAAGTGGCTTCCAGGGCAACACCACGTTTTGCAACCATATACCCGGCAACCGGACTGTCAATCCCGCCGGATAAGAGCAGCATTGCACTTCCATTGGTTCCCACCGGCATTCCGCCCGGTCCCGGAATGATCTCAGAATACAGATAAATCTCTTCCCTCACTTCCACATTCAGACGGATCTGCGGATTGTGTACATCTACCTTCATATCTGGATATGCATCCAGTATCACGCCGCCCAGCTCGCAGTTGAGCTCCATAGAATTCATCGGATAAGATTTTCTGCTTCTTCTTGCCTCGATCTTAAATGTCTGATTTTTCTGCGGGTACACTTCTCCGATATATGTTACCACATCTTTTTTCAGCTGTTCAAATCCCGTATCCTGCAGACGCACGACCGGGCAGATCCCAACGATTCCAAATACTCTCTGAAGACTTTCTACGGTCTCTTCATAATCATATTCGCCTTCACAGTCTACATAGACTCTTCCCTGTGCTTTGTGTACATCAAACTCTCCGTCCACATCTTTTAACGCAAACCGGATCTGGCGCACCAGCGCATCTTCAAACAAATATCGGTTTTTCCCTTTGATCCCGATTTCTCCGTATTTAATCAAAAATGAATGAAATCTCATGCTATTCTCCTTTATTTTTGGTTTTCTTTTGAACTTTCTCTCTTTACTGATAAGGATCAATGTCTTGTATATTTTCTCAGCATCGGTACACACTGATACAACGTATCCAGTGTATAGTCTATCTCTTCTTTGGTCGTAAATTCTGACATACTGAACCGGATCGTGGCATCCAGATATTCTTTTCCTGCGCCGATTCCTTTCAGTACCCCGCTGATCGCCGGATGATTGGAAGCGCATGCCGAACCGGACGATACATAAATCCCCTTATCCTCCAGAGTATGCAAAAGCACTTCACTGCGGATGCCGGCAAATCCAACACTGATAATGTGCGGCGCACTTTGTTCATCCGTCAGGCCATGCACAGTTGTATTTTCAATCTTGGAAATTCCTTCGATAAAGTAGGATTTCAATTCCCGCATCAGGGCTGTCTTCATTTCCAGATCCTGATAGATCATTTTAGCTGCCAGTCCAAGCCCTGCAATCCCCGGAACATTTTCCGTACCGGAGCGAACATTTTTCTGCTGCTCTCCGCCAAACACGATGGGTTTAATCTTTACCTTCTCACTGATATACAAAAATCCCGTGCCTTTGGGACCGTGGATCTTATGTCCGCTTCCTGTCAGCAAATCGATCTTCTGACGCTTCGGGTAAATCTTATATTTTCCAAATCCCTGCACTGCATCTGAGTGAAATAAAATGTCAGGATGATAGGTCTTGACGATATTCACCGCTTCCTCGATGGGCTGAACAGATCCCACCTCGTTATTCACATACATCACAGAAACCAGGATCGTCTCCTCGCACAACGCCTCTTTTAAGGCCTCCAGTTTGATCTTTCCCTGACTGTCCACCGGCAGATAGGTGACGCGGAAGCCTTCTTCCTCTTCCAGATAGCGCATCGTATTTAAAATTGCCGGATGTTCGATGGAGGAAGTGATCAGATGATTTCCTCTTCTTTTGTTGGCTCTCGCTGTCCCGATCAGTGCCAGATTGTCACTTTCTGTTCCTCCGGATGTAAAATAAATCTCTTTTGCCTGTACTTTTAAAATCTTTGCCAGTGTCTCTTTTGCATCTTTGATATAGTGCTCTGCATCGACTCCTTTTCGGTGCATCGAAGAAGGATTCCCATAATCCTGACACATCACTTTATATACCAGTTCCCCCACTTCTTTGTAGCATCTGGTGGTTGCTGAGTTATCTAAATATACTTCCATGATACCTTCCCTTTTACTTCTTCTCATTATTACATTATGTTATTCGCTTTCCAGATGATACATCAGAATTGACAGCATTGTCATTCCCGCTGTCTCTGTACGCAGGATCCTTCTTCCCAATGTCACAGGAATTGCCCGCTTCTCTTTTGCCATCTCGACTTCTGCTTCTTCAAACCCGCCTTCCGGTCCGATAAAAATCCCGATGGACTGTCCCGGTCTGATCTCTGCGATCCGCTGTTTCGTATCCGCGATCCCTTCTGCCTTCTCATAAGGAATCAGATTCAGATCCAGATCTTTCGCAAACTCCAGAGCCTCTGCAAACTTCATCACCGGAAGCACCTCCGGGATCATCCCCCGTCCGGACTGCTTGGCTGCGCTCTCCGCGATGGAATTCCATCTGGCCACTTTCTTCTGCGCTTTCTTTTCATCCAGTTTTACCACTGCCCTCTTTGTAGCTACAGGTACGATCGCATAGGCGCCAAGCTCCACTCCTTTTTGAATGATCCATTCCATCTTATCACCTTTGGGCAGTCCCTGAAACAAATAGATTCGGCATGGAAGCTCTGTATCGGATGTCTGCTGCTCCAGAATGGACAAACGCACCTTATCTTCCTGCAGTTCTACAATCCGGCACAGATATTTCCGGTTCACATCATCATGGACACTGACCTCTTCTCCCACTTTCATCCTGAGGACATTCACGATATGGTTGACATCTGTCCCTTCGACCGTTACCATATCCCCCTGTACCTGCCAGTCATATACAAAAAAATTCTGCATGGATCCTGATCCTTCCTATCCGTTCTTTCTTGCAGTCACAGAAACCCATTCTCCCTGATACGTCACATCCAGAACTTCCAGACCTGCTGCTTTGACTGCTTCTACTACTGTCTCTTCTTTGTCATCGATGATCCCGCTGGTGATATAGATTCCGCCATCTTTGAGCTGATCTACGATCACCGGTGTCAGAGCCACCAGCACATCTGCCAGAATGTTGGCAACCACAATGTCGTATTTTCCATATCCGACTTTATCCTGCACTTCTTTGTCATCAATGATGTTTCCGATCATCACCTCATATTTATCTCTGGTAATCCCATTGACTTCCATGTTCTCATACGTTGCATCAATGGCACATGGATCCAGATCCGTTCCCACGGAATATTTTGCTCCGAATTTCAAAGCCAGCATTCCAAGAATCCCGCTTCCGCATCCAACATCCAGAATCGTCGTCTGTGGTGTCGTATATTTTCGGATCTGCCGGATGCAAAGCTGTGTCGTCTCATGCATCCCGGTTCCAAAGGCTGTTCCCGGATCAATATGGATCACCATCTTATCGTTATCTTCCGGCTTCACCTCTTCCCAGGATGGAATGATCAAAATGTCATCCACATAAAACTGATGGAAATACTGCTTCCAGTTATTCACCCAGTCCACATCCTCTGTCTGGGATTCTTCGATCGTACATGCTCCTACATTTAAGTAAGATTCCATTTCTTTTAACTCTGCACGCACCTTGGACAGAACGCTTTCTTTGTCATCCTCTTCTTCCAGATAAAAATTCAGATACGCCACACCGTCATCTGCTTCCGTCTCTGGCAGGATATCCACAAACATCTGCTCTTTGTCCGACTGCGTCAGAGGTACTTTGTCTTCGATCTCTACGCCCTGGATTCCGAGATCCATCAGCATACTGCTGACAATATCCTCCGCTTCTGTGGTTGTTGTCAGACGAAATTTATTCCACTTCATGATTGATTCCTCCGTTCTTTTTATGCTTTTACACTATATTACGTTTCAACGGTTTCTGCAAGAAAATCTTCCGTGATTTTTACTCCAAAATATACAGTTCATCTCCGCAGGAAATAGTTCCGCCATGCAGTACCCTTGCAAAAACGCCTTCTCTTGGCATGATGCAGTCTCCCATTTTCTGAAAGATCTCGCATCCGTGATGACACTCTTTTCCGATCTGTGTCATTTCCAGGATCACATCGTTGCACTGAAATCTGGTTCCCACAGGAAGATTTTTAAAATCAAATCCTTCCACTACCAGATTTTCCCCAAATGCTCCGTCCTTGACTTCTGCCCCGCGAGCCCGAAATGCTTCAATCTTCTCATTGGAAAGCAGGCTGACCTGGCGATGCCATTTTCCGGCATGTGCATCTCCTTTGATCCCAAACTCCTCAATAAATTCTGCACTTCCTACATTTGTCTTCTGCGTCCCTTTTGCAGGACTTATACATACTGCTCTTACAATCCCCATTGTGATCATCCTCCAATCCTTGACATTTCCCGTTGTTCCAGCCCGCTGGAATTTTCTTCTTTTTCAAATTGATGACAGCGCGGCTTCTCATAGATGATCCTCTCTATGACTCTCTGAATTTCTTCATCATCGGCTCCCGTTCGTAACAGTTCCCGCAGATCTGCCCCTGTAGAAAACTGCAGGCATGGTTTCAAAAACCCTTCTGCTGTCATCCGAATCCGATTGCAGTCTCCGCAAAACTTATGGGAAATCGCGCTGATAAATCCAATTTTCCCCTGAAATCCAGGAAACTCCCAGTACACTGCCGGCCCATTTCCTCTTGGCGCCTCCTCTGCTGAAAGTAAAACAGCCGTTCCATAAGCCTCTTCTAACAAATTTTGGATTTCTTGCTGAAGACTTCCCGGATATGTTCTGCCAAGACCGATGGGCATCATCTCAATAAAACGCACATCCACCGGATATTGCTTTGCCAGAGCAGCTACTTCTTTCCACTGCGAAGCATTGACTTCCTGCAGCGCCACACAGTTGATCTTTACCTTCATCCCCTGTCTGACCGCCGCTTTCATACCTTCCATCACCTGTGCAAAACGATCTCTTCTGGTAAGTTTTGCGTATTGCTCTGCATCCATCGTATCCAGGCTGATATTCACAGATCGGATTCCTGCTGCTTTTAAGGCTGAAAGCTTCTCTGCAAGCAGCACCCCATTGGTCGTCAGCGTTACTTCTTTGATGCCGGGTATTTGGCTGATCATCCCGGCCAACTGCTCGATCCCCGGTCTGACCAACGGCTCTCCTCCGGTCAGTTTAATTTTGGAAATTCCTAATTTTGTACCGATCCTGCAAACTCTGGCGATCTCATCAAAACTTAAAATCTGATCATGTGTGATCTGTGTCACGCCTTCGTCCGGCATACAATACACACACCGAAGATTGCACAGATCCGTGACCGATACCCGCATATATTCTATGTTTCGTCCAAACTGGTCGCGCATTCCCCTGTTACTCCTTTTAATATTTCCAGTCCATGTGCCAGTGTGGGAAGAATATATTCCAGATTTTCTTTCACTGCTTTAGGACTTCCCGGCAAATTGATGATCAGCGTCTGGTTGCGGATCACGGATACTCCGCGGCTTAACATAGCCCGCGGTGTAATAGATAAGGAAGCATATCGCATCGCTTCTGCGATCCCCGGCGCATTTCTGGTCGCAACACGCAGCGTAGCCTCAGGGGTACAGTCTCTTGGTGAAAATCCAGTCCCACCTGTCGTCAGGATCAGATCCATCCCTTTTTCGTCACTTAACTGTTTCAGCGCCGCTTCGATCTGTTCCTGCTCATCCGGAAGCAGCACATATTCCGCCACTTCATATCCCGCTTCCTGCAGCATTTTCTGCACCAGTTCTCCACTTTTATCTTCCCGTTCTTTTCGAAATCCCTTGTCACTCAATGTAACGACTGCTGCTTTCATCCTTCTTGCTCCTCCTTTTGTGACACTCTTGGATGAATGATCTCACCGCTTTTTCCTCCGGTCTTTTTACACAGGTAAATCTCTCCGATCTCCATAAACTTGTCCAGAGCTTTACACATATCATAAATTGTCAGAAGCGCCACGCTGACTCCCGTCAAAGCTTCCATTTCCACTCCGGTCTTTCCTGTCACCTTCACCGTACAAAAACAGGTGATCTCCTGTTTTTGAGGGTTCTTTTCAAACCGGATCTTACAGTTGGTAATCGGCAGAATATGACACATCGGGATCAGATCTGCTGTCCGCTTCACTCCCATGATCCCCGCAGTTGTGGCTACAGAAAGAACGTCTCCCTTTCCCACGCTGCCCGCTTCGATGGCATCATAGACGTCCCGGCTGACCCGGATTGTCCCGGTCGCTGTTGCTTCCCGCATTGTCTCCTTCTTCTCTGTCACATCCACCATCCGTGCTTTTCCTTCCCCATCAAAATGCGTCAATGGCATACTCGTTCCCCCTTTTTCTGTCATGTCTTTTAGTATAACATATTTCTGTCGGAAACACAAAACCGGCAGGACATCCCCACCGGTTTTCTTTCTTATTTTTAAGCTGCTTCTGTGGTTTTTTCAAATTGTGAATTATACAGATCTGCGTAAAATCCACCTTTTTTCAGAAGTTCTTCATGATTTCCCTGTTCCACGATATCTCCGTCCTTCATCACAAGGATCAGATCCGCGTCACGGATAGTTGACAGACGATGGGCGATCACAAAGCTGGTCCGTCCTTTCATCAGATTATCCATAGCTTTCTGGATCAGCACTTCCGTTCTGGTATCTACCGAACTGGTCGCCTCATCCAGGATCAGGATCTTCGGATCTGCCAGAATCGCTCTTGCGATCGTCAGAAGCTGCTTCTGTCCCTGGGAAACATTGTTGGCTTCTTCATTCAGTTCCATATCATATCCTCCCGGAAGAGTCTTCACAAACTGATGAACATGGGCTGCCTTTGCTGCCTGGATCACTTCTTCATCCGTTGCATCCAGCTTTCCGTATTTGATGTTGTCCCGAATGCTTCCATTGAATAGCCAGGTATCCTGCAGTACCATACCAAACATCTGACGTAATTCGCTCCTGTTGAAATCTCTGACATCATGTCCGTCAATCTTGATCGAGCCGCCGTTTACATCATAAAAACGCATCAACAATTTGATCATGGTCGTCTTTCCGGCTCCTGTCGGTCCTACAATGGCAATCTTCTGTCCTTCTTTGACATCTGCGGAAAAATCATTGATGATGATCTTATCTGTATTGTAACCAAAATGAACGTGTTCAAAGCTGACATTTCCCTCCAGGTTTTCAACGGACACCGGATGCTCTGCCACCTGATCTTCCTCTTCTTCCTCCAGAAATTCAAAGACTCTCTCGGAAGCTGCCGCTGTCATCTGAAGCATGTTGGCAACCTGTGCGATCTGCTGAATCGGCTGAGTAAAAGTTCTCACATATTGAATAAAAGATTGAATATCACCTACTTCGATGGTCTTTTTGATGGTCAGAAATCCTCCCATAATGGCAACCACCACATAGCCAAGATTTCCGATAAACTGCATGATCGGCATCATCATTCCAGAAAAGAACTGAGACTTCCATGCAGAATCATACAATTTGTCATTGGTCTCATCAAAAGATCCGATCACGCTTTCTTCTTTATTAAAGGCCTTGATGATCCCGTGACCGCTATATACTTCTTCCACCTGTCCGTTTACATTTCCAAGGTACTCCTGCTGTCCGCGAAAATATTTCTGAGAATGCTTCATCACAAATCCAATCAACAGCATAGAAATCGGCAGGATCACCAACGTCACCAGTGTCATCAGCGGACTGATCGTCAGCATCATGATCAGCACTCCGATCAGAGTCGTTACTGACTGGATCATCTGTGTGGCGCTCTGGTTCAGACTCTGTCCCAGAGTATCCACATCATTGGTCACCCGGGATAATACTTCTCCCACTGGTTTCGTATCAAAATAATTCATTGGCATCCGATTGATCTTTTCCGAGATTTCCTGACGCAGACGATACGTGGTCTTCTGAGAAACTCCGGTCATCAAAAATCCCTGAATAAAAGAGCACAGGGTACTGATCAGATACAGACCCAGTGTGATCAGCAGGATCTGGGCGATCTTACCAAAATCCATCCCGCTTCCGCCGGACACTTTGCTCATCAGGCCATTTGCAATCTCTGTTGTCGCTTTTCCGAGAATCTTCGGTCCGATGATCGTAAACGTGGTTCCACAGACTGCAAAAATCACGATCAGAATCATCTGCACTTTAAATGCATTCATATAATGAAGCAATTTTTTCAGTGTTCCCTTAAAATCTTTGGCTTTTTCATTTCCTCCATGAGGTCCCATATGTCCATGTCTAGGCATTTGCTCCTGCCTCCTTTCCACTCAGATTTAATTCCGATTCTGAAAGCTGGGAAGCGGCGATCTGACGATACACCTCACAGGATTCCAGAAGTTCTCTGTGTGTTCCGATTCCGGCAATCTTTCCTTCATCCAGTACAATGATCTGATCTGCATGCAGAATCGTGCTGATCCGCTGCGCCACGATCAAAACAGTACTGTCTTTTGTCTTCTCTTTCAGAGCTCTTCGCAGAGTCACATCAGTCTTATAGTCCAATGCCGAAAAACTGTCGTCAAAAATAAACAGCTCCGGATGCTTTGCAATGGCTCTCGCAATGGACAGACGCTGTTTCTGTCCTCCGGATACATTGGATCCTCCCTGAGCAATGTGACTGTGATATTTTTCCGGTTTTGCTTCAATAAACTCTTCTGCCTGTGCGATCTGCGCCGCTTCTCTCATCACAGCCTCACCGCCCTCCGGATTACCAAATAAAATATTCGATGCAATATCCCCTGAGAACAGAACTCCCTTTTGCGGCACATATCCGATCTTATCCCGCAGCGTATGCTGGGAAACCTCCCGGACATCTACACCATCCAGCGTGATCCTTCCCTCCGATACATCGTAAAATCTTGGGATCAAATTGACCAGAGTAGACTTTCCGCTTCCGGTACTTCCGATGATCGCCGTAGTCTCTCCCGGCCTTGCCGTAAAATGAATATCGTGCAGCACATCTTCGTCTGCTCCCTGATACCGGAATGATACATGTTCGAACTTCAGAACACCTTTTTCCTCTTTTTGGAATGCTTTCGTTTCTTTCGGATCTTCGATCACGGACTGGCTGGTAAGGATTTCTTCCACACGGTCTGCAGATACGGCTGCCCTTGGGAGCATAATCGAGATCATACAGATCATCAGAAATCCCATAATAATCTGCATGGTATACTGAATAAATGCCATCATATCTCCGACCTGCATCTGCCCGTCATTGATACCATTTGCTCCATTCCATACAATCAATACTGAGATTCCATTCATGATAAACATCATGGTCGGCATCATAAATGTCATGGCACGGTTGACAAACAAACTGGTCTTTGTCAGATCCACATTTGCTGCATCAAATCTCTGTTCCTCATATTTTTCCGTACTGAATGCCCGAATCACCGGAAGTCCTGTCAGAATCTCTCTTGTGACCAGATTCAGCCTGTCTACCAGTTTCTGCAAGATCTTGAATTTCGGCATAGCCACCACAAACAAGACCAGTACGACACAGGCGATCAGGCCGACTGCAAACGCAATGATCCAGGACATGGAAACATTTGTCTGGAACACCTGATACACTCCTCCGATCGCCAGGATCGGCGCATACAGTACCATCCTTAAGATCATCACCGCAAGTACCTGAACCTGCTGGATATCATTTGTACTTCGTGTGATCAGAGATGCTGTAGAAAAATGATCGAATTCATTATTAGAGAATCCAACGACTTTCCGGAATACTTTTCCTCTGATATCGCGTCCTACTCTGGCTCCCACCCGGGCCGCCAGATAACATACCAGAATACTTGCCGTCATTCCAAGAAGTGCCAGCGCGATCATCTTCCCTCCAGTGACAAATAAATACCGATACTGGATTTCTTCTACATCCATACCGAGATCCTGATATGCAGTCTTCGCATAGCTCATCGCTGCCTGCTCCAGGATCATGTCAGGCATCTCTTTCATTTCCTTTTGGATATCCTGAAGCAGCTCTTCTCTGGCTTCCTGCGGCATCATCTGTAATAGATCAAATACTGTCGTATCTTCTGTCAGCATCTGCGGCGGAATCTGCTCCCTTAATGCCGCTTCTGCTTCTTTCGTCTGATCACTTCCAGACTCAAATCCTGATGTCATCATCATCGGAAGTGCCAGGATTTCTTCCACCTCTGCCAGCTTTGTCTCCTGCGTTTTCACAGAATCTTTCAGCACAAATGCCGGTTTCTCATAAGCATCCGTGTCCTTCTGATATGCATCCTCCACTGTCTGTAGTTCTTGCTCCGGTACAAACAGGAGCATTTTATTCCACTCTTCTTCGGAAATTGCCACCGGCACTTTGTCTTCAATTCCGCCCTGCAAAATCCCCACATTGACAATATCCGATGTGTATGCCGGAAGTGACAGATCACAGTATGCCTGTGCAATCAGGATTACAATGATCGCGACCACTGCCTGCCAGTAATGCAGGATATACTTGAATAAATTTTTCATACCTTCTCCTTTCCAGTCTTCTCATTCTACTCTTTTTTTCTGCCTGTATGAAATTCAGATTCTTCCTCTTTTTCCAGATTTTCAAAAATCTGTATCAAAATCCGGCGCAAAAGCAGCTTTTCTTCTGCGCTGATCCCCCGAAACATGATCTCATCCATCTGCATCGCAACGTCCTTCACATTCTGAATGCAGGCTTCTCCTTTTTCATCCAGATACAGACGCATGATCCTCTGATCCTTTTCATCCGGACACCTTTTGATAAATCCGGCTTTTTCCATCTTCTGGATTGCTGAAGTGATGGAAGGCGCTGTCACATTCAACTGTCTGGCCAGTTCTTTTTGGGAAAGTGCCTGCCCATGATGCAGCATAAACAAAATGCTCGCCTGACTTTTATTCAGATCATATTTTTCAAACAGCTTCCTCGCTCTTTGTCCACTTAGATGAACCAGCATACCAAATAATCCCACACTTGGAATCTTTTCCAGATTACAATGCATATCTGCCCCTCCTTTCATTAGTTAGAAAGCTAACTAATATATTAGTATTATATTCCAAATAAATCAAGTTCTATTTTTATATTTCACATTTTTTTAATACTTTTGACGATAAATTAGTTAGTCATCTAATTATATACAAATTTCTCTTTACAGAAAAACAGCCCTGGATGAAAGTCCAGGACTGCAGTCTCATACTTCATATACTATATGCTCTTATTCATTTCCTCTTCCATATGCTGGATCTGCTTCAAGGTTCTTACATTCACCCCATTCACCTCAATGTGGTCGTCTACTGCGATCACCAGACACTGCCGCCCGTCGATCATTCTTGTCTCGATCAGATCTGACCGCTCCGGATTCACCTTGATCACAACATCAGGAGTCTCAATCTGAAACTTTTTCGTTTCTGCAATATTGGCTGCCAAAAGTGATGTCTTCTCCCCTGCTGTCTCCTCATAATTTCGGTCAAACTGCTCCATCCGCTCTGCAGAAACTCCGCTCTGCTCAAAGACCTTTCTGACATCTGTCTTATCAAGCTGCAGCGGTTCTGGTTCCTCTTTGTGTTTCTCGATCAGCTCATTGAGTGTCTCATGGATATTGCGGATGGTATCATAATCGCCCTCTTCTCCAAGCGTATCCTCAATCAATATCTGAAACGTCTCCTTCTGCGTGTTCGCAGACATCGGCATCCTTGCTCCCAGCAGCTGTTCGATCAATTCCGGCTGCAGATCCTCTGATTTCTTTGTATAATAAAGAACGCCGTGAATATCCGTACTTCTGTCATTAAATGCCGGAAATAAAAAACCTTTGTCCGGCATATCCACCACCCAGTCCCGTATCCGATCCTGGATACAATTTGCCTCTGCATTGTAACTAAGTCCTGCCTTGGATAATGAAACCGGACAGATACTGCATACCAGATATTCGTACACCTCATCAGAAGCATCAAACATCTCCATATTATCCGAAGATTTTCCCGGAACATCATACATTGCATGGATCAAAATAATATAATAATTCTCTGCATACTCATATGTAGCAATGACCTTATCATAGAACTCTTCCAGAAGCATATCATCTTCCAACTTACTTGCTTTTAATTTCATCAGAAATTCCTGCGTTCCCCCGGGCATCTCCTGATCGATGGGAAATTCCATGTTCAGCATATTTTTTCCCATCGTTCCGGAAAGCGTCTTTTTAAAAATGTCAAAATACTTAAACGCCTCTTCCTCCGGAAGTGATAAAAACGCGGATTTTGATTCCATTCTTTTATTCTTTTCATGATCTACATAGCAGCCTGCAATTCTCGTGATCGCACAATTCGCCGGTGTAAACTGCTTGCGGATTTCTAATACTTCTTTTTTATTCATTGTAGCTCTCTCCTGTTTGCTTTTACATTCTAACTGTCATTTTAACTTTTTTCCTTCCATAACTCAAGTGATATATTTTCTTTGTTTTATTACCCTTTCTTATTTTAATAAAAGTTACTATTATTAAAAATAATTATTAAATCATACAGTTTTAGTAGACTTTTCCGTAAATTTTGGTTATAATACATTTGTCAAAAAAATTTCGTTAAATTTTAAAGGAGGATTCATCTTATGAAAAAATATTTATGTGAAGCATGCGGATACATTTATGATCCAGAAGTAGGCGATCCAGATAACGGAGTAGAGCCAGGAACAGCTTTTGAGGATATCCCGGAAGACTGGTTATGTCCACTTTGCGGACTTGGAAAAGACGCATTTGTTGAAACAGAATAATTGAAAAGTATTAGGGCTGTCTTATGACAGCCCTATATTTTTCTGCAGTTAAATTATTTCCATCTCTTGAAGCAATTTCAAAATAAATGCTTCCTCTTCTTCCAGCTCCTCTGCAATCTCAGAAACAGATTTTCCTTTTGTGAGCTTCTTTTGAATCTGCTCCTTTAGATGCTCCACTCTTCCCTTTTCCATTCCCTTTTCCATTCCCTCTTCCCAAGAGGCTTCCCGTTCCTGTCTCATATGCTTCTCCTGGTCATACTCATAGATACTCACTAATTTCGCCTCCGCTCTGTTTTTTCTTAAAAACTCTGACAGAATCCCTTCCTCAATACACTCCATAATTGCCTGTTCCACTGCCACTTCCAGTGGCCGAACCTCCGCATACTCACGCACTCTCCTGGTGTATTCGGAATAATCCTTCAGAGATTTACACGTATTTTTCAATACTTCATTATGTCCACTATTGATGTTCAACATGATGGCAATCAACTCCAATGCCGGGGAATCCTCCTTCACACTGTATGCATCCGATAACTTCAGCACCGTTCGATCGGGCAATTTTTCACTCCCATTGTAGAAAATGACAAACTGTGGAGCCGGAATCTGGACGCATCTTGTACCATACAGATTTTCATCCTTTGTGATCCCGGAGTACAGATCTGCAATATAGAACAAATACCGCAGAGGCAGATTCGGACTGTATGTAGACTGGTGCTCATAAAGCGACAAACGGAAATCAATGA
This sequence comes from uncultured Ruminococcus sp., assembly GCA_900544395.1. Taxonomy (GTDB): domain Bacteria; phylum Bacillota; class Clostridia; order Lachnospirales; family Lachnospiraceae; genus Mediterraneibacter. The sequence continues at coordinate 497 of UQVC01000016.1, read as the reverse complement.
GAAACGACACATCATTATGCATGGACATATAGATTGCATTTTCCAATGTATTGATCTCCAGCAACTCTGGATCTTCGTAGTGCTTTCCACTGATTGCATTGTACAAGTCAAGAAGCTCTTTCTTATCGCTGTAAAGCATGGCAAAAATCCTTGATTTGTACAATCTGTTTACTGGATGTGTCTGTGTAATCTGGTTCATAAATAGCCCTCCTTGAATTGAATTTGATGCAGGAGGTTCCCATTCAACACCTTTTCTTAAAAACCTCTCTGCTATGACAAATTGAAACCAAAGCATAGAGATTTTCCGATGTGATTTTAGAATACAAGATGCGGAATCATTCCGCTTAGAAAACCAGAAATGTTATGCTTTGTTGCATTATAGCACACATGCTCAAAAAGAAAAAGAGGAATTTTTCACATTTCCCTCTTTCTCTGATCATCATTATTTTCCTGTATGAAGCAATTCATTCGCATTGCGGATCCGCTCTTCTGTCGGA
>UQVC01000015.1 GCA_900544395.1 uncultured Ruminococcus sp. | reverse complement strand
GAAAATGGGGCAAAAGTCAGTAAAATCAAGTGTTTTCAGTTTGCTCAGCAGACACTAATTATAGCAACACATAATGCTAATATTGCAGTTGGCACACTTCCGTATATTAGTATACTAAGAACTCATGAGAATGGAGTATATAAAACGTATATTGGTAATCCTTTTTATGATGAACTTAGAAATATAAATGATGAAACAGACACTAAAAACTGGACTCAAGAAAGTATGCATACTCTTGAGGGCGGTAAAAATGCATTTTATGATAGGAAGGATATTTATGAATCAGGAAAGTAAAGTGATTAATGTACATTTGGAGAAAAGAGAAAATAAAGATTATTTAGTATTTGGCTTTGAAGAAGTTGCAGAAGTATGTCTTAATGATGATGAGAGTCAAAATAATTTGAAAAGTATATTTGTAAAGTTACTTACGGAGATTACAAAGTATCCAATTGAATTACAGTTTTTGGAAAAACCAGAATATAAAACAGGATTATATATAGATGTGTGTAAAGAATATATAAAAGATTTAAATAAAGAGATTACGAATGTAAGAAAAAATATGCCAGAAAAACTAAAAATACAGTGATAACACCATGATAACAAAAATTCCGGAAAACCACACGGACACAACGGAAAATCCGGATTTTTCCACACAAATCACATAAAAAATCACTATTCGTATACCGCAATACACCGGTCTGATATCGTGAAGGTGGACGTACAGTAGGATCTGGAAAGGTTGCTACAATCATCGAGTAATACAATCTGAATATAGATTTGTTATCGCAAGATGACATTATGTTCAAATATAAGATACCCCGGAAACCGTAAGGTTTCTGGGGTTTTTCTGTTTTTGATGAAATCAATGGCAGGAAAGTGTGTAAGACCATGATAAAACCAGGGGGAAAGTTTCTGGATTTATTCAATTGAAAAAGAAAGCCCTATCAACCATGAGACAAAAGCTGTAAAAATCTACGTTGAATTTTACAGCTTATTGTGTATAATAGAAGTATCAGAAACAATTTAAAATCAAAGGAAGGGGTTGAAAGAATATGGCAAATATTTTACCAGTATCTGATTTGAGAAATTATAATGAAGTCCTGAAAAACTGTCATAAAGGAGAGCCGGTATATTTGACTAAGAATGGCAGAGGACGTTTTGTAGTCATGGATATTGAAGATTATGAACGTGATCGAGCAGAGAAAAAGCTTCTGATGAAGTTACAGGAAGCTGAAGAAGCGGTGAAAGATGGAGATGGTTGGTTGAATCTAGATGAATTGAAGGTACTGATGGGGGAATGAAATGTTAAAACTGCGGATTAATCCGATTGTTGTAAGAGATCTGAAGAATATCAGGGATTATATTGCCGAAGATAACAAAGAATATGCTACGAAGACTATAAAAGAGCTTTATGGTAAATTTGAGAATCTTCAGATGTTTCCGGAAATGGGATCGAATCTCTCCAAACGAGTCAGCTTTCGGACAGACTATAAATATGCGATATGGGAAGAATATGTGATTCTCTACAAGATTGGTAACGAGTACGTAGAGATTTATCGTGTAGTCAACCGATATCAGGATATTACAAGACTTTTTGATTGATAACAAAATTCCTAAAAATCACACGGACACAGTGGAAAATCCGGATTTTACCCCAAAAATCATACCGTAAAAGCTGTTCTTTGAGCAAAGCTGAATTGATTATAAAATGGATACCAACAGGAGGAATTTGCATGGAACTACGGGAATACACAGATTTCAATCAGGAAGAAATTTTATCACTTTACACCAGTGTTGGCTGGGAAAATTATACAAGGAATCCTCAAATGCTGGAGCGTGCATATGAGAATTCATTTTTAAAGATTGCTGCTTTTGAAGGAAAGCAATTGATCGGCATGGTCAGAGTTGTTGGGGATGGTGCATCGGTCATTTTAATTCAGGATTTACTGGTGCATCCGGAATATCAACGAAAGGGCATCGGGAGTCAACTAATGCGTGCGGTTTTAGAGAGATGTGAGGATGTGTATCAGATTGAACTGATGACAGACAATACAGAAAAGACGATTTTATTTTATCAGTCGTTGGGATTGAAAAAGGTAGATAAAATCGGTTGTTGTGCTTTTTTGAAAATGTGATGAGCAGTAGGAGGAACAGGATATGACGGATTCATATACATTCAACACCCCGATTGGTTTTCTTACCATACGGGAAGAAGAAAAGAAGCTGACAAAGCTCTTTTGGGAAGCAAATTCTGTGCAAACCATGAAGAATGAATTGCATTCCGATTTTCTGTATGAGGTCTATACGCAGGTGAATGAATATTTGACGGGTAGAAGGAAGCAATTCGATGTGCCGTTGAAATATCAGGGAACGCAATTCCAACAGAGTGTCTGGCAGGAGCTGCAGAAGATACCGTATGGAGAGACGAGAAGCTATCAGGAGATTGCGGCTGCAATCGGAAATGAGAAGGCAGTACGTGCTGTAGGGCAGGCCAATAATAAGAATCCGATTTTGCTGATTATCCCATGTCACAGAGTAATTCATAAGAGCGGAGATATTTCAGGATTTGCTTGTGGAGTAGAGGTAAAGCGATATCTGTTGGAATTAGAAAAAGGGATGAGAATTTAGGGAAATGGAAAATATGTTTTCAGGATTTCTGAGAAAAGAGCGGGAAAAGCGGGGGATCAGTCAAGAGCGGTTATGCAGAGGAGTGTGTGCTGTTTCCGCTCTTTCGCGTTATGAAAATGGAGAGCGGATACCGGATCGGCTGTTGATGAATACGCTGATTGAACGTTTGGGAAAATCATCCGATAAGTTAGTTACGATGATTTCCTGTCAGGAGTATGCGTATTTTGAGTGGAAAAGCAAGGTAAAAGAGACTTTAAGAAAGAAAAATATTGCTCTGGTACAGGAACTCATTTTGAGAAAAGAAGCACGGGACGCAAGTGTCAACCTGGTTTTGCAGGAGCAGTTTTATCAGTATATACAGGAAATCGTCAATGGGAAAGAGGGGGAGATTTCTTCTCTGGAGGAGGCGATCCGGTTGACAAATCCAGATTTTACAGGAAGGATTGCTGCTGAGGGATTGTTTAGTATACAAGAATTAGAACTTCTGCTTTTATATGCACAGCGTCAGATGGAAACGCGGGCAGGACAGGGTGCCAAATTGCTGGAAGATGTTCTAAGTTATATTCAGGAACATATGACGGATATTCAGGCAAAAAATCAGATTTTTCCGCGAGCGGTGTGTCTATATTGTCGGTATGTGACTGGAGAGGCAAATGCACAGAAACGGTATTTGTTGTGCAGAGAAGCATTTGAAAACAGCAGAAAAGATCAGAGGTTTGAGTATACGGTGGAATTGCTTGGGTATATGAGGAAGGATGCAATCTGTCTGGGAAAAGAGTTCGAGGCTGTTTCTTATCAAGTTTGGAAAAAGATTTTGGAAGCGATGTATCAGGAATATGGCGTGGAAATTCCGCAGGCAGAATGGGGAATTGAGATCCCGCAGAATCTTTTTTTAATACCTGAAATTTCGCTTTCAGCCAGAGTGGAGCAAGGAGCGTCTCAGGAAGAAATCAGCGAAGGAATCTGTACGCCGGAGACGTATTCCAGAATCGAAACAGGAAAGCGCAGTCCGAGTCTGAAAAATCTGGAAGCATTGAAGTCCAGGTTGAAAATACGGTCGGGGTACTATATGGGAGAGGTGTGGACTGAGGATTTTGCGGTGCTGGAGTTGGTGCAAGAACTAAGAGCAGCGGTGTCGGCTTCCAATCTGAAAGCCTGGGAGATGTGCCAGCAAAGGCTGGAAGAAAAACTGGATTTGAGTAAAAAGATTAACAGACAGTATACGGAAGGATACAGAACCTGTCTGGAGTACCAAACGGGAAAGTTTTTAGAAGATGAATGGATCAGACGGCATAGAAAAACATTGTCTTACACACGGAAAGAACCGATGGAACAACGGATGTTTTGTGAAGAGCGTGCACATGTATTTACAAATACAGAGACAATACTTTTGCAGCAGATTGCTCTTGCAGAAAAAATCCGTGGTGAAAAAGAGAAAGCAGTAGAAATCTGGGAGCTGCTTTTGAAGGATTATGGAAGAAGTAGGATCAGGATGGAAAATCATTTCAAAGAAGTGATGCTGATCTGGAGCAATCTGGCAAACACACTTCCTGATGTTGGAAAAACCAAAGAAGGAATTGCACTGGCAGATCAGGGAATCCGAATGGTTTTGGAAAAAGGACAGGGACCGTTGAATATGCTGTTTGCAAACCGGATCTATGCCATGAAAGAGGCCGGGCAGGATGTGAGAAAAGAGCAATTTGAACAGGCATATGCTTTGAGTGAAATGTTCGGTGATCTGGAATTGCAAAATTCTTTGAAATATTATATACAGAAAAACTGGCCATCGAAGGAAAAGATACATTAACATACAATAAGAAAGAATTCCATGACGAAATCGGGAAAGATGTTTTTCGATTACGTCATGGGATTTTTTTGCGTTTTCTTTGATAATGAGAACTGTGAAAGGAGAAATGTAATATGCAAAAGCGAATTTTCGTACATGGCTACTTCGGAAGAAATAAAGGGATTCTTACAGGATTTGTCATTTTTTCAATCATGAGTGGAACATCTTATATGCTCTGGTCATTTTTATTCGAACAGGCCAGTGGATTTGCAGGAGGAATGGCAGACACCTCCATACAGAAATTATGTCTGTCAGCAGGAGTGTGTCTGCTGTATTTTGTGGTTAGTCAACAGATAATGTTCTATTTTCAGAGAAGATTGTTAAAACAGATTAATACACAATTGAAACAGGATGTATTCCATGCGCTGATGAAAAAAGGTGTGGCAAAGTTTACAGAGAAAAACAGCGCGGTATATCTGTCGGTGCTAAACAATGACGTAACAAATCTGGAGAATAATTATTTTGCGAAGATTCCGGAGATTTTACAAAATGGATTTGTGTTTCTGACTTGTGCGGGAGTGCTTTGCTATTATGATGTCCGGATCGTGTGTCTGGTGATTTTGACTGCGTTGCTTCCTGTAGCGGTTCCATTTTTGATTGGAGAGAAATTATCACAGAAGAGTAAAGCATTGTATGAAGAACTTGAGAATTACAATCAGAAGTTGAAAGACTGGCTGGGTGGTTTTGAAGTGATTCATAGTTTTCAGGTTGAGGACGAAGTGAAAAAACGGTTTGCGAAAAGTGCGGAAGAAGTGGAGAAACGGCGTTATGAGGGAAGACGATATCAGAATCCATATGGAATTTTAACAGTATTGCTGACGTATCTGATTTTAAGTATACAGTTATTTGTCTCAGCATATCTGGTATTTACCGGAAGTATTTCAGAACGGATGCTGCTGAGTATTTTTTATTTAATTTCCAGTGTCAATAATCCTATCCGGGAGATTGCATATCTGCTCTTGGATGTCAAGGCTGCAATTCCAAATGCAAGAAAAATAGAAGCACTTTTCAATGAAAGCAATGAAAGAATGACAGAATCGAAAAAAACAGGGGAACCGGTAAAATCAGTCATGCCGTTGGAGTTGAAAGACGTACGATTTGGCTACACGAAAGCAAAAGAGGTCTTACATGGGGTGAATATGTGCTTTGAGAAAGGGAAAAAGTATGCCATTGTGGGAAGCAGCGGATGCGGAAAATCAACGTTGTTGAAGCTGCTGGCGAACTATTATGAAGACTATGGGGGAGAAATTCTCATAGGGAAACAGGAGCTTCGGACGATAGACAGAAAAAGTTTGAGTCGAAAAATGGCCATGATCCACCAGAATGTGTTTTTGTTTGAAGATACATTGCGGGCAAACATCACGATGTTTCAGGAGTATCCGGATGAGGAGATCAAAGCTGCAGTAAAAAAGGCGGGGCTTGAGAAAATCGTAGAAGACAATCCATTGGGGATGGAGCAGATGGTTTGCGAAAATGGCAATAATTTTTCCGGTGGGGAAAAACAGCGGATCGCGATTGCAAGGGCAATTTTAACTAGGGCGGAAGTGTTATTGCTGGATGAGGCAACGTCCAGTCTGGATGCAGAACTTTCTATGCAGATCGAGCAGTTGATCTTAAGTCAAAAAGAGACTACTATCTTGAATGTAACACATCGATTTCATGAGTCGATTTTGAAGCAGTATGACTGCATTTTGACCATGCATCAGGGAAAGGTTGTGGAGATGGGGACGTTTGAAGAGTTGATGAAGAAACAGCAATTTTTCTATAGCCTCTATACCGTGAATCATTAGCAGGGAGGAAAGATATGATACAGAAAACAGGTTCGATTCATGTTTATTTTCAAAGGAATAAGGGACGTCTGACAGGTGTGATCTTATGTTCCATTCTGGCGGGAATGGGGGAAACGATGTGGGCATTTGTGTTTCAGAAAATCGGAGAATTGCCGGGAGATATGACAAAGGCAGCGGTTTTGAGACTGGCAGGGATTCTTTTGTTTACTGTTTTTTATTATGCGGTCAGTCAGAATGCCTGTGCCTACTTTCGAAGGACGTTTCTAAAGCGGATCAATCTACAGTTGAAGAGGGATGTGTTTGATGCAGTGCTGGATCAGGATATGATTCAGTTTACGAGCAACAACAGTGGGACATATCTATCGGTGCTAAACAATGACGTAACGAATCTGGAGAACAATTATTTTGCGAAAATTCCGGAGATTATTCAGCAGAGTTTTGTTTTTCTGGGCTGTCTGGGAGTGCTTTTTTGTTACGATGGCAGGGTAGCAGGTATGGTTCTTTTGACCGTCTGGATACCCGTTTCAGTGCCGTTTCTATTTGGAAAACGAATCTCAGAAGCCGAGGGAAGGTTTTATCGAAGTTTGGAGCGATACACAGGGAAACTGAAAGATTTCTTTGGCGGATTTGAAGTGATCCAGAGCTTTCAGATTGAAAAGGAAACAGAAGCGATATTTGGAAGTTGTGTGAAGGAGGTAGAAGAGTCTCGTTATCACGCTCGATTTTGTGAAAGCAGTGGTGAAGTGCTTGCTCTTTCATTGACATATGGAACATTGTTTTTCCAGATTTTATTCTGTGCCTGGATGGCTGCAAAAGGAAACATACAGGCAAATGCAATGCTGAGTATTTTATATTTGCTTTCCAGCATCAACAATCCGTTGCAGAATGCAGTGCAGGCAATGCTTTCTGTGAAGGCAGCCGGGCCAAATGTGGAAAAGGTGGAGAAATTGTGTGCGACAATCTGAAAAAGGTTCCCTTCGCCTTTTGACAGCAATCGAAGAATGACAGATTTTGTTTAAAATAAACAGTTTTTTAGTAGGGAATTGTCAAAAGAGAGAAAAGAAATTGTATAAAAGTTATAAAAAAAAGAAAAAACATACGGTGAAATCGACTTGATTCACAAATAAAAAATGTTTTTGTAAAAAAAACAAGGCGAAATAGCAATATATATAAAATCCAAGCCAACTTCCGCATAGAAAAAGAAGGAGAAATGAGCTATGATAAAACTATCAAATCGACAGGGAGGAAATAAAATGAAAAAGAAAACTGTTAGAAAACTGATGGCACTTGCACTTGTTTCTGCAATGACAGCTTCTATGTTAGCTGGATGTGGATCAGGTGGTGATTCAGACAAAGGTTCTGACAAAGATGCAGCAAAAGGGGAAAAAGAGACTGTATTGAAAGTTGCTGCGTTCGAAGGCGGTAACGGAACTCAGATCTGGGAAGACATTGCAAAAGCATTCGAAGAGTCTCATGAAGGAGTCAAAGTAGAGCTTGAGATGTCACCGGAGTTGGACAAAGACCTGACAAAAGCAATCCAGAACGGGGACGTACCGGATGTTGTATATTACAATCTGGGACAGCCAAGCGGATTTACAGAGACAATGCTGAAGGAAGAAGCAATCGCTGATATTTCCGATGTGTTTGATGACGAACTGAGAGGCAAAATGCTGGATGGTATCTTAGATGGTACAGATGCTCAGCCATACGGAGATGGAAAAGTATATCTGGCACCGATCTTCTATACACCAACAGGATTCTGGTATAATGCGACTTTAGTAGGCGAAGGAAAACAGTACGAACTTCCAACGACATGGGACGAGTTCTTCGCACTGGGAGAGCAGGCAAAGAAAGACGGACATTCTCTCTTTACATTCCCGACTACAGGATACTTTGATGCTACAATTTATGCAATGCTTGCACAGGCAGGCGGACTTGACTTCTACAATGATGCACTGAAATATGATGCAGATACATGGACATCTGAAGAAGGAAAGAAAGTTCTCGACACAGTTGCAAAACTTGCAGGTAAAGATTATACACAGGAAGATACCGTTTCCAATGCAAATGCTGACGGTGGATTCAAGATCAATCAGCAGAACGTTATCGACGGAAAAGCATTATTTATGCCAAATGGTAACTGGGTAATCGCTGAGATGGCACCTTCTACTCCGGAAGATTACGAATGGGGTATGATGGGTGTTCCGAAATGGAGCGAAGATGAGTCACAGTCTGTATATACATTCACAGAGCAGATGTGGGTACCGGCTGATGCACCGAATATGGATCTTGCAAAAGAATTTGTAAAATTTATGTATTCTGATGACGTAGTAGATATCTGTCTGAACAATAAGACAACAGACAAAGAGTCCGGAAAAGAATCTGCTACACCAGTTGTAGTTCCTGTAAAAGGCGCTGCTGACAAACTTCCAGAAGGTGTTACAAAAGACTGTTATGCTGCAGCAACAGCAGATGACGTTGTAGCTGTTACAGGTAAATGGGCAACTACAGCTCCGATCGAAGGACTGGATATGGCAAAAGCTGTATACGGACCGATCGAGTCTATCAACACAGGTGATATGACTGTAGAAGAATGGCAGAAACAGTTAGTAGAGACTTGGGAAAAATGTGCAGAAGCATTAGAGAAATAAGAAGAGTGATATAATATTCGGCTGACATGAAACGGTGAGTTATGATAACTCACCGTTTTTAAAAGACAGCAGTATGGAGGAGGAAATCTATGAACAGAGAGAAAGCGCAGAGAAGATTCGTATTTATTTGTCTGGCGCCTGCTGTAATTCTGGCAACGATCTTTATATTTATTCCGACGATCAATGTCTTCCGTATGTCTTTGTACCGCATGGGTGGAATTACAAATAAAAAGAGTTTTGTAGGATTCAGCAACTTTGTCAAACTGATGGATGATAAGAACTTTCTGGAAGCAATGCAAAACTCGATATTGATCATTGTAATGGTAATGATCTTTACGATTGTTCTCGCAGTTTTATTTGCAGCATTGCTGTCAAGAGGAAACTTTAAAGGAAAGAATTTCTTCAGAATTATTTTCTACATACCGAACATTTTGAGTATTGTTGTTATTGCAGGTATCTTCGGAGCAATTTACAATCCAAGTACCGGACTTTTGAATACATTTTTGGATGCAATTCATCTGGGCGGATTGAAGCATCAGTGGATGGGAGATCCAAGCATTGTTATTTACTCTGTGATTTTTGCACTGGTATGGCAGGCAATCGGATATTACATGGTAATGTATATGTCCAGTATGGCAGCGATTCCAGAGGATCTGTATGAGGCAGCATCCTTGGATGGCGCGACAGAGATCCAGATCTTTTTCAAAGTGACATTGCCGCTGATCTGGAGCAACATCCGTACGACATTGACATTCTACATCATCAGTACGATCAACTTAAGCTTCCTGTTTGTTCAGATCATGACAGACGGAGGTCCGAATGGAAAGACAGAAGTATTCCTGAACTATATGTACAAACAGGCATATGGAGCAGGGGTATATGGATATGGTATGGCAATTGGAGTTGTAGTATTCCTCTTCTCATTCATACTGGCAGCAGTTGTAAACAAGATCACAGACAGAGAAGTCTTAGAATTTTAGGAAGGAGCGAAGTGGAGATATGCAAGAGAAAAAACACAAAATTTCTACAGGTGTATTGTATAAGATTTTTATCTATGTAGCTCTGATCGCTCTGGCCATTTCGATCATTGTACCGGTTGCATGGGTATTTATGGCAAGTTTGAAAAAGAATGCAGAATTTATCGGAGCGGATGTGAATCCATGGGCGCTTCCGAAACAGTTCTATTATCAGAACTTTATCGTAGCGTTCCAGGATGCGAGAATGGGAGAGTTCTTTCTGAATTCAATCATTGTAACCGTATTGGCGCTGGCATTTCTTCTGATCCTTGCATTGCCTGCATCTTATGTACTGGCAAGATTTAAGTTCAAAGGAAAGAAATTCTTAAATGGTGCGTTCATGGCAGGTCTGTTCATCAACGTCAACTACATTGTTGTTCCGATCTTCCTGATGTTAAGTTCCTGGAACAAGGCATTACATATTGACTTTTTCCTGGATAACCGGTTTATTCTGGCGCTGATCTATGCGTCTTGTAACCTGCCGTTTACGATTTATCTGTTAAGCGGATATTTCCAGACTCTTCCGAAGGGATTTGAGGAAGCAGCATATATGGATGGATGCGGATATTTCAAGACCATGGTTAAGATCATGATCCCAATGGCAAAACCGAGTATTCTGACCGTGATCATGTTTAACTTCCTGACATTCTGGAATGAATATATCATCGCATATACATTGATGGATGAGCATGGAACTCTGGCTATGGGACTGAAGAACCTGATGGCAGTGGAAAAAACGGCGACAAACTATGGTATCATGTATGCAGGTCTTGTAATCGTTATGATTCCGGTATTGATCCTGTATATCTGCGTACAGAAGAGACTGACAGAGGGTATGACTCTCGGTGGATTAAAAGGATAGGAGGAGACAGAGATGAACGAAAAGATTCGCAATTTAATAATGGTAATTGTGTTTGTTGTCTGCCTCGCCCTGATCATCATAGGACAGAAGAATATCGGTGTACCGGGACTGATCATGGAACTGGTAGGGCTGGTAGGTCTGCTGACATTACTGTTTATTTACAACAACAAATATAAATAAAGCGGAAAGTGCAGGTGGGAAGATCTGGTAAATTCAGATGTTTCTGCCTGCTTTTGTATGGCAGAAAGTACAAGTGGATGCTTGACAATCTTCTATGAATATTGGACAATAGAGTAGCATTGGAAACACAAAAGGTATATGAGGAGAGACGGTATGAGAATTGGAATTGGAAATGACCATTCAGCATTAGAGTTAAAAGCAGAGATCATTGAATTTCTGAAAGAGAAAGGACATGAAGTTGTAGATTTTGGTACAGATTCTTCCGAAAGCTGTGATTATCCGAAATATGGAGAAGCGGTAGGACGAGCTGTAGCAGCAAAAGAGGTAGACTGTGGAATCCTGATCTGCGGCACAGGGCTGGGAATCTCCCTGGCAGCCAACAAAGTGAAAGGGGTACGTGCAGCAGTCTGCAGTGAACCATTTACAGCAAAGATGTCAAGAGCCCACAACAACTGTAATGTACTTGCATTCGGAGCAAGGGTAGTAGGCGCAGAGCTTGCGAAGATGATCGTAGATGTCTGGCTGAATACAGAGTTTGAAGGTGGACGCCATCAGAGACGTGTGGATATGATCATGGAGATTGAAGACAAATAAAGAAGAGAAAAAGAGAAGCTGCGGCTGAATGATTTGAAAGTGATCTTCAGCCGCAGCTTTTTGTTTAAAAATGAATTAGCGGATTTCTGCCAGAATGTCTTCCAGCACATCTTCTACAGAATCTGTCACATAGGTTGCATAGTAAGAAATTCCGGGCGCTGCATTGGACATGGCATAGCTTGTACCGACAAGCTGCAGCATCTCGATGTCGTTGTATTGATCTCCAAAAGCTACACATTCCTCTGGCTTGACATGGAAAAGATCCATCAGAGTCTGAAGCGCAGTTCCCTTATTGCTTCCGGGGGCAATGAAATCAATCCAGAGATTTCCGGAAGTGACTACCTTAATCTCTTCTCCGAACAAATCCTGTAAATGTTTCAGATATTTGTCAACGATATGCGGACCGTCTGTCATGTTACAGATGGCAATTTTTAAAATGGGTCCTTCCACAGTTGTGATATCGTCTACAATCTGGGTGGTATTCTGCATAACATTGACAATGTGATTGACAAATTCCGGAACATTATCTTCAATAAAGCAGGAATCCTCCCGGGAAACCACGACTTCAAAATGATTTTGCTTTTTGATCTCGTGGAGAATTCTTTTTGCAAGATCATCGGCGATCGTAGCGCGGGAAATGACGTGTCCCTGATGCATACAGATCGATCCGTTCTCCGCAATAAAAGAAATCCGGTCTTTTAAAGGGGCAAATACTCGTTTTTGGTTATCGTATTGCCTTCCGCTTGCGGATACAAAGTGTACGCCTGCATCGCACAGATCCGAAATCAGCTGGATGGCGCGGGGAGAAAGTTCCTGTGCACCATTTTGTAAAAGAGTTCCGTCTAAATCACTGGCAATTAGTTTTATCATCGTTTCCTCCAACTATTTTTTGAAATTTTTCAAGTAGTATTCCATAAAGTCTGAACTGTACGCTATCTATTGTACATGAAAAATTAGAATTTGTATAGTTCTGAGAAGACGATGGAAAATCAAAAGAGCGGCGAAAATGCAGAATGAAGAAAATAGTTGTATTTTGAAAATAAAAATAATATAATAAGAGCGTCAGTGCGGTAACGTACTGAAAACGTAAGTAACTCGAAGTCAGAAGAAAGAATAAGAGGGAGAAATATGGGTAAATATTTTGGAACTGATGGATTCAGAGGAGAGGCAAATGTTGTTTTGACCGTGGAACATGCTTTTAAAGTTGGCCGTTATCTGGGGTGGTACTTTGGCAGAGAAAGAAAAGCAAGAATTGTCATTGGAAAAGACACAAGAAGGAGCAGTTATATGTTCGAATATGCACTGGCATCAGGACTGACAGCATCAGGAGCCGATGCATACCTCTTGCATGTGACGACAACACCAAGTGTATCTTACGTAGTAAGAACGGAAGACTTTGACTGTGGAATTATGATTTCTGCAAGTCACAATCCGTTTTATGATAATGGAATTAAAGTGATCAATGGCCAGGGACACAAGATCGAGGCAGAGATCGAAGAACAGATCGAGGCATATATTGATGGTAAGATCGAGGAACTTCCGCTTGCAATTGGGGAGAATATCGGAAGAACAGTTGATTACGCAGCAGGAAGAAACCGCTACATTGGACATTTGATTTCACTGGCAACGCGTTCTTTTAAGGATATGAAAGTTGGATTAGATTGTGCAAATGGAAGTGCATCCAGTATTGCAAAGAGTGTATTTGATGCGCTGGGAGCAAAGACATATGTGATCGATAATGAACCGGACGGAATCAATATCAATACGAACTGTGGATCTACACATATTGAGAAATTGCAGGAATTTGTCAGAGAAAAGGATTTGGATGTGGGATTTGCATATGACGGAGATGCGGATCGTTGTATTGCCGTGGATGAAAACGGAAATGTAGTGGACGGTGATCTGATTTTATATGTATGCGGAAAATATCTCCTGGAACAGGGGAAATTAAAAGGAGATACGATTGTCACTACTGTCATGTCTAATCTGGGTCTGTATAAAGCCTGTGATAAGATTGGTATGAGATATGAGCAGACTGCCGTTGGTGATAAGTATGTATATGAGAATATGCAGCAGAATGGATTTGTTCTCGGAGGAGAGCAGTCCGGGCATATTATTTTCAGTAAACATGCGAGAACAGGAGATGGAATTCTGACTTCTCTTATGCTAATGGAAGTGATCATGGAGAAAAAGCAGTCTCTTGGAACCTTGTGTTCTGAGGTGAAGATTTATCCTCAGCTTTTAAAAAATGTTCGGGTGACAGATAAAAAGACAGCGCTGGAAAACGAACAGGTAAAAGCAGCGATTGAGGCGGCATCAGAAGGGCTTGGAAGTGACGGAAGAATTTTGGTCAGAGAAAGTGGAACAGAGCCGGTGATCCGTGTGATGGTAGAGGCGTCTACAGATGAAATCTGTGCAGAATATGTAGATCGTGTGATTGCAGTGATGCAGGATCAGGGACTCATTCAGGTATAAAAATGACAGGGCTTTGCATCAAAAGGTGCAAAGCCCTGTCATTTATTGTATCTCGATCTCAGCTTCTTCAGGTGTCATAGAATCAGGAGTATCTCCGATGATCTCATAAGAGCCATATACCTTTCCGAGCACCTTTCCAATGCATTCCAGATTTTCCGGGTCAGTAACAATAATATCAGGATCGACCACATTTAGAGAACGAAGGCGGCAGTGGTCTCCTTCTTTAAAAAGAGCGCGGATATAGTAGATGCCATCGAACCAGAACAGACCAATCTCATTGTGAGAGACAAAAGTACGCTGCAGTGCAAGCAGATCATTTTTCTGATAGACAGGCTGATAGCGGTCGATTAAAATTTGAAAACAAAAGTCAGTATGTTCGGGAATATGGTTTCGACGAACCCGGATGGTCTGGGAAGAATCTTGAAAAAGAAAGCCAGAGTGGGTCTTTCGGATTCCGGGACGAGAAAGAGGCAGCTGAACATATTCACTTCTGTTCATACGTTGATATTCTTCCTCTATGATGAGATGGACAAGTCTTTTTCCATAATCGGAAAGGTCACGATATTTTAAAATCGCTTCTTCTTCTTCAGAACTGAGAGGTTTTCCATAGAGTTGCTGAACCTTAGTATTGGACAGATAATTCCAGTACAGATAATTGGCATCAATATCCAGGGCATTCATCAATGCTACTAAAATGGTAGGTTTTGGATAACTGACACCATTCTCATAATTCGCAATCGCGGAAGGTGTTACATGAATCTTGTTAGCAAGTTCTCCTCTGGATAAATTTAATTCTGTACGTCGATGACGCAGTCGTTCTCCAATTTCCATACTGATAATCCTCCTGTATTCACTTTCGTACTTTAAAGTATAATACAAAAAACTTGAAAAGTCAACGAAAAGTTACAAGAAACTTGTTGACTTTCCGCACAATATATCGTAAACTGGAAGAAAGTGTGGTGTTGTGTAAAATTTGAGTACATGGAGGAACTAATGAGTCTTAAATTGCAGATTTTGCAAATATTGTGCAAAGCTGATGACGAGCAGCTGCGATGCATTTATGAATTTGTAAAATCTTTTATTCAATCCGCAGGATGACGTTATCTTTTCATAAGTAAGGAAGTAATCATCTTTTTCAGCAGAGTCCATTCTGTCTCGGAGAGTTCGGACAGAGTTAATATTAGTTGTTTGTGAAAAGAAGAAGGATCTTCTCGGAGGATTTCTCCGAACCATTTTGAAAGCTGGAGGTTGGGATTTGAAGCGGCATAGACTTCCCCTTCTCCGGTTCGAAGCCATAGTTCATTGACATTAAATTCACGGCAGATGGACAGGATCACTGCAGAGATGGGAGTGCGGTCACTGGTTTCATAAGTGGCAATGGTATTACGTGAAACGCCGATTTTTTGTGCGAACTGTTCCTGTGTCAGACCGGCATCTTTCCGGATTTGTTTGATTCGGTTTTTCAATGCTGATATTTTCCTTTCTATTCTATATTGTTTAATTATTGAGACCAAAAATCATATTATATCATAATCGAAAAGAAAATGATTGTCAATCAAGTGTACTCAAAAAAGTTGTGTTATGACAAGGAAAAATTGCAATGAGACTTTTGAAATCTTATTGCAGAAGAATGTGAGGGTATAAGAAAAATGAGAGACAAAACGATTGATGTACTTCTAAAAATGGGAGTGCCTGCCAGTATAAAAGGATTTACTTACATTTGTGATGCAATAGAATTGTTTGATACAGATCCTTATTATCCTGATGGAAAAATCTGCTCTTTGTATTTTGAAATCGCACGTTTGCATGGCACGACATCTTCTCGTGTGGAGCGGGCGATTCGTCATGCATTTGAAGTGACGCTGACGAAAGGTAACAGGGAAGCTGTTGAGAAATATTTAAATTGCGAGCATACACAAAATTCTAATTTATTGAAAACATTATACTTTCGAATGAAACAGGAAGAACACAAACGGGAAGATGTGCTGCATTCGAATACCAGTGATATGAAGGCACAGATTTATCAGGAAGTGGTGGATTTGTTTTCTGCGGAGATGGAACATTTTATAGAAAAAATGCTGCATCTGGCAGAAAGACACTATTAAGTTCACGAAACAGAAAGTATGGCATATTCTATTACAGAAGAAAAAGAAGGGAAAGTAAGGATGCCATATTCAATTATGCTGGATGCCGGACATGGGGGCAGAGATCCCGGAGCGGTTTACCAGGACAGAAAGGAAAAGGATGATACACTCAGGCTGACACTTGCCATTGGTGAGATTTTAGAAGCACATGGTCTGGATGTGGAATATACACGTACGACTGACATTTATGAATCTCCATATCAGAAAGCAATGGAGGCCAATCGGGCCGGAGTAGACTTTTTTGTTTCGATCCATAGAAATTCGTTTCCTTCTGATAATGCCGTTTCAGGAGTGGAGAGTCTTGTTTACGATAAGTCGGGCATCAAACTGCAGATGGCAGAGAACATCAATGAGCAGCTGGAAGATATCGGATTTGTAAATCTTGGTGTGAAAGCAAGACCGAATCTGGTTGTATTAAAACGGACAAAAATGCCGGCTGTCCTTGTAGAAGTAGGATTTATCAATTCGGATGTGGATAACCGTCTGTTTGATGAACAATTTGAGGAAATCGCACAGGCGATTGCTTATGGAATTTTAGATACACTGGAAGCAGATCATGAAGTAGAGTCACCGGGATATGAAGTTCAGGTGGGGGCATACCGGAATGAAAAATATGCAAAAAATCTGCTCCAGGAATTGTTGGAGCAGGATTTTCCGGCCTATATTGTAGAAGCAGACCGTCTCTACCGTGTGCGGGTAGGCAATTATGTTACACTGGAAGATGCGGCTGCCATGGAACAGATGTTGAAACGTGCGGGCTATCCGACCGTGATCGTCAGCACTTGACGGTCAGAATAAGTCATCGATCAGCTTAGATGTGACCTGATGATACATGCGGTCTCCAATTTTCAGGTTTGGTCCCTGTCCGCACTGTTTAAAACATTTTTGGGTACGAAGGAGATAACGGCCGTCTGCAGTGACTTCCCCGGAGCGGATGCCAAGTTTTTTCTCCAGCTGTTTTAAAAGGACGGCTGAATTTTTGCTGCCGCAGGTACTTCCCGTACACAGGATAATTTCTTCCTGATAGGTCTGGCTCGACAGGCTGGGATAAAGACGGATCAAAGTATCGATCAATCCGGGTTTTACCTGCATGATGGATGCGATCATTTCTTTTGCATCATTGGGAATACAGCCAAAGATATCTTGGGTTTCCCGTAGAAACTCCACCAGAGTTGTCTGATCGCATGGTGGATTCAGTGTTTGGTAGTAATGGGCTGCATCCTGAAATTCAGGGCAGAATTCGGTAAGTTCTTTCATAGGTATCTCCTTTCTGTGAGAGAATATACAAAGGGAACAAAACAGGAAAAGGCAGGAAATACAACTTCCTGCCTTTTGTATGTTTGGTTAAGATTCTTCTTCCGTTTCATGGATGTCCGTTTTTTCCGGAAGATAGATGTGAACGGTTTCAATTCGGTTTTTATCCAGTTTATCCACAACAAGGCAAATCTTTTCTTCTGTCACAATCTGATCTCCCACTTCCGGAAGTCGATCCAGATGCTCAATGATAAATCCGCCGAGGGAATCATAATCTTCAGATTCAAGCTCCGTTCCCAGATTATCATTCAAATCATCCAGGTTCATAGAACCTTCCACGATATATTCACGATCGCTGATTTTCTGTATCATCTCTTCTTCGGCTTCATCATATTCATCCCGGATCTCTCCTACGATTTCTTCCAGAATATCTTCGAGTGTGATAATACCGGCAGTCTCACCATATTCATCCAATACGATCGCGATGTTGAATTTGGCATCCCGCATCTCCACCAGAAGTTCGGAAATATTCTTATATTCGTAGGTGAAGTAGGCTTCTCGTAAAATGTCACGAACCTGGAAGTTCTCTTTGTCTTCTGAAAGAAGAAGATCTTTCATATTGATGGTACCGATGACATTATCTGTGGTCTCTTCATAGACCGGAAGCCGTGTGAATTTGTATTCTTTAAAAATTTCAATCAATTCCCGGTAACTGCTGTTGACATCTGCAAAAGCAACGTGAACGCGTGGAACCATGACTTCTTTGGCCTTGGCATCGCCCAGATCGAACACATTATAGATCATCTCTTTTTCTTCTGATTCGATGACACCGTCTTCGTGGCTGACATCCACGATGGTACGCAGTTCATCCTCTGTCATGGCGTTGCTTCGTGCATTTGGATCTACGCGAAGCAAAAACATAAATCCGCGGGAAAATACATCAATAAAGAAGATGAGCGGAGTCATAATTACCATGAAAAAGCGTATAATCGGAATATAAGCAAGAGAAACCTTCTCTGCATGGATCGTAGCAAAATTCTTCGGGGTAATCTCGCCGAACACAAGGATTGCAACAGTCAGGATCGCAGTTGCAATACTTACCATATAACCGCCGAAAGAATAAGCCAGTGTCGCAGATAAAGAAGATGCGGAAATATTAACGATATTATTACCGATCAAAATGGCGCTCAGCATTTTGGAGGTATGGTTTTCTGTAGTATCCAGCACCATCGCAGCCCGCCGATTGCCGTCATCTGCCATAGAACGGATCTTAATCTTGTTGACTGTCATCAATGCAGTCTCGGCAGATGAGAAAAATGCGGATAATAATAATAAGATAATCAGAATTAAAAATTGGAAAGTATCACTCGAGTCCAATTGGTTTGTTCACTCCTTTGTTTGTAATGGTTTTATATTTCTATACAGATATTTAATAATATACATCATTTTACACAATTTTGCAAGAGACGGGCGAGCTTCAAATGTATGAAAGTACGCTTTACTTTGCAGGAAGGTTGTTGTATGATGTTGAAAGAATCAGTAAGAAAATCAATAGAGACAGAGAGGAGTACAGGGTGTATAAAGAACTGTGTAATATTTTAGGGGAAGAGAATGTGTTGAGAGAGGAACCGATGCGCGCTCATACGACATTTCGCATTGGAGGTCCGGCTGATTATTTTGTAACACCAGAGTCAGAAGAGCAGGTACAGGCAGTTATAGGATTGAGCCGTAGGGAAAAGATTCCATATTATATATTAGGAAACGGAAGTAATCTTCTGGTGGGAGACCAGGGATACCGTGGAGTGATCATTCAGATTTATAAGAAGATGAGCAAGATACGCATAGAGGATCATGAGATCCACGCCCAGGCAGGTGCACTGCTTTCGAAAATTGCAGCCCGGGCACTGGATGCTTCCCTGACAGGATTTGAATTTGCATCCGGAATACCTGGAACACTTGGAGGCGCAGTGATGATGAATGCAGGCGCTTATGGCGGAGAGATGAAGCATGTGTTAAAAAGTGCAACAGTCCTGACACCAGAAGGCGAAATTCAGACATTGACGTTAGAGGAGCTGGAACTGGGATATCGTACCAGTATTGTGGCTAGAAAAGGATATACAGTCTTAAGTGCCGTGATTGCTTTAGAGTCGGGAAAACAGGAAGAAATCCGGGCTTATATGGAAGATCTGAAAGAACGGAGAGTGACAAAGCAGCCATTGGAATATGCAAGCGCAGGAAGTACGTTCAAAAGACCAGAGGGATATTTTGCAGGAAAACTGATCCAGGACAGCGGACTGAGAGGATATTCGGTAGGAGATGCACAGATTTCAGAAAAGCATTCCGGTTTTGTGATCAATCGCGGAAATGCGACAGCAGCGGAAGTACTGTCTTTGATCCAGCATGTTCAGGATACAGTGGAAGAAAAATTTGGGGTACGTCTGGAGACAGAAGTGAAGCGGATAGGAGAATTTTAGGATATGAGGTTTGTCATTGTTACAGGGATGTCAGGAGCCGGAAAGTCTACGGCTTTAAAGATGCTGGAGGATATGGGATATTTTTGTGTCGATAATCTCCCGGTTCCATTGCTGCCTAAATTTGCAGAGATGCTGACTGCACCGGATTCCCAGTTGAATCAGGCGGCAGTCGGTATTGATGTAAGAGGCGGACAGGCATTTCGCGGTCTGGAAGGATATTTGCAGGAGATGGATCAAAGCAAGATCCCCTATGAGATCTTGTTTTTAGATGCCGGAGATGATGTGCTTTTAAAGCGCTATAAAGAAACCAGACGGCAGCATCCATTAGGCGGAGTCGGACATATTGATCGAGGAATTGCAAAAGAACGGGAGGAGATTGCATTTTTGAAGATCCGTGCCACTTTTATTCTGGATACCAGTAAGATGCTGACCAGAGAACTCAGGGTGGAACTGGAAAAGATTTTTGTGGAAGGAAAGGATTTCAAGAATCTGTATATTACAGTCATGTCTTTTGGGTTTAAGCATGGGATCCCCCAGGATGCGGATCTTGTTTTTGACGTTCGGTTTCTTCCAAATCCGTATTATATTGAAGAGCTTCGGCCAAAAACAGGAAATGATGCGGAAGTCAGAGATTATGTGATGAAGAGTGACAAGGCTCAGGAGTTTTTGCAGAGATTATGTCAGATGATGGACTTTTTGATTCCGAACTATATTCTGGAAGGGAAAAACCAACTGGTAATCGGAATCGGATGTACGGGAGGAAAGCATCGGTCTGTGACATTGGCCAATGCATTGTATCAATATCTGAAAGTGAAAGAAAATTACGGGGTGCGTATTGAACACCGGGATATTGAAAAAGATGCGATTATAAAGGGAAAATAACGGGAGTTTTTCATATGTCATTTTCAGGCAAGGTAAAAGAAGAGCTGTCTGTACAGTGGAGCTCAGCCAGACACTGTCAGATTGCAGAGATTGCGGCGTTGATCGGGATGTGCGGATCTGTGACGATCAACAGTTTTAATCAGTATGGAGTGAAAATCTGTACAGAAAATTTGGCTGTTGCAAGAAAAGTCTTTACATTGATTCAAAAAACATTTAATATAGAAGCTGATATCTCTATCCGAAGAAATATAGAGAAACAAAGTGTGGTCTATTCAGTAGTGATAGCCCGTCACGAAGATGCACTTCGTGTCCTTCAGGCTGCGAAGCTTTTGGAAGAACACAGAGGTGGGTTTGAAGAGTTTCATATTGTAAGTCCCCTTGTGGTACAGCAGCCATGCTGTCGCAGGGCTTTTCTGCGCGGTGCTTTTTTAGGCGCAGGTTCTATGAGTGATCCGAATAAGTCTTATCATTTTGAAATTGTATGTGGATCGGATGTCATGGCAAAGCAGATCCAACGGCTGATGTGTGAATTTTCAATGGATGCAAAGATTGTCCGAAGAAAAAAGTCACATGTGGTATATTTAAAAGAGGGCGATCAGATAGCAGATATTTTGAATATAATGGAAGCACATATTTCTTTGATGGAACTGGAAAATATCAGAATTTTAAAGGAGATGCGCAATGCGGTCAACCGCAAGGTGAACTGTGAAACTGCCAATATCAACAAGACAGTGTCGGCAGCAGTCAAACAGCTGGAGGATATTACGTATCTGAGAGACACGATAGGGCTTGAAAAGCTGGCAGACGGATTGAAAGAAGTGGCACAAGTCCGGCTCTCACATCCGGATGCAACATTAAAAGAGTTGGGGGAACTCTTAACACCGCCGGTAGGAAAGTCTGGAGTGAATCACAGGCTGAGAAAACTGAGCGATCTGGCAGAAACGGTAAGGCAAAACAAGGAGGATTATTATGATTGAAACACCGGTTGTTGTAGGACATGAAGATGGAATTGAAGGCAGACCAATTGCTCTGCTGGTACAGGAAGCAAGTCAGTATGCCAGCAAAGTCTACATTCAGGTGGATAACAAAAAGATCAATGCGAAAAGTATTATGGGAATGATGAGTCTTGCACTGCAGGAAGGAGACCAGGTGACAGTAGTTGCAGAAGGGGAAGATGAAGAAAAAGCTGCAGAAGGTATCAAAACTTTTTTGAAAAAGACAAAATAAGTGTGATCATAAATGGAGGGGGCTGTGCTTGGGCACAGCCCTTTCAAACATACAAATGCAGGAGGAAAGATTAAAAATGAAAAAAATGCTGTTCATATATAACCCCAATGCAGGAACTGGGGTACTAAAGCCTAAATTGTCAGATGTGCTGGACATTTTTGTGAAAGCCGGGTATGAGGTTACCGTGTATCCGACACAGCGTTATCACGATGCCATGGCAAAGGTACAAAGCTAT
This sequence comes from uncultured Ruminococcus sp., assembly GCA_900544395.1. GTDB lineage: Bacteria > Bacillota > Clostridia > Lachnospirales > Lachnospiraceae > Mediterraneibacter. Next base: position 39,433 of record UQVC01000015.1, on the reverse strand, counting down.
AGCGGTGAGTATGATGTTGTGGTATGCAGTGGAGGAGACGGAACTCTGGATGAAGTGGTAACTGCAATGGCAAGACGGGAGGATCCGGTTCCAATTGGGTATATTCCAACAGGAACGACCAATGATTTTGCAAACAGCCTGCATATTTCAAAAGATCTTCTGGAAGCCGCAGATACAGCAGCTAATGGAATGCCGTTTCCATGCGATGTCGGTGTTTTTAATGATGATTATTTTGTATATATTGCTGCATTTGGACTGTTTACCGATGTCTCTTATGAAACCAAGCAGAGTATGAAAAACGTGCTGGGACATCTGGCTTATGTGTTGGAGGGAACGAAGCGTCTGTTTAATATTCCTTCTTACCATATCAAAGTGACGCATGATGGAGAAACACTGGAAGATGATTTTGTATACGGAATGGTGACAAATTCCCGTTCTGTTGGTGGATTTAAAGGGATCATAGGAAAAAAAGTCGTGTTTGACGATGGAGAATTTGAAGTTACACTGATCAAGACTCCGAAGAATCCGATTGAACTGAATGAGATCATTGCCTCTCTTTTGATCAAGCAGATTGATTCCAAACATATGTATTCTTTTAAAGCAAGTGAAGTGACCTTTGAATCCCTGGAAGAAATCCCATGGACATTGGACGGGGAATTTGGAGGAGAGCACGACTGTGTACAGGTACGCAACTGGAAACAGGGAATGCGGATCATGGTAAAATCAGAAATGATCCAACAGCTTTCTGTAAAGGGCAGAATTGAAAATACAGAGCTTCTGGAAGAGAGTGAAGAAGCGGATTCCAAAGACGAAAAATAGAAAAGAGAAAAATTAAATTAAAAAAATTAAAAAAGGGGTTGCAATTCTTACGGAGCTATGCTAATATATAACTCGGTCATCGGTGAGACAAACATTGATGAGGACATGGCTCCATGGTCAAGCGGTTAAGACGCTAGCCTCTCACGCTGGAATCAGGGGTTCGATTCCCCTTGGAGTCATTATTAGAAAAAGCAGAGATAGAAATTTTCATCTCTGTTTTTTTGTTGTCTGAAAATAATATAGAAAAATCCTTGCTTTAAGATTTGTTAAAAAAATCACAGAATATGACAAAGAAATCATGGATATTCTGTGTTTTATTGTGATAATTATAGATTGTCTTTTAAAGTAAGATAAGATATAATGAAAAATATAGAGTGAAAAGCTATAGTATGTGCTGCCGGGAGCGGTATGCACAAAGAATTGGAGGAAAAACTATGTTAGTATCAGCAACAGAAATGCTTCAGAAAGCAAAAGCAGGTCATTATGCAGTAGGACAGTTCAACATCAACAACCTGGAGTGGACAAAAGCAATCCTTACAGCAGCAGAAGAATGTAAATCACCGGTAATCCTCGGTGTATCTGAAGGTGCAGGAAAGTACATGACAGGATACAAGACAGTAGTAGGTATGGTGAATGGAATGCTGGAAGAGATGAACATCACAGTTCCGGTTGCGCTTCACCTGGATCACGGCAGCTACGAAGGATGTATGAAATGTGTAGAAGCAGGATTTTCTTCTATCATGTTTGACGGTTCTCACTATCCGATCGAAGAGAATATCGCAAAGACAAAAGAACTGGTAGCAGTTGTAAAAGAGCACGGAATGTCTCTGGAAGCTGAAGTTGGTTCTATCGGTGGAGAAGAAGACGGAGTCGTAGGAAAAGGTGAATGTGCAGATCCACAGGAATGTAAGATGATCGCTGACCTTGGTATCAATTTCCTTGCAGCAGGAATCGGTAACATCCACGGAAAATATCCAGAGAACTGGGAAGGACTCAGCTTCGAGACTCTGGATGCGATTCAGCAGCTGACAGGAGATATGCCACTGGTTCTTCACGGTGGTACAGGTATTCCGGAAGACATGATCAAAAAAGCGATCAGCCTCGGAGTTGCTAAGATCAACGTAAATACAGAGTGCCAGCTTGCGTTCGCAGATGCAACACGCAAATATATCGAAGCTGGAAAAGACCTGGAAGGAAAGGGATTCGACCCACGTAAATTATTAAAACCAGGCGCAGATGCAATTATGGCAACTGTAAAAGAAAAAATGGAGCTGTTTGGCTCTGTTGGAAAAGCAGAAGCGTAAGTAATAAGTATTTGTTAGAAATTTTAACTTGCCTTTTTGCGGTGATTGAGGTATACTAAGCCTCGTAGATGAGAACAAAGGCGTTCCAAGCTTGCTTGGAATGCCTTTTTTAGAAAATGCGTTTACAAAAGTAAAATGAAGGAAGGTAGTTTTATGAGCACAGAATTATTCAATGTAGCGGATATTTTTGGGGAAAATGTTTTCAATGACACAGTAATGCAGGAGCGTCTCCCGAAAAAAGTGTACAAGAAGCTGAAACAGACGATCGAAGAAGGAACGGAACTGGACTTAGAGACAGCAGACGTCATTGCACATGAGATGAAAGAATGGGCGATTGAAAAAGGTGCAACACACTATACACACTGGTTTTTACCATTGACAGGTGTGACTGCAGAAAAGCACGACTCTTTTATCTCAGCGCCACTTCCAAGCGGAAAAGTTCTGATGAGTTTCTCCGGAAAAGAATTGATCAAAGGAGAACCGGATGCATCTTCTTTCCCGTCAGGCGGACTTCGTGCTACGTTTGAGGCAAGAGGATATACAGCATGGGATTGTACTTCTCCGGCATTTGTAAGACAGGACGCAGCAGGAGCTACACTTTGTATTCCGACCGCTTTCTGTTCTTATACAGGAGAAGCACTGGATCAGAAGACTCCGCTGCTTCGTTCCATGCAGGCATTGAATGTACAGGCGCTCAGACTTCTGCGTTTGTTTGGAAATACAACTTCAAAGAAAGTGACACCGTCCGTTGGAGCAGAGCAGGAGTATTTCCTGGTAGATGCAGAAAAATTCCTTCAGAGAAAAGATTTGATATATACAGGCCGAACCTTATTTGGAGCAATGCCACCAAAAGGACAGGAGCTGGACGATCATTATTTTGGAACGATCCGTCAGAGAATTGCCGCTTTTATGCGAGATGTGAACATTGAACTCTGGAAAGTAGGTGTTTCATCTAAGACCCAGCACAATGAGGTGGCGCCGGCACAGCATGAACTGGCTCCAATTTATGCAGAAGCCAATATTGCAGTGGATCACAACCAGATTGTGATGCAGACATTAAAGAGAATCGCATGTAAGCATGGAATGAAATGTCTTCTGCATGAAAAACCGTTTGCAGGCGTCAATGGTTCCGGAAAGCACAACAACTGGTCAATTATTACAGACGACGGAATTAATATGCTGGATCCTGGAAGAACACCGCATGAAAACATCCAGTTTTTGCTTGTTTTAACTTGTATTTTAAAAGCAGTCAACAAACATGCGGATCTTCTGAGAGAATCGGCAGCAGACCCGGGAAATGACCACAGACTCGGAGCGAATGAAGCGCCTCCGGCAATTATTTCCATCTTTCTTGGAGAACAGCTGGAGGATGTGATTGATCAGCTGCTCAGTACAGGGGAGGCAACCCACAGTCTGGAAAGGGGAAAACTGGAGACCGGTGTAAGAACACTTCCGGAACTGACAAAGGATGCGACAGACAGAAACAGAACATCACCGTTTGCGTTTACAGGAAATAAATTTGAATTCCGTATGGTAGGTTCCAGAGATTCCATCGCATCTGCCAACATTGTTCTGAATACGATCGTGGCAGAGGCATTTGCAGAGGCTTGCGAAGTTCTGGAGAAAGCAGATGATTTCCAGCTTGCAGTTCATGATCTGATCAAAGAATATGCAATGGAGAATCAGAGAATCATCTTCAATGGAGACGGTTACTCTGAAGCCTGGGTGAAGGAAGCAGAAAGACGTGGACTTCCGAATATCAAATCTATGGTGGAAGCAATTCCGGCAATGGTGACAGAGAAAGCAGTGACATTGTTTGAGAGATTTGGAGTATTTACAAAAGCAGAGCTGGAATCCCGTGCAGAAATCCAGTACGAGAGTTATGCAAAAGCGGTCAATATCGAAGCACGTACCATGATCGATATGGCAAGAAAACAGTTCATTCCTGCAGTGATCAAATATACTAAGATGCTGGCAGAGACTATTTTGGCAGTGAAAGAAGCCGGTGTGGATGCAAGTGTGCAGACAGAGGCTCTGGAAGAGATCACGGTTCGGTTAAAAGAAGCAAGAGCGGCATTGACACATCTGGAAAAAGTGGCGGCAGAGGCAGCTTCTAAGGAAGAGGGTCCGGTTCAGGCGAACTTCTATTATGATGAGGTATGCCCGGCAATGGAAGCATTGAGAAAACCGATTGATCAGCTGGAGATGATTGTAGATAAAGAGGCATGGCCAATGCCTTCTTATGGAGATTTGATCTTCGAAGTTTAAATTTGAATATGCAAGAAAGAAGGACCGGATGCGATTTGAGAAAAGTCGCGTCCGGATTTTTGTAATGGAGGAATCAAAATGAAGACAGCAGCAGAATTAAAACAGCTTGTAACAAGAATCGATCATAAAAGCTATCCGGCATATAAAGAGACAAAAGGAGTCTATCAGTTTCCGGGATATTTATTGTCGATTGATCACGTACAGGGAGATCCTTTTGCATCACCGTCTAAGATCAGTATCCGGGTGAAGGGAAAAATGGCAGGATTTCCGGAGAAATTGTATCAGACAAAATGGCAGAAGGTCGCATTGGAGGATTTGCTGATCCGGCAGTTTGGTCAGTGCTGCACAAAATTTGGTTTTCAGGCGAAGGGTTCCGGAAAAAGCGGGATGATCTCAATCAGCCGATGCGGACAGGAGATGCTGGAGAGAAGTGCCGCCCGGATCGATGCAAAGACAGGCGATCTTTTGATCCGTCTGGAAGTGGGATTTCCTGCAAATGGAAGAACCATCAATGCAAGAGAGTGGATTCGGATCTTCTTTGAATTTTTGCCGCAATGCGTAGAAAAGGCATTATACTATAAAAATTACGATGCACGAAAAGTCAGAGCGGTCAGTGATCTGGCAGAAGACCAGCATGCGCTCCGGCAGATGCTTCCTAAATTGGGATTATGTGCATTTGTAGCCAATGGAGCAATCCTGCCAAGAGAATCCGGTGTCTCTGCACGTCCGATGAAGGGCGCAGTTCCATTTCAGTCTCCCAAAGAGATGGAAGTAGAGATCGAGCTGCCTCATCGTGGAAAAATCCGGGGCATGGGCATCAAAAAGGGGATTACACTGATCGTAGGAGGCGGATATCATGGAAAGTCGACGCTGTTAAAAGCATTGGAACTGGGTGTGTACGATCACATTGCAGGGGATGGAAGAGAGTTTGTCATTACAGATGCATCCGCAGTTAAGCTGCGCGCAGAAGATGGAAGAAGTATCAAAAGAACCGATATTTCCATGTTTATCAATGATCTGCCAAATGGAAAAGATACTGTGCATTTTTATACGGAGGATGCCAGCGGAAGCACCTCCCAGGCGGCAAATGTGGTGGAGGCGATGGAGGCAGATGCATCGCTTATGCTGATTGATGAAGACACCAGCGCTACAAATTTTATGATCCGGGATGAATTGATGCAGCGGGTGATCCACAGAGATATGGAGCCGATCACGCCATTTATTGAAAGAATTCGGGAACTGTATGAAAAAGAGGGCATTTCGACTGTGATTGTGGCAGGAAGTTCCGGAGCTTATTTCCATATTGCAGACTGCATCGTTCAGATGGATCGATACATTCCGCGGGAAATCACAGCTCTTGCAAAGAAGGAAGCAGAACAGTTTCCGCAGTTAAGCGGACCAAATGAGAATGCCGACAGGCCGGATTTTGCAAGGAAGCCTCAGCAGGGAAAAGAATGGAAAGGCAATGACAGGATCAAAATGAAGACGATGGGAAAAGAGGCAGTTTCCATCAATAAAGAAACCATAGATCTTCGCTATGTAGAACAGATCACCGACAGTGAACAAGTCACAGCGCTGGGATATTGTGTCAAATATGCACAGCGCCATTTGCTGGATGGAAGACATACCCTGCAGGAAGTCGTGGCCATGCTGGAAGAGAAGATTGAACAGGAATCACTTGCAGCGCTTTGTGAAAGTACCTCTTCTGTGGCCAATCTGGCGCGGCCGAGAGTACAGGAGATGTTTGCATGTTTCAATCGCTATCGGGGATTAACACTATAAATACAGGAGGAAATGTGGATGAGATTTATTCATTTGTCAGATCTGCATATCGGAAGAGCGCTTCATCAATATTCACTCAAAGAAGATCAGGAACATATTCTGGCAGAAGTATTGGATTATGTGAAAAAACTGCGGCCGGATGCAGTGGTGATCGCCGGAGATATTTATGATAAGTCAGTGCCTTCTGCAGAGGCAGTGGGAATTTTTGACCGTTTTTTGACCCGATTTTCAGAAATAAAACCGAAGATTCCGCTGTTGATGATCAGTGGAAATCACGATTCCGCGCAGCGGTTGGATTATGCAAGTGGGATTCTTGGTCAGAATGGGATTTATATTGCCGGAAAGCTGCCTCAGGATCAGGATGAGTTTTTGAAGAAAGTGACCTTGGAAGATGAATATGGAGAGGTGGTTTTTTATCTGCTTCCATTTCTGAAACCAGGATATGTAAGAACCGTGTTTGGTGGAGAAATGCCCGAAAGTTACAACAAAGCCGTACAGATGATTCTGGAAAGAGAGGACATTGACACTGGCAAAAGAAATGTCATCGTGACGCATCAGTTTTATACAGGTACAGGAGAACAGACGCAGACTTGTGAATCGGAGAGTTTTTCTGTGGGTGGGATCGACAATGTGGAGATCACTCCTCTTCTGGTCTTTGATTATGCGGCGCTGGGACATCTGCACAGTGCCCAGAAAGTGGGAAAAGAGTGGATCCGCTATCCGGGGACACTTTTGAAATATTCGGTCAGCGAATGGAAGCAGACGAAGGCGCTGCATCTTGTAACGATAGGAGAGAAAGGAAAGGAAGTCCATGTAGAGACTTATCCACTTCATCCGCTTCGGGATGTGAAAAAGTTCCGCGGAACCATGGAGGAGTTGTTGAAAACTGTTCCAGAAGAAGCAAAAGATGACTATGTCAGTATTACGTTGACAGATGAGACAGATCCATACCGGCCAAAAGAACAGTTGGAACAGGTGTTTTCTCATATTTTAGAAGTGCGTATGGATAATTCCCGCACCAGACAGAGACTGCTTTCTGATGCCGAGGTGATACACATGGATTCGCCGCTGGAGATGTTTGGAGAGTTTTTTCAGGAGATGCAGGGCCGGGCGCTCAGTGAAGAGGAACAAAAGGCAGTGCAAAGACTTGCAGAAGAGATGGAGGAAGAATAGATGAGACCGATCAGATTGACGATGTCTGCATTTGGATCCTACAGTGGAGAAGAAACGATTGACTTTACGAAAATCAAAAATGGCTGTTTTCTGATCACAGGAGATACAGGCGCCGGAAAAACAACGATTTTTGATGCCATCACGTATGCACTTTATGGAAGGACAAGCGGCGGAAAGCGGGATGGAAATATGATGCGAAGTCAGTATGCAGATCCGGAAACGGATACGTATGTGGAGCTTTGTTTTTTGTACCGGGATCAGGAATATACTGTCAGGAGAAATCCGGAATATCTGCGTCCTTCCAGGAGAAAATATGCAGATGGAACCATAAAATTTGTGAAAGAGAGTGCAAAAGTCAGTTTCCTTCTTCCTGATGGAAAGGAATTTGAGGGGAAGAAAAAAGAAATCGATCAGAAGATAGAAGAGATCATAGGCCTGGATGTCAATCAGTTCACTCAGATTTCCATGATCGCACAAGGCGATTTCTTGAAATTGCTGCATGCAGAATCCAAAGAGAGGAAGCAGATTTTTTCCAAGATTTTTCATACCAGGATGTTCTGGAATCTTCAGGAGAAGTTAAAGGAACAGGCAAAAGGACTTTCTGTTCAGCTGGAAAAAAATATCAGAGACTGCAGACGGGAAATGGAACAAGTGCAGGTGCAGGAAGACTGCGAAAAAGAGGAAGTGTGGAGAAATCTTCTGGAGATGGAGCTTCCATCGGGGGAGGAAGTTCTGGATTGTGTGGAATTCTTTTTGCAGACAGGAACCGAGAAAGAAAAGGTGCTGGAAGCGGGCAATGAACGGCTGCAGAAAAAGGTGGAAGAGCTGCAGACACTGATAAAAAATATCGAAGAAACCAACCGTCTGTTTGCGCTGCAGGAGAAGACAAAGGAACAGTTGGAGATCCTGGAAGGACAGAAGGAGAAGGCAGGCGAGCTGAAACGACAGATTCGGGATGGAATCCGCGCACAAAAGGTGGCAGCCGTACAGGAGAGGATGGAACGGGTAAAAGCAGAATTGCGGCAGTTTATGGAAGAATCAGCCGCATTAGAAACACAGTGGAGACAGAATGCAAAAGACGTGCAGTCCGCGCAGATTGAGTATCGGCAAAAAGAGGAAGACAAACAACAAAGAGAACCAAAGCTTCAGGAACAGATCGTACGGCTGCAGGAAGTATTGCCGCGTCTGGAACTGCAAAAAAAATTGAGAGGACAATATGAAAAAGCGGAAGCCGAAATGCAGAAATGTCTGAGAAACTGTCAAAAGAGTGCACAGATCTATGAAACGCTGTATCAGCAATATTTTGATGCGCAGGCAGGCATTCTGGCACAAAGTTTGAAAGAAAATACACCGTGTCCGGTCTGTGGTTCTCTGGTGCATCCGCAAAAAGCGCAGCTGCCGAAAGAAACCCCACAAAAAGAACAGGTAGAGCAGGCCAAACAAATTCGGGATCAGGCGGAGAAAGAGAGAAGCCTGGCCATGGAGAAATTTCAGAGTATCAAGAGCCGTTTGGAATCTGAAGAATCCGCCATTGCAGCTGTTCTGGAAAAAGATGGGAAATATTCAGAGATATTGGAAGAAAGAGATGCGAAACAGATGTTGATCGAGACAGAGACAGCTTTGAAGCGGCTTCGCAGTCAATTTGAAAAAGCAGAAAAAAATTACCAGAAATTAAAACAGGATCACAGTAAAATGGAAGGGCAGCTGGAGATTCGCAGACAGCAGAAAATTCAGTGGAATAAGAAAGTGAAAGATGAGGAAGAATACTTCCGTAGAGAATTTGAAGATCAGAACTTTCAAAGCCTGGAAGAATATGAGCTGGCAAAGCAGTGGATCAAAGACCGGGAAGCAAAAGAAGAGAATCTGAAACGGTATGAATCTGCGTTGGTGGAGGTGACATCTCGTTATGAAACATTGATGCAGCAAACAGAAGGCAAGAAAATCCGGGAAGTATCAGTTTGTCAGCAAGAGCTGATGCAATACCAGGATCAGCTGCAAAAGGGACGGAAAATCTGTATGAACCTGCATACGCAAAATACGATCAATCAAAATGCAGGGGAGCATTTAAGAAAGTTGTTTGAAACCGGTCAGAATTTCAGGAGCCAATATGAAATGATCGGAAACTTAAGCCGCACGGCAAATGGAACATTGAGCGGAAGTGTCAAACTGGATTTTGAGACATATGTCCAGCGAAAGTATTTCCGTCAGGTGATCTATGCAGCCAATGTCCGGCTTGCAAGGATGACAGAGCAGTCTTTTCTTCTGCAGTGCAGAGAGATGGAACATTTAAGCAGTCAGGGACAGGCAGGGCTGGATCTGGATGTTTACGATCTGGTCAACGATTCCGTGCGGGATGTAAAAACACTTTCCGGGGGAGAATCGTTTATGGCATCTCTGGCTATGGCGCTTGGGCTTGCGGACATCGTTCAGAATACAGCAGGAGCCGTCAGTCTGGAAACCATGTTTATCGACGAAGGATTTGGGGCTTTAGACGATGCCTCCAGAGAACGGGCAATCCAGATTTTAAAAGAACTGGCAGGCGAGAAAGGTCTGGTTGGAATTATTTCTCATGTAAATGAATTAAAGGAACAGATGGAATGGCAGCTGGCGGTGAAAAAGACAGAGCACGGCAGCCACGTAACATGGAATTTCATGGCATAGAAAATGAGGAAGTGATGGACATGAGAAAGGCAGTGATCCGGGCGGGACTGTTGTTGGCTGTCTGGATGCTGGCAGTTCCCTGCTTTTATACGAAGGCAGAAGAGAAACCGAATGAACCTCTCTATACGGTGGTACTGGGAGACAGCATTGCAAAAGGATATGCAGGAGAAGATATTCCAGATTTGCGATGTTATGGTGAAATTGTGACAGAAACTCTGGCAGCAGACAGCGGACAGGAATTTGTATGCAGGAACTATGCAAAAAACGGGCTTGCAACCAGAGGACTCAATGAGAAAGTACTGTCGAAGAGTGCCGTCAGACAGGACCTGGAAAAAGCGGATGTGATTTTTCTTACAATGGGATCCAATGATTTACTGAACACATGCAAAGAAACAGCACGTGAAATTTTGCATACAAAAACAAAATTTCAAAGTGCCCAGGATGCCTTGCAGGAAATTGAGAGAAGGGTTCAGGAAAATCCTCTTTTGATTTTTCAAGTCATAGATGCACTTGCCAACTGGGATTATCAGGTGTTTGACACACAATGGAGAGCAGCAATGGAAACCATCTGTGAATGGAAAAAAGATGGGGCACAGATTGTTGTAACCAATATTTATAATCCGGTTACCAATCTAAAACTTCCGGGAACCATGAATCAGGTTGTGGATGAAGTGATCCAGAATATGAATCAGATCATAGAAGGGTATTGTTCCAGATATGGATATCGGATTGCGGATCTGGCACAGTCTGATGTGACAGAGATGGTGCAGAAAGACGGATTGCATCCCAATCAGCGGGGGCAGGAGCGGATTGCAGAGATCGTAAGAGAACAGATTGAAGGATATGAAAGGCATGCACCCAAACGTCCTGTGGATGCAAGTGTCAGAAAAGGCGACGAAGGCGAGGAGAAAGAAAACATATTTTTCATGGAATGGGGAATTTGGATTTTTCTGGTAATCCTGTTGTTGATTATTGTCGGATGCCGGCAGAAAAAGAGGAAGAGAAACAGGCATAAATAAAGTACAAAACTATATCACAGTTATAACACAAAAACTTCACAAAGTTCTGGTATCGTTTTTCCCGTGAGACAGGAAATTTCTGTAAAAACAGGGAGCAGGAGGACGAGATTTTGATAGAAGTAAAGAACCTTGTGAAAAAATACGGAGATCATATGGCCATAGACCACCTGAATTTTACGATTGAAAAAGGGAGGGTCTATGGCTTTTTGGGTCCTAACGGAGCCGGAAAATCTACGACCATGAATATTATGACCGGGTATCTTGGAGCCACAGAGGGAGAAGTGCTGATCGACGGGCATGATATTTTAAAAGAACCGGAAGAGGCGAAAAAGCATATCGGATACCTGCCGGAGATCCCGCCCCTGTATCTGGAGATGCGGGTGGAAGAATATCTGACGTTTGCGGCAGAATTAAAGGGAATCGCAAAAAAGCAGAGAAAGCAGGTTGTCCGGGAGGCGATGCAGATGGCAAAGCTGGAAGAGGTCAGTGGGCGCCTGATCCGAAATCTGTCCAAAGGATATCGGCAGAGAGTGGGGCTTGCACAGGCGATTTTGGGATTTCCGGAGATCATCATCCTGGATGAGCCTACGGTTGGACTGGATCCCAAGCAAATCATAGAGATCCGGGAACTGATCCGGGATCTGGCGAAGAAGCATACGGTAATTTTAAGCTCTCATATTCTGGCAGAGGTACGGGAAGTGTGCGATTATATTCTGATCATCTCCAAAGGAAAGCTGGTGGCCAGTGACACACCAGATCGTCTGGAAGCTCAGATGAGCGGGGCGGAGACCGTGGAGATCCTTGCAAGAGCAGATGCGGATCTGGTGCGGGAGATCCTGAGGGAAATTGTGCAGATCAGAAAAGCAGAGATTCAGGAACGGGCAGATGGAACCTGTTTGGCAAAAATTACAGCAGAAGAAGGGGCAGATATCCGGGAGACAGTATTTTTTGCATTTGCAAACCGTCAGTGTCCGCTGTTGTCCCTTCATACATCAAAGATCAGTCTGGAAGACGTATTTTTAGAGCTGACACAAAATGATGCCGTGGGAAAGGAGGAAGAAGCCCATGCTGGCAATTTATAAAAGAGAGCTGAAGTCCTATTTTCAGTCTATGACAGGATGTGTTTTCATTGCATTTCTGGTGATGTTTACCGGGATTTATTTTATGGCATACAACCTGAATGCAGGGTATCCATATTTTTCGTATACTTTGTCAGGTTCCCTGTTTGTGTTCATTGTAGGGATTCCGCTTTTGACCATGCGCAGTTTTTCGGAAGAGCGCAGGAATAAGACAGATCAGCTTTTGTTGACGGCTCCGGTCAGCCTGACCCAGATTGTATTGGGAAAATATCTGGCGATGGTCAGTGTGCTGGCAGTTCCAAATCTGATCTTCTGTCTGTTCCCGCTTTTGATCAAAATGCAGGGAAGCGCATATTTGCTGGTGGATTACAGTTCGATCGCAGTATTTTTTCTGTTGGGATGTGTATATCTGGCAATCGGGATGTTTCTGTCTGCGCTGACAGAAAGTCAGATCATTGCGTTTATCAGTACGTTTGGTATTTTATTGCTTCTGTATCTGTGGGACGGAATTCTGGCATTTCTTCCAACGTCGGCACTCAGCGGCCTGGTGGGACTTTGTCTGCTGCTGATGGTAGTGACCGCATACATTTATCATATGACAGGCAACTGGATGATGAGTGCAGGAATCGAAGGAATTGGTATGATGGCGCTTGTGGTGACGTATGTGATCGATTCCAGTTGGTATGAGAATATCCTGACAAAGCTGTTGGGACGTCTGGCGCTTGCGGATGTGTTTACCAAGATCACATCCAGCAATCTGATCGATGTAAGTGGATTACTTCTGTATGTTTCCATCCTGGTAATTTTTGTATTCTTGACCATACAGGCAATTCAGAAGAGACGTTGGAGTTAGGAGGATTAGAAGATGCAGAAAATCAAACAGTTATTTCGATCATCCAGATCAAAAAACGGCTCCTACAGCGTAGGAATGACCGTGTTGGTGATCGCGATCATTGTGATCTTAAATCTGCTGGCAGGACAGATTCCGGAAAAATACAGGAATCTGGACGTGAGCAGTACAAAAATTTATGAGATTTCCAAGACCAGTAAAAAACTGCTGAAGAATCTGGAGCATAAGGTGAAGTTTACAGTTCTGGCAGATCAGACACAAACGGATGAAAGGATCGTAACATTTCTGAGTAAATATGCGGGACTGTCATCGAAGCTTTCTGTAGAATGGATCGATCCGGTGCTGCATCCATCTGCACTGCAGGAGTATGAGGCATCGGAAAACAGTATCGTGGTTTCCTGTGAGGACACGCAAAAGAAAGAAATCGTTTCCTTTCAAGATATTATCGTGATGGATATGGCGTCCTATTATTATACAGGATCAGCGTCCGAGGTGTCTTTTGACGGAGAAGGACAGCTTAGCAGTGCGGTTCATGCAGTGACAAGTGAAGAAGTCAATAAGATCTATCAGACTTCCGGTCATGGAGAAATGACATTATCTTCGACGATCCAGGAATTACTGGAAAAAGGAAATTATACAGTAGAAGGAGTCAACACGGTGATGAAACCGGAGATCCCAAAAGACTGTGAACTGCTTCTGATCAATGCGCCGTCTTCGGATCTGACGGAAGATGAGAAGAATGCCATTGAAGAGTATTTAAAAAATGGCGGCGATGCGATACTTCTTCTTGGAGACACCAACAGTACCGAACTTCCAAATCTGGCAAGTCTGCTGAAGACTTACGGAATGGAAGGGGCAGAAGGGTATATCGCAGATACAAAACGGAGTTATCAGAATAACTATTACTGCTTCTTCCCGGAACTTTCCGTTTCCGGAGATCTGGCTGAAAATCTGGAATCCCAGATGACACTTTTGCTCAATGCTCATGGGATGCAGCTGACAAAACCAGAGCGGGAGAGCATTTCTGTCGAGGAGTTTATGACCACATCAGATGCCGGGTATGCAGTAACACAGGAGAGTCAAAGCGAGGTGGGACAGTATGTGCTTGGGGCAGTCGCAGAGGAAGGAGAATCCCGGTTTACCGTGATCAGTGCAGGAAGTTTGATTGCCCAGCAGATTACAGATACCTTTCCACAGCTGGAGAACACCACGCTGTTTCTAAATGCCGTGGCGGCTAATTTTGAAGGAATGGAAAATCTGTCTATTGAGGCGAAGAGTCTGACACCGGTTTATAATACCATGCAGCATGCAGACTGGCTGAGTATCCTGGTTATTTTTATTCTGCCATTGGGAATTCTGGCGATTGGATTTGGAACCTGGATGAAACGAAGAAAAGCATAAAAGAGGTGGATAATACGCATGAATCAGAAAAAGAAAAAAACGCTGGTTTGTCTGGCAGGGATTTTGATTTTGTTGCTTTTCGTTTATGCCGGTATCATAGTTTTCCAGGATCATCAGGAACAGGAACGAAAAAAAGAGACAGAAGCGCAGAAAATCTATGTCACAGATTTGAAAGGCATTTCTGATATTCAGTATGATGTGGGCAGCGGTCTGATCCATCTGACAAAGGAAGACAACGTCTGGTATGATGGGGAAGACCCTGATTTCCCACTGGCACAGAGTTATCCAAAACAGATGGAGGATACGTTGGAAAAACTGCAGGCAGAACGAAAACTGGAAGATGGAGATACTCTGGAAGATTATGGGCTGCAAGACCCGGTTTATACAGTGAATTTGACGGATACAGACGGGAAAAAGACGACACTTTATTTTGGAAATACAACGGGAGACTCTTATTACGTGACTCTCGATGAGAAAACAGAAATTTATACCGTAAAAAATACGGTGGTCACAGATCTGTCCTATACCATGGAGGAGATGGCACAGCTGGATGTATTCCCTGCGATCGGCAGCGGAAACCTGAAAAAAGTTACGATTTTGCAGAACGGAAAAACGACAGTGTACGATTCTGAAAAAGAAGAGGATGAAACAGCCATTGCGGCGATTGCAGGCGGGCTGGGAGCAGTGACTCTGACAGATGTGGCAGAGTATTCAGCAGTACAGGAAGATCTGGCGCAGTATGGATTAGATGAAAAGAGCCGGATTACGGAAACAGTTGTTTATACGCGGGATACAACAGAAAAAGAACTGACGGTCTATCTTGGGAAAGAAGATGGAAATGGAGCGCGATATCTGATGCTTTCGGATTCAAAAATCGTATATCGCGTGGAGTCAGAAAAGTGCAGAAATATGTTGAATCAAAATACAGAGTCTTAAAAGAAAGACGATAAAATTTTATAGTAATTTAAGGATTGTTTTCTTGACAGAGAAAGAAAAACGAGAGAAAATACTTTCTATATTTAAGAAAAGGCGGTAATGCAGACGATGAAAGAAAAATTGATGAGATTTATGCAGGGAAGATATGGCGTGCTGGATGCGTTTGGAAAATTTCTGCTCATCGCAGGACTGGTGCTGGCTTTTGTATTGCAGTTGCTGGCAGGCGATCATATGATCGGTGTGGTATTTTATCTATTAGGCTGGGCATGTCTCATTTATGCGTATTTTAGGATGTTTTCCAGAAATGTGAGAAAACGTTATGACGAAAATGTCCGATTCCTGAATAAGACAGCCAGGATACGGGGATTTTTCAAAGGTCAGAAAAATCTTATGGCACAGCGAAAAGAGTATCATATCTACACCTGTCCCGGATGTAAACAGAAGATCCGGATTCCAAAAGGAAAAGGGAAGATTGAGATCCGGTGTCCAAAATGCGGCGCTACTTTTATTAAAAAGAGCTGAGATCTGATCTCCGTACGGGAAAAGAGTATAAGGGGAGCGAACCAAAAGAAATGACAGATCCATATAGTATATTGGGAGTCTCCAGAGAGGCTTCCGATGAAGACATTAAAAAGGCATATCGGGCATTGAGCAGAAAGTATCACCCGGATGCGAATATCAACAATCCTCTGAAAGAAGAGGCGGAAGTAAAGTTTAAAGAAGTACAGCAGGCATATCAGCAGATTATGGATGAGCGCTCTAGAGGATCTTCTTCCGGCGCCGGAAGCCATGCAGGGTATGGAGGATGGTATCAGAATCAGCAGGGTACTTCGGATGACGGAAGCAGTCAGTATTTGAGGGCAGCAGCGAATTATATTCAGAGCGGACACTACGCGGAGGCGCTCAATGTGTTGAACGGTATCAAAGAACGTGGAGCTCTGTGGTATTTCTACAGTGCATCGGCAAACTCCGGTGCAGGCAATAACGTGACGGCGTTGGAACATGCAAAAGAAGCAGTCCGGCTGGAGCCGCAGAACATGCAGTATCAGATGCTTCTGCAGCGTCTCCAGGGCGGTGGAGGCTGGTATCAGCAGAGACAGAGTATGTATGGGTATCCAAGCTCGGTAGGCGGAGACTGGTGTATGAAGTTGTGTATTGCAAATATGATGTGTAATCTGTGCTGTGGTGGAACCGGTTTGTGCTGTGGCGGTTATGGCAGTGGATACGGCGGATATATTTAAAGTAAAAAAGAGAAAAGAAAAACTGTTGGAAGCATATCAAAGTGCATCCGACAGTTTTTTCATTACTGTCATCTTTTCTTTTTTGCTGATTTTAGGCATAAAAAAATCGCCACTCTACTGTAGTGACGATTTTAAAAAAGTTATTTTATGGTGATCGAATGAGCCAACTGTAATCTCGCTTACAATCCACTACATAAGTGCGGGAGTATTTCTTTGCAAAATATTGACGAATCAGAACGGGAAGATTATGATGAAAAGAGTGAAAAAATAAGAAGTGGGGGAATGATTTATGCAGGCAGAAATCATATGGCTGGATCGTCCGGATGTATTTCGGGTAAACCGGCTGGATGCGCACAGTGACCACAGGTTTTTTGAAAGCGAAGAATCATATCAGAACAATCAGGAAACATTAAAACAGTCTTTAAATGGGACATGGAGATTTCGGTATTCTGAGAATGCGAAAAAACGCCCGGTTTTGTTTTATGAAGAGTCTTATGACAGTTCGGGATTTGATGAGATACAGGTTCCGCAGCACATTGAACTTGCCGGTTATGACAACATTCATTACATCAATACCATGTATCCATGGGAAGGAAAGGAATATCGCAGACCCGCCGGCACATGCGGCAGTACCGGAGAAGGGATGTTCAGTGAAGCAGAGTATAATCCGGTTGGTTCTTATGTGACTTGTTTTAATCTGGAGAAAGCACTGATCGGAAAACGAATCATATTGAGTTTTGAAGGTGCAGAACAGGCGCTTTATGTCTGGGTAAACGGCGAGTTTGTCGGATATGCGGAGGACAGCTTTACTGCATCAGAATTTGATATTACGCCGTATGTAAAAGAAACGGGAAATCGTCTGTGTGTAGAAGTTCATAAGAGAAGCACAGCGGCATTTCTGGAAGATCAGGACTTTTTTCGATTTTTTGGAATCTTCCGGGATGTGAATTTATATGGGCTTCCAAAGCTTCATGTATCGGATCTGTGGATCCGCCCGCAATATGACACAGAAACCCATCAGGCATCTATGGAAATCGCATTCCAGATGACAAAAGAAGAGACGGCGTCTTATACAGATGCCAGAGCAGAAGTATGTCTGTGGGATGAGGGAAAGCTGATCGCAAAAGAAGGATTTCCAGTGTCCGAACAGTTTACAGAGGCTTTTAAAATTACAGAATCCGTCATACTCTGGAGTTGTGAGAATCCTAAATTGTATCAGGTGGAAATCCGTATTTTTGACGGACAGGAGAAACTGACAGAAGTGATTCCTTACCAGGTGGGATTTCGCACCATTGGTCTGGAGGACGGCATCATCAAATTGAATGGAAAACGTCTGATCATAAACGGTGTAAACCGGCATGAATGGAATCCGGAAAGTGGAAGATGCATCTCGGAAGAAGATGAGATTTATGATATTGCATGTATGAAGCGGAACAATATCAATGCAGTCCGTACGTGCCATTATCCAGATCGGACAAGCTGGTATTATCGCTGTGATGAAGCCGGAATTTATATGATGGCAGAAGTCAATCTGGAAAGTCACGGTTCCTGGCAGAAAATGGGGGCAGTTGAGCCATCCTGGAATGTACCGGGGGATGTGAATGTATGGGAAGAGGCTGTCCTGGATCGGGCAAGATCGAACTTTGAAATGTTCAAAAACCATACTTCTGTGTTGTTCTGGTCTCTTGGCAATGAATCCTATGCAGGAGAAGGAATCCGAAAGATGCATGATTATTATAAGAAAAAGGATTCGGATCGGCTTGTTCACTATGAAGGCGTCTTTCATAACAGGAAGTATGAAGACAGCATTTCGGATGTAGAAAGCCAGATGTATGCACCGCCGGAGCGCATCAAAGCATATTTGGAAAATGAGCCCAAAAAACCATTCCTCTTATGCGAATATATGCATGATATGGGAAATTCCCTGGGCGGAATGAAGGCTTATATCGATCTGCTGGATCAATATGAAAAATATCAGGGTGGCTTTATCTGGGATTATATCGATCAGGCACTGTTTGTAAAGGATGAAGTGACCGGGGAGCGAGTACTGCGTTATGGCGGAGATTTTGACGATCGTCCGTCAGATTATGAATTTTCAGGAAATGGGATCGTGTTTGCGGATCGAACCGAAAAACCGGCAATGCAGGAGGTGAAATATTATTATGGACTTTACAAATAAAATGAGGATTGTGTTTGGGGATGTGACCGTTGG
The DNA here is from genome assembly GCA_900544395.1 of uncultured Ruminococcus sp. Taxonomy (GTDB): domain Bacteria; phylum Bacillota; class Clostridia; order Lachnospirales; family Lachnospiraceae; genus Mediterraneibacter. The sequence continues at coordinate 20,688 of UQVC01000015.1, read as the reverse complement.
GCTTCATGGAAAAGATTTTCATTATATTTTTTCCAAACAGACCGGGGGAATGGAATCTCTTGTGAAATCAGGAAAAGAATGGCTGTATCGGACTCCATACCCGACATTTTGGAGAGCGACCACAGATAACGACCGGGGAAATGGTTTTCCTTTCAGATCCGGGATGTGGCTGGGAGCAGACCAATTCCGGAAATGTATCGATTTTCACGTGTTTGCAGATGGTCAGGAAGCAGAGGATCACAATGCACCGGAAAATAACAGATACAGCAATCAGGAATGGATCCAGGAGGCCGTGATCGCATATACTTATGAGATCATTACGTATCCGGCAACGACAGTGGATGTGAAATATACGGTGTCTGCAGATGGGAAAATCCATGTTGCAGTTCACTTTCATGGAAAAAGCGGACTTCCGGAACTTCCTGTATTTGGAATGCGCTTTATCATGCCGACTAAAGCGGTTGGATATTGTTATGAAGGTCTGTCCGGGGAAACCTATCCAGACAGAATGGCCGGCGGTATTTATGGAACTTATGAGGTAGAAGGTCTTCCGGTTACGCCATATCTGGTTCCCCAGGAATGCGGGATGCATATGGAGACAGAATCTGTTACAGTATACCGAAAGGATACGCTGAATCCTTCTGATACCTCAGAAGAAACATTCAGTCTTACATTTCGTGCCTGCGGCCAAAAATTCGGATTTTCCTGTCTTCCATATACGGCAGAAGAGTTGGAAAACGCAACACATCAGGAAGAACTGCCGCTGCCGCGAAGAACGGTAGTCTGTATCTGTGGTGCAGTGAGGGGCATCGGAGGCATTGACAGTTGGGGGAGTGATGTAGAAGAGTCATGCCGTATTTCTGCAGAAGAAGATCTCTGTTATGAATTTGTGATGGAATAGAGAGTGAGGGTGCTATGTGAGCATCAGATCTGATTTACACAAAATTGTACGTTTATTATAGGAGGTGGAAGCAATGTTAGCAGTCAATTATACAGAATTAAGAGGAAACATGAAGGAATGTATGGATAAAGTTTCTGATGATTTTGAAACCCTGATTGTAACGCGTAAAAAAAATAAAAACATTGTGATGATATCTGAAGAAACATATAATAACATGATGGAAAATATGCATCTTATCGGAAATGAAGAGAACTATAAATGGCTGATGGAATCCAAACGTTAGTTGAAAGAAGGGATGCTTCAAATGAAAGAGTTAATAGAGGTTTCCGAGGATGAATAAAGTTTTTACAAAAAACGGTCGGGAAGATTATATTTATTGGCAGACAGAAGATAGAAAAACATTAAAGAAGATCAACAAACTGATTGAAGATATTTGTAGAAATGGAAATACTGGCATCGGAAAACCTGAACCATTATTGGGGGATTTATCAGGATTCTGGAGTCGAAGGGTCAATGAAAAAGATCGGCTGGTTTATAAGATTGATGAAAAAAATATCTATATTATTTCATGCAGATACCATTATTAGGAAATGGCGTGAAAAAATAATATTTGTGAGGGGATTATGTGAGTATCGGATCGGATGCTCACATAATCCCCTCTTTTTATGAAATTTTGCGTAAATAGTAAATCTGTAAATGATAAAAAAGACATTCGATTTTTCGAATGTCTTTCAATCAGTGCGGAAGAAGAGACTTGAACTCTCACAGGATTAACTCCCACTAGAACCTGAATCTAGCGCGTCTGCCATTCCGCCACTTCCGCGTTTCTTGTCGGTTGTCCACCTGACAAGATGTATATTACCATAGTGAAATAGATTTGTAAACCCCTAAATTCAAAAAAATTAAAATTTTTTTATTTTTTTGAATTGTTTGTGTTATTTCGTCATTTCTGCAATGCGGTCTCTGCCAGCTTCATCGTCTTCATTTCCCGTGAGATCAGGAAAAATACCTGACGCGTGAGAGAGCAGCATTCCTTTGAGGGGCTTTTCAATGGAAGCGAAGAAATTGGAAGATGACCGATGCCCTGTCCGATGAAGACTTGATCGACAATGTTATACAAAGAACTGACAAGCATTGTGATAATGCTTGGGACTGCAAAAGATTTTAAAAGTCAGGGAAGTGGTTCATAACCCAGTGGATTTTCTGTCTGAATAGAATTATAAAAAGTCGCCTCGTCTTTCTAAAAAATTATGTTTTATTATAGGGCAAAAAAAATACGGTTGACAAATTTATTTTTTGTGATATAGTTTGAATATCAAAGTATTTTAAAATAAAAATATTTTGAAACAAAAATAATGGAGAGAAAAGATGACAGGAAGAATATGCGGAACAGGATCTTATGTGCCAACCAGAATTGTGGATAATGAAGAACTGGCAAACTTGGTGGATACAAACGACGCCTGGATCCGTGAACGGACAGGAATTGCCAGACGGCATCTGGCAGAACAGGAAACAACTTCCGATATGGCGGCTCGTGCAGCAAAAAAGGCGCTGGAACAGGCGGGGATATCCCCAGGAGAAATAGAACTGATCCTGGTGGCAACGTCTACACCGGAGAGTATTTTTCCATGTATAGCCTGTGAAGTGCAAAGAGAGATCCAGGCAGAGCATGCGGCAGGATTTGATCTCAATGCGGCGTGCAGTGGATTTTTGTTTGCATTTCAGGCAGCGCAGGCATATATCCATGCCGGGATTTATCGGACAGTACTTGTGATCGGAGCAGACAGTATGTCGCATATGGTGGACTGGAGTGACCGCAGCACTTGTATTTTATTTGGAGACGGTGCAGGAGCAGTGGTACTGCAGGCAGAAAAAGGCGGTCTGTCGGTACAGGCCGCTCACTCGGAAGGCGGCAAAGGAGCAGTTCTGACTGGGTATAGCCGTCACAGAAAAGGTTGGGATGATCCGGAGAATGAAAAAGCCGCTTACATTCAGATGGATGGGCAGAGCGTGTTTAAATTTGCAGTTCGAAGAGTTCCGGAGATTGTGGAAGAATTGCTGCAGAAGGCACAGATTGAAAAAGAAGAAATTGCATACTTCTTTTTACATCAGGCAAACAAAAGAATCATCGAAGCGGCAGCAAAACGAATCGGAGCAGATATGTCCAGATTTCCGATGAATCTGCAGGAATACGGAAATACTTCTGCAGCAAGCATTCCCATTCTTTTAGATGAATGGAATCGAAATGGACGGTTAAAAAAAGGAGACAAACTGATCCTTGCAGGATTTGGAGCAGGACTTTCCTGGGCGGGAAGTCTTTTAGAATGGTAAAAGAAAGGAAGAAAGATCATGTTAGAAAAAATCAAAGAAATTACAGCAGAATCATTAGGAGCAGAAGCGGAGGCAATCACAGAGGCGACTTCCTTTAAGGAAGATCTGGGAGCAGATTCACTGGATCTGTTCGAAATGGTGATGGCATTTGAGGAAGCGTTTGAAGTGGAGATCCCATCGGAAGACCTGGAACAGATCCAGACAGTGGGAGATGTCGTAAAATATCTGGAAGCACATCAATAAAGAAGAGGAAGGAAACCAGCATGAAGACAAAAATCACCACACTTTTGGAAATTGAATTTCCTGTGATACAGGGCGGTATGGCATGGGTAGCAGAAAGCCATCTGGCAGCGGCAGTTTCAGAGGCAGGAGGTCTGGGTATCATCGGGGCGGCCAGCGCACCGGCCGAATGGGTACGGGAACAGATCCGGGAAGTAAAACGCAGGACCAGCCGGCCATTTGGAGTCAATATTATGCTGATGAGTCCATATGCAGAGGAAGTTGCAAAACTGGTTGCAAAAGAAAAAGTTCCCGTAGTGACGACGGGAGCAGGTTCTCCGGAGAAATACATGAGCCTGTGGAAAGCAGCAGGGATCAAGGTGATCCCGGTGGTAGCATCTGTGGCTTTGGCAAAACGGATGGAGCGCTGTGGGGCGGATGCATTGGTGGCAGAGGGAACAGAAGCCGGCGGCCATATCGGAGAAAATACGACCATGGTGCTGGTTCCTCAGATTGCAGACGCGGTGCAAATTCCAGTGATTGCAGCCGGAGGGATCGCAGACGGAAGAGGAATGGCGGCAGCCTTCATGCTGGGCGCAGAAGGGGTGCAGATCGGAACACGATTTGTGGCATCCAGAGAAGCAAAGGTACATGAGAATTATAAAAATTGTATTCTCAAAGCAAGAGATATTGATTCCAGAGTGACCGGACGAAGCACGGGGCATCCAGTCCGGGCACTGCGCAATCAGATGACAAAGATTTATCTGGAGAAAGAGCAGGAAGGCGTTTCATTTGAAGAACTGGAACTTTTGACTCTGGGAGGGCTCAGGAAAGCCGTGGTAGATGGTGATGTAGTCAATGGAAGTGTGATGGCAGGCCAGTCTGCGGCAATGATCCGAGAAGTGCTGCCGTGTGAAACAATCATTCGGGACATGGCTGCACAGGCAGAAAAGTTGTTAAAAGGAGCTTTACAATATGAGTAAAACAGGATGGATATTTCCGGGACAGGGTGCGCAGATCGCCGGAATGGGAAAAGATTTTTATGAACAGAGTGAGGTTGCCAGAGAGGTCATAGACGGGGCCTCTGAGCTTCTAAAGCTGGATATGAAAAAGTTGTGTTTTGAGGAAAATGAGCGTCTGCATCAGACGGAATATACACAGGCAGCAATGGTTACGATCTGTATGGCGATGGAGCAGGTGCTTCGAAGCATGGGAGCAGCCCCGGATGTGACGGCCGGTCTGAGCCTTGGGGAATATTGTGCGATTGCTTCAGCCGGCGGTATGAATAGACAAGACGCTATTTTAGCTGTTCGGAAACGAGGGATCCTGATGCAGAATGCAGTACCGGATGGGAAAGGTTCCATGGCGGCAGTGCTGGGAATGAAAGCGGACGAGATCGAGACAGCCATCTCAGAGATAGAAGGCGTGGGAATTGCAAATTATAACTGTCCGGGACAGATTGTGATCACCGGATGGAAGGAAGCAGTGGAACAGGCAGGAGAGAGGCTGAAGGAAAATGGCGCGAAACGGGTGCTGCCATTAAATGTAAGCGGTCCCTTTCATTCACCGCTGCTGCAAGAAGCAGGACAGGAGTTAAAGAAGGTCTTGGATCGGGTGGAATTTTCTAATCTTGAGGTTCCATATGTAACCAATGTAACCGCACAATATGTATATGATGTGAAGGAAACAAAAGAGCTGCTGGTGCAGCAGATCACATCTCCGGTCCGCTGGCAGCAGAGTGTGGAAGAAATGATCAGACAGGGTGTGTATACCTTTGTGGAGATTGGACCAGGACGCACGTTATCCGGATTTTTACGGAAGATTAACCGTGATGTGAAAGTATATCAGGTTTCCACATGGGAAGATATCGAGAAAGTAGGAAATGAAAGATGTTAGAACAGAAAGTGGCAGTTGTGACAGGAGCTTCCCGTGGAATCGGAAAAGCAATCGCAAAGAGGCTGGCAAAAGACGGCATCTTTGTTGTCATCAATTATCGTGGGAATGAAGCACAGGCAAAACAGGTATTGAAAGAAATTGAAGAAGAGCATGGAAAGGCAGCAATCTGCGCTTGTGATGTTTCGGATTTTTCTGCCTGTGAAGAGTTTATAAAGGACGTGATCCAAACTTACGGAAGGCTGGACATTCTGGTAAATAATGCAGGAATCACCAGAGACGGACTGCTGATGAAGATGTCGGAAGAAGATTATGATACGGTACTTCAGACGAATTTAAAGGGAACCTTTAACGGAATCCGATTTGCATCCAGACAGATGCTCCGCCAGAAACAGGGCAGGATCATCAGTATTTCTTCGGTATCAGGAGTCCTGGGCAATGCGGGACAGGCAAATTACTGTGCCTCCAAAGCCGGTGTCATAGGACTGACAAAAGCAGCCGCAAGAGAACTGGCATCCAGAGGTGTGACAGTCAATGCAGTGGCGCCCGGATTTATTAAAACAGAGATGACAGACGTTTTGTCAGAGCAAGTGCAGGAGAATGCCAAAGCACAGATCCCGCTGGGAAGTTTTGGAGAACCGGAAGATGTGGCGGAAGCGGTAGCATTTCTGTCATCTGAACAGGCAAGATATATTACAGGCCAGGTGTTATGCGTAGACGGCGGCATGGCAATGTAGAAAAGGAGAGCGGTATGAAAAGAAGAGTAGTGGTGACAGGACTTGGAGCTGTGACACCTGTGGGGAATACAGTGGAAGAATTCTGGAAACATGTGCGGGAAGGTCAGGTAGGGATCGGGCCGATCACCCGGTTTGATACATCCGGATATAAGGTGAAACTGGCCGCAGAGGTCAAAGGGTTTGTGGCGAAAGAGCGCATGGATTTTAAAACGGCAAAGCGGATGGAATTATTTTCCCAGTATGCAGTAGCGGCTGCAAAAGAGGCTTTTGAAGACGCGAAACTGGATATGGAACAGGAAAATCCTTACCGGGCAGGAGTGATCGTTGGCTCAGGTATCGGAAGTCTGCAGACTGTGGAGACAAATTATGAAAAGATTCTGCAAAAAGGGCCGGCCAGAGTGAATCCGCTGATGGTACCCTTGATGATTTCCAATATGGCTGCGGGCAATATTTCCATCCACCTTGGATTTAAAGGAAAATGTACCAATGTGGTGACTGCCTGTGCATCGGGAACGCACTGTATCGGAGATGCGTTTCGTGCGATCGCATACGGAGATTTGGATCTGTGTGCGGCAGGAGGGGCAGAGAGCAGCATTTGTCCAAGCGGAGTAGCAGGGTTTACTGCCTTGACGGCACTTTCCACTTCAGAAGATCCAAAGCGTGCGTCTATTCCTTTTGACAAAGATCGGGATGGCTTTGTTTTGGGAGAAGGAGCCGGAGTGGTAATCCTGGAAGAACTGGAACATGCAAGAAAACGGGGCGCAGCCATCTATGCGGAAGTAGTGGGGTACGGAGCTACGGCAGATGCGTATCATATCACATCTCCTGCTGAGAATGGAGAAGGCGCAGGCATGGCCATGAAACTGGCGATGGAGGAAGCGAAAGTCGCACCAGATCAGATTGATTACATCAATGCCCATGGAACCAGTACTCATCATAATGATCTCTTTGAAACAAGAGCCATCCATTATGCACTGGAAGAGGCGGCAGATCAGGTGGTTGTCAATTCGACCAAGTCCATCATCGGGCATCTTCTGGGAGCTGCCGGCGGTGTAGAATTTATCACTTGTGTCAAAAGTATTCAGGATGGATTTATCCATCAGACGATGGGAACCAGAGAAACGGATTCGGAATGTGATCTTCAGTATGCGATCGGAGCACCGGTTGAAAAAGAAATCCGTTATGCACTGACGAATTCCCTGGGATTTGGGGGACATAATGCATCTCTGTTGTTGAAAAAATATGAAGGGTAGTAGAAAAGTATATGAAGTTTGAACAGTTAGTAGAACTCATCCAGACGGTGTCTTCCTCCCAGATCGGGGAGCTTCAATATGAAGAGGAAGCATTTAAAATTTCTTTGAAGAAAGAAAAAGGGGAAGTACAGATTGTGGAGCAAACGATACAGCCAGCTTCGGTTGTGACAGCTCCGACTCAGAGTGAGGAAAAATGTGTATCAGGAAATGTGGTCAAATCCCCGCTGGTAGGAACATTTTATGCAGCGCCTGCAGAGGATGCAGCACCGTTTGTAAAAGTGGGAGATCCGGTACAGACAGGGAAAGTTCTGGCTATTGTGGAAGCGATGAAACTGATGAATGAGATTGAAAGTGAATTTGACGGAACGATTGAAGAAATTCTGGTGGAAAACGGAGCGCCGGTAGAATACGGACAGCCACTTTTCATCGTAAGATAGAAAAAGGAGCGGAGTATGAAAGCATTGAATGTAGAACAAATTCAAAAGATCATTCCTCACAGACATCCGTTTTTGTTGGTGGATGCCATTGAGGATCATGAGCCGGGAGAGTTTGCTGTGGGATATAAATGTGTGACATACCGGGAAGAGTTCTTTCGGGGACATTTCCCACAGAAAGCAGTGATGCCGGGGGTGCTGATCTTAGAGGCTCTGGCGCAGGTGGGAGCTGTTGCGATTTTAAGCATGCCCCAAAATCAAGGAAAGATCGCATTTTTTGGAGGAATTCAGAAATGCAGATTCAAAGGAATGGTATTTCCGGGAGATAAACTGAAACTGGAAACAAGGATCATCCGGCAGAAAGGTCCTGTGGGAGTCGGAGAAGCAGTGGCTTCTGTGGATGGAAATGTGGTGGCAAGCGCAGAACTGACATTTATGGTAGGTGAATCGCAATGATAGAAAAGATATTGATCGCCAATCGAGGGGAGATTGCGGTGCGGATCATCCGGGCATGTCGGGAAATGGGGATTCTGACAGTCGCGGTGTATTCCGAGGCAGACAAAGAGGCTCTGCACACCCAGCTTGCTGATGAGGCGGTGTGTATCGGACCGGCTGTGGCTTCAGAAAGTTATCTGAGCATGGAGCGGATTTTGAGCGCAGCGCTGACTTCCGGTGCAGATGCGATTCATCCGGGATTTGGATTTTTGTCAGAGAACAGTCAATTTGCAGAATTGTGTGAGACCTGTGGGATTATATTTATCGGGCCATCTTCTGAGGTGATCGGGAAACTGGGCAATAAATCCATTGCAAGAAAAACCATGGAAGAGGCAGGCGTCCCAGTGATCCCGGGATACAGTGCGTGCATTTATGATGCGGAGACCGGCAAGAAGATTGCAAGGAAAGTGGGATATCCGGTCATGATCAAAGCAGCCCTTGGCGGCGGAGGAAAAGGAATGCGTACGGCACAGTCGGAACTGGAATTTGAGTCCGCTTTTCTGACCGCGCAAAGCGAAGCGAAGCATGCCTTTGGGGATGAAGCGATGTATATGGAACACTTTATTGACCATCCTCGCCATATTGAATTTCAGATTCTGGCAGATGCACATGGAAATGTCGTGCATCTGGGAGAGAGAGACTGCTCCATTCAGAGAAATCATCAGAAGTTGATCGAAGAGTCCCCGTCGCCTGTACTGACTGACAAACTCCGAAAACAGATGGGGGAAGCAGCGGTACGTGCGGCAGAGGCTTCCGGATATACGAATGCAGGAACCATTGAGTTTTTACTGGAAAAGTGCGGCGCATTTTATTTTATGGAAATGAATACCAGGATCCAGGTGGAACATCCGGTTACCGAGTGGGTGACAGGGATCGACCTGATTAAAGAGCAGATCCGGATCGCACAGGGAATGCCGCTTTCTGTTTCTCAGGAGGACATTGTATTAACCGGGCATGCCATAGAGTGTCGGATCAATGCGGAAGACCCTGCAAACAATTTCAGACCGTCTCCGGGAACCATTACAGATCTGTATCTGCCTGGCGGAAAAGGCGTGCGGATCGATACGGCGATTTACACGGGGTATACAGTACCGCCTTATTATGATTCTATGCTGGCAAAATTGATCGTACATGCCAAAAACAGAGAAGAAGCAATTTTGAAAATGAGAAGTGCTCTTGGTGAAGTGATCATTGAAGGAATCCAGACCAATGTAGACTATCAATATGAAATTTTGCATCATCCTGATTTTGTCAGTGGAAATACAGACATCGAGTTTATCGAAAAGATGGAAAATCAGTAAAAAGGAAACAAGGATATGAAACTGCAGAATATGTTTAAAAAGAACCGGAAACATTATATTCCTCTGAAAGGAGAGCGCCCGGAAGTTCCCGAAGGGCTTTGGAAGAAATGCAACAAATGTGGGGCAGCGATCCTGACAGAAGATGTAAAAAAGGCGGGATATATCTGTCCGAAATGCCACGGCTATTTTCGGGTACATGCACAGGAAAGAATCCGGATGACAGTGGACGAGGGCTCTTTTGAGGAGTGGGATGCAGATTTGGGATTTGTCAATCCTCTGGAATTTCCGGGATATGAGGAGAAGGTGGAGCGGCTCAAAGAAAAAACAGGACTCTTGGAGGCGGTTGTGACAGGAAAAGCACTGATACAGGGGCATCCGACAGTGATCGCAGTCTGTGATGGACGATTTTTGATGGCCAGTATAGGACAGATTGTTGGGGAAAAAATTACAAGAGCGGTTGAACGTGCGACCAGAGAAAAACTGCCGGTTTTGATGTTTGCCTGTTCAGGGGGAGCAAGAATGCAGGAAGGGATTGTTTCTTTGATGCAGATGGCAAAAACGGCGGCTGCTTTGAAACGACACAGTGACGCAGGTCTTTTGTACATTTCTGTATTGACAGATCCTACTACAGGGGGTGTGACTGCCAGCTTTGCCATGTTGGGCGATATCATCCTGGCAGAGCCTAAAGCGTTGATCGGATTTGCAGGTCCCAGAGTGATTGAGCAGACCATTGGACAAAAGCTGCCGAAGGGATTTCAGCAGGCAGAATTTCTTCTGGAGCATGGGTTCCTCGATCGGATCGTGGAGAGAAGCGAAATGCGAAGAACACTGGGAGAGATCCTGAGTATGCATCAGACTTCGGAAAGTACGGAAAGTGTAGCATGTATCCAGGTACAGGAGACTCAGATGGAGTCTGGAACAAGTACGGCAAAAAATGCATGGGAGAGAGTGATGCTTTCCAGAAAAAATGACCGCCCCACCGGGCAGGATTATATCCAAAGCCTGTGTTCTGATTTTTGGGAGTTTCACGGAGACCGATTGTATGGGGAAGATCCGGCAGTCATTGGAGGAATTGCCAGATTTCGGGGAATTCCGGTGACAGTGATCGCACAGGCGAAGGGAAAGTCTACAAAAGAAAATGTAGAGCGGCATTTTGGAATGCCTTCTCCGGAGGGATATCGCAAAGCACTCCGTCTGATGAAACAGGCAGAAAAATTTGGCCGGCCAGTTCTGTTATTTGTGGATACGCCGGGTGCATTTTGTGGGATCGAGGCAGAAGAACGGGGACAGGGAGAGGCCATTGCGAAAAATCTATATGAGATGTCCGCTTTGCAAGTTCCCCTGCTATCGATTGTGATCGGAGAAGGGGGAAGTGGAGGTGCTTTGGCACTGGCTGTTTCCGATGAAGTGTGGATGATGGAAAATGCAGTCTATTCTGTATTGTCGCCGGAAGGATTTGCCAGTATTTTGTGGAAGGACAGCAAGCGGGCAAATGAGGCAGCAGAAATCATGCGTCTGACAGCAGAAGATTTGCAGCAACTTGGAATGATCGAGGATGTGATCCGGGAACCCCGGTGCTATACGGAAGAGACGATGGAACCTGTGATGAAAGTGCTGGACGAAAAGATTGCACAGTTTTTACAACAGTATCAGGCATGTTCCAGAGAGGAATTGCTTCAAAAGCGTTACGAACGATTCCGGAACATGTAGGAGAATGGAGAAATAGAAAGAAGGGCGCCATGAAAAATTTACGAATTGGAGAAAAAATAACAAAAGTTCCGCTCATTCAAGGTGGAATGGGAGTTGGGATCAGCCTGGGAAATCTGGCAGGAAGTGTGGCAAAAGCAGGAGGGATCGGAATCATTTCTACGGCGCAGATTGGATACCGGGAAGCGGATTTTGATCAAAATCCGGAATCAGCGAATCTTTGTGCTATTGCAAAGGAGATGGAAAAAGCACGAAGCATTTCCAAAGATGGGATCATCGGCTATAATATCATGACAGCGTTGAGAAATTATGCGGATCATGTGAAGGCAGCGGTAAAGGCGAAAGCGGATCTGATCATATCCGGAGCAGGACTTCCGGTTGACCTTCCGGCACTGGTGGAAAACAGCGCCGTGAAAATCGCGCCCATTGTTTCCACTGCAAGATCTGCACAGGTGATTTTGAGATATTGGGACAGAAAGTATCGAAGAACCGCAGATCTGATCGTGGCAGAAGGACCTTTGGCGGGCGGGCATCTGGGGTTTACAGAAGCGGAACTTTTACGATGGGAAACAGAACCCTATGACACAGAATTTCAGAACATCTGCTCTGTGGTAAAACAGTACGAAGAAAAATATGACTGCAAGATTCCGGTGATCGCAGCAGGGGGAATCTATGACCGAAAGGATGTAGAAAAAATGGAACGTCTGGGAGCGGATGGAGTACAGGTAGCAACGCGATTTGTGACAACCAGAGAATGTGATGCAGATATTCGCTATAAAGAAGCCTATATCCATGCCTGCAAAGAAGATATCTCCATTGTGAAAAGCCCGGTGGGGATGCCGGGAAGAGCCATCTTGAATCCCCTTATGAAACGTGTTATGCTTGGAGAGAAAATAGAACACAGTTCCTGTCACAGATGTCTTGCAAAATGTAACCCTTCGCAGATTCCATATTGCATTACAGACAGCCTGATTCAAGCAGTGAAAGGAGATATCGAACATGGTCTTTTGTTCTGCGGAGCCAATGCATGGAAAGCAGAAAAGATCGAGACCGTAGAAGAAGTGGTGGCGTCATTGTTTGCATAAGAGACAGGGATGAGTGGATGGTACGAGAGGAGAATACATCTTTGGATGCATATAAAACCATTAACGATACGTTGGTTTACCTGTTTAATGAAATCTGGGAACTGGAAGAAAAGGCGATCATAACAGAGGAATTCCGGGACATTACAAACAATGACATGCATATAATAGAAGCAATCGGGCTGGGAGAAGACAGCACCATGTCCGCAGTGGCAAAGAAACTGGGAATCACAGCCGGTTCGCTGACGACATCTATGAACAGCCTGGTCAACAAAAAGTATGTGATTCGCCAGAGGAGTGAATCAGACCGGAGAGTTGTTTACATTCAGCTGACAGCAAAAGGAAAGAAAGCCTATGAGCACCATAAGAATTTTCATATGCAGATGACCAATGCCGTGATTGCAGATCTGGATGAAAAAGAATTGAAGATCCTGCTGCAGACATTGGATAAACTGTCCGTATTTTTCCGGGGATATCAGGAGCGGGTACAGGAGAAAGTGTAGATTTTTGATATTTTTTTGACGTTTTTGGAAAAATGAGGTACAATACTTTCTGAACCTGTGAAAGAACAGGGAGATATATAATGAAATTTCCGGTTCGTGTGGTTTGCGACAAGAACGGAAAACAGACGGAAAATATCCGTTTCGTGTTTTATCAGGAGGGAATTAAAATGGCAGCAAAAAAAGCAGCATCTAAAACAACAGCAAAGACAACAGTACAGACATCAGGAAAGACAGCAGAAGAAAAGACAACAGCACGGGCAGCAGAAACAGTCATTGTAAAAGAAACAGCAGAGAAAAAAGAAGAAGTAAAACCTGTGAAGGTTGAGGCAATCGAGACAAAAGCAGGAAAAGCAAAAGCAATCGAGACAAAGAAAGATACGACCAAAGCGATCGAGACAAGAGCGGCAGTGTTGCAGGACGCGGAGCCGGCAGAAGAAAAACCGGAGAAAAAGACAAGAGCAAGAAAAACTTCTGCAAAAACAGCAGCAACAACAAAAACACCGGCAAAATGTGAGTTATATTTACAGTTTGCAGGAAAAGAGTATTCAGAAAAAGAACTGATGAAGAAAGTGAAAGAAGTCTGGACAAAAGAGCTGAAACATAAAGTAGGCGAGCTGAAAGATGTGAAACTTTATCTGAAGCCAGAAGAATCCGCAGCATATTACGTGATCAACAAGGATACAACAGGACGGATTGAATTATAAGAAAAGAACAACAGTGCTGTCGCATATGGAATGTGGCAGCACTGTTTTTGTAATATGCATTATTTTTTTAGAAGGACTTCTCCGGTGGAATTTCTTACGATCAGCTTTGCATGCAGAAGCAGAGTTCCGATGGATACCTGGTTCATCAGGCTGTCCAGTGCATAGTAAGCGCTTTTCCCAAGCTGGGTCCGCTCCTGACGGATGGTAGTCAGCGGCGGGGAGGTGTATGCGCAGATTGGCAGATCGTCAAAGCCGATGATACTGATCTCATCGGGGACGTGGTATCCAAGCTGCTGACATTGGATCATGGCTGCGTTTGCAATCAGATCATGACTGCAGACGATGCCGGTGATCCCCAGATCCAACAGACGGGGAAGGTGTTTTTCCATACATTGTGTGATGTAGTAAGAACTGCCGGCAAAGGTGGGATCTGATTTTAATCCATTTTGTTTCAGCGCATGAAAAAATGCTTTGTGCCGTACCTGCATAATGTGAGAACCAAGAGCGCTGCTTAGGTATCCGATCTTTTTATGTCCCAGTTTTTTTAAATGAGAAACAGCAAGTTCCATGCCTTCGTTGTTGTCGATTCCTACATATGCCATGTTTGGATTTGCGATGATGTAGTTGTCGTACAGAACGGTTGGAGTTCTGCTGGTCTGAAAATCTTTCATCCAGGGATCGTTTAGCGAAAATCCCACGACAAAAGCCCCCAGATATTGGTTCTGCAGCATGAATACATCATAAGGGATGCTTTTCTGCAGTTTTTCTGTGGTATCGATGATATCTACGGTATAGCCGGCAGGTTCTGCAAGCTGACGGAATCCAAGCAGGATTTCATATCCGAATTGATGGGATTCTTTATAATCTACATTTTCAATGAGAATACAGAGTTTTTTTTCCGCGGCCTTTTGGCGGCGGATTTTTGTATATCCCATTTCAACGGCCGTTTCCAGAACGGTTTTTTGTAAAGTTTCGCTGATGTCTGGCGCTCCGTTTAAAGCCTTGGAAACAGTGCCTTTGGAGATATTCAGCCGATCAGCAATATCCTGTAATGTAGCCATTGTGGCTCCTTTCTTCCCTCTTTTTTTTAATTATATAGAAAAAATACAGGAAAAGCAACGAATATTGCAGAAAAATCAAAACTAGTTTCGTAAAGTTTCTTTTTGAGCGGAAATGAGTTATGAGAAATGCATAAAAAGAACCGCGAAAAACTGTGAAAAATGCAAGAAATAGAAGAGAATACAATGGAATATAATTGACGAAACAGAAGAATGGTGGTATGATCGACACATACGAAACAATACGAAACAAACGAGAAAGGTGAGGGAATCATGAAGAAAAGAAGTTGTGCGATTCTGCTGGCAGCAAGTCTGGCGATGCTTGGGCTGACTGGATGTGGGGATGCTTCCCGGAAGGATGCAGAGCAGGAAAAAGTCAGACTGATGGTCTGGTCGCCTTCCGAGGATCAGTCCAAAGAAAGCGGAGAATGGCTGCAGACGATGTGCGAATCTTTTGCAGAGGAACATCCGCAGTGGGATATTACATTTGTTTATGGAGTTGCAGATGAGGCGACAGCCGCAAGTCAGGTGTCACAGGATCCGGAAGCAAGTGCAGATGTATTTATGTATGCCAATGATACGCTGACGACAATGATAGATGCCAATGCACTGGCAAAATTCGGCGGGAAGTACAGAGAAGAGATTGAAAAGACCAATTCAGAAGAAGTGTTGAAATCTCTGATCATGGATGATGAGCTGTATGGAGTTCCATTTACTACCAATACCTGGTTTATGTATTATGACAAGAGTGTTTTCACAGAAGAGGACGTGAAAAATCTGGATACAATGCTGGAAAAAGGAGTGGTATCCTTTCCGTTCACGAATTCCTGGTATCTCCCGGCATTTTATATAGGAAATGGATGCACCTTGTTTGGAGACGGGACAGAAGAGTCCAAAGGGGTAGATTTTGGAGGAGAGAATGCAGTAGCTGTGACGGAATACCTGGTTGATCTGCGAAACAATCCGAATTTTAAGATCGATGCCGATGGTTCGGGAATTGCCGGACTCCGAGATGGAAGTATCAACGCTATGTTTTCAGGATCCTGGGATGCCAATGCGGTGAAAGAAGCACTGGGAGAGAATATGGGAGTGGCGGCGCTTCCGATGTACACGCTGAATGGGGAAGAAAAGCAGATGACCTCCTACGCAGGCTCCAAGGCCATCGGAGTGAATCCTTACAGTAAAAACATGGTTCCGGCAGTCGAGCTTGCGGTATATCTTGGTTCTGCGAAGGCGCAGGAGGCACACTATGAAATGAGAAATGTGATCCCATGTAATACCGAATTGCTTCAGAAGGAAACGATCGCAAACGATCCGCTGGTTATGGCACAGAACGATACCTTTAACCGGACGTCGATCCTTCAGCCATTTGTTCCAAAGATGAACAACTGCTGGGTACCGGTGGAAAACATGGGAAAAGGAATCCGAAACGGAAATGTGACCCATGAAAATGCGAAAGAGCAGACGGAATCTATGAATGAGGCAATGAACAGTGACGGAATCTAAAAGAGGTGAAGAGAATGGGAATGTTTACAAAACGCATCAATGAGTTTCCAACACCGTATACGTGTAAAAATGCGATCCAGAAAGGCGGTCCGGAGACAAAGCTGTCTATGATCGTGATGGGACTTGGAAATTTTGTGCATGGACAAAAAATAAAAGGACTGTTATATCTGGCAGTGGAAGTGGCCTATGTCGTATTTATGGCAGTCAATGGAATTACATTTTTAAGTATGCTGGGAGGCCTTGGAAGTGTACAGCAAAAAGAAGTGTGGGATGAGGCAAGTCAGGTCTATCTGTATACAAAAGGAGATCAGTCGATTTTGATCCTGTTATATGGAATTGCAACGATCCTTCTGACACTTCTGATGGTTTTTGCATGGAGAGGAGCGCTTAGAAGTTCCTATAAAGCAGAGTGTCTTGCAAAAGAAGGAAAACATATCAACACATTCCGGGAGGATTTACGATCCCTTCTGCATGAGAATCTGCACAGATTGCTGATGACACCGCCGATGATCTTTATTTTTGGATTTACGATCCTGCCGCTGATCTTTATGATCTGTATGGCATTTACGAATTACAGCAAGATCGGAAACCACCTGATGCTGTTTGACTGGGTGGGACTGGAGAACTTCAAAGCATTGTTTGATTCCAACAGTATTTTGGGAAGTACCTTCTGGTCTGTCCTGGTATGGACATTGGTGTGGGCATTTTTTGCAACCTTTACCAATTATATTTTCGGAATGATCTTGGCGATTCTGATCAATCGGAAAGACACCAGGGCAAAGGGATTCTGGAGATTTTGCTTTGTACTGTCCTGTGCAGTGCCGATGTTTGTCTCTCTTTTAATCATGCGTACCATGCTGCAGCCGGAAGGCGCCATCAATGTGTTGTTAAGGAATCTGGGATGGATCGCACAGGATGCGAGCCTGCCGTTTTTCACAGATCCAACCTGGGCAAAGGTGACGGTGATTGTGGTCAACATCTGGGTAGGGGTTCCGTATACGCTGCTTCAGCTGACAGGAGTTCTTCAGAACATCCCGGCAGATTTGTATGAGGCCGCAAAGGTGGATGGTGCAAATTCGATTCAGATTTTTACAAAGATCACATTGCCATATATGTTGTATGTGACAACACCGTATCTGATCGCCACATTTACCGGAAATGTGAACAACTTCAATGTCATCTACCTGCTCTCAGGAGGAGATCCGGTGACCGATCTGTCTTCCACAGCGGGAAGCACCGACCTGCTTGTGACATGGCTGTACAAGCTGACCGTGGATAAACAATACTATAACATCGGCGCCGTGATCGGTATTCTGACATTTATCATTCTGGCGGTTGGCGCATTGTTTACATACCGCAGAAGTAAATCTTACAAAGAAGAAGGAGGATTCTAGGAATGGGCGAAAAGAAATTTCATTCAGCAAAAAGAAAACGGATGCTCAACAATACCGTCGTTCATGTGATCCTGGCTGCACTTGCGGCAATTTGGGTATTTCCGATCATCTGGGTTGTGCTTACAAGTTTTCGTGCGGAAAAAGGTTCCTATGTATCGACCTTCTTTCCACAGTCCTTTACACTGGATAACTATACAAGATTATTTACAGATACTTCTATTTTAAACTTTCCGAAAATGTTTGGCAATACGCTGATCATTGCGGTGTGTTCCTGTATTCTGGCTACATTTTATGTACTGGCAGTTTCCTACTGCCTCTCCAGACTGCGTTTTAAACTGCGTAAACCATACATGAACATGGCGATGATCCTGGGACTGTTTCCGGGATTCATGTCCATGATCGCCGTATACTTTATCTTGAAGGCAATGGGGATGACAGAAGGAAACATGATCCGTGTGGCTCTGATCCTGGTGTATTCGGGAGGAGCTGGTCTGGGATTCCAGATCGCGAAAGGATTTTTTGATACCATTCCGATCGCCATTGACGAGGCGGCGCTTTTGGACGGATGCAGCAGATGGAAGATTTTTACAAAGATCACACTGCCGCTGAGCAAACCGATTATTATTTATACCGTTTTGACATCCTTTATGGCGCCGTGGCTGGATTTCATTTTTGCAAAAGTAATCTGTCGTGCCAATTCCGACCAGTATACCATTGCAATCGGACTTTGGAAGATGTTGGAGAAAGAATATATTGACAGCTGGTACACCAGTTTTGCGGCAGGAGCAGTGCTGATCTCCATTCCGATCGCCATTTTGTTCCTGTGTATGCAGAAATTCTATGTAGACGGTGTTTCTGGAGCAGTCAAAGGATAGATGGAGCAGTAATTATGGGAAAGACAGCAAAACAATGGAAAGAATATTATCGGACAGAGGAATTTCAGAAGCAATATTGTGATCCTTGTGAAAAACTGGGAATGGAATGTGCCGTAAATGGCACTTCCTTCCGCCTTTGGGCTCCGGTGGCAGATCAGGTACAGATCTGTTTCTACAAAAGCGGAGCTGATGGGGAAGCATATGCGACCCATTCGATGAGCTTACAGGAGCATGGAGTCTGGAACTATGAGACCGAGGAATCTCTTCACGGGATCTATTATGATTTTCTTCTGGATATTGAAGGAGAACGGATTCAAAGTGCCGACCCTTATGCAAAAGCCTGTGGTGTAAATGGGTGGCGCAGTATGGCAGTTGACTTAAAAAAGACGGATCCTGTTGGTTGGGAGAATGATAAAGCGCCGGAAAAGGAAGCGGAGCAGATCATATACGAACTACATGTCAAGGAATTTTCCTGGGATGCTTCCGGTGGTTTTCCAGAGGAAGTAAGGGGAACGTATCCTGCATTTTGCTGTGAAGAAACGTCTTTGTATGGAAAAGGAAAACAGCCTACAGGACTTTCTTATTTAAAGAAGCTGGGTGTCAATTACGTGCAGCTGATGCCGGTTTACGACTACGGTTCTGTAGATGAGGCAGGAGACCGGGATGGATTTAACTGGGGATATGACCCTATGAATTATAATGTGCCGGAAGGATCCTACTCTACGGATCCATTTCACGGCGAAGTGCGGATCCGGGAGCTGAAAGAGGCAATACAGTCTTTGCACAGACAGGGATTTCGAGTGATCATGGATGTGGTTTACAATCATACCTATTCATTGGATTCCTGGTTTCAAAAGACTGTACCATGGTATTTCTACCGGGTGTGGGAAGACGGAAGGATCTCCAATGGCTCTGCCTGCGGCAACGATGTGGCAAGTGAACAGACGATGTGTGCCAAATACATTCTGGAGTCGGTACTGTACTGGACAGAAGAATATCATATTGACGGGTTTCGATTTGACCTCATGGGGCTTTTGGATGTGGACTTGATGAACCGGATCCGAAGAGAACTGGATCTTCGTTATGGAAAGGGCGAAAAGCTCGTATTTGGAGAACCGTGGAAGGCAGATCAGACAGCCATAGAAGGAGACGCTGTTCTGGCAGATAAAGATCATATCCATCTTCTGGATGAAGGGGTGGGTATGTTTTCAGACGATACAAGAGATGCCGTTAAAGGTTCTGTTTTTGAGGCAGAAGAACCGGGATTTGTAAATGGAGAAAAGAATCTGGAGCAGACCATACTGGGAGCGGCGAGCGCATGGTGCAAAGCAGACGGTCCGCAAGTGAAAGCGCCGTTTCAGATCATCAGCTATGTATCCGCCCATGACAATCATACACTGTGGGATAAACTTTGTGAGACCACGAAGTCAGAAGCGCTGCGAAGAAAGCAATATCGTCTGGCAGCAGGGATTTATCTGACCTGTCAGGGAATGCCGTTTTTCTTATCCGGAGAAGAATTTGCCCGGACAAAGGGCGGACGGGATAACACTTACAATGCGCCGATTTCTGTCAACCGTCTGGACTGGACGCAGACAGTAAAGGAACAGGAACTTATAGAATATTATCGGGGGCTGATCGCATTGAGAAAACAATTGCCCGGATTGTGTGATAAGTCCAAAGAAGCAAAGAACAGGATTTATGATGAGTGGAAAACAGAGGGCTGCGTCGGTTTTTATGTGGATAACCGGACCAGAGAAAAGAAAGAACTGTGGAAAACTCTCTGTGTGGTATATAACAGCAGTGAAAAACAGCAGGAGATCCGACTTTTGGATGGAACATGGGAGATTCTGGCAGACGGGGAAGACAGCTTTTTGTGGAAATCTCCGAAGAGGATCAAAAAGCAGGCATTTCTTTCTCCGGTCAGTCTTTTGATCCTCGGAAAAAGAGAAGAAAGCAGGTAACACATAATGAAATGGATCTATGGAAAACAAGACTGGAAGATACGGGAGCGCGGATTGGAAAACTGTTATCTGATGACAAATGGGTTAGGGGGATTTTCTTCTATGACTATGACAGGGGCAGTATCCAGAAATGACCATGCTCTTTTGATGGCATGCACCACGGCGCCGAACTGCAGATACAATCTGATACACCGTTTAAAGGAAGAACTTCTGACAGAAACAGGAGATGTGTTTACACTGTCTACACAGGAGTTTGAGGAGCAGACACCAGAAGACGGGTATCTTCATCTGGCGGCATTTTCCTATGAAGATACTCCAATCTGGAGATTCCTTG
>UQVC01000014.1 GCA_900544395.1 uncultured Ruminococcus sp. | reverse complement strand
GGTTATCAAATGGTAATACGAATAAATGTAAAGTTGTATATCAGGAGGTGGCGTAAGATGAATTTATATGAAAAAATTAAGAGAGAAAACTTGATGATCCCTGTTGCATTTAGAATGAAATTTGAACAGGCAGAAGATTTGTTGAACCATGCTCCCGGCGACTTTGAGCTTGCGTTATCATCATTTAGATTTGGCTATATGCAAGGGCAGAGAGCAGAAAAAGCGAACAAGACTAAAGCGGAAAATAATCAGTTTCAGAGCCTCTTGTCGCAGTTAAGACCGGAAGATTATAGAATTAAACGCCAGATAGAAGAAATCTTATACAGGTATTTGGATAAACGTGACAGACTTCCAGATACAGAGCAGTGTGATCGTAAGAAATCCATTGTGAAGATTGTGGAGAATATGGAAAATGAATAGTGTTTGGAACTTGTAGAACGGTTCGCTAAAAATCTGGCAAGTAGTGAGGTGGCGTAATGAAAGAGAATAGAGAGAAATCAAGCACAGCGGCTAAATATAAGAAGAACTTCATTATCAGCAAGCTGAAAGAAATGGACGAATGTCATATAAATCGCGTATATGCCTTTATGCAAGGCTGTACTGGAAATCCGGTCAAATAACTAAATACAGTAATCAGGGCATCTATCAGAAATGGTAGGTGCTCTTTTTATACAAATTTTTAACACGAGGTGGTGAGTAAATGGCAGATGGAAAAGTTGTAATTGAAACAGATCTGGATTCTTCCGGGATAGAAAAAGGACTTTCAAAGCTTGGGAGTATAACAGCAAAAGGGATGAAAGCGGCAACGGTAGCGATCACGGGAACTGCAGCAGCACTTGGTGGAGTTGCAGCAGCGGCAATCAAGGTGGGTTCTGATTTTGAATCTCAGATGTCTAGAGTTAAGGCTATCTCCGGAGCAACAGGAGAAGAATTGGAGCAATTAAAAGAACAGGCAATGCAGTTAGGTGCTGATACCTCATTTTCTGCCAGTCAGGCAGCGGAGGGAATGGAGAATCTGGCAGCAGCTGGTTTTACTACATCCGAGATTATGAGTGCAATGCCGGGACTTTTGAATCTGGCAGCGGCATCCGGTGAAGATCTGGCGAGCAGTTCGGATATTGCAGCATCAACCTTAAGAGGATTTGGACTGGCGGCATCCGATGCAGCACACGTTGCGGATGTTCTGGCGGCGAATGCAAACCGTACGAATTCCTCTGTAGCAGATACCGGAGAGGCAATGAAGTATATAGCTCCTCTTGCAAGGGCAGCAGGACTTAGTTTGGAAGAGACAGCAGCGGCAATCGGAATCATGGCGAATGCCGGAGTGAATGGCAGTCAGGCTGGTACTTCTTTAAGAGGAGCGTTATCACGGCTTTCAAAGCCAACGAAAGACATGTCTGAGGCTATGGATGAACTTGGAATTTCCTTCTACGATTCCAACGGGAAAATGAAATCCCTGACGGAACAGGTTGGAATGCTCAGACAGGCAACAGAGGGAATGACGGATGAGCAGAAAAATAATTATCTGGTCACCCTGTATGGACAAGAAGCATTGTCCGGTATGCTGGCATTGATTAACGAGGGAGAGGGATCTCTCGGTGAACTGACAGAGGCATACAGGAGTTGTGATGGTGAAGCACAAAAGGCTGCAGAAACGATGCAGGACAATCTATCTGGTGCGTTGGAGCAGCTTAGTGGATCAGCAGAAACATTGGGGCTGGCGTTTTACAACAGCGTAGCAAACAATCTGAAAAATGCAGCAAATACGGCAACAGAAAGCATCAACAATATTACAGATTCTTTCAACAACGGTGGTCTGAATGAAGCAATCCAGACAGCAGGTGATGAATTTGCAAATCTTGCAGTAGAAGCAGCATCCCATGCCCCAGAAATGGTAGACACAGCAGTTGATTTTATAGAAGCATTTGCTTCTGGAATTGCTTTGAACAAAGGAAGAATTCTCGGTGCGGCCGGAGAGATGGCGGAGTCTATGGCATCCGGTTTGGCAGAGCTGTTACCATCCAAACTGCAAGAGCCGGTTGAGGATGCGATTGATGCAGTGGCAGAGTCATTGAGTGACGGCGGCTTGAGAGAAGCTGGAGAAACAGCGGTTGATACTTTAAGCAATGTAGTAGATGCTGTTGGAAATCTGGCTGATAAAGCGCTCCCGCCACTGACAAAGGCACTGGACTTTGCAGGAGAGAATCTGGACTTGATCGCAGCATCAGCAACGGCAGCTTTTACCGCTTTTAAGGGGTACAAAGTTGTCAATGAAACAACATCTATATTGAAAAAAGGTGTGAAAACATGGAAGACCGCTTCTGCAGCAGTGGATGCTTACTATGCTGCACAGCTTCTGGCTATGGAAAGTGGTGTTGCAACAAACGCTACACTTACAGCCGGGCAAGCAGTTGTTGGCATGTTTACAGGAAAGGTGAATTTAGCCACAAAAGCACAAACTCTTTGGAACGTTGCTATGAAAGCGAATCCGATTGGTCTTGTGATTTCTGCGGTAGCAGCTCTGGCAGCAGGTCTTGGTGTTTATGCTTTGACGCAGAAAGAAGCGGAGTCTGCTACAGATAAAGCCAATAAAAAACTGGCAGAGCAGGCAGAAGCAATCCGAGAAACTCAGGCTGCAAGACAAGATGAAGTTGCCGGAATTCAGACGCAGTTTGGTTATTATCAGCAACTATGGGATGAGTTACAGGGAATTGTTGACCAAAATGGGAAGATAAAGGAAGGATATGAGGAACGTGCAGCCTTTATTACATCCACATTATCCGAAGCACTTGGCGTAGAGATTGAAACGACAGATGGAGTAATACAGAAGTATGGTGAGTTAACGCAATCCATTGATGAGGTCATCCGGAAGAAAAAAGCAGAAGCAATATTATTGGCTTACGAAGATGACTTTAATGAAGCGGTTAAAAAACAGGCAGAAGCAGAGGATGAATTAGCCAGAGCATACAATGATTATATCGAAGTTAGGAAAAGGGCTAAGCAAGCAACAGATGAACTTAGAGAAGCGGAATCTTCTATGACTGCGGAACAAGCCGCGGGATCTTTTGAAATTATGCGACTCCAACAGGCGCAGATGGAAGCGAATGAAGAATTAGAAAAAGCTAAGAAAGCGTTTGATGATGCTAAGATTGCTTATGACGAATACACGGCTGTTATTGCAAATTATGAAGCTGCAATGGGAGCAGCAGAAGCTGGAACAGCCAATATGGAAGCTGCAATCAAAGCACTGACAGACGGTTTGATACGATCTACTGGAGAAAATGAAGCAGAACTTTCTAAACAGGTGCAGACTTGGCAACAAAAATATGAAGAAATGCGCCTTGCAGCAGAGGATGGTAATTCAGGTATCACTCAGACGATGGTAGACGGCAGTCGAGCAATGTGGCTCATGGCTCAAATCGAGTACGAAAAGGGGACTACCAATAACACAGCTCAGATTGAAGCTTGGCAAAATGAAATCAATCAATTACTCGGAAACTCAGGCAATCCAGAAGCAGCAGCCCAAGAAGCGAAAGAAACCACAGAAGCTGCAACGAACGCTTTACAAGAGGGAAAAGAACCAGTGAAGCAAGCAGCAAAAGACACTATCGAGGGTGGCGTCAGTGAGGGAGCGGCAGAGGCAGATACTTCTACGGTTCCTGCTCAAAAAGGAAAAGAGGCGGCGGATAGTACCGCAAATTCTGTAAACAGTGGAAAAACTGCGATCAATGAAGCAGCAAAAAGTGCTGTGAATGAGATCAATACAGGTGCAAGTGCTACAGATACGGCAACGATTCCTTCCAACAAAGGAAGTGAGGCAACACAGTCTCTAATTGATGCGTTGTATGCGAATTCCAATGCCGTATTGATGGCAGCGGCTTCCTTAGGTGGTCAGATTCCACAAGGACTGAATGGCATGGATATGTTGTCAGCTACGGCAGGATTTGGAAACAACGTAGGTTTTGGACTATCATCCTCTTTGAGTGGTCAAGCCCCAGTTGTGCAGGCGGCTGCATCAGGCTTAGAAAATGCGGCTTTATCAGGGCTTTCATCTGCAAATGTTTCGGGACAAGCGCAGGCAATGGGAAGCCAGATTGCAAACGCACTTGCAAATGGAATTGTTGGTGGTTCTGGATCAGTAAATGCGGCCGCATCTACATTAGGTGGAAATGCAGCAGTAGCATTATCGAATGTCAAGCTTTCCGAAAAAGGAAAACAAGAAGGAAAGAAACTTGGTGATGGTTTAAAGAGCGGGATTGATTCTGGCAAGAAAAATGCGGAGTCATCTGCCAAAAGTCTTGGAGACGGAGCTGTATCCGGTTTAAGTAGCGTTGGAATAAGAAGCAAAGCGTACGATCAGGGCTTGAACTTTTCCTACGGTCTTGCCAATGGTATTTCCGCTGGAAGTTCCGCAGCTATTTCCGCAGCTATCGCAGTTGCTTCTTCTGCGCTGGCGGCAGCTAAAAGGGAACTTGATGAGCGCTCCCCATCCAAAAAGACCAGAGAATTTGGTCAATTCTTCAGTAAAGGTCTGGCGTTGGGTATTAAGGATGAAGAAAAGTCAGTTGTAAAATCTTCCCGAAATATTTCAAACGCAGCACTGGAATCTATCGATCTGTCCGCTGTTTCAGCACGGATGCGAGAGGTCATGGCTTTTAATGCATCCAGAGTAGCGAATCGTCCAGCAACATCTGTTATGCAGTACAAGATGGATAACGCAGAAATCAGAAATCTTCAGCAACAGAATCAGGCGATCATGAGTGCGGTGGCAGGACTTTCTGATCTGGCAAAACGTCCGATTGAAGTAAGCACAACACTGAATGGAAGAGAATTGATTAAAGAAACAGCAGCTCCAATGCTGACAGAACAGCAAAGAATTACAGATTTTAAGAAATTACTGAAAGGAGAACGTACATGACACTTTCTGTGAAGTTCAATGACATCGAATTAGGAAAGTACATCAAAGTACTACAGGGATTTACACCGTTTGTCGGTGCTGACTGGAATCCATCGTTTGTGAAGGCAGAAAAACAGAATGGAAGTGATTTTGCTTACACGTCATACGAGAACAAACAAATTGTGATGCCGTTTACAATTGAGGGTAATCTGGAAGAGAATTACGATGCTTTACAGAAAGCATTAAAAGTAGATGAACCAAAAAAGTTAGTGTTTGGAAATGTTCCGAACAAATGCTTTTATGCGATTCCGTGTGGTACTTTAGAATTCAGTGAAGAAACAGAATTTCTGGGAGAGGGAACAATCACATGGCTCATCCCGGACGGAGTAGCATACTCTACCGCAGAAAAACAATTCACTGGCGTCCAACAGAACGGCTACCAGACCATTACCATCCAAAACAACGGCACCGAATGGGCGGACGTGGACTATGAGATCACACACCAGCACGAAAACGGCTTTATCGGACTGGTAAGCCAATATGGAGTCATCCAGCTTGGAAAACAAGAGGAGGCAGACGGAGAGAATTACAAAGCGTCTGAAAACCTGTTTGATGGATACAACCTGTTTCAAGACGATCATGGAACGTCTTACCAAAATCCAGAGAATACCACACAGGGGACGCTCGAAGTCAAGAATGTTGCCGGATATAACGTCATGGCATTAAAAGGTGGACAAGCAACATCCGGATACTGGAACGGTGGAATGAGAACACTTACTATCCCAGTGGACAGCGAGGGCAGACGTGGCGCAAAAAACTTTTACTGCTACACGCAGCACTGGTTCGAAACCGGATTAATGGGGCAGACAGGAGCACAGACCATTGCATTCCTGACTGGAGATAACAAGGTGATATGCGCCATGTCTATTAACAAGAGTGATACGGTTGGTAATACGGCGCGTATCGAGTGGTTTGCCCCAGGGAACACCTTAATCAGACGAGAGGAATTCCAGCCGACAGCTTATGAGGGAAACCCGTTTAATTTAAAGATGGGTGGCGGTCATAATGATTTTTTAAAAGAGGGAGAAAAGCTGCGGATTTTCTGGTATGGAAGCTATACGGAGAGAAACATACCGGAAATAAAGGATATGGAATGCGAAAAAATCCAGATCTGGATTGGACAGTGGGGTGACAGAAACCTCACGAACCAGTATGTTACGCACAACTATTTAAAAAGTATCTGGTTCCGGAAAGACAATGTCGATAAGTATAAGGATGTGCCGAACCGGTATCGCGCCGGAGATGTGGTGTCTATAGACGGGGAGAGCACGAAGGTCTATGTAAACGGGATGCCGGCAAAAGGAGATGAGATTAATGGATCCAATTATCCAAAAGTTCCACCGGGAACAACGGAAGTCCAGTTCTGCTACTCTTCCTTTTCTTCTCCACCGCCGCAGATTAAAGCGAAAATACGGGAGGTATATTTGTAATGGATAACATCAGAATTGCGATTTTAAGCGCAAATAACACGCCAGTAGCGTTTATGGACAACGGGCATAAAAAGTCCATGCACTACTGGAATGATGAGCTACACGAATACTTACAGGGTACGGCGAATACTTACACTTTTACGGTAAATGCAAAGCATCCAGACGCACAGCATATCACAGCCGGGAATAAGGTGGCATTTACTTACAAAGGGAAATCATACTACTTAAACATTGTAAATACAGACCAAACAGAGCAGACGATTACTGCCACGGCATGGTCGCTGTCGTTTGAGTTAATCAACGAGGATGCAGGGGAATACAAAGCTGGAAAAGCAATGAGCTTTGAAGAGTACCTCGCCGTCTTTGATGCTGAGAGAACGCTTAAATTGGGACTCAATGAGGTGTCGGACAAACGGATCACCAACGAATGGACAGGTACAACGTCCGTATTAAAGAGATTATTCTCTCTGGCCAATGTTTTCTCGGCGGAAATCGAGTTTGAGACAGTGCTTAACAGTGATTACTCCTTAAAAGAGATTGTCCTGAATGTATACCGGGAGCACAGCGATACGGACAGCGGAATCGGAGAGTATCGTGGTGATGTTGTCCTGCGCTACGGAAAAGGAATTACCGGAATTCGGAAGACTACGGATGCAGAAAAGTTATACACCTGTATCCAGCCGACCGGGAAAGACGGGCTGACGATCAATGGACTGGACAAAAAAGAATACGATGAGAACGGGAATATCGAGTACTTTACAGACGGTGCGATCATCCGCGCACCACAGGCAAGAGACCGGTTTCCGTCCAATATCGTAAATAAGGCTGATGCTTATATCCTGATGCGAAAAGAGTACGATACAGACAGCAAGGACAAGCTCTATAGCATGGCTTTATCCGATCTAAAAACCGCATCCGAGCCAGTAGTGACCTACGAGGTGGATGGATATTTTGATACAAATATCGGAGACACTGTAAGAATTCAGGATCAGGAGTGGACACCAGTCCTCTATCTACAAGCGAGGGTATCGGAGCAGGTACGCAGTCTGACTGACCCAAAGACTGCCAAGACGGTGTTTAGTAACTATAAAGAGCTGGCATCCGAAATATCCGACGATCTCATTAAGAGGATGCAGGACTTAATTAACAAAAACAAGGTCTACACCTGCTCCATTGCCACAAACAACGGCATTATCTTTAAAAACGGCATCGGCAGCACAACGCTGACAGCTTATGCTTACAACAATGGAGTGGATGTGTCTGGAAATCTGGAAATCCGGTGGAGTAAAGATGGCACAGAGTTTTATGTTGGCAGGAGCGTTACGGTTAATGCAGAGGATGTTGATGTTAAGGCGGTTTACTCATTTACGGCGCTTGAAAACGGCGTCCGCAGAGGGTATTACGAGGTCACGATCACGGATGTAATGGACGGAGAGGATGGTCAGGACGGAACAACTTATTACACATGGTTTAAATTCGCCGATGACGAACATGGAAATGGAATGTCCAGTAGTCCGGACGGAAAAGAATACTTAGGAATCGCCTACAATAAGGAGACTCCGGTAATGTCCAATAATCCGGAAGATTATCAATGGGCGCGGATCACCGGTGAGGGAATCCCTGGAGAACCTGGAAAGGACGGCAAAACTTATTATACATGGGTGAGATATGCGGATGACCAGAACGGGAATGGAATGTCCGACAGCCCGGATGGGAAATATTACATTGGATTTGCCTACAACAAAGAAGTGCCGACAGAAAGCAGTAATCCGAGAAACTATCAGTGGTCAAAATATAAAGGAGAAGACGGAACAGACGGAACAATCAAGTCCGATACCCCGCCGGACGATAAGACCAAACTCTGGTATGACACAGTCAATAATGTATTAAAATACTGGGACGGCGAAAAATGGGTAGAAGCATACACGGGAGATATCGAGGATGCGAAAGATGCAGCAGGAAATGCTCAGGAATCCGCAAATACAGCAATCTCTAGCGTAACGAATATCAACACTAGCTTCGAAAAATACAAAAATGAAGTCCGAGCCGAATTTAAAAATACAGTAGAGTATGTGAATGGTAAGACCGAGGTGGTTGATACATGGGTGCGGCAGGGGTCGGATGGCGTAACACCGTTTCTGGAACTTGGCGGAACAGGAAACGGCCTAAAAGCCAGATTAACAAATTCCAGATTGGGATTTTACCAGGGCGATAAGGGATTGGCATATTTTGGGAACGAGAAAGCGTATATGCCGGTGGCAGAAATTGACAATCTAAGTGCAAAGAGAGTTGGTGTAGGCAACTATGCTATGCTGGACAATGGGGATGGACACCTATCTATAATCTATATCGAGTAAGGAGAGGAAGATGGCAGGAACAGGAAGAATATACGTCACGGCAGTACGTGGTGTAGGAGATGTTAATCTCACGCACAAGTATGATGTAGATATCAGATTTGATATCGCATTTGACTGGGGCGGATACAATTACGGTGGTGCACCGTACAGCATGAGCTGTGATGGACAGAACACCTCTGGCAGTGCGACATTCGCAGTCGGCAGCGGCGGCGGACAATGGATCTGGACGAATATCGGCGGAACGAAGACGTTCCGGATTACGATGCCAACGAGCGGACAATCAAAGAAGATCGGCTTTTCCGCGACGGTCAATACAGGAGTTAATCCAGCCACGATCTCAGCGAGTGGGGAATACACCTTGTCGGCTATTACGTGGGAGCATACGGTATCTTATAATGCAAATGGCGGGACCGGTGCTCCAGACACCCAGAAAAAGATATACGGATCCGTATTAACACTATCTTCTGTGCGTCCCACAAGAGATGGCTATGTATTTATGGGCTGGGCAACATCGTCCGCTGGAGACGTAGCATACATGCCGGGATCAACATACGGTGCCGATGCAGATGTGACTCTTTATGCAGTTTGGCAGATCGCGTACATTAAGCCGACAATTACCGGGTTGACTGCATTGCGATGCGACTCTAAGGGATCACCGAAGAGTGATGGCACGTACATTAAAGTCACTGGGAGCTGGCAAGTAGACCAGACCTTAAATAACTCTAACAAGGCAACCAGTGTCAGGATAGATTATCAGGAGACTGCTTCTGGAAGTCCGGTGAAAGCAAGCGAAACATATCCAAACACGACAAGTGGAAAGATTTCCCAAATAATCGGGAATGGGAAAATATCCACGGGGAGCGTGTACTTTGTTATCGTTACAATCACGGATTTAAACGGCAGCAAACAAGAAGAAGTGATTGTTCCGGCACAGTTCCGGGCGTTGGATGTTGCAAATAAAGGGAGAAGTATTGCTTTCGGCGGAACAGCAAGCGATAGCGAAGTGGGTTATGATTTCTATCAAGATGCGAGGTTTCATGGCAAGTTATTACTGGGTGATCAAGAATTGATGGGAATCAAGGAATACGATTCCGGACAGGTGAGAGGACCGTACTCCAATGTAAACAGCAGTAATCGCATGCAGATGTGGTTGTATAAGATCGGCAAGATCGTACACTGCAAAATTGAGATGCTGGCGCAGTTTCCGAACAGCGGGTCTTTCAATGATTTTGACGGGGTGGCCATCCCGGAAGAATTCCGGCCGAAATATCACGTATTTTGCGCGTGCCCGGAAGTAGTCGCAGGGACGATCATTGGAACTGGAAGATATCGTATAGGAGACAAGATTTCTCTGGATGTGGAAAAGAAAGATTATGCAGAGAGAACGATTTGTACATCATGGATTGCAGCAAGTTAGGAGGTACATATAGTTGGAGAACAGAATAGTAACAGCTGTATTTGGAGATTCGAACACAGCAAAAGTGAGTGATGTCTGGCAGTGGGACTACGGCCAGATATTGAGAATCCAAGGACTTGATTTGCCAACAGCTGTGGAAGTGGATTTTGCAGTTGCCGGATCAAGCGAGTCCATTGCAAGAATCGGCACAACCAAGGACGGCGTAACTGATGTGGTAATCCCGGATTCATTGATTGAGACAGGGAAGAATCTTGTTGCGTATATCTATCTTAGGGATTCTGAATCCGGAAACACGGAGTATCAGATCGACATGTTTGTGACTAAACGAGCGAAGCCAGAAGCTTATAATACACCAGATGACAAGGAAATGTTTGGAAAGGCGATCGAAGCGGTTAACAAAGCGGCAGACCGTGCAGAGAAAGCCGGACAAACTGCCACAGAAGCAGACGCACAGCAGACGGCGGAAGACCGTGTGGAAGTCGGTAAGATGCTGGAAACCGTCAAGGACGCATCCGAACAGGTCAAGAACGTGGAAGAATCTGTCCGAAAAGCGAAGGAATCTGAGCAGGCGGCGGAAGGGCACAGAACTGCTGTGGAAGAAATGAAGAACAGTGTGGAGCAGACGGCAAGCGGAATCACGCAAGTAGTACAGACTGGCGTACAGGAGATTAACTCCGCAAAACAGAGTGCGGTACAAGAGATTACACAGACTGGAACAGCCCAGAAAACAGCCGTAGAGGGCGCAGGGACGCAAGCAGTTGAGAGCGTGGATAATGTTAAGCAGACAGCCACGATAGCCGTAGAAGCAGCCAAAACCGAAGCAGTACAGGTAGTGCAGACAGAGGGGACTAAGCAGACTGGCAATGTTTCCGCCGAGGGAGCGAAGCAGATCAAGGAAGTACAGGATAAAGGCGCAGAGGTATTGCAGTCTATTCCGGAAGACTTTGCAACGCAGATGGAAACTAAGTTAGATAAGCAACAGGGAGCTGAAAACAATGGAAAGATTCTTGGAATCGGGGAAGATGGTTTGGTGGTTCCTGTGGATAAGCCGAGTGGCGGTTCTGCAGAAAAATTCACAGCAATGGAAAAGCTCGCTGGCGGAACAATTTCTGTTGGAACACAAGCCAACACTGTCGTTGACACTGGGGTTTCAATGACCGAATTTAAAAAATGGAAAAGAGTCATATTCCTTCTAAGAAGTGCGAAAACTAATGGGAATCTGTCGATAGGTTTTGGAAACAATAATAATAGTGGAATTACAAACTCTAACGCAAATATCAATATTATCTACGAAAAAATCGACGAATATTTCTATAGGATAAAGGTATCGAACACAAACATAGCGGTATATGCCAATCCTAAGCTTGGAAAAATCGACCAATACACAAAAACATTGTGGCAGAATAATGTTGCCACAACTCTAGACTGTATGTATACAGAACTTTATATGGACATCCGTTCATGTGTTAATGCAGAAGCCTTCGAAGATGCCAGCACACACCATATAAAATTATGGCAAGAAATTGCTTCTGATATTGCTTGGGAGATGTGGGGGATTACGAAATGATGAAATATTATAAGACAGGAAACGGGTATGTGGCTAGTGTTGGCACAGTATACGGTGCAGAGGTTACGAAGGAAGAATTTGATGCAGAAATGGATAGAATCCAAAAAGAACAAGAAAAAGAGCCGAAACCACCGACGTTAGAAGAACAGGTAGAGACTTTAAAAAGCGAAAACCAATTTCTCTCACAATGCTTGATGGAAATGAGTGAGATAGTTTATGCATAAGATACTTATTAATTTATTATTACTTTTTAGCAGAAAGGAAGATTTTATGATGGCAATGTTATGGGCACAGCAGATTATGATGCAGGAGACAGAGAAAGAAGCAAAGGAATTATATGCAAGAGTTCCAAGATTGTTGGAAGAGAAGGTTAAGAAGATTCTTATCGACTCTGGAATGGGGCATTTGACAGAGTAATGAACCCGTTTAAATGGGAACTTTAAAGGAGTTAAAGGACATCCGTTCGGGCATCCTATTATCGGAGGTGATTGGATGGCGTTTATAGCAGGAGCAATCCTGGGAGCAAGCTTTGGTGTGGCAATCATGTGTCTTATGCAGATTGCAAAGAAATCGGACGAATAAAGGGAGAATGAATATGGGAATCAGAGCAAGACCGTGATGGTCTTATTTTTATACTTTAAAACTGGAGGAAAGACATGACAGAAAATGAAGTAGAAGTGAAACTTGCAGAGCACGGAAAAGAAATCGGCTCTTTAAAACATCGGATGAAAGAAGCGGAGGACGTTGTTAATGTGGTGCACCAGCTGGCACAGGAAATGGTTGGGTTGACCAAGGAGGTTGGATTTATGAATCAGACCCTTGTGCAGCTCACTGCAAAGGTTACGCACCTTGAGGAGACACCAGCTAAGAGATGGGATGGGGTTGTTACCGCTCTCATTGGAGCTATTATCGGTGCAGTAGCAGCAATGCTTTTTTAAGGAGGACGTGAAATGAAAAAAATTAACTGGATTGTAAGAATCAAAAACAAGGCTTTCTGGGTGGCACTGATCCCGGCACTGTTGCTGTTAATACAGGCGATTGCGGCAGTGTTTGGGTTTACGATTGATCTCGGAGATTTAGGGGATAAACTGCTCACCGTAGTAAACGCACTCTTTGCAGTGCTGGCAATCCTTGGTGTAGTTGTAGACCCAACAACGCCGGGGACAGGAGATTCAGAACGAGCGCTTACATATAAATAGATTCATGAGAGCTTGGAAACAGGCTCTCTTTTATTGTGCGACATCGCACGGAAAGGAGGTGAGATCATGAGCGAACAGAACGAATTTGGAAGAACAACAGCGGAAGAACTGGAAAAAGCATTTGAGACAGAAGAGCAGGAGGAAGAACAGGAGGAGAAATAATGAGTATCTGTAGAGGAATTGCCGGCAGGAGAGGTAAAAATCCTGTCGGTATTTTTATTCATAATGGGGCAGACGGTCAGAATGCTACGACAGCGTATTACAGGAATTACTTACAAAACGCAAACTTGGAAAACGGATTTGCTCACTACTATGTGTGTAACGATGGAATTCTGCAAGCAGAGGATGATTCAAACTGTGCTTGGCATTGCGGAAATTCGAATGGAAATCTTAATTTCTTGGGAATAGAAGTCTGCCAGAGTATGGGCGATCTGAATGTATTTAAAGCGAATGAGGAAAAAGCATTACAGTTGGCAGCACAGAAGTGCAAGCAGTATGGAATTACACCAAGTGCAAGCACGATTATGTTACATCAGGAGGTGTTTGCCACTGCTTGTCCGCACAGATCAGTGGAGATTCACGGTGGTGCGACAGCGACAAAAACGTATTTTATTAAACGTATCAGCGAACTGATGAATGGAAATCAAGTCGCAACAGCAGAGCAGAAAGGAGAAAATGAAGATATGCAGTGTATGTTTACGGTAGAGGGAAAAGGATGTGTTTATTGGTATCATGATGATAAGATTACGGCTTTGGGACATCCGGACGAAATGAAGATTCTGATGGATATTTACAAAGCAAACAATGGGAGAGATATGCCATCTTATCATTGGACAAAGAAAGCGCCGTGGCACGCAAGATTACTTGCGGTGCTGAACAGAAAACCATCTACATCTATCTAATAAAATCCCCTCGGAGATCAGCTCTCTGAGGGGAATAATATTATTTGTCAGTGAAATGTATTTTTTAATAAATTCAATTCAAGCCCCTCTGTGTTATAATAATATGTAATCAATGCAAGAGGGGGAACAATCATGGAATACCAGATCTACGAATCTTACGATACGTTTTTATTATACCAAGAATTTATGGAGATACCAGGAAATACTTTTAAATTTCGGCTGCCAGTAGGTATGACTCTGACAACCGAAATGATGCACACCTTTTTACAGGCAGCGTATTTGAGCGCCGGTAGACCGCAGTTTCCGGCGTGAATATTGTACCATTTTTATCCTATTATAATATGAAAGAATATTGTTTGTATGCCCTTGCATAAAGGTTGACACAATGGGGGTCGAAGGAGCTGGGAGATCAGGGATATACTCCGATTGAGATTCTGCGATATTTTTATGGCAGTGATATGTATATCAATACAGCAGAAGAAATTTCGGGTATTCCGTCTTCCTGGCCTGGCTATACATTGGAAAATGGGTCCAGCGGGGCAAAGGTCCGGCAGCTGCAGGAACAGTTGAATGTGATCGCAGGAGCATACCCGGCATTGCCAAAGATCCAGGCAGATGGAGTATATGGTCCGGCAACTGCTGCAGCAGTCAGAGAATTTCAGTCCATTTTCGGATTGCCTCAGACAGGAACTGTGGATTACCGAACATGGTATAAGATTTCACAGATTTATGTAGGTGTTTCCAGAATCGCAGAATTGAATTAGGAATGATTCCGTGTGAAAAATTCTTGACATCGAGAAAATTCTTTTTTATAATCAACTGGTACTACCAGTTGGCTATAAGGGAGAATGAGAAAATGAAAATATTGAGACAATTTGTAATCATCCTGCTGATTTCTTTTTTGGGAGAACTGTTAAAAGCTGCGCTGCCATTACCTGTTCCGGCAAGCGTGTGGGGGCTTATCCTTATGCTGGCGGCATTGAAAACAGGGGTGCTCAAGCTGAGTCAGGTTTCTGATGCGGCAGTCTTTTTGATCGAGATCATGCCGGTCATGTTTATTCCTGCAGGAGTCGGTCTTTTGAATGCATGGGGAGTATTGAAGCCCGTGTGGATTCCAATCAGTGTGATCACGGTCGTGACTACGGTCCTGGTAATGGCGGTGGCTGCAAAAGTGACGCAGGCTGTCATACAGAATAGCAAAAAGAAGAAAGAGAAAGCAGAACAGGAGACAGTAAGATGAGAGAGTTTTTAGTACATTCCGTATTTTTCGGTGCAGCAGTCAGTCTGGTCGGTTACGAGGCAGGGCTGCTTTTAAAACGAAAGTTCAAGATGGCAATTTTTAATCCGCTTTTGATCGCCATTTTGTGTGTTATGGCGATTCTGACAGTAGGGGATATTTCCTATGATGATTACAATCAGGGTGCACAGTATTTGAGTTACCTGCTCACGCCGGCAACCGTTTGTCTGGCAGTTCCGTTATATCAGCAGTTAAATCTGCTGAAAAAGAATTTAAAAGCAGTAGCGGCGGGAATCTTATCCGGAGTTTTGACAAGTATACTCAGTGTTCTTGGCCTGTCTTATTTATTCGGACTTTCTCATGATATGTATGTGACACTGCTTCCGAAATCAATTACAACAGCAATCGGAATGGGAGTGTCGGAAGAACTAGGGGGAATTGTTACGATTACCGTTGCAGTGATCATCATTACCGGAGTACTGGGAAATATGATCGCAGACGTGGTGTACCGGGTATTTCGGATCAAAGAACCAGTGGCAAAAGGGCTGGCACTGGGAACCGCTTCCCATGCAATTGGAACTGCAAAAGCCATGGAGATGGGGCCGGTAGAAGGAGCTATGAGTAGTTTGGCTATTGCAGTGGCAGGACTTTTAACGGTG
Source organism: uncultured Ruminococcus sp. (assembly GCA_900544395.1). Classification (GTDB taxonomy): domain Bacteria; phylum Bacillota; class Clostridia; order Lachnospirales; family Lachnospiraceae; genus Mediterraneibacter. Next base: position 47,733 of record UQVC01000014.1, on the reverse strand, counting down.
ATTTTTGCATCTGTTTTTGCAGGATGTTTATAAGGGGGTAAAATATATGAGACATATTATCATTACCATTGGGAGACAATCCGGAAGCGGTGGAAGAAAAATCGGAGAACTTCTGGCAGAGAAACTTGGAATTCCATGCTATGGAAAATCGGAACTTCAAAAGATTGCAGAAGGTACGGATGATTATGAAGAGGTGCAGTCATTTTATGAGGAAGAGCCGGTAAACAGTTTATTATATGCCATTGCTATGAGCCAGTTTGAACAGGAGGTCGGACGGATTCCGTTTCGAAGAATCCGGGAGCTGGCATCGAAAGAGTCCTGCATTATAATAGGAAGATGCGCAGGCCATATTTTCAGAGAAGATCCGGAAGCAGTCCGTGTCTTTATCCATGCAGACCCCAAGATCCGTGTGCAGAGAATCATGGAGCGGGAAGGACTTTCCGAGACAAAGGCAAAGAAATTTCTGGAGGATACAGACAGCAGACGAGCTTCTTTCCATAAATATTATACAAAGCAGGAGTGGGGGCTGGCACAGGATTACGAACTGTGTCTGGACAGCGGCGTTTTGGGGATCGAAGGTACAGTTGAGGTATTGACAGAATATTTAAGATTCAGAGGTTTTTTAGGGAATGAATGAGAAAACATATGAGAGAGTGATCGAATATCTGAAACAGCAGATACAAGAAGGAAAACTTTCCTGCGGAAGCAAGATCCCATCTGAGCGGGAGCTGGCGGCAAGTCTGAATCTGGGACGAAATTCTGTCCGGGAGGCGCTTCGCACAATGGAACATACCGGAATGCTGGAGAGCAGACAGGGCAAAGGAAATTTTCTGGTGAATATGCCGCAGAAAAGTCTGGGAAATGTGTTTTCCATGATGCTGCTCACCGGACAGAGCAACTACAGGGAAGTCAGCCGAATCCGGCGAATCCTGGAGCAGGAGGCATTTGTACAGGCAGTGCGGTTGAAAAATCCGGAAGTTTTAAAGAGGCTGAAAGCAGAAATCAAAGAGATGCAGATACCGGAAAAGACCGCAGAGCATGACCGAAGATTCCATCAGGAGCTGATCCGTGCAGGAGAGAATCAATTGCTTGTCGCAGTGATGGAATCTTTGTCCGGTCTTTGTGAAGAAGAAATCGCACATGTACAAAAGGAAGCAAAAAATGAGGACTGGTGCCAGATCCATGAAGAAATTGTAAATGCCCTGGAAGAAGGAAATATGGAAAAAGGGCTGAAATGGATTCGCAGGCATTACGATAAAATTGATGACACTTTAATTTTCTAAAAACAGGTTGAAATATTCCCGGGTATGTAGTATAATCTTTACAATTTGAGAAAATTTACGAAGGGATAAGGTGAACAGATGAAGGCATTTCTGATTTTAGAAGATGGAACCGTGTTTACAGGAACAAGCATTGGTTCGACAAGAGATATGATTAGTGAAATCGTGTTTAATACCTCCATGACAGGATATTTAGAGGTGTTGACAGACCCTTCTTATGCGGGACAGGCAGTCGTAATGACGTATCCGTTGATTGGGAATTATGGAATCACACCGGACATGGAATCAAGAAAAGCATGGCCGGATGGTTATATTGTAAGAGAGCTGTCTCGTATGCCAAGCAATTTCAGATGTGAAGGTACGATTCAGGACTTTTTGAAAGAGCAGGATATTCCTGGAATCGCAGGCGTGGACACACGTGCTCTGACAAAGATTTTACGGGAAAAAGGTACCATGAATGGTATGATTACTACAAATGAAAATTACAATCTGGAAGAGATTCTTCCAAAGCTGAAGGCCTACACAGTAGGTGATGTTGTTTCTAAAGTAACATGCAGCGAGAAATATGTTCTGGAAGGAACAGGAAAGAAAGTAGCACTGCTGGATTTAGGAGCAAAAAATAATATTGCCAAATCTTTAAATCAGCGTGGTTGCGAAGTGACTGTATACCCGGCCCACACAACTGCAGAAGAGATCATTTCATCGAATCCTGACGGAATCATGTTGTCAAACGGCCCTGGAGACCCGGCAGACTGCACCTCTATTATTGAAGAAATCAAAAAATTGTACAATACAGATATTCCGATCTTTGCAATTTGCCTTGGACATCAGCTCATGGCTCTTGCTACAGGTGCGACTACACACAAGTTAAAATATGGACATCGCGGCGGAAATCATCCGGTGAAAGACCTTCAGACAAATCGTGTATACATTTCTTCCCAGAACCACGGCTATGTGGTAGATGCAGAAAATGTAGATCCAAATGTGGCAGTGCCTGCATTTACGAATGTCAACGATGGAACAAACGAGGGACTTGCCTATGTCGGAAAGAACATCTTTACCGTACAGTTCCATCCGGAAGCATGCCCGGGACCACAGGATTCCGGTTACCTGTTTGACAGATTCATTGAGATGATGGGAGGAGCGAAATAATGCCAAGAGACAGTCGTATTAAAAAAGTATTAGTAATTGGGTCCGGTCCGATCATCATCGGACAGGCAGCAGAGTTTGACTATGCAGGAACACAGGCATGCCGTTCTTTGAAAGAAGAGGGGATTGAAGTTGTTCTGTTAAACTCCAACCCGGCGACGATCATGACAGATAAAGATATCGCAGATAAAGTATATATCGAGCCATTGACAGTAGAAGTTGTGGAACAGCTGATCTTAAAAGAGCAGCCGGACAGTGTCCTTCCGACACTGGGAGGACAGGCAGGACTGAACCTGGCAATGGAGCTGGAAGAGGCCGGATTTTTAAGAGAACACAATGTGCGTCTGATCGGTACTACTTCTGAGACCATCAAAAAGGCCGAGGATCGTCTGGAATTCAAGGCGACAATGGAAAAAATCGGAGAACCGGTAGCAGCCTCTCTGGTCGTAGAGAATGTAGAAGACGGACTTGCGTTCGCAAACAAGATCGGATATCCGGTGGTACTTCGTCCGGCGTACACACTGGGAGGAAGCGGCGGCGGTATCGCCCATGATTCCGAACAGCTGGTGGAGATCCTGGAGAACGGACTTCGTCTTTCCCGTGTAGGACAGGTTCTGGTAGAGCGTTGTATCGCAGGATGGAAAGAGATCGAGTATGAGGTAATGCGTGATGGAAACGGAAACTGCATTACCGTATGTAATATGGAAAATATTGACCCGGTTGGTGTGCATACCGGAGACAGTATCGTTGTGGCACCGTCACAGACGCTGGGGGACAAAGAATACCAGATGCTGCGTACTTCCGCTTTAAATATTATCAGTGAGCTGAATATCACGGGTGGATGTAACGTACAGTATGCTCTGCACCCGGAGACATTTGAATACTGTGTAATCGAGGTAAATCCGCGTGTAAGCCGTTCTTCTGCACTGGCTTCCAAAGCGACAGGATATCCGATCGCGAAGGTTGCAGCAAAGATCGCTCTTGGTTATACACTGGATGAGATCAAAAATGCGATCACACAGAAGACATATGCAAGTTTTGAACCAATGCTGGACTACTGTGTCGTAAAACTTCCGAGACTTCCGTTTGATAAGTTTATCAGTGCAAAGAGAACACTGACTACACAGATGAAGGCAACCGGAGAGGTGATGAGTATCTGCGACAACTTTGAAGGTGCGTTGATGAAAGCCATCCGCTCTCTGGAGCAGCATGTAGACAGCCTCATGTCTTATGATTTCACAGATCTGTCTGTGGAAGAACTGACAGAGCAGCTGGAGATCGTGGATGATATGCGTATGTGGAGAATCGCAGAAGCAATCCGCCGCGGTGTAAGCTACGAAAAAATTCACGAGATCACACAGATCGATGAGTGGTTCATTGATAAATTTGCAATCATTGTGGAGATGGAAAATGCACTGAAATCAGAAGAGCTGACACCGGAGTTGTTAAAAGAAGCAAAACGGATGGAGTTCCCGGATAACGTGATCGCACAGCTGACAGGAAAGACAGAGCGTGAGATCCACGATATGCGTCATGCAAACGGCATTGTTGCAGCATACAAGATCGTAGATACGTGTGCAGCAGAATTTGCAGCAGAGACACCATACTACTATTCTGTATATGGAAGTGAGAACGAAGTAGAAGAGACTCGTGATAAGAAAAAAGTTCTGGTACTTGGATCCGGTCCGATCCGTATCGGTCAGGGAATCGAGTTTGATTTCTGTTCTGTGCATTGTACATGGGCATTTGCAAAAGAAGGTTACGAGACAATTATCGTGAACAACAATCCGGAGACGGTAAGTACAGACTTTGACATTGCAGACAAGCTGTATTTTGAGCCATTGACTCCAGAAGATGTAGAGAGCATTGTGGATATCGAAAAACCAGACGGTGCAGTCGTACAGTTTGGTGGACAGACAGCGATCAAGCTGACTGAAGCTCTGATGAAGATGGGAGTTCCGATCCTTGGAACTTCTGCAGAGAATGTAGATAAAGCAGAAGACCGTGAATTGTTCGATGAGATTCTCGAAGAGTGCGAGATTCCGCGTCCGACAGGAGGAACTGTATTCACGGCAGAAGAAGCCAAAGAAGTTGCAAACAGACTGGGATATCCGGTTCTGGTAAGACCTTCCTACGTACTTGGAGGACAGGGAATGCAGATCGCGATCAATGATAATGATATCGATGAATTTATCGGAATCATCAACAGGATCGCACAGGATCACCCGATTCTGGTGGATAAATATTTACAGGGAAAAGAAATCGAGGTCGATGCAGTTTGTGACGGCGAAGACATTCTGATCCCTGGAATCATGGAACACATTGAGCGTGCAGGAATCCATTCAGGAGACAGTATCTCTGTATATCCGGCACAGAGCCTGACACAGAAAGCAAAAGACAAGATTGCAGAGTATACAAGAAGACTTGCAAAATCTCTCCATGTCATCGGTCTGATCAATATTCAGTTCATCGTATGTGGAGAAGATGATGTGTATGTCATTGAAGTAAATCCTCGTTCCAGCCGTACGGTTCCTTATATCAGTAAAGTAACTGGAATTCCGATCGTACCGCTTGCATCCAAAGTGATCATCGGAAACAAGATCAAAGAACTGGGATACACACCGGGACTGCAGCCGGAAGCTGATTATGTGGCTGTGAAGATGCCGGTATTCTCCTTTGAGAAGATCCGTGGTGCAGACATCAGCCTGGGACCTGAGATGAAGTCCACAGGAGAATGTCTGGGAATTGCCAAGACATTTGACGAGGCGCTTTACAAAGCTTTCTTAGGTGCGGGAATCAAACTGCCGAAGTTCAAGAATATGATCATGACAGTTCGTGACGAAGACAAACCGGAGGCAGTAGAGATCGGACGCAGATTTGAGAAGATCGGATACCGTATCTTTGCCACAAAGAGTACGGCAGAAGCATTGAACGCAGCAGGCGTGAAAGCAATTCCGGTCCGCAAGATCGAGCAGGAGTCACCAAACCTTCTGGATCTCATCTTAGGACACGAGATTGATCTGGTGATCGACATTCCGGCACAGGGAGCAGAACACTCCAGAGACGGATTTGTCATCCGAAGAAATGCAATCGAGACGGGGGTCAATGTACTGACAGCGATCGATACCGCTGAGGCGCTGATTACCAGTCTTGAAAATACAGATATTAAAAAACTGACACTGATCGATATTGCGACAGTACAGTAAATAGAAAAATGATCGGGAGGAAAGTCCCGGTCATTTTTTTGTTGAACAAATTTATGTGGGGGGGGGTATAATGAAAAGGATAGCGGCAGATCAGCACAAAGTACCTATAGGCGACAAACAGATATTGCAGGGAATGAGGAAGTGTATGAGCAAAATAATTGAAATGAATCACGTAACAAAGACATATCGAAGGAAGCTTAAAAACGGAAAGGGGATATTAAAGAGCAGTACATATGAGACGAAAAAAGCCATCAAAGACATCTCGTTTCAGGTGGAAGAAGGAGAGATGGTCGGAATTGTAGGGCTTAATGGAGCAGGAAAATCCACTTTGATCAAATGCATGCTGGGGATTCTGGCACCGGATCAGGGAGAAGCAAAGCTGTTTGGAAAAAACAGTTTTCAGTTTCGAAAGAAAAATGCAGAATGGATTGGGGCAAACTTTGGGCAGAAGAGTTCCCTTGTGTGGGATCTGCCATTTCTGTATTCCATGGAGTTAAATAAAAAAATTTATCGGGTATCTGATGAAGATTACGAAGAAATCTTAGAAGAACTGGATCGGTTTCTGGAAATCAGGGAATTGATGAAGGTACCAGTCCGCACGATGAGTCTGGGGCAGCGAATGAAATGTGAATTTGCTGTCATTACATTGCATTCTCCGAAATTGTTGATTTTAGATGAAACAACGATCGGACTGGATATTGTGATTAAGAAAAAAATTGAAGATTATCTGAAGTATATCAACAAAACAAAAAATGTGACGATCCTCTTTTCTACCCATGATCTGGCAGAACTTGAGCGAATCTGTGACAGATTGCTGATCATCAATGAGGGCGAAATCATATTAGATGATCAGGTGGCGAATATTTCTGCACTGTCCAGATACAGTGAAGTTCAGATCCAGTTTTCGGAAATGTTTGATAAGAAGATCGAGTTGGCGTCCGGTCTGCAGATTACGGATCGTTCCAGAGAAGGGATTAAAATAAGGATCGACAGACAGAGGATTTCTGAAAAAGAAGCAATGACAGAACTGATCGGAAACATGCCGGTTGAAAGGATATCGGTAGAAACGCAGAGTCTGGAAGATTTTATTTACAATCTGGTTCAGAAGAATGAAATTTACAGGGAAGGGGAATGTGCGGAGTTTCGGATAAACGCCGCACAAGACAAAACATGAGAAAATATATGGCATTGATCCGTGTGGGAATCCAAAAAGAACTGGTATATCGTACGAATTTTTGTATCGGAATCTTTTCGGCGCTTCTCTTATTTATTGTAGAAAATGCAATCTGGGCAGCCGTCTATCAGGGAAAAGCACAAGTGGGGAGTATTTCTCAGAACGGCATTCTGATCTATACGGTGATGACCCTGATTTTGCAGCGTTTGCTGGGAGGAGGGACAGATGAAGAAATCGGTCAGGACTTCCAGAGCGGGAATATTGTTACCTCTTTACTGAGTCCAGTGCATCTGGGAGTCCGATATTCCATGCAGGAACTGGGAAAAGGTCTGCTGAATGCAGGTGCTTTCCTTGTGATTTTGATTCCGTACTGCATATATAACCGGGAGATTTTATCTGCAATCCGATGGGAAGACTGGCTGTGGTTTCTGACGGCAGTTGTGGCGGCCTATGTTTTGTTTTCTGTTTTAAATTATATGCTCGGTATCCTGACCTTTTGGAGTCATGCGAATATTGGATTGTATATGTTGAAGCTGGCATGTATCAATATTTTCAGTGGAATGTTTATTCCAATCGCATTTTATCCAGACTTGCTGCAGGGAGTCTGCCAGGTACTTCCGTTCTCTTACATTTATTATTTTCCTTTGACGATCCTGATGGGAGAAGGGAATAGAGGAGAGAGCATCTGTGGAATACTGATCCAGCTTGTCTGGATCATGGCGCTGCTTTTTATATGCAGGATCATGGATAAAAGGGCGATGCGACGGATCGTCATTCAGGGAGGATGAAAGAGATCATGTTAGTGATACGTAAAATGACAGAACACATCCGCTGGTATTTGGATTGCGGGTGGATGTACTTTAAAATCAATCTGCTGACAGTCATGGAATACAAACTGGATTTTCTGGCAATCAATCTCGCCAGCGTTCTGGCACTTTTGGTTGGTGTATTTAATATTGAGATTATTTTTAGTCAGGTGGATGCCATGAACAGGTGGAATAAGGAAGAAGTGCTGTGGTGCCTGGGATTTTTTTATCTGGTCCGAGCCATTTACAATACCTTTTTTATTAATACGCTGAGCATCAGTTACTGGATTCAGAACGGAAAATTCGACCTGTTTCTTTTGAAGCCGCTGCACACATTTTTTCAGCTTTTGAACACCGGGAGATACAATGCGGAATATCCACTGGATGAATATCTGGTGGGTGGGGTTCTGTTGGTGACGACAAGTAGAAAATTGCATGTGTTTTCCGGATGGAAAAGCGGTGTTTTGTTTGGAGTTCTGCTGCTGACGGCAGTATTTGCATATTTTAGTATTATTTTTATAATATCCACGCTTTCTTTTTGGCTGATCCGATCGAATATGTTTCTTACACTGATCGAAAATCTGGAACGGCTGATCGAGTATCCGATCGATATTTACCATATCCTGATCCAGGTACTGATCAGTGCAGTGATCCCGATTGCTCTGGCAAATTATTATCCGACGGTCTGTATGCTGGGGCGTGGAAGTGCCGGGATTTTATTTTACATTTTGATCGTCTGCGTCATCCTGGGGGCAGTGGATATTCTGGCGTGGAAGAAAGGGATGAGGGCCTATCAAAGTACTGGGGCATAAAAAACCTCCTTGCGGTGGAAAGAAAAATTACATATAATAGAAGTAATTGATAAAAATAAAGTCCGCTGGCAGACAAAAGAGATGGAGGAATCAGAGATGAGTTTTCAAATTTACAATTGGCTGGAGAAATACGTGCACGAAGTGGTAAGTACATTTGGATACCGCATCTGGTTTATCGGGATACAGGGAAGTTATGCTAGAGGAGAAGCGACAGCAGACAGTGATATTGACATGGTGCTGATTTTAGATGAACTTCTCCCTGCAGATCTGCGGATTTACAGGGGAATGCTCAACCGGCTTCCATATCGGGAAAAGATCTGTGGGTTTGTATCCGGGCGAGCCGAACTGGAGCATTGGTCCAAGGCAGATCTTTTTCAGTTCTGTCAGGATACTATGCCATTGAAGGGCAGTCTGGATGAGATCGTGGCAAAGTTAGAGATCGCCGATGTAAAGAGGGCGGTACATACAGGCGCCTGCAATTTATACCATGCAGCCTGTCACAATATGCTGCATGAGCAGAGCAGAGAAGTGCTGATGGATCTGTATAAGACGTCTGTCTTTACGATCCAGGCAGAATATTTTCTGAAGACCGGCAATTATCTGAGAAGAAAAGCAGAGTTGTTTCCCAAATTAAGCGGGCTTGATCGGGAAATCCTCTATATCGCGATTGAAATGAAACAGAAAAGCGGAAAGGTCAAAGGCAGCTTTGATGAACTTTCGGAAAAGCTGATCTTGTGGTCCGGTGAGTTGATTCATCGGTATCAGGAAGAAAAATGAATGGATAAGTAAAAAAATCTTCAAAAATCAAGCTTGTTCAAACGGAAATATGCGGGAAAATATAGAAAATTGCAAGAAAGGATTGACGAAACATCAAAAAGTCGATAGAATAACAACCAGTGATAAAAGAATTGGAGGAGTCTTGCAATGGCGGCGTATAAGGATTTGACAAAGGAAGAGTTATTGGAGTTGAAGAGCGGACTGACTGCTCAGTTTGAAGAAGTAAAAGCAAAAGGACTGAAACTGGATATGTCCAGAGGAAAGCCATCCGCAGCACAGCTGAATCTCTCAATGGAAATGCTGAATATTTTAAACAGCGGTACAGAACTGGTATGTGAAGATGGGGTAGACTGCAGAAACTACGGTGGTCTGGATGGAATTGCAGAGGCAAAACAGCTTCTGGCAGATATGATGGAAGTTCCAAAAGACAATGTGATCGTATTTGGAAATTCCAGCCTGAATGTAATGTATGATACGGTAGCACGCGCGATGACACACGGGATCATGGGAAGCACCCCATGGTGCAAGCTGGACAAAGTGAAATTTTTATGTCCGGTTCCGGGATATGACAGACATTTTGCAATTACAGAGCATTTTGGCATTGAGATGATCAATGTTCCGATGACATCCACAGGTCCGGATATGGATCTGGTCGAAAAGCTGGTCAGTGAAGATGAGGCGATCAAAGGAATCTGGTGTGTGCCAAAATATTCCAATCCACAGGGAATTACCTACTCAGATGAGACCGTATACCGTTTTGCCAATCTGAAGCCGGCGGCAAAAGATTTCCGTATCTTCTGGGATAATGCATACTGCGTACATCACTTGTATGAAGAGAAGCAGGACTATCTGATCGAAATCTTGATGGAATGTAAAAAAGCAGGAAATCCAGATATGGTATACAAGTTTTCCTCTACATCCAAGATCAGCTTTCCGGGATCCGGAATTGCAGCAATCGCAGCATCTGATGCCAACCTTGCAGATATCCGTCATATGATGAAAGTGCAGACGATCGGCCATGATAAAGTAAATCAGCTTCGCCATGTGAGATTTTTTAAAGATATTCATGGAATCGTAGAGCATATGAGAAAACACGCAGATATCATGCGTCCGAAATTTGAGGTTGTGTTAGAGACTCTGGAGCGTGAACTGGGCGGTCTTGAGATTGGTTCCTGGATCACACCGCACGGAGGATACTTTATCTCTTTTGACGCAATGGAAGGCTGTGCAAAGGCGATTGTTTCCAAGGCAAAAGAGGCAGGGCTTGTGATGACAGGCGCCGGAGCGACTTACCCATACGGAAAGGATCCAAAAGACAGCAATATCCGCATTGCTCCGTCTTATCCAACCTTAGAAGAACTGAAAGTGGCAGCAGAGATTTTTGTACTCAGTGTAAAACTGGTCAGCATTGACAAACTGCTGGGAAATTTATAAATAGTTTCGATGGAAAATCGAAGAGAAACAAAAGAGAATCCGCATCATAGCTATGATGTATGGATTCTCTTTTTGTATGAGGACTTACTGGGACAGTTCATGTTTTTTGGGCAGTGTAAAGCCTTTTCCGTGCACTTCATTGACTTTTCCGATGACCATAAATGCGGAAGGATCGATTTCCATGACCAGCTGATTGAGTCTGGAAAGTTCCCGGTTGGAGATTACCGTCAGGATCATATTCTGTTTGGTGCGCAGATAGCCGGTTTCTGTATGGAGCAGGGTAGAACCGCGGTCCATTTTCTGCGTGATGGCTTCGTTGATCTCCTCGGATTTCTGACTGATGATCTTGACCTGCGTCTGTGCTTGTCCAATCACCAGAATCTTGTCCAGGACAATGGTATAGGTCAGGACCAGAAGGATTCCGTAAAGAATGGCTTCCTTGTCAGAAAAGAGCGCCTGTCCGATTAAAATGATGAAGTCAAATACATAAAGCATGACAGAAACAGGAAGTCCGAATTTCTTGTTCAGGATCAAAGGAGGAATGTCCATACCTCCGGTGGAAGCTCCTGCGCGGATGACGATTCCCAGAGAGAATCCGATAAACAGACCTCCGAAAATACTGGATAGCAGTCTGTCATCGGTGATGCCGGACAGTGCCGGAAGACTCTGGAAAAATCCAAGAGCAATGGGATAATAAAAGGTACTGATCAGTGTGGTCAGGGCAAAATCCATTCCAAGTATGATCGCACCCAGCAAAAACATGATACAGTTGAAAATAAATACAAATACAGAGATCGGCAGATTCAGATAGTGATCTACGATCAGAGAAAGACCAGTGGTACCGCCGGTCATCAGGTTGTTGGGAAGAACAAACATGACAATTCCCAACGCCATGGTGGTGTTGCCAAGAAAAATCAGAAACAGATTTTTCGGTTTGAAAATATTGGTTTTCATGGGATTACTTCTCCTTTTGTATGATTATGCATTAAGCTACTATGGTAAAGCGAAAAAAAACAGGCTGTCTGTCAGCCTGTGTAAAGATTGTATGAAATTAAATCAGATACTGTATGATATCGATTCATAGTGTTCCGCTTCCTTTTTCTAATTTCTGAAAAACAGTATAGCATAATTTCAGGAAAAAATACAAGGGAGAAAATGAACAATCCTGTGAAATCTTCATATGATAAGAAAAACGAGAAGAAAAAGGCGGTATACAACATGGCATATGAAGCATACGGACAGATCAAAGGTATCATTCGGGAAATTCAAAGAGGAGAATCCTGCTGCAGTCAGCTGATCAGACTGGATACAGAAAATGGAGAGGTTCAGTTCATTGTTTCAGCAGATACGATAGTCATAGACAGTGTCAGACTCAGAAAAGGGATGCGGATCGCAGCGTTTTATGACACCAGTCTTCCGGTTCCGGCAATCTATCCGCCGCAGTACCGGGCAGAAATCGTGACGGCAATCCGGGGAGAGCAAAACGTGATGCTGAACTTTTTTGATGAAGATCTGGTGGCAGAAGAAAATGCACTCCGGCTGAATATCGGACCTATGACAAATATGGTGACGCAGAATGGGCAGCGTTTTACATGCAGACCAGGAAATATGGAATTACTTGTTTACTACACGACAACCACCTTTAGTATTCCTCCAATGACGACCCCGCAGAAAATCATCGTAATGTGTGAGAGGGAAGTGTAGTTTATGGCCGGAAAAGCTGATGCAGGGTAGTTACTTTTTCAGAGATGCGGTATAATAAAGAAAAAGGGGGAAAGAGAGGCAGAAACATAGATGAGTGAGAAAGAAGAAATTGTATTTTGTAAAGGCGGAGGATGTACGGCGAAGCTGGGACCAGGGATTCTGGCAAGAGTGCTGGAAAAGATCCCCAAAACATGGGATGAAAATCTGATGATCGGATATGACAGTTCGGACGATGCGGCTGTATACAAACTGACGGAAGATCTGGCAGTGGTACAGACTCTGGATTTTTTTCCGCCTATGGTAGAGGATCCGTATACTTTCGGGCAGATCGCGGCAGCCAATGCGCTCAGCGATATCTATGCCATGGGCGGGGACGTGAAGACTGCGCTGAATATCGTATGCTTTCCAGAGAATTGGGATCTGAATATCCTGGGACAGATCATGCTGGGAGGCGGAGAAAAAGTCAAAGAAGCAGGCGGTGTGCTGGCGGGCGGACATTCCATTGCGGATGCGGATGTGAAATATGGTCTGTCTGTTATGGGAATGATCCATCCGGACAAAGTGTTTGCCAATAATGGATGTCAGGCAGGAGATGCTTTGATTTTGACAAAACCACTGGGTGTGGGAATTGTCTGTACTGCCAATCGGATTGGAGAAGCGTCCAAAGAGGCGATGGAGCAGGCAGTCCGTTCTATGACGACACTGAACAAATATGCCTCTGAAACAGTGAGACGCTATCAGGTACACGGCTGTACAGATGTAACCGGATTTGGATTTTTAGGACATCTTTCCGAGATGTTGGGAGAAACGTATTCAGCCAGGATCCAAAGCAGTCAGATTCCGTATATCCAGGAGGCTTATGAGTATGCAGGAGAATTTTATCTCACAGCGGCAGCTCAGCGCAATCGGAACCATGTGGGAGCAGAAGTATGGTTTGAGCATGTGCCTTTCGAAATGGAAGAAATTTTATTCGATCCGCAGACGTCGGGCGGACTTTTGGTCAGTATGGCAAAAGAAGATGCGGCTGCATGTCTGGAAGAGTTAAAAACATTAGGACTTCCCTGTGGAATCGTAGGAGAAGTCCTGGAAAAAAGAGAACAAAAAATATATGTAGAGTAGAGGTGCGAATGTATGAAGTATACAGTTGATGCAAGAGGAAAACAGTGTCCGATCCCTGTGGTGGAGACAAAAAAAGTTCTGGCGCAGATGACGGAACAGGATGAAGTAGAGACACTGGTGGACAATGAGATTGCCGTCCAGAATCTGGAAAAGATGGCACGTCAGAAACAGCTGCCATTTCGGTATGAAACGCTGGATGGTCACACATTCCGGGCAGTCATCACAGGAGGTTGTTTTGAAGGAGAAGAACAGGAGACAGAATGCATCCCGTGTCAGATTCCGTCTGCAGGATCTAAGGAAACCGTAGTGGTGCTTTCTTCCGATAAAATGGGAGAAGGAGACGAGACGCTGGGAAAGGCTTTGATGAAGGGATTTCTCTATGCGCTCACCAGTCAGGAGGAACTGCCGTCTGCTGTGATCATGTACAATGGAGGTGCAAAACTTTCTGTAGAAGGATCAGATTCCCTGGAAGATCTGAAGCTTCTGGAATCGCAGGGAGTGGAGATCCTGACTTGCGGCACTTGTCTGAACCACTATGGTTTGACAGAGAAACTTGCAGTGGGAAATGTGACCAATATGTATGTGATCTGTGAAAAAATGATGCAGGCAGGGAAGGTTGTGAAGCCATGATTTATCTGGACAGCGCGGCGACCAGTTATGATCGTCCCAAAGAAGTTGCACAGGCAGTATATGATGCCATTTTGACCATGGGAAATGCAGGCAGGGGGAGTCATGCGTCCAGTTTAAGCAGCGCCCGCATGATTTATGAGACAAGAAGGCTGCTCTGTGAATTGTTTGGCGGTCCGGCGCCGGAGCAGGTGGTGTTTACCAGTAATGCGACAGAAGCGCTGAATATTGCAATTCAGGGGCTGGCAAGACCGGGAATCCGGATGGCGGCGACTGCTATGGATCATAATAGTGTCCTGCGCCCTCTGTATCTGGCAGGGCAGAGAGGAAGCACCACAGAAATCGTGGGAGCAGATGAAAAAGGAAGAATTTCTCTGGAATCCGTAGAGATGCTGTTTCAAAAGGGGCTGGATGTGTTTGTATGCACCCATGCCTCTAATGTGACAGGAAACGTTAATCCGATCCGGGAAATCGGAGCGTTGTGTAAAAAATACGGGATTCTGTTTGTGGTGGATGCCTCCCAGACAGCAGGCGTCTTTCCCATTGATATGCAGAAAGATCAGATTGATATTCTTTGCTTTACAGGGCATAAAGGGCTGATGGGTCCACAGGGAACAGGCGGTATGATCGTAAGTGAAAAGATACAGCTTCCGGCATTCAAGGTGGGAGGAAGCGGCGTACAGAGTTTTTTAAGAACACAGCCCTCTCAGATGCCCACCGCTTTGGAGGCAGGAACTTTGAATGGACATGGGATCGCAGGCCTTCATGCAGCATTGCAGTACATATTGGAACAGGGAGTCGATTCCATTCACAGAATAGAATGTGAGCGGATGCAGCAGTTTTATGAAGGGGTGACGGAAATCGAGTCTGTCCGTGTTTATGGAGATTTTTCAGAGATGCAAAGCAGAGCTCCGATCGTGTCACTGAATATCGGAGATTATGATTCGGCAGCGGTCAGCGACGAACTCTCCGAGGTATATGGAATCCAGACCCGTCCGGGAGCACATTGTGCGCCACTGATGCACCAGACGTTTCACACAGAAGAGCAGGGAATGGTTCGATTTAGCTTTTCGCACTTTGTGACAGAAGAACAGATACAGGAAACCGTCCAGGCACTTCGGGAAATGACAGGAGGAAGTGTATGAGACCAAAAGAATTGCGGGTCATTGTGACATTTGAGACGACTACAGCAGCTATGGCGTTTGAAGCAAAAGCAAAAGAAGAAGATATCCAGGGAAGACTGATCCCGGTGCCAAGGGCAATTACAGCAGGGTGCGGGCTGAGTTTTTCGGCTCCGGTCAGTGAACGGGAAAAAATCCGGACATTGACCGGACAGATGGTTTGTCATCAGGTGTATGAACTGGTTGTATAAAATGAAAAAAGAGAGAAGATGCTCAAAACAAGAATGTTCAGGCGCTTCTCTCTTTTTAGATGGTTGTTTGGTTTTATGATTCTTCCGGTGGAGTTACGGTACCGCCATTTCCGCTGTCACCGCCATTTCCACCGTTTCCTCCGGAGTTATTGTTGTCATTTCCGCTATCTTCACTGTCATCTCCGGAATCGTCTTCCTCCTCGGAATCTTCTTTGTCTTCGGACTCCTTCGTATCCTCCTCATCCTCTTCTTTTTCCACATAATGGCCGGAACAGCTGGAGCTTGGCCCCGTTCCTTTTGCAAAATATTCGGTGTAGGAAGGACAGCTGCTTACCGCCAGCAGTCCGGTTTGGGAACATACTGTTTTCTGTTCTACGGAAGCAGGCATGGTGAAGTTCTTAGGCTGCAGTCCCAGTGCACTGTCCACACGGTCCATGATCCGCTTCCAGATGATTTCATGCCAAATTTCGCTATTGCTATTTTCCATTGGTTTGCTGGAATCATAGCCGCCCCATACAGAACAGGTGTAGTATGGAGTATAGGCAGCCAGCCAGAGGTCGGTACTGAATTCAGAAGTACCGGTTTTTCCGGAAGCAGGCATTCCATTTGCAAGGCGGGCATTTGTACCCGTACCATGGGGATTGTTAAATACATCCTGCATGGCGTTGGTTAAAAGAGCAGCAGTGGAATCTTTCACGACCTGATGAGTCTCCGGAGTGCTGTTGTCCAGGATCACATTTCCATCGTGATCCAATACTTTGGTATACAGGATCGGCTTGGTATAGACCCCGTTATTGGCAAGAGCTGCATAGGCAGCGGTAAGTTCGATATTGTATACACCGTTTGTTGTACCACCAAGGGCAGTAGACTGGTTGTAGTCATTCTTACTTGGATTGTCTTCTTTGCTGACCAGAGTGGTGAATCCAAAATTCTCCAGATATTTCATACCGGTATCCACTCCGATATCCGTTAAGGTACGTACGGCGCAGACGTTCATGGAATGAAGGATTGCATATCGTACGGTTGCCTGACCAATGTATTTTCCGTCCCAGTTGTTGACCGGAGTTCCGTCATTGTAAGTATATGGGGAATCCTCGATCAGTGTGGACAGTGTGTATTTTCCGATATCAATAGCAGGCGCGTAAACTCCCAGCGGTTTGAAACAGGAACCGGGCTGGCGATGAGAATCGGTCGCACGGTTCAGGGAGAAGCTTGCGGTCTTTTCTCCGCGTCCGCCTACAATGGCTTTTACTTCTCCGGTATGCTGATCCATCACAACCACAGAAGTCTGTGGCTGCGGAGGAATGGTGATGCTCTCTGTAATAGTATCGCCTTCCTGAATGTTCAGGGTTGTCTTATATTCGGCAACTGCCTGATTGGCTTCTTCCGGTGATGCAAAATCCAGTGGATACTGGCGGCCCCAGGCAGTCTCAATATAGGTACTGACATCGTTATGGTCATAATTTTCCACAGATCCATTTGCCCGTGTGACAGTCAGTGCATACTGCAGTCCATATTCGATGACGTACGGATAATTTGCAGGATTGGCCACTTCTTCGTCACAGATCTGCTGGATTGTCGGATCCTGTGTGGCGTAAATGGTCAGTCCGCCGCTGTATAACAGGTTATGTGCCTGTGTCGCAGAGTAGGACTTGCGGGTCTGCAGATCCGTCAGTACCTGTTCTGCAAGCTCGTCCACAAAGTAGCTGTTTGGCTTGTCCACATCTGCTGCAACGGCTGTCTGCTGGATGCGGTCATATACCGGATCCGCTTTTGCTTCGTCGAATTCCTGCTGTGTGATATAGCCCTGTTTTAACATATTGCCAAGTACGATATCCCGGCGAGTGGCATTTTCCTGCGGGTTGGTAACCGGATCGTACCGGGTTGGGTTCTGGGTGATGCCGGCGATCACTGCGCACTCGGAAAGCGTCAGTTCCGATACGTCACGGTTAAAATAACGCTTTGCGGCAGACTGGACGCCGAGACAGTTCTGCCCGAGGTTGATGGTATTCATATAAGCTTCCAGGATCTCTTCTTTGGTCATCTGCTTTTCAATTTCCAGCGCCAGATACTGCTCCTGGAGTTTTCGCTCCAGACTGTCGTAGAATGTCTTTTCTTCGGTAAAATTCGGAAAGACATTATTTTTAATGAGCTGCTGGGTCAGGGTACTGGCTCCCTCAGAGAAATTCCCGCTGGTGATGCCCACCAGACCGGCTCTTAAGATACCCTGCAGATCGATTCCATTGTGTTCGTAGAAACGTTCGTCCTCGATGGCAACAAAGGCATTGGCAAGATGCTTTGGAATCTTGTCAATGGTCTTATAGATACGGTTGGAACCGGCTTCCCGGAACTGTGCCAGAGACTGTCCGGTAGATGCTGCGACCACCTGGGATTTGTATCCGCTCGGTTTTACATCCGCAGGCGTGATCTTCGGGGTGTCGTCAATGATCTTTTTGACGAAAAGTCCGCCTCCGGCGGCCCCGATGATACAGATGAGAAGGAAGCAGATCACAACGGCCTTAAAGACACGGACGCCGACCCGTTTCTTTTTCATATTTTTCTTTGAAGATACATTTTTTTTCTTCTTCGAAAGGCTTTCTTTTCCGTAATTCATGAATAATATCCTCCTTTATTCATTCTACTCATTATATCAAAGATACCTGTTTAAAGCAAAGGAAAAAGAAAAAGTTCATATTCTCATAAAAAAATTTTAAGAAATATGGAGTTTTTCTTGTGTTTGTCCGGAATGCATAGTATATATAAATAAGAAGATCCGGGGATGTCGTATCGAGCCGGAAGTGGAAATACAAGGTGGGAGAGAACAATGGAGTACAGGACGATATATCAGGGAGCCAAAGCGGAGATCGTGGAGAAAAAATCACGGTTTATCGCAGAAGTGTTCCCTGTGGATTCAGAAGAAGCAGCAATGGAATATCTGGAGCAGGTGCGAAAGAAGTATTGGGATGCAAGACATCACTGCTGGGCGTATGTAATCGGGGAAGAGAGAGTACAGGAACGCTGCAGTGATGACGGAGAACCCAGCGGCACAGCCGGAAAGCCCATTCTGGAAGTGATCAAAGGAGAAAAGCTGCATAATGTACTGGTTGTAGTAACCCGGTATTTTGGCGGCACGCTTCTTGGGACCGGGGGGCTGGTCAGAGCTTATACGGGGGCATCCAGGGAGGGATTGCTGCACAGTCAGATTATTACCAAAATCTATGGATTTAAACTCAGGATCACGACGGATTATACAGGATTGGGAAAGATACAGTACCTTTTGGGACAAAGAGGGCTGACCACACTGGATTGTGTCTACACAGAGAAAGTGGAAGTGCTTGTTCTGATTTCCGAAGAGGAGGAACAACGGCTCATTGCAGAGGTAATCGAGACCACGAATGCACAGGCAGGGATTGAACGGGAGACGGACTGCTGGTTTGCAAAAATAGATGGGAAGATGGTCGTATTTGACTGAAGTTTGAAAAATCCGATCAAAGAAGAGAGCCGCCGCATTTGCAGGATTGCAAATGCGGCGGCTCTGCGTATCATATCTTAGGAGAATTCTGGTTCGATTAAGCCGAAGGAACCGTCTTTTCTTTTGTAAACAACATTGACTTCATCTGTCTCTGCATTGCAGAATACGAAGAAAGCATGTCCAAGCAGTTCCATCTGGATGCATGCATCTTCCGGATACATCGGCTTGATGCCGAAACGTTTGGTGCGGACGATCCGTACCTCATCATCTACCGGACTGTCATCTTCAGATTCAAAGAATTCTTTTTTGAAATTACTTGTAGAACCGGAAGCAGTAGGATGTCCCTGGCTTCTGGCAACAAGTTTGTTTTTATATTTGCGAAGCTGCCGTTCAATCACTTCTTCAACCAGATCAACGGATACATACATATTGTCGCTGGTCTGTTCGGATCGGATGATATTTCCTTTTACAGGAATGGTTACTTCAATCTTCTGACGTTCCTTTTCCACACTAAGTGTTACAATAATTTCTGTTTCAGGAGTGAAATACCTTTCAAGTTTTCCCAATTTCTGTTCAATAGCGTCCTTTAAGCCTGGTGTTACATCGATGTTTTTTCCACTAATAATAAAGTTCATACTGGTCAACTCCTTTTGTTTAGATTGTACAAAGAAAAACGTTTTATAAAAGGTTCTTTGTACTATGTAAACATTATAACACGGAAATCTGTTATTGTATAGAACGAATTACTTCAATTCTTGTAATTTTTCCATCGGTGATCTTGGCAATGCGAAGACCGAAGTCTGAGAAATAGGTACAGGCTCCCACTCCGATCTCCATCTCCTCTTCACGCATTTTTTTTAACAAAATATCGAGCAGCGTCTCATCATCTTCATATGGGATATGGACATGGATGAGACGGTTGATATATTTGACTTTCTGGGAAGACCGGAAAATGATCTTTTCAGATTCATCAAATGTCATAAACAAGAATTTTCTCGTGGCAAATAAGATCGCGATGGCGATCACTCCGATCAGACTGTTGACAGGGGATCCGTGTTCGATGATGATCTGCCTTGCAATGGCAAAAAGCAGAACTTCAAATACGGTGATCGGGGTGTGGAGGTATAACATGCGTATCATCTCCACACCGATGATCAGGTTAAAACAGATCGTCAGCATATCGTCGTAGTTCGGATATTGGTTCAGGTCTGACAAATGCTGAAAGGAAAGGATCAGCTGGAAGGTCATGATGATGATCGTGGCCGCAAGGACCAGAGCGATCACAACCTCCAGAAGAGAAGTGATCCATTTCAAAAAGGCATTGGCATACTTTTTCATGTCGTTCTCCTGATTATTTCAAATTGCTGCGCTTTCTCATTCTGGAATCCAGAATCTTTTTGCGGATACGCAGAGTTTCCGGGGTAACTTCCAACAGCTCGTCAGTGTCGATAAAGTCCAGGGCTTCTTCCAGACTTAACACGCGCGGCGGAGTCAGGCGAAGTGCCTCGTCTGCGCTGGAAGAACGGGTATTGGTCAGATGTTTGGTCTTGCAGACATTGAGCTCAATATCTTCGGCCTTTCCATTCTGTCCAATGACCATTCCGGCGTATACTTTTTCTCCTGGTCCGATAAACAGAGTACCACGTTCCTGGGCGCTGTAAAGACCATAAGTGACAGATTCTCCGGTTTCAAATGCGATCAGGGAACCTTGTTTGCGGTACTGGATATCTCCCTTGTATGGAGCGTAGCCGTTAAAGCTTGTATTTAAGATTCCGTTTCCTTTGGTATCTGTCATAAATTCTCCACGGTATCCGATGAGACCGCGGGCAGGGATCAGAAATTCCAGACGGGTATAGCCGCCGTTGGAAGTTCCCATATTCTGGAGTTCGCCTTTTCTCTGGCTTAATTTGTCGATCACGGTTCCGGTAAATTCTTCCGGCACGTCTACATAAGCCAGCTCCATTGGTTCCAGTTTTTTGCCATTTTCATCGGTGTGATACAGAACTTCCGCCTTGCTGACTGCAAATTCATAGCCCTCCCGGCGCATGTTTTCAATCAGGACAGAAAGATGGAGTTCTCCACGTCCAGATACTTTGAAGCTGTCGGCATTTTCTGTCTCTTCCACGCGCAGACTGACATCGGTATTCAGCTCCCGAAGCAGACGGTCGCGCAGGTGACGGGAAGTGACGAATTTTCCTTCTCTTCCGGCAAATGGACTGTCATTGACAATGAACTGCATGGAAATCGTAGGCTCTGAGATCTTCTGGAATGGGATCGCCTGTGGATTTTCCGGGGCGCAGAGGGTGTCACCGATGGAAATATCAGAGATACCGGAAATTGCCACGATGGAGCCGATGGTTGCTTCTTTGACTTCTACTTTGTTCAGACCGTCAAATTCATAGAGCTTGCTGATCTTGACTTTCTGTTGTTTGTCAGGATTGTGATGATTTAAGAGGACCATATCCTGGTTTACACGGATGGTTCCGTTGTCTACTTTTCCAACACCGATCCGACCCACGTATTCATTGTAATCAATGGTGCTGATCAGCATCTGTGTTGGCGCCTCCGGATCTCCTTCGGGAGCAGGAATGTATTCCAGAATGGTCTCAAAGAGCGGCTGCATGTCTTTTTCTTCATCGGAAAGGTCCAGTACGGCAATTCCGGATTTGGCAGAAGCATAGACAAACGGGCAGTCCAGCTGGTCGTCAGAAGCGTCCAGATCCATGAACAGCTCCAGGACTTCGTCGATGACTTCATCCGGACGTGCTTCCGGGCGGTCGATCTTATTGATGCAGACAATGACCGGAAGATCTAACTCCAGCGCTTTTCTCAGAACGAATTTGGTCTGTGGCATAGCGCCTTCAAAAGCATCCACCACCAGGATGACACCGTTTACCATCTTCAGGACACGTTCTACTTCGCCGCCGAAATCGGCATGTCCAGGGGTATCGATGATATTGATCTTGGTTCCTTTGTAATATACGGCAGTATTTTTCGACAGGATCGTAATCCCGCGTTCCCGTTCAATGTCGTTGGAATCCATGACACGTTCCGCAACATCCTGATTTTCACGGAATACACCGCTTTGTTTTAATAACTCGTCCACGAGCGTGGTTTTTCCATGGTCGACGTGGGCAATGATCGCAATATTTCTAACATCTTCGCGTTTTGTTTTCATAATTTT
The DNA here is from genome assembly GCA_900544395.1 of uncultured Ruminococcus sp. GTDB lineage: Bacteria > Bacillota > Clostridia > Lachnospirales > Lachnospiraceae > Mediterraneibacter. Next base: position 25,617 of record UQVC01000014.1, on the reverse strand, counting down.
ACACTCTTTCCTACTTATGTTTATATGAGTCTTTTGGGTTACAACTTTTTCATTCTATCATAAATTAAAAAATTTACAAGTACCTGAATTTTTGCAGTACAAAAATTTTGTCAGCAGATTTTGTCGAACGGTTTTTCGGTTATTTGCGTCTAAACTGCGGTATGATGTCATAGACTTAAGTTGACTCAAAAATATAAAATACCACATACGAGGAAGGGAGTACTGAAAATTATGTCAGATAAGATTATTGAAAACAATCAGGTAACGATCATGGGAGTGGTGGCATCTGGATTTACATACAGCCACGAAGTGTTTGGAGAGGGATTCTATATGACAGAAGTGCTGGTAAAGCGTCTGAGCAATTCCAATGACAGGATTCCGCTTATGATCTCCGAGCGGCTGCTGGATGTGACTCAGGATTATACCGGAGAGGCAATTCGGGTGTCCGGGCAGTTCCGCTCTTATAATCGGCATGAAGAACAGAAAAACCGTCTGGTATTATCTGTGTTTGTAAGAGAAGTAGAATTTATTGAGGAAGAACTGGACGGAGCAAAGACCAATCACATTTTACTGGAAGGATATATCTGCAAGAAGCCTGTTTACCGGAAAACGCCGCTTGGAAGAGAAATCGCAGATCTGTTGCTGGCGGTGAACCGTCCATATGGAAAGTCGGATTATATTCCCTGTATCTGCTGGGGAAGGAATGCCAGGTATGCATCCGGATTTGAAGTTGGTGAGCATGTGCAGATCCTGGGGCGGATCCAGAGCAGGGACTATGTAAAGAAGATTTCGGAAACGGAAACACAGACCAGAACAGCGTATGAGGTATCTGTCAGCAAGCTGGAGTGCCTGGAGTAGACCAAAAGGGAAATCGTTGACATCACTTCTGAATAATGATAAAATTTCATAAGAATTATGAGTAGAGAATCGAGAAAGTCAGGAGGATAAATATGTCAATTTTTACAGGAGCAGGTGTAGCTATTGTCACTCCGTTTCATGCGGATGGAAGCGTCAATTATGAAAAACTGGATGAACTGATCCAGTTCCACTGTGACAATGGAACAGACAGTATCATTATTTGCGGTACTACAGGGGAATCTTCGACTTTGACAGAAGAAGAACATATGGACTGCATCAAGTTTGCAATCACGCAGACGAAAAAGCGGATCCCTGTCATTGCAGGTACGGGATCTAATTGTACACGGACAGCCATCGAGATGTCCAGTGAGGCAGCGCAGATGGGAGCGGACGGAGTGCTTTTGGTTACTCCATATTATAACAAAGCAACACAGACAGGACTGGTGGCACATTACAAGGCAATCGCTGCAGAGACGAAAGCTCCGATCATTTTATACAGTGTGGCCAGCAGAACAGGAGTCAACATCGAACCGGCAACGGTTGCAGCGCTGGTAAAAGAAACCGACAATATTGTGGCTGTGAAAGAGGCTTCCGGAAATATTTCCCAGGTGGCAAAGATTTTGCAGATGACAGATGGAAATGTAGATTTATATTCCGGAAATGACGATCAGATCGTACCAATCCTGTCACTGGGAGGAAAAGGTGTGATCTCGGTATTGTCCAATGTGGCGCCAAGAGAGACCCACGATATCTGCGCAAGCTTTTTCGCGGGAAATCTTGCAGAGAGCCGTGAGCTTCAGCTGAAAGCACTGCCTCTGATCGAAGCATTATTCTGTGAAGTCAATCCGATCCCGGTGAAAAAAGCGTTGAATCTGATGGGAATGGAAGTCGGAGGACTTCGTATGCCGCTTACAGAATTAAGTGAGGCACATACCGAACAGCTGAAAAAAGCAATGCAGGATTTTGGAATCCGGCTGGCATAAAAACATATTGTTAAAAGGATATCATAGATTGAGCAAAGTGCCCGGATGTGATATCCTTTTTGATATATTCTGGAACGTTTTCCGGGCGTGACAAAAGAGAAACGTTTTTTGCGGAGAGCGAAAGTTACAAAACAGGAGGAAATAGACATGGTAAAAATAATGATGCATGGCTGCAATGGAAAAATGGGACAGGTGATCACAGGATTGGCAGCCGCAGATGAACAGGTGGAGATCATAGCAGGTGTGGATCAGTTTCAGGGAATCCAGAATCCATATCCGGTGTATGCCTCTGCGGATGAGTGTGAGACGGAGGCAGATGTGGTCATCGATTTTTCCAACGCAGGAGCGGTGGATGGACTGCTTGCATACTGTGTGGAGCGTAAGATCCCGGTCGTACTTTGTACCACAGGACTTTCAGAAGAGCAGCTTGTGGCAGTGCAGAAAGCATCCGAACAGACTGCTGTTTTAAAATCAGCCAATATGTCGGTGGGAATCAATCTGCTGCTCAAGTTATTAAAAGATGCGGCAAAAGTTCTGGCTCCGGCGGGATATGATATGGAGCTGGTGGAGAAGCACCATAATCAGAAAGTGGATGCGCCAAGCGGTACAGCGCTTGCCCTGGCAGATTCTATGAATGAAGCGCTGGGACAGGAATACACTTATGTATATGATCGAAGCCAGAAACGGGAAAAGCGAAATACAAAAGAGATCGGGATCTCTGCTGTACGGGGAGGCACTATCGTAGGAGAGCATGAAGTGCTGTTTGCAGGGATCGATGAAGTGATCGAGTTTAAACATACGGCTTATTCTAGAAGTGTCTTCGGAAAAGGCGCGCTGGAGGCTGCCAAATTTCTGGCAGGAAAGAAGTCGGGAATGTATGACATGAGCGATGTGATTCAGTTTTAGAAAAAGCGGGGCTTGTTTATGAAAGAGTTAGAGACCAGGTATCTGGAACGGCTGTCTGATTTGTATCCTACGATCGCAGCGGCTTCTACAGAGATCATTAATTTGCAGGCAATTTTGAGTCTTCCCAAAGGAACCGAGCATTTTCTGACCGATATCCACGGAGAATGGGAGGCTTTTTCCCATGTGCTGAAGAATGGTTCCGGGGCGGTAAAGCGAAAGATCGAGGATGTATTTGGCTACACACTGGGAAAGCAGGAAAAGCAGGATCTGGCTACGTTGATCTATTATCCGAAAGAGAAGATCGAACAGGTGAAGCGCAAAGAGACCGCCATGGAAGACTGGTACAAGATCCACTTGTATCGCCTGATCGAAGTGGCAAAACGTGCAGCAAGTAAATATACAAGATCCAAAGTCAGAAAAGCACTGCCGAAAGATTTTGCTTATGTGATCGAAGAACTGATCACGGAAAAAGCAGAAATTCAGGATAAAGAATCTTATTACAGCGCCATTGTACAGACAATCATTCAGATTGGGAGAGCAGAAGAGTTTATCTGTGCGATCTCAGAACTGATCCAGCGTCTGGTCATCGATCACCTGCATATTGTGGGAGATATTTATGACAGAGGGCCGGGTCCCCATCTGATCATGGACAAGCTGATGACCTATCATTCTGTAGATATCCAGTGGGGCAACCATGATGTGCTCTGGATGGGAGCCGCAGCAGGACAGAGAGGATGTATTGCCAATGTGATCCGGATCTGTGCCAGATATGGCAATCTGGATATTCTGGAAGACGGATATGGGATCAATCTGCTTCCTCTGGCCAGTTTTGCACTGCGGACATATGGCAATGATCCATGTGAGTGTTTTTGGCTGAAAGGAGCAGAACGTTCTAAGCGGGCAGAGATGGATATGAATCTGCGGATGCACAAAGCAATTTCTATTATTCAGTTTAAGGTGGAAGGGATGTTGATAAAGGAGCATCCGGAGTTTGGAATGGAACATCGGGCGCTGCTGCATCGAATCAATTATGAGACAGGTGAGATCTGTCTGGACGGGAAAGTGTATCGTTTGAAAGACTGTGCGTTTCCAACGATCGATCCCGGCAACCCTTATCAGCTGACGGAAGAGGAAGAAGAGGTAGTAAGCCGTCTGGAAAAGGCGTTTTTAAATTGTGAGAAGCTGCAGAAGCATATGCGGTTTTTGCTGGCAAAGGGCGGACTTTATAAAATTTATAACAACAATCTTCTGTATCACGGATGTGTTCCTCTTAATGAAGACGGCTCCTTAAAAGAGACGGAGTTGTTTGGGCACAGATACAAAGGAAAGAGTCTGTATGATGTGTTGGAAAGCTATGTGAGAAAAGGATTTTTTGCACTGGATGCCAAAGAGCGGGAACAGGGGAAAAATATCATGTGGTGCATCTGGCAGCACCCGGATTCTCCGTTATTCGGAAAGGACAAGATGGCAACCTTTGAACGGTATTTTATCGAAGACAAGGAGACTCATCTGGAAAAAAAGAATCCCTATTATCGGCTGCTGGAAAAAGAAGAAGTGGCAGATCGGATCCTGCAGGAATTTGGGTTAGATCCAATGGGCGCGCATATTGTCAATGGGCACGTTCCGGTGAAATCGAAAAATGGAGAAAGCCCCATCAAATGCAATGGAAAAGTTCTGGTCATCGACGGTGGATTTTCCAGAGCATATCAGAAAGAAACAGGAATTGCAGGGTATACGCTGATCTATAATTCATACGGACTTCTTCTGGTGGCCCATGAACCATTTGAATCCAAAGAAGCGGCTGTGGAAAAAGGCAGCGACATCCATTCTGATTATATGGTAGTCAAGCGGGTGCTGGACCGCCGGCTGGTGGCAGATACCGATATTGGCAGCGAATTGAAGGAGCGGGTGGAAGATCTGGAAATGCTGCTGGCAGCTTACCGAAGTGGACAGGTGATTGAAAAACTATAAGAGAAAGGCATAAATCATGATGAGCAGAGAAGTAGAGAATGAATGGCAGGAGGAAACATGGAAACTGGATCCGGAAAATCTTGTGCCGGAGGATGTGGATATGACAGAGCCGCTGAAAATTTATCTCAAAGAGATTGGACAGATCCCGCTGCTGACAGCGGAGGAAGAAGTGGAATTGGGAGAACGCATCAAAGCAGGAGACCAGGAGGCAAGGCAGAAAATGGAAGAGGCCAATCTGCGTCTGGTAGTGGCCATAGCCAAACATTATGTAGGAAAAGGCATGGCGTTTATGGATCTGATCCAGGAAGGAAATATGGGTCTGATGCATGCAGTAGAGAAATTTGACGCAGGAAGAGGAAGTAAATTTTCCACCTATGCAGTGTGGTGGATCAAAGAGGCGATCATGCGGGCGCTGGATTCCCAGTCCAGAGAGATCAGAGTACCGGTGAGAGTGGCGCAGAACATGAACAAGATCACAAAGACAGAGCGCCAGATGCAGCAGGCACTTGGACGAGAAGTGGCAGCAGAAGAGATTGCCAAAGAACTGCATATGACCACGGATGAAGTAGAGCGGATGCAGTCCTATATCAAGAATCCTGTTTCCCTTGAGACTCCGGTAGGTGAGGAAGAGGATGGAAGTCTGGAAGATTTCATCGAGGATACTCAGGAGCAGACACCGGAAGACGCAGTTGCCGCACTGGTGCAAAAAGAAGAAGTGCAGGAGTTACTTGCCACATTAAGTGAAAAAGAACAGAAAGTGTTACGGCTGCGATATGGTCTGGAAGATGGCAATGTACATACGCTGGAAGAGACCGGGCAGGTGCTCGGTGTGACCAGAGAGCGGATCCGGCAACTGGAATCCCGTGCTTTGGAAAAACTGAGAAAAACAGCAAAAAGCAGAGACTGACAGGAAAAATTTTCCATTCATAAAATAAGAAAAAGAGGAAATCTTAACAGTGTAAGACGATATTTTATGAAAGGAAGAGGATCATGAAAAAGATGAAAAAAGCACTGGTGTTATTCTTATGTATGGGCATGCTGCTCAGTACGACAGCCTGTGGCATGAGAAAAGATGCAAATGGCGATAATGCCATGGGAAACAATGCTTCTGTGAATGATGCGACAGACAAGCGGGAAGACAGAGATAACAAGACAGACCGTAATGAAAATCAGACAGATGACCAAAGCAATGGAAAAGCTGATGACATGGTAGATGATGCCACGGACGGCGTCAATGATGTGGTAGATGGGGTGACAGATGGAGTGGATGATCTGACAAGAGGAGCCACAGATGCAGTAGATGATGCAGCAGACGGGCTCACAGAGGACCACGGTACACAAGACAAAGAGAGTCGTCAGTAAGTTATCAGAAGAGAGAAGCAAAAGTGCTGCAGAAGTGATCCTGCAGCACTTTTTGTCTGAAGAGGGGAGGATGAAAATGAAATTCAGACCTTGTATTGATATACATAATGGAAAAGTAAAACAGATCGTAGGAGGCAGCCTCAAAGATCAGGGAAACCTGGCACAGACAAACTTTACATCCAGCCAGGATGCAGCCTGGTATGCGAAAAAGTACCGGGAGGACGGACTCAAAGGAGGACATATTATCCTGCTCAATTCCAAAGAATCGGAATATTTTGAAGAGACAAAGAAACAGGCGATGGAGGCGCTTTTGGCATATCCCGGAGGAATGCAGATCGGGGGCGGGATCACAGCGGAGAATGCAGCAGAGTATCTGGATGCAGGCGCCAGTCATGTGATCGTGACTTCTTATGTGTTCCGCAACGGAGAAGTAGATCGTGAGAGATTAAAGCGGCTAAAAAAAGCTGTTGGAAAAAAGCGGATCGTACTGGATCTAAGCTGCAGGAAAAAAGAAGAGGAGTATTACATTGTGACAGACCGCTGGCAGAGTTTTACCAGAGAGGTGCTTTCTCCGGCACTGCTGGATGAAATGGCCCAGTACTGTGATGAATTTTTGGTACATGGGGTAGATGTGGAAGGAAAAGCATCTGGAGTGGAGATTCCGCTGGCAGAACTTCTGGGGCAGTGGGACGGGATTCCCGTCACGTATGCAGGCGGGATCGGAAGTCTCGAGGATTTGGAGCGATTCAAAGAACTGGGGAGAGACAAGTTGGATTTTACCATTGGAAGCGCGCTGGATCTGTTTGGCGGTGCGATCCCCTATGAAATGCTGCTTGGTTTGTAAATGAAATGTAAACAAAACAGAACAAGGCATGAATTAGTTGAATTCATGGATAGTTAGTGATAAAATGGTAGGCAGAGTAAATTTAGGACAAGGAGCAAATTGCAGATTATGGGTTTAATGGAGAAAATTTTCGGCACGCACAGCGAGCATGAATTAAAGAGAATCTATCCCATCGTAGACAGAATCGAGGCATTGGAGCCGGAGATGAAAGCACTGTCAGATGCGGAGTTAAGAGATAAGACAAGAGAATTTAAAGAACGTCTCAAAGAAGGAGAGACGCTGGACGATATCCTTCCGGAGGCATATGCAGTGGTAAGAGAAGGGGCATACAGAAGTCTGGGAATGCGCCATTATCGGGTACAGCTGATCGGTGGCATCATTTTGCATCAGGGAAGAATTGCAGAGATGCGAACCGGAGAAGGTAAGACACTGGTATCGACTCTTCCTGCATATCTGAATGCGCTGACCGGAAAAGGGGTGCATATTGTCACGGTTAATGACTATCTGGCGAAGCGTGATGCGGAGTGGATGGGAAAAGTTCACGAATTTCTGGGACTGACAGTCGGTGTCGTTCTCAATGATATGGAGAATGATGAGCGCCGCGCTGCCTATAACTGTGACATTACATATGTAACGAACAACGAACTCGGATTTGACTATTTAAGAGACAACATGGTGATCTATAAAGAGCAGCTGGTTCAGCGAGGCCTGCATTTTGCGGTCATCGATGAGGTAGACTCGGTACTGATCGATGAGGCCAGAACTCCTCTGATCATTTCCGGTCAGAGCAACAAGTCGACCAAGCTGTATGAAGCATGTGATATTCTGGCACGTCAGCTGGAACGTGGAGAGGCAAGCGGCGAGTTCTCCAAGATCAATGCGATCATGGGAGAAGATATCGAAGAATCCGGAGACTTCATCGTCAATGAAAAAGAAAAAGTAGTCAATCTGACAGAAGACGGTGTGAAAAAAGTAGAGAACTTCTTCCACATTGAGAACCTTGCAGATCCGGAAAATCTGGAAATCCAGCATAATATCATCCTGGCCCTGCGGGCTCATAACCTGATGTTCAAAGATCAGGATTATGTAGTTACACAGGAAGGAGAGGTTATGATTGTTGATGAGTTTACCGGACGTATCATGCCGGGACGACGGTATTCTGACGGTCTGCATCAGGCCATTGAGGCGAAAGAGCATGTACAGGTAAAACGGGAAAGCAAGACACTGGCAACGATCACGTTCCAGAATCTCTTTAACAAATATGAAAAGAAGAGCGGTATGACCGGTACTGCGCTGACGGAGGAAAAAGAGTTCCGTGATATCTATGGAATGGATGTTGTGGAGATTCCGACCAACCGTCCGGTGCAGAGAAAAGACCTGGAGGATGCCGTATACAAGACAAAGCAGGAAAAATATCAGGCAGTGGTAGAGGCTGTAAAAGAAGCTCATGCCACAGGACAGCCGGTTCTGGTCGGTACGATTACCATCGAAGTATCCGAGCTGCTCAGCAAGATGCTGAAAAAAGAAGGCATCCAGCATAAAGTGCTCAATGCCAAGTATCATGCAATGGAAGCAGAAATCGTTGCAGATGCAGGACAGCATGGGGCCGTGACCATTGCGACCAACATGGCAGGACGTGGTACTGATATTAAGCTGGATGATGCGGCAAGAGAAGCCGGTGGTCTGAAGATCATCGGAACAGAGCGTCACGAATCCAGACGAATTGACAATCAGCTGCGCGGACGTTCCGGACGACAGGGAGATCCGGGAGAATCCCGTTTTTACATTTCTCTTGAGGATGACTTGATGCGTCTGTTTGGATCTGAGCGTCTGATGAGCGTGTTCAACACACTTGGAGTCGCAGACGGAGAACAGATTGAGCATAAGATGCTCTCCAGCGCGATTGAAAAAGCACAGAAGAAGATCGAAGGAAACAACTTTGGAATTCGTAAAAATCTTCTTGAATACGATCAGGTTATGAATGAGCAAAGAGAGATCATTTATGATGAGAGACGCCGGGTTCTGGACGGAGAGAGTATGCGTGATACGATCTACAATATGATCACAGAATATGTGGAGAATATGACGGACCGCTTTGCAGCGCCGGATGCAGATGCAGAAGACTGGGATCTGCAGGGACTGGAACGTACTTTGCATGGAGAAATCCCGATGCTGCAGATGCCGGCATTTGAGGAAGTCAAAGAGATGACTCAGAAAGAACTCAAACATACATTGAAAGAGCGCGCAGTCAAAGCGTATGAGGAAAAAGAAGCAGAATTTCCGGAAGCAGAGCAGCTGCGTGAAATGGAACGTGTGGTTCTGTTAAAAGCAATTGATACACGTTGGATGGATCACATTGATGATATGGATCAGCTGCGTCAGGGAATCGGACTGCAGGCATATGGCCAGAGAGATCCGCTGGTAGAGTATAAGATGATGGGATATGATATGTTCGGAGAGATGACGGATTCCATCGCAGAGACAACGATCCGTACCCTGTTCCATATTCGTATCGAACAGAAGGTAGAGAGAGAACAGGTAGCCAAGGCAACCGGAACAAACAAGGATGCAAGCGCTGCCCATACTCCGAAAAAGCGGGAAGAAAAGAAAATTTATCCAAATGATCCATGCCCGTGTGGAAGTGGCAAAAAATATAAACAGTGCTGCGGAAGAAAAAATTAAAAAGGCGAATGCCGTGATGTTTTGTTGACTGTGTGTATACTGTACAAAAGCTTTGCGCTGCAATATATACGCAGTCAATGTGATTTCAGAAAAAAGAAAGAGGTGATGAAGGTGGTTTTACTGGACGAACTGAAAACAAGACTCAGTGCATATGAAGAACCGCTGAAAGATTTGAGGGATTCACTTTGACTTAGCGTCAAAGAAAGAACGGATTGAAGAATTAGAAAGAACAATTGAGGAACCGGGATTCTGGGATAATCCGGATCGTTCCAGAGAGACCATGCAGCTTTTGAAAAGTCTGCAGGATACGGTCAAACAGATCGAGCAGATGTTTGCAGATTATGAGGATATTGGGCTTTTGATCGAGATGAGCCAGGAAGAATCAGAGGAAGAGACCGTTCAGGAGATCGAAGAAGAACTGATTCGTTTTGAGGAAGAATTTGAGGCGCTGCGGATCCAGACGCTGCTCACCGGAGAGTATGACAGGGACAATGCAATCGTGACGCTTCATGCCGGAGCGGGCGGTACAGAATCCTGTGACTGGGCAAATATGCTTTACCGGATGTACAGCAGATGGGCAGAAAAAAAAGGATTTTCTGTAGAAGTTCTGGATTATCTGGAAGGTGATGTGGCAGGGATCAAGGGTGTGACCTTTGAAGTAAAGGGAGAGAACGCCTATGGATATCTGCGTTCGGAAAAAGGGGTGCACAGACTGGTGAGGATTTCTCCGTTCAATGCGGCAGGTAAGCGCCAGACTTCTTTTGCATCCTGTGATGTGATCCCGGACATTGAGGAAGACATCGATATTGAGATCAATGACGATGACATTCGGATCGACACTTATCGTTCCAGCGGTGCAGGAGGCCAGCATATCAATAAGACCTCTTCTGCGATCCGGATCACACATTTTCCGACAGGAATCGTGGTACAGTGCCAGAATGAACGTTCCCAGCACATGAATAAAGATAAGGCAATGCAGATGCTCAAAGCCAAACTTTATCTGATGAAGCAGCAGGAACAGGCAGAAAAAGTATCCGGGATCCGGGGAGAGATCAAAGAGATCGGGTTTGGCAGTCAGATTCGCTCCTATGTCATGCAGCCATATACGTTGGTAAAAGATCATCGTACAAACATGGAAATTAGCAATGTGGGCAGTGTGATGGACGGAAATCTGGATCCATTTATCAATGCTTATCTGAGTATGCAGAAGAATGTAGAAGAATAAGAGGGCGACAAACAGAAAGGAAGGCGAATATGGTAAATATAGCAGTTATGGGGTATGGAACGGTCGGTTCCGGTGTTATCGAAGTGTTGCAGACCAATCAGGCGCGGATTGACCAGAGAGCCGGAGATCATATCCATGTAAAATATGTACTGGATTTACGAGATTTCCCGGATGATCCGATCCAGGAAAAGATCGTGCACGATTTTCAGGTTATTCTGGATGATCCGGAAGTACAGATCGTAGCCGAGGTTATGGGCGGGATCGAGCCGGCATATACCTTTGTGAAACAATGTCTGATGTCTGGAAAAAGTGTGGTGACATCCAACAAAGCTCTGGTAGCAAAACATGGAGCAGAGCTGTTGTCTGTGGCACGGCAGAACAATATCAACTTTTTGTTTGAAGCCAGTGTAGGAGGCGGGATTCCGATCATTCGTCCGCTGAATTCTTCGATGACTGCAGATGAGATCGAAGAAATCACAGGGATCCTCAACGGTACGACAAATTACATGCTCAGTAAGATGTTCTATGAGGGCGCAGACTACGAGGAAGTGTTAAAAGAAGCGCAGGCAAAAGGATATGCAGAGCGTAATCCGGAGGCCGATGTAGAAGGGTATGATGCGTGCCGCAAGATTGCGATTCTTTCTTCTCTGATCGCAGGGCAGCAGGTTGATTTTGAGGACATTTATACAGAGGGGATCACAGAGATCACCAAAGAAGATATGATCTATGCAAAAAAAATGGGAATGACCATCAAACTTCTGGCATGCAGCAGAAGGGATGAAGATCATATCCATGCCATCGTGGCACCGTATCTTTTGAAACGTTCCCATCCGCTGTATAGTGTCAACGATGTGTTCAATGCGATCTTTGTGCATGGAAATGTACTGGGGGATGCCATGTTCTATGGAAGCGGGGCAGGCAAACTTCCGACAGCCAGTGCAGTGGTAGCAGATATTGTCGATGAAGTGAAACATTTGAACCGGAATATTATGACAATGTGGGATCAGAAAAAAATAGAATTGCTTCCAATCGCAGATACGGTCAAACGATTCTTCGTGCGGGTTCAGGGAGAGCCCCAGGTGATGAAAGCATATCTGGAAAGCAAATTCGGCCCCATTGAAATTGTCCAGGCAGAAGAACTGGATGGAGAATTTGGATTTCTGACAGAGAAGATCACAGAAGGTTACTTTGAAGAATGCCGAAAGGAATTTCCGGCAATTTTACATCGAATCAGAGTGGAAGGATGAGAGCGCATATGAAATATATTGTAGTATTGTGTGATGGAATGGCGGATGAACCGCTTTTAGAATTGGATGGCATGACTCCGATGGAAGCGGCAAAAACACCGAATATGGACCGGATGGCGCAGATTTCGGAGATTGGAATGGTGCAGACGATCCCAAGCGGAATGGCTCCGGGAAGTGACACCGCCAATCTTTCGGTACTTGGATACGATCCACAGATTTATTATACAGGACGATCTCCATTGGAGGCGCTGAGTATCGGGGTGGATATGGAACCGACAGATGTTTCCTTTCGCTGCAATCTTGTGACTTTGTCTGAGGAAGAAGAGACATATGAAGAGAAACGGATCCTGGACCACAGTGCCGGCGAGATCAGTACAGAAGATGCCAATATTCTGATGGAAGCGCTGATGCAGGGGATGCGTCGGGCCGGGTATGCATTTTATACAGGCACCAGTTATCGCCATCTGCTGATCCATAAATTTGGAAGTCTGGCAGAACTGACCCCGCCGCATGATATCCTGACGAAGCAGATTGGTGCATATCTTCCGAAAGATCCTGTGCTGCGTGAGATGATGGAAACCAGTTATCAGATTTTAAATGAACATCCGTTAAATCAGGAGCGCAGAAAAAAAGGTCTCAATCCAGCCAATTCTGTATGGTTCTGGGGAGCCGGTACAAGACCGGCACTGACATCGTTTGAGGAGATTTATCAGAAAAAGGGCGCCATGATTTCGGCGGTGGATCTGTTGAAAGGAATCGCAGTCGGTGCAGGGCTTCGCAATATTACAGTGGAGGGCGCCAACGGAGGACTTCATACGAATTATCTGGGAAAAGCAGAAGCGGCAGTGGATGCTCTGGCAGCAGAGGATTATGATTTTGTCTACGTACATATTGAAGCGCCAGACGAAATGGGACATCAGGGAAGCGCAAAAGACAAGATCCGGGCGATCGAGCAGATTGATCAGCAGATCATTGGGACGATCACAGGGGAACTGGATGACCTCCGAATGGACTTTCGAATGCTGATCCTTCCGGATCATCCGACACCGGTGAGTGTCCGTACTCATACTGCAGACCCGGTTCCGTATTTGCTGTATGACTCCAGAAAGAAAGTAGAGGGAATGCCGGAATATTCAGAAAGACTGGGCAGAAAAAGTCCATTGTTTCTGGAAAAAGGAAGCCAGATCATGGCACGTCTCCTGGAACAGGAGATCGAAGGGGCAAACGACAAGGCTCACAGCAATTAGAATTTGAAATATACTACAGATAAGACAGAACAGATCAGGAGGAAAAACATGCTGATAGTAAAGAAATTTGGCGGCAGTTCTGTCGCAGATAAAGAATGTATTTTCCGGGTGGCAGAGCGCTGTGCGGAAGATTACAGAAAAGGACATGATGTGATCGTAGTCCTTTCAGCCATGGGAGATACAACCGATGATTTGATTGCAAAAGCGAAAGAAATCAATCCAAATCCTTCAAAAAGAGAGTTGGATATGCTTCTTACGACCGGAGAGCAGATTTCAGTTTCTTTGATGGCAATGGCATTTCATCAGCTGGGGATCCCGGCAGTTTCACTCAATGCATTTCAGGTGAAGATGCACAGTACTTCTACCTACGGAAATGCAAGGTTTAAAAAAGTAGAGTCCGAGAGGATCCTGCATGAGTTGGGATATCGTAAGATCGTGATTGTGACGGGATTCCAGGGAGTCAATAAATACGAAGATTATGCAACAATGGGACGGGGCGGTTCCGATACGACAGCGGTTGCGATCGCGGCAGCTATGGGCGCTGATTCTTGTGAGATCTATACCGATGTGGATGGGGTCTATACGGCAGATCCAAGGATCGTGCCTTCTGCGCGGAAACTGAAAGAGATCAGTTACGACGAAATGCAGGAACTGGCATCCATGGGGGCCAATGTTCTGCATAACCGCTCAGTAGAAATGGCGAAAAAATATGGAGTACAGCTGGTCGTGCGTTCCAGCATGAATCATGAAGAAGGAACCGTGGTCAAGGAGGTAGTAAAAGTGGAAAAATTGTTAATCAGCGGAGTTGCATCAGACAAGAATACAGCGAGAATTTCTGTGATTGGAATCGAAGATAAACCGGGAACAGCATTCAAGATTTTCAATACCCTTGCAAAGAAACATATCAATGTTGATATCATCCTGCAGTCTGTCGGAAGAGAGGGAACCAAAGATATTTCCTTTACGGTTGCAGAAGATGATCTTCAGGATACGTTAAACATTCTGGAGGAGAACAAAGAGGCGCTGACCATCCAGGAAATCAATTATCAGCAGGATGTAGCCAAGATTTCAATCGTAGGAGCCGGTATGATGAGCAATCCGGGAGTTGCGGCGAAAATGTTTGAAGCGCTTACCAATGCGAGAGTGAACATCCATATGATCTCAACATCTGAGGTGCGTATCACCGTTCTGATCAATGCAAATGATGTAGAACGTGCGATCAATGCAGTTCATGAAAGATTTGGACTGGGAGAATAGAGCAGAAAACAGTGGCGATCCGGAAAGATCAGCCACTGTTTTTTGATTATAATAATTTTCGGACCAATAGTTTGTCCTCTTCGGATAAATTACGAAAACTTTTGATCATGTCCACTTCTTCCCGTGTCAGATAGATCGTATCAGCGGTTTCGATTTCCATAGCCGGTGTAAACGGACCTTTTTGTTCCAGAACCATGCCATCTTTTGTGCAGGGATGGTTGACCAGCTGATCCAGAGAAAGGTTATAAATATCTGCCAGGCGGATCAGAGAATCCAGATCCGGTGTCCGTTTGCTGGTTTCATAGTTTGAATATGCCTGTCTGGAAATGTTGAGCAAGTCACTCATTTGCTGCTGTGTATAGTGATGTGCCTTACGAAGCCGGTATAAATTTTCAACAAGCTGTATATTAGACATTGCCGTACCTCCATTTACAGGGAAAAGTTAAAATCTGAATAAATTATAGCAATTTTCCTTATAAATAGATATCTATGCGACAAAACGTAGCGAAAGAACAGAACGCCACGAAAAGTTGATAAATAAAATTTTGTGAGATCAGAGGGAACTGAGCGTACTGTTATGATATTTTGCGGAAAAGGTCACATCTTCTCCAAACCAGTCCGGCGGAACAAAAGCATTTGCACAATCTTCATCCGGAAATTCGACTTCTGCCAGCATCAAAGGAGCGAGAGAGCCTTCAAACAGATCCAGTTCGATCATAAGAGAACCGGAAAGTGGGAGGACATACCGACTTTTCTGAATCAGTTGTCCGTCGATCTTGGTCTTCAGATGTTCATAAGATTCTTTTGTCAGCGGCAGATTGTATTCTTCCCGGATCATCAGCCCTTTGGATTTGTAGGTCAGGATATACTCGTCATTGTCTTTCCGGATCCTGACAACCGGTTCGGTAGAAAGATAGCCCTGCTCGATCTTGTGACAGGGATAGTCTGTCACGGGAAAGGGAAGAGAAGGAATCAGATATTTGCGTTCAATTTCCATAGAAAAATGCCTCCTGTGAGATGTTTTCTTCTATGATAATACGCAAAACAGAAAATGTAAACGGTCAGGCATTGCATTTCCGGTGGGGATTTGCTACACTTTTGCGTAAAGGTGAAACAGGGGGAAAGTCAGAGAAACGAAAGGCAGGAGGAAATGAAAATGAAGCAGGTTTCGGTATTTCTTGCAGATGGATTTGAAGAGATTGAAGGGCTTACGGTGACAGATCTGCTACGCCGTGCAGGAGTGAAAGTATGGAATGTTTCTGTAACCGGGCAGAAAATGGTACAGGGTGCACATGGGATCCCGGTTGAGGCGGATGCAGTATTTGAAGAGATGGATTTTCGCGAGATGGATCTTCTGGTCCTTCCGGGCGGGATGCCGGGAACGATCCATTTAAAAGAGCATGAAGGACTGAGAGCGCTCTTGAAAAAGTATTACGAAGAAGGCAGATACCTGGCAGCAATCTGTGCGGCGCCCACGGTGTTTGGGGAACTTGGATTTCTGGAAGGCAAAGAGGCATGCTGTTACCCGGGGATGGAAGACGGTCTGAAAGGGGCAAAAGTCAGTATGGAACCGGTCAGTGCGGATAAAAATCTGGTGACAGGAAGAGGATTGGGAACAGCCATCCCGTTTGCACTAAAGCTGATCGAGCTTTTGTGCGGAAGTGAAAAAGCCGAAGAAATCGGACGTGCCGTGGTTTATTATTAAAAAGTACTGGAAATATTGCAATGACTATGCTATACTAATTCAATGACTGCGAATATATAATTTGCGTTTGAATGGTACGAATCAAGGAGGAAATAGAAAGATGAGTTTACAGGTAGAAAAGTTAGAGCATAATATGGCAAAGCTTACAATCGAAGTGCCGGCAGAAGAAGTAGAAAAAGCACTGCAGAAAGCTTATTTAAAACAGCGCAAACAGATCAATATCCCGGGATTCCGTAAAGGAAAAGTTCCGCGTCAGATGATCGAAAAAATGTATGGAGCAGAGGTGTTCTATGATGAAGCAATCAACCTGATGATGCCGGATGCATATGCAAAAGCATACGAAGAGAGCGAACTGGATATCGTATCTCAGCCAAAGATTGATGTGGTACAGATGGAAAAAGGAAAAGATTTCATCTTTACTGCAGAAGTGGCAACAAAACCGGAAGTGACACTTGGAGATTACAAAGGACTGAAAGTGGACAAAGTTTCTACAAGAGTGACACAGAAAGAAGTAGATGAAGAGATCGAAAAAGAACGCCAGCGCAACGCAAGAACGGTAGAAGTTACAGATCGTGCAGTAGCTGACAAAGACGAGATCACTCTGGACTTCGAAGGATTTGTTGACGGTGTTGCATTCGAAGGCGGAAAAGGTGAGAATTATCCGCTGACAATCGGATCCGGAGCATTCATTCCAGGATTTGAAGAGCAGCTGGTAGGCGCTGAGATCGGAAAAGAGCTGGAAGTCAATGTGACATTCCCGAAAGAGTATCATACAGAAGACCTTGCAGGAAAAGAAGCAGTCTTCAAATGTACAGTACATACAATCAAAGCAAAAGAACTTCCGGAACTGGATGATGAATTTGCATCTGATGTTTCTGAATGTGAGACAATGGAAGCTTACAGAGCAGAAGTGAAAAAACAGATCAAAGAGCGCAAAGAAAGAGACGGAAGAGCAAAGAAAGAAGATCAGGCATTAGAGCAGGCAATCGAAAATGCACAGATGGATATTCCGGAAGCAATGATCGATTTCCAGGTAAAACAGATGGCAGACGACATGGCTCGCCGTATCCAGCAGCAGGGACTGACAGTAGAACAGTACTTCCAGTTCACAGGTCTGACAGCAGAGAAGATGACAGAAGAGATGAAACCGGAAGCAGAAAAGAGAATCAAAACAAGACTGGTTCTGGAAGCAATCGTAAAAGCAGAGAACATCGAAGTATCTGATGAGCGTGTAGACGAAGAACTGACAAAGATGGCAGAAGCATATCAGATGGAAGTTGAAAAACTCAAAGAGTTTATGGGAGAGAATGAAAAGAAACAGATCAAAGAAGATCTGGCAGTACAGGAAGCAGTAGAACTGCTTGTAAATGAGTCTGTAGAAGGCTAATCTGTTTCACTTCATTTCTATCGAGAGGGGGCCGCAGGCAGCGGCAGATCAAGTCAGCATAATAAGGAGGAAAAGCAAATGAGTTTAGTACCTTATGTTATCGAACAGACAAGCCGTGGAGAGCGCTCCTACGACATTTATTCAAGACTATTAAAAGAGAGGATTATCTTTCTGGGAGAAGAAGTCAACGACGTATCAGCAAGTGTGATCGTGGCACAGCTTCTTTTCCTGGAGGCGGATGATCCGAACAAAGATATCCAGTTATATATCAACAGCCCGGGAGGTTCCGTGACAGCGGGACTGGCAATCTACGATACCATGCAGTACATCAAGTGTGATGTGTCTACAGTCTGCATCGGTATGGCAGCCAGCATGGGGGCATTCCTTCTCTCAGGAGGAGCGAAAGGAAAGCGTTTTGCACTTCCAAACGCAGAGATCATGATCCATCAGCCATCCGGCGGGGCACAGGGACAGGCAACTGAGATTTCGATCGTAGCAGAGCATATCCTGAAGATCCGTCAGAAGTTAAACGAGATCATGGCAGCGAATACAGGACAGCCTCTGGAGACGATCAAAGCGGATACAGAGCGTGATAATTTCATGTCTGCGGAAGAAGCAAAAGCATATGGATTAATTGATGAAGTAATTGCCAAACACTAATTTTGTGTGTGGCAATATGAGGTGAGAGTGATATGGCAGGAAAAGCAAGTGATGATATCGTAAGATGCTCCTTTTGTAATAAACCGCAGTCTCAGGTCAGAAAACTGATTGCAGGACCGAACGGGGCATATATTTGTGACGAATGCATTGAGGTATGTGCAGAGATTATAGAAGAAGAATTTGAATACGATGATGACAGAAAGGAATTTGACGATATCAACCTTCTGACACCAGAGGAGATCAAGGCATTTCTTGATGAATACGTAATTGGACAGGATGAGGCAAAGAAAGTACTTTCTGTTGCGGTATACAATCATTACAAGCGGATCAAGGCAGGTTCTGATCTCGGTGTGGATCTGCAGAAGAGCAATATCCTGATGCTGGGACCGACCGGATGTGGAAAGACCCTGCTTGCTCAGACCCTTGCGAAGATATTAAATGTTCCGTTTGCGATCGCAGATGCGACAGCTTTGACAGAAGCCGGATACGTAGGTGAGGACGTGGAGAACATTCTGCTGAAGGTGATCCAGGCAGCTGACGGAGATATCGAGCGTGCGGAGCATGGTATTATTTATATTGATGAGATAGACAAGATTACCAGAAAGTCTGAGAACCCTTCGATTACGAGAGATGTATCCGGAGAAGGCGTTCAGCAGGCACTTTTGAAGATTATTGAGGGAACGGTTGCTTCTGTTCCTCCTCAGGGGGGAAGAAAGCATCCGCATCAGGAACTGATCCAGATCGATACCACAAATATTCTGTTTATTTGCGGAGGTGCATTTGAAGGTATTGATAAGATCATTGAGACCCGGCTGGACAAAAAGTCGATCGGGTTTAATGCAGAGATTGCAGAAAAGCATGAAGAAGATGTAGATGTACTTCTGCATCAGATTCTGCCTCAGGATCTAGTCAAATTTGGACTGATCCCGGAGCTGGTAGGCCGAGTTCCGGTTACTGTATCACTGGACTTGCTGGATAAAGAGGCTTTGATCCGGATTTTGACGGAGCCAAAGAGTTCTCTTGTAAAACAGTACCAGAAGCTGATGGAATTGGATGGCGTGAAGCTGGAGTTTGAAAAAGCAGCTTTAGATGCCATTGCTGAGACATCACTTGCCAGAAAGACCGGTGCCAGAGGACTGCGGGCAATTATGGAAAGCATTATGATGGATACAATGTTTCGGGTGCCATCAGATGATACCATCAAAGGGTGTCTGATTACCAAGGATGTTGTAGAAGGAAAAGGACAGCCATTGTATGAGTGTGATGGTGAAGAGAGAAAGTCTTTTCTGACATCGGAAAGTGCATAGATAAGACAGGCGGGTACATGGGAAAGACCATATGTACCCGCTTCTTTTTATCACAGAGAGAAAAGGATACAAAGAGAACAGACAGGAGGAAAAACAGGTGAACAGTGAAATTAGAAGCCTTCCTATGGTCGCATTGCGTGGAATGACGATCATGCCGGAAATGGTGGTTCATTTTGATGTGAGCAGAGAAAAATCGATTGCTGCAGTTCAGGAGGCAATGGAACAGGATCAGAAGATTTTTCTTGTAACACAAAAAGAGATCGAGACAGAAAATCCTGCCCGTGAGGATGTGTATGAGGTGGGAACAGTCGGGACGATCAAACAGATCGTAAAGCTGCCCAAGCATATTGTCAGAGTCCTGGTATCAGGGGAGACAAGAGGTGTTTTGAAACATCTGGAAAGTGACCTTCCATATCTGAAAGCAGACGTGGAAGTGTTGGATGAATCAGAACTGGAAATTCCGGAAGATATCAATTCAGAAGCAATGGAACGCGGCCTAAAAGATATTTTTCTGGATTATGCAGCGCGCAACGGAAAGATGTCAAAGGAAGCGGTGGCGCAGATCCTGGATATCAAAGGACTGAAAAAACTGGTGGATGAAATTGCTGCCAATATTCCTCTTTATTATACGGATCAGCAGGAAATCCTCAGTCAGCTTTCTTTTTGGGAACGCTATGAGATGCTGGCTCTGAAATTAGTCAATGAAACACAGATTCTGGATATCAAAGAGGAGCTGCAGCAAAAGGTCAAAGAACGGGTAGACAAACATCAGAAGGAATATATTTTGCGGGAACAGCTGAAGCTGATCAGGGAAGAGCTTGGAGATGATTCTACCTTGTCAGATGCAGAAGAGTTTGAAAAGGCAGTAAAAAAACTGAAAGCATCCAAAGAAGTCAAAGAAAAGATTACAAAAGAGATCAAACGTTTTAAGAGTTCTTTAAATAGTCCGGCAGAAAGCGGTGTGATCCGTACTTATATTGAGACGCTTTTGGAGATGCCGTGGGAAAAGACCGTACAGGACAATCAGGATATCAAGTATGCAGAAGAAATCTTGGAGCAGGATCATTACGGTCTGGAACAGGTCAAAGAAC
Source organism: uncultured Ruminococcus sp. (assembly GCA_900544395.1). Lineage (GTDB taxonomy): Bacteria > Bacillota > Clostridia > Lachnospirales > Lachnospiraceae > Mediterraneibacter. The sequence goes on along the minus strand of UQVC01000014.1, from coordinate 4,885 downwards.
GGATCCTGGAATTTCTGGCAGTTCGGTCTCTGACAAAGAAAGGGGAGAGTCCGATCCTTTGTCTGGTAGGACCTCCGGGAACCGGCAAGACTTCGATTGCGCGTTCTCTGGCAAAGGCGCTGAAAAAGCCATATGTACGGATTTCACTTGGCGGAGTCCGGGATGAGGCAGAAATCCGGGGACATCGCAAAACGTATGTAGGAGCAATGCCGGGAAGGATTGCAAATGGAATCCGGCAGGCCGGAGTGAAAAATCCGCTCATGCTGCTGGATGAAATTGATAAGGTCAGCACAGATTATAAAGGGGATACATTCTCCGCGCTGTTGGAAGTGTTGGACAGTGAGCAGAATCATAAATTCCGGGATCATTATCTGGAGGTGCCGCTGGATCTTTCCGAGGTCTTGTTTATTGCGACAGCCAATTCCCTTCAGACCATTCCGCGTCCGCTTCTGGATCGAATGGAGATCATCGAAGTGACCAGTTATACCGAAAATGAAAAACTTCATATTGCAATGAAACACTTGATTCCAAAGCAGCTTGCAAAAAACGGATTACAGCCGGAGCAGTTAAAGATCAGCAAACAGGCAGTGTGGAAGATCGTATCCAATTATACAAAAGAAGCAGGGGTTCGTCAGCTGGAGCGGGAAATCGGAAATATTTGCAGAAAAGCGGCAAAAGAAATTCTCACAACAGAAAAGAAGAGTGTTACAATAACAGAGAGGAATCTTTCCAGATATCTTGGAAAAGAGAAATACAGCTATCAGATGGCAAATGCTGCGGATGAAATCGGAATCGTGCGGGGGCTTGCATGGACCAGCGTAGGAGGCGATACCCTTCAGATCGAGGTGAATGTAATGCCGGGAAAAGGTGAGATCATGCTGACTGGTCAGCTTGGGGATGTGATGAAAGAGTCCGCAAGAACGGGCATCAGTTACATTCGTTCCGTAAGCAGAAGGTATCAGATCGCAGAAGATTTCTTTGAGAAACATGATATTCATGTGCATATTCCGGAAGGGGCTGTGCCGAAAGACGGGCCGTCAGCCGGGATCACCATGGCAACAGCCATGCTTTCTGCGATTACAGAGAAAAAAGTACGCGCGGATCTTGCCATGACAGGGGAAGTGACTCTGCGGGGACGGGTGCTGCCGATCGGCGGTTTGAAAGAGAAGCTTCTGGCAGCAAAAAATGCCGGGATCAAAACCGTTCTTGTTCCAGAGAAAAATATGGCAGATGTAGAAGAACTTTCTTCGGAGATCACCAGAGGATTGGAGATACTGCCTGTGGAGCATATGGAAGAAGTATTAAAAGCAGCCTTTGTTTCAGAAAATGAGGATAAAATATCCGGACAGGAGTAAACTATGGTAATAAAGAATATCAATCTGGAAACGGTGTGTGGAATTACAAGTAAATTGCCGGAAAATGACAAACCGGAGATCGCATTTGCCGGAAAGTCCAATGTTGGAAAATCATCCTTGATCAATGCGCTGATGAACCGGAAATCTTATGCAAGGATTTCTGCGACACCGGGAAAAACACAGACCATCAATTTTTATAATATCAACGAAGAACTGTATCTGGTGGATCTGCCGGGATATGGTTACGCAAAGGTATCAGAAAAGGAAAAAATACAGTGGGGAAATTTGATCGAGAGATATCTGCATACGTCCAAACAACTCAAAGCAGTCTTTCTTCTGATCGATATCCGGCATGATCCTTCTGCAAATGACAAGATGATGTATCAGTGGATCGTAGATCAGGGATTTCAGCCGATCATCATTGCAACGAAGCTGGATAAGTTAAAACGAAGCCAGGTGCAAAAGCATGTTAAAATGCTGAAGACAGGCCTGAATCTGCTGCCGGGAACAAAAGTGATCCCGTTTTCCTCTGTGACAAAACAGGGACGGGATGAAATATGGGAACTGGCAGAGCGGGAGTATCTGTTTCCGGAGCGGTTTGCAGAGGAGAACACAGAAGAGTAGAAGGAAGACAGAAAAAGCAGAATGCAAAAAGGGGAATGCGTATGGAACGAAAGAGACCTTACTGGCAGGTGGCGGTAAGCCTTATTTTTAGTATACTTGCAACAGCGGCGTTCATTATCCTGGGTGTGAAGGCAATTGGATTTCTGATGCCATTTGCAGTGGGATGGATCATTTCCGCGATCGCGACTCCGCTGGTCAACTGGCTGGAAAAGCGGCTAAAGATCGTGAAAAAACTGGGGACTGCGATGATCGTCATTCTGGTCATCGGACTGATCGTGCTGGCAGGCTATTTTGCGGTCAGCCGGATTGCTACAGAGGTGACAGATCTGATCCGGAACTTTCCGGATATTTATGCGCAGCTGGAAGAAGGCCTGCGGGAGATCGGGGCGACCCTGTCCGGGGCATTCCACAGGCTGCCGCAGGGAATCCAGGATGGATGGACAGCCATGATCGCCAATCTGGATACGTACATGGGAGAACTGGTGTCTAAGATCAGCGAACCGACAGTGACAGCGGCGGGAAATTTTGCAAAAAGACTGCCGTCGTATCTGATTTCTTTCATTGTGGCAATCCTGGCAGCATATTTCTTTACGATCCAGAGAGAAGAAGTGATCGCATGGTTTAAAAAGATCGCACCGCCTTCTGTGGAAAAGAGAATGACTCTGGTGATGGACAATCTGAAATATGCAGTAGGAGGGTATTTCAAAGCACAGTTTAAGATCATGGGGATTGTATTTCTGATCCTGTTTGCGGGATTTCTTGTGCTGAACATCCATTATGCGGTTCTGGTTGCATTTTTGATCTCCTTTTTGGATTTCCTGCCGTTTTTCGGTACCGGAACAGCGCTGATCCCATGGGCGATCTACTCCTTCTTTATCGGAGAATATAAGATCATGGCAGGTCTGGTTATCATCTATGCAGTGTCTCAGGTGGTACGTCAGCTGCTGCAGCCAAAACTGGTGGGAGACAGTATGGGAATGAATCCACTGGTGACATTGCTGCTTTTGTATGTAGGATATCGGATCAAGGGTGTGCTGGGAATGATCCTGGCAGTGCCGTTGGGACTGGTTCTGATCAATATGTGTCAGGCAGGAGCCTTTGATTATATCCTGGACGATGTTAAGATATTGGTAGAAGGGATTCTGGGACTTCGGGAAGAAGTGCCGGAAGAGAAAAAAGAAGAATCATAGAAAAAAGATGACAGATCCGCAAGCGGACTTGTCATCTTTTTTTGATATCGATTATACAGCTGTCTTTTCTGCATACTCCGCAGCCAGTGCATCAAATGCTTCGGTATGGGTTGGATACCATGCATCAAAGGTGCTGTCAGCTGCAGCAATCTGCGTTCCCAGAGCAGCGAGAAATTCCGGAATCACAGATTCCAGGATGACTCCTTTTTCTGTACCAAGATGTGCGCCGGGTTCTTCGCCGCATCCGTTTACAAATAATTTAAAGGCAGATTCCATGCTGCCGTCTACCCGTTTGGAATGTCCCACAAAGCCAATGCCTGCTGCCTGGTGGCTTCCGCAGCTGGATGGACATCCGGAGACATGGATTCTTGGAAGTACGCCATCTGCAAAGTGTTCTTCGCGGATGCGCCGGATGCAGGCATCTAACAGTGCGTAGGAATTGCGAAGTCCATGCTGACAGATCGGGACACCGATACAGCTGACACTGCTTTCAAACAGAGAAGCGGCGCCGTCAGAGGTAACGTCTAAAACAGCCGGCACTTCTTTTGCTGTCAGATTGATGAGATATAAGGTGCCATCCGGTGAAATCCGAAGTTCTGTTTCCGGCATCTCTTTGATCACTTCATAAATCTCGGCAGGTTTTTCAGGCGCAAGGCGTCCCCCAAGCGGATGGTAGGAAACGGTGTATAATCCGTCTTGTTTCTGAGGAAGGATCCGTTTTTCAGTAAGAAGTTCTTCTGAAAGGACGCCGTCAGAAGCCTTTGATATTGGCTCGATAGACTCTATCGGCCATGGTGTCCGTGTGTTCCGGGCTTCTTCCACAAACTGGAGGAAATTGCTTCGGATTCCTTCTTCTCCTAAGGTGTCCTGGAGATAACGGGTTCTGGATTTTGCCCGGGATTCATAATTGCCGTAGGCAGTAAACAGGCGGATCATTGCATGGACGTACAGAGATACTTCTTCCGGCTTGGCATCATCTGTAATGTGAACGCCCAGTTTCGGATTCGGTCCAAGTCCGCCGGCACAATAGACAGAAAATGTTCCGTTTTCTCTTGCCACAAATCCCAGGTCACGGAATGTAGCATGTACTTCATTGGCAGGTGTATTGGAAAATCCTACTTTCAGTTTTCTTGGCATATGCAGTCCCGGCATTTCCGTGAGAAGATATTCTCCTGCAGCTTTTGCATAAGGAAATACGTCAAATGTCTCATCCGGTGCAACTCCAGTCAACGGGCTTGCCATGACGTTTCGTGGGTTGTCTCCGCCGCCTCCAAGTGTTACGATCCCGGTCTTCAAAGCGTCCCGTACAAGCTGCGGAACAGAATCAGCAGACAGGTTGTGGAACTGAATGGTCTGGCAGGTGGTCAGTTTCAGCAGAGAAATCTGATGCTCTGAAATTTTGTCCGCCAGAAATTTTAATGTGTCTTTTGTGATATGACCGCCGGGAAGCCGCAGTCTCAGCATATATCCGGATTCTTTCTGCGCATAGCTTCCAAAGCCGCCGGAGATTCCTTTGAATGTTTTCCGGTCAATCTCTCCGGCTTCAAAAGCATGGAGTTTTTCCTCGAATATGTCAATGTCATCCTCAAATTTCTGTAATAATTCCTGTGAAAGCATAGTATGTGCCCCTTTCTGTGTGGTAAATTTGATAAACCATACTCCTAGTACAGCGAATAATAAATAATTGCTATATTAAACCGATGCCGCTTCCTCTTC
>UQVC01000013.1 GCA_900544395.1 uncultured Ruminococcus sp. | reverse complement strand
GGAACAGATGTAAGAGTTGGAAGTTACAGATAGCTGCTTAATCAGCAGACACTAATTATTATAGGTTTTTTACTTTATATTGAAATTGACAAATTAAAAAAGCAAATAAAATCACAACAAAAACAGATTGACGCTTTATGCAAACAGACAGGAAATAAACGGTTGGCAACATATTATATATTAGATGAAGATAAGGAATATATTCTTCATCTTAAAAATAGCGGAAAGGAAGTGGAAGCGGTAAAAAGAGTGAGAGAAATTACCACTATGGAGCTGGTTGAAGCAAAACAATATGTTGATTTACTGTAAGTATTTCTCAGTTTCTGTCCTGTTCTTTTATGGAAAAATTATGTAATGTGGAGATACAAATAGAAGAAAGTGTCATATATGGATCAGCATAAAATAGGTGATTTTGTTTTCTAAGGCAGAAAAGAGAAGGAATCAACGTAAGTCGAATTAGCTGAAATGTTAGGAGTTAGTGACAAATTAGAATTTTATGGAGAAGATTAAATGGGTGAATTTACAATCAATGAAATGAAAGAAATGCAAAAGACATTACAAGAGAAATATAAAGAACAATGGGAAGGAATCTCTCCCGAAGTAGGACAAAATAAATTGCTTTGGATGATTGGAGAAGTTGGGGAAGTAATTGATATTGTTAAAAAATATGGTGGATTAAAAGCAAGTCAAAATGAAGATTTGAGAAAAGATTTAATAGAAGAATTAGCGGATGTTTTGATGTACTATAATGATGTTTTATTATGTTATGATATTTCGTCAGAAGAATTAAAATCGGTATATATCGAAAAGTTCAAAAGAAATATGAAGCGTTGGTAAAATTCTATTTATAGAACAAAACTTTGAGGTGATAAGAATAAAAAGTAGGAATGAATATCGTTGTCAAGGAATGGTCGGATAATTACTGGAGATAAAATAGGTGTTACCAAAATGGAAACACAGGAAATACATACGGATGCTTTTCTTTTAAATGCTATCGTCATATGATGGGAATGAAAGAGAGGTATGGAGTATGGCATTCAATGATAACATCAAAAAATTAAGAGAAGAAAAAAATCTCACGCAGCAACAACTTGCAGATAAGTTATATGTTTCAAGACAGACAGTGTGTCGTTGGGAAAATGGTTCCAGATGTCCGGATTTACTTACTGCAAAAAAACTGGCATTAGAACTGGATGTAAGCATGGATGAACTGGTATCTGATGAGAATGAAAACGATATTCAGATAAATTATGGGATTTGGAGATCTGAAAGAATGAAAGATAAAAAGCATTTACAGATACTTCAAAAAAAGATATTAGACTTTATACAGATTGTGGGAGCTGTATTTTTAGCAATCACGATTTTACTACGAGTGCAATTGGACATGCAAGTTCCTGCATGGTGTACAATGGTTTGTTTCATTATTGTAGCGGCAGCATTTATTTGTAATTTCATAGTTTCTAAAAAATTGAGAGAAATGTAGCGTGGCAAGAAGGAGAGGAAGTGTATGAATATGAAAATTGACAGAATGATAGAAAGTGATATGGATGAGATTGTAAAGATCTACAATTCCAATACTGGTTTTTTGAAAAATCACATGGGAGTTGAGTCGGTCTCGAAAGAGATAGTTATCAATGATCTGGAAACCATGAAACGTATGGGATTTCAGTCTCTTTCTGTAAGAGATGAGGATGGCAGTCTTATTGGCATTTGCGAGTTTAAAATGGCAGAAGAAGTCTATCTTTCGTTATTGCTGATTGATGGAAACAAAACAGGAAAAGGATATGGAAGTGATGTGTATCATCAGTTAGAACGAAAATTTAAGGAAGAAGGAGCAAAAAAAGTCCTAATTGATGTTGTGTGCGACTATGAAGACTATGTAGTTGCTTTTTGGGAAAAACAGGAGTTTGTTCCTTGTGGAAACATACAGTTAGAGTGGAATGGGTATCATTCGAAAGCTGTGAAAATGGAGAAAGAAATCGGATAAAATGCTCTGATAGAGGAGGGCAGACAGGATGCTGAAAAAAATAGGATTGATCGTTGCTGTGGAAATACAGTCTGTTGTAGAGCGGTATGGTTCAAAGTTGATAGAAAGAAGAGAAAAAGCAGGATATCAAATATTTGAATATGAACTGGAACAGAATATGTTGATTATCATGAACTGTGGTGCAGGAGAAATTGCGGCAGCATCTGGTACACAGTTTTTAATCAGTGAATATCAAGTGGATTTTGTGATCAATTTTGGCGTAGCAGGTGGTCTTACAGAAGAGATGAGCAAAATGAAAGTTTGTGTTGTGGAAAAGGTTGTACACTACGATTTTGATACAGGCGCAGCAGATCATGCGGAAGTAGGGAGGTATCTGCAGTATCCGGATATTTTTATTCCAACAACAGAAAAACTGGTAGAAATGGCAAGAAGGATCCATCCGGAATTGATTCCGGTAATTTGTGCTTCGGGAGATAAATTTATTGCAGACTCCAGACAAAAGCGAAAACTTCATGAGGTATTTCATGCAGACATTTGTGAAATGGAGGCGGCAGGGATCGTACTGACCTGTAAGCGGAATCAGGTGCCGTGTATGCTGATAAAATGTATCAGTGACGGAGTAAAAGGAGGCGCAGAAGAGTTTTGTCAGATGATTCATGAGGCGGCAGAAATTTGCCTTGAAATTGTAGAAAAGATAATAATCGGAGGATGTAAATACAGATGAAGATCAATCGGGAAGAGATGCTTGCCTTGACAAGACGCATGACAGTGAAAAGGACATCTATGACCAGAATTGCAGGATGTTATGCAGATGCAGAGGGTGGTATTGACGGGACATTTAATGTGAATTTTTTGAAATTATCTCCATCAGAACAGGAGCAAAATCTGGAACTGGCAAAAGCTGTTCCCTTTGCCCAGACGAATCAAAATTTGAAGCGTTATCTATTTCGGAAACCAAAAGAGGAAAGTATGCAGCAGCTGCTGCTGGGGATTCGGGAGTGTGGATTGAAAAATGATGCACTATTAGACGTGTTTTATGAAAAAATTACAGAGCAATATCAAAGTGAAAAAGAGTATGGAATATATGTGTTCCATGACAGATATGATATTCCTGCCAAAGCAAAAGACAAAGAGCGGTTGGGAGAATCTGAGCAGATGTTTGAGTATTTGATCTGTGTGATCGCACCAATTATTGGGGATTACGAACCTGGTGAACCAGAATGCGGCTTTTTGTTTCCGGCATTTTTTGATGGAGGAGCGGCGATGAATTGCGTAGATGTCTTTCAGAAAAATGCGGAGTATCCACATGAGGAGTTGAAGAAGATTTTAGGAGTGGAGGGGGATTTGGAATAGAAGAAAAATACAAATTTATTTTAGCACCAGAGAAGTGAAAATAATTCAGGCGAAACCATGGGAGTTTCGCCTGACATACCTTTCTTAGCGGTTACATCCACAATTTGGATTTTTGTCAAATTCCGGATTGAATGCATAGAAATTTTTGCTGTCCAGATGTTCCTGGACAATTCTAAGACTTTCACCGAATCTTTGGTAATGTACGATCTCACGTTGTCTCAGAAAACGGATCGGATCGCAGATTTCAGGATCTTTTACAAGTCTTAGGATATTATCATAAGTGGTGCGGGCTTTTTGTTCAGCCGACAGGTTTTCGTGCAGATCGGTGATAGGATCCCCTTTTGACTGGAAATATGTGGCAGTCCAGGGGGCGCCGCTTGCAGCTTGTGGCCACAATGCAAGAGTATGATCCACATAGTAAGGTGCAAAACCGGATTTTTCAATTTCTTCCGGTGAGAGATTTTTGGTCAGCTGGTGGACAATGGCGCAGACCATCTCCATGTGGGCGAGTTCCTCCGTGCCTGTATCGTTATCGAAATTGCACATTTTAAATTGTCAGAACTTTAATAGCACACCACAACGTACATTTTTGTCAATCCCTTTACTGTAAGCACTTGAAAAGTGGGGATTGACAAAAGAAAACACAGTAAAATGAGAAAAGGGATATTCCAATTCAGTTTTTTGGAATATCCCTTGATTATTATTTTAATGTAATTGTAGCACCACCGTCAAAGAAGAAGCCCGCACCTGCTTCTGTTTTAAACACATCATAATAGCCAAATGATGTTACACCGATTTCTTCACATTCGGAAGGAATCATTGATGCATATGTAGGTAAAGGAATGCTTGTGTCACTCATATCAAGTACATATATCATAGCTCCTCCACCATAATCATTTTCTGGGTCATAACTAAAGGTATATATAGTAGAGTGGATTTTTCCAAGTGAGTTATCCTCTTCGGTTACACTCCAAGCACCAATCCATTCAACTGGAACATCAACAGAAAAATATTCATTCTCATAATGAGTTTTTGCTGTTTCTTCTTCTGCCTTTTTTCTTGCTTCTTCTTCTTCTGCTTTACGTTTAGCCTCTTCCTCTGCTTTCTTTTGTGCTTCAGCTTCCGTTTTTTGCTTTTCTTCAATATCAGTTATTCTGTTTGTATATGCTTCTATATAGGAAGAAAGATTTTCAATATATTCTTGATAATTTGAATTATTGGATAAAGTATATTCTTTTTCCGCTTCTATTGTGGTTAGCAAATTATTTAGATTGTCTTTGTGATTTGCTAATGTATCAATATCGTCGGAGGTTCCTATATCTAGAGGGGCATTTTCTTCCATAATTTGCTGATACTCTTTTACAAACTTGTTTTGCATAGATGAAATCAATGTTTTATATTGGTCGGATATTTCAGGAAAAAATTTTTTTGATTTAGTATAGTCTTTTGATTCCTGAATAGTTGATTTTAATAATTCTAGTCTAGATTCTCTGTCAGTACTATTTTTAAAGTCCTTTTCAATCGTGTTTATTTCAGCGGTTTTTTCAGAAATCGTTTTTTGCTTCACATAGTAGGGATATAAAAAATATCCTGTTACCGCAAGTAAAGTTAGAATTAAAATTCCTGTTATAATAATTGTTTTTCTTTTCATGTCAAATCAATTTACTCCTATATTTGTTAATTATCTTTTTAATGTGAATACATTGCCTTCCTGTCCTAATCCTTCTATTATTGAATCGTTAACGTACAAATTAGCACGAATATTTGCTTTTGTAACAGACAGAGTTTTCGACGGTTCTGCAATCCAGTCACCGGCTTCTAAATCCATATGAAGGGTTTCAAAATCTATTTTTCCCGATACATTATAGCTTCCTGGCTGAGAATAGTCGCTAGTAGTTTCAGGAGTATAGCTGTATGTGGCGGTTATAGTACCGTTTTCGTCAAGGCTTAAAATATTTAAAACCGCTTCGCCAGAATGAGGTGCTCCATTATATGTGCCTTTCCATTCTCCAACAATATTCAAAGATTCTAATGTTGATTTTATTGTTACAGGCTGACAAGTCCATCCTTCTTCCTCAGAGTATAGATAGCCAATATTAGCCTCTATCTGGAACACAGCAGTTGGCTTGGTAATTGTGGCGGTGCATTCAAAAGTTTTGAAGGTTCCCTTGTCCTCAGTATTTTCATTTACAATTTTGAAGTTAGAAATGTTCTCTTTTTCAATAGAAATGTTACTTTCGTCATTGTCTAATTTAATTTCGCTTTGTACTAATTCTTCTGTTAAAGACTTTTCGGTGGCATTTAGGGCAGTACCTTCTATATCCTGAGCAGTAAAAGATTTCTTTTCTGCTAAGGAGTCGATTTCCCAGTCATCTTCAAAATGATAAGAGATTTCCAACTGTCCTTCTGCCTTTTGTACAGGAGATTCTAATGTAAGCGATACAAGAACAGTATCTTTTTTCTGTTCTATATCGGTATCTTGTTTATCTATGGAAATTTTTTTGATTTCTGATTCTTCGATATACCATTCTGTATCATCAACCTTTACTGTTTCATCGTTTAGAGAAAGAGAAATGGCTTCTTCATCAATCCCCTTTAAAGGCTCTTTTACCCATTCATCAGAATCATTGACATCAACATCAGCAAGTGTCCACTTTTTTTGTTTATCTAAATTATATGTGAGTACACACTCTTTCTGATAGCTTATCTCAGAATCCTGAGTTGTGATGGTACACCATACAGTATCGGTTTTCTTATTTTCATCTGTTTGTCTTTTGTCAATGGCTATTTCTTCGATTTTTTCATTATCTTTGATAACGTTGGTTTCTTCGTACTGTTCTAAGTCCGTTTTTATTTGCTTTTCGTTCGCAACATTGGAACACCCTGTGAACAGTGTCATTAACAGTGCCATAGGCAGAATCATTAAGTATTTTCTTCTCATTTCTTTAACTCCTTTATATTTTTGTTAAAAACTTCATCTTTAGAAGTATAATAGCAAAAAATTGTTATAACATCAATACAAAACTTCATCTTTAGAAGGAAGTGCTGTATGAAAATATATTGGAATGGAACTTCCAAAAATATAATTGGGAGCAATCTGAAAAAATTAAGAAAGAAAGCTGGTATGACACAAAAGACTTTAGCTGAAAAACTTCAATTAGAAGGGCGGGATTTTACAGACTTAACTATTTTGAGGATAGAGCAGGGGAAAAGATTCGTTCCAGATTATGAAGTTGTTGCTTTAGCGGAGTTTTTTGGTATTACCACTGATGATTTGTTAAAAGGACATGATGAATAAAACAGCGTTGCAGACAAAGAAGTATCTGCAACGCTGTTTTATTTTTACTGTGTGATTGCTTTATCTATTTCTCGCAATAAATCAGATTGTTTCCAATCACTCTTATTATCATCAGGATAAATTAAGTCTTCTTTGACAAGTGCAAATTCAGTATTATAAGGTGAATCCTTTTTATTCATATCATTGTAAAAATTGTTTTGCAGTTCTTTTTTCCACTGTGCTTTTATATGGTCTGGCATTTTAGGGTGAATATCAGCAAGAGCTTTTTGGATTAGATAATCTAATAGCGTTTGATTTATTTTTAACACAGGATATTTCAACTTTTGTTCTCCGCTTTGAGCAGATATAAATTTAATGGATACTAGTTTTTCTAGTGTGTTTAAAAATGTGCTTGTGGATTCACCTTTGCAAAGGTAGTCATATGAAACATGATAGTGTTCGGCAATTCTGAATAAATTTTCTAAGGTCAAGTTTACTCTACCTTGCTCGATTTTGGATAAATTTTCTTTAGATATATTGATTTCTGTGGCTAATTTCTCTTGGGTATCATTATTTTTTCTCCTAATTTCTTTTAACCGTAAAGATACGTCTTTTTTAAATTCTTCATAGTCCATAGTTTTAATACTCCTTTTAATTTATAAAAAATGCTTATTAAGAAACATGATATAAATTTTAATAACTGTATCATACATAAGATAGATTAAAAATACGATTATGTCAAATATATCATAGTTAAAAGAATATCACGACAAGTATTAAAAAGCAAGTTATAATTAAAACAAGTTAAGTGCTTAACGAAAAAATATTTGTATGTATGATAGGAAGGTGGTGAAACTTATGCAGGCAAAATTACTCGGTTTTATGGGTGTCGATTTTACCAATAAAGACGGAGAACAGATTGTAGGAATGAATATTTTTGTAGCTTTCAAAGATGAAAATGTTCATGGACTGAGAGCAGAAAAATTCTTCCTTAAAGAAGGAATCTCTCTGCCAGAACAGGTAAAAGTCAATGATACTTTGGAGATTTCCTTTAATTACAAAGGAAAAATTGAATCCATTACAATAGTGTAATGTGACATTTTGTCGGGGGGGGGAGGGGAGACACTCTCCCCTCTGACAAAGACAAAAGAAAAGGAGAGATTATGAGAATTTTAGAGAGAATAAAAAAACGTTATTTCCGGCTTTCATTAGCAATACAGCAGTTGATTTTAAGACCATACCTCAATATTTTCCCATTGGCGATATTAGCAGGCTTTTGGATGTTCTGGAATCAGAAATCAGGGTTATATGCTCATGCTCCTAAACTGATACTTCCCGTTTGGCGTGGTATCGTCCATATTGGAGGAACTATCATGTTTATAATTCTATTTATTTTTACAGTCTATTGTATTGGAGTTATGACGGTAAAGCATGATGAATATAATCTTGGGCTTGCCTTTACTGGGCAGGATTTAAGAAACGGCTGTCCAGTTCTGATAAAAAAGAACAGGGATAAAAAAACAGGGGTAACAACAAGGGTATTTTACAGTCAGATTCCTATGGAACGGTGGCGAAAATGCAAAGAAGCGATTGCCGATTGTATGAATCTACATTTTGTGAATCCTGATTTAGAATATGGTGGCAAAAATAAAGATAAAGGAAAGCTGATTGTGATGTACAGCAAAAAGGGAAGAAAGCCGCCGGAAAGAGGCGTATTGTATGACGAAGAATAATTTTCTCAAACTAGGGTATGATTATGACGCTTGGCATGGGTACGGGAAAAGAGATGCTCTGTTTACGGATATATCCCTGAAAACGAATAGCCATATGATTTTATGCGGTATGTCCGGTAGTGGGAAATCTTATGCACTTGTCTGGTGTCTGAAAATGCTGATTCTTGCTTCGCCACCAGAAGCGGAGTATTTCTTTGCAGATTTTAAGCAAGACGATTCATTTGCTTTTTTAAGAGGGTGCACTTTTTACTATCCTTATAAAAAATCATTAGAAGCCTTAGAGGTTGTCTATACAATTTTACATAAAAGACAGTCAGGAGAAGATAAAAACAGATATACAGTAACCCTAATTTGGGATGAATATATGGCAAATATCTTAGCCTTGCAGGGAGAGGACAAGAAAAAGGCAGCAGATGTGATGAACAAGGTTTCAGAAATTCTCATGCTTGGCAGGTCATTGGGAGTTCGTTTTATCTGTTCCTGCCAGCGTCCAGACGCAAAAGCTTTTCCAGACGGTAGCCGTTTGAACTACGGAATCATTATGATTCTCGGTGCACCTATGCGGAGTATTTATGAAATGCTCATGCCAAAGGAATATATTGAAATGGTAGAAAACAGGCAATTTGAAAGGGGAGAAGGGATTTTACTTCTTCAAGGCTCGGATTTACACTTTGTTAAAATCCCGACTGTGAGGGATATGGAAAAAATGCAGGAAATCTGTGTCAAGGCATTGTCGTAATATCCCTAAAGGCAGGCAAGGGCGGCGGCGAAGCCGCAAGCCCTTAGCCCTGCCATGTTGGGCTAGTATTACCCAACATGGCACAAACATGAAAAACACCAGTAACTACAAGGCTTTCTGCCTTGCTCACATCATAGCACAAAATGCACAAAGGAGTGATTATCATAGCAGACACACAAGCGTTGATGTATCAATTAACAATCAATGACCCATTGGAAAAAGGATATACACACGAACATATCTTGGAGATTTTCCATAGAAATTTTAAGACACTGGTTTATCTCTGCATGGCGGACGAAAAAGGCACATTGTTCCATACACATATCTTTGTCGTGTTTTCATCCAGAGTACGATTCAGCATGCTTAAGCGTTATCTCCCGGAATCTCATATAGAACGATGTAGAAGCACAATTTCCGATAATATTGCTTATGTGAGTAAGTCGGGGAAATGGGAAAATGATTCAAAGCAGGAAACGAAAATAGAGGGTTCTTTTGAGGAATACGGAACACGTCCGCCGGACAGCAGAGGAAAAAGATACGATATGTCAGAACTGTATCAAATGGTACTGGATAACATGACAAATGCAGAGATTCTGGCGGTCAATCAGGACTATATCTTGCAGATTGATAAAATTGATAAAGTTCGGACTACTATTCTTACGGAACGTTTCAAGGATTCTGTCCGGCTTGACATGGAAGTGTGCTATATCAGCGGTCATACAGGTACAGGAAAGACAAGAGGTGTGTTAGAAGCACATAATTTTATAGATGTTTACCGTATTACGGATTACAAAAATCCTTTTGATGGGTATCGCTGTCAGCCCGTTATTGCCTTTGATGAGTTTCGTTCCTCTCTCCGTCTGAAAGAAATGCTCCTGTACTGTGATATTTATCCGTTAGAACTTCCGTCCAGATATGCAAATAAATATGCCTGCTACAATAAGGTTTATATTATATCAAACTGGGCGTTAGAGCGGCAATATCCAGAAGCACAAAGAGAGGACAGGGAATCATGGGAAGCCTTTTTAAGGCGAATCCATAAAGTGATAACGTATGACGATAAGGGGAAGAAAACTGTCTATCCGTCTGTACAAGCCTATTTGGAAAGAGATAATGATTTTCATGCTGTGACAGCAGAGGAACAGCAAAAACTCCCCTTTTTGGAACAGAAAGATTAGGAACATTTTTGTAGCTTTTGCATAATCTAATTATAAGTCAGAGAAAGGGGGAATTGTATGCAAGAACCTACTGGCGAATCAGAAAAAGAGCCAGATAATAAACTGATTTCAGCAGAAATTCAAAAATCCTTTCGTAAAATCTTAAAGTGCGGAATATATAAAGAATTACATAGACGCTCCCTTTTGTCAGATGAGCAACTAAATTCTCTGATAAATGAAAAATAACGCAAATCAAATTGCACATCACAAGAGATTTTGATACAATATAGTTGTCTTGTGGTGTGCTATTTTCATTTATGGAGGTAGCACAATGAAAGAAAATATTTTAAGGGTTGCGGCATATGCCAGAGTATCTACAGATAAAGAAGACCAAACGAATTCACTTTTAAGCCAAAGAAGTTATTTTGCTGATTATATTACACATCATGAAGGTTGGAAACTTAGTGAAGTGTATTATGATGAGGGAATCAGCGGAACACAGATAAAGAAACGTTCCGGCTTTAAGAAAATGATACAGGATGCTCTAAACGGAGAGGTTGACTTGATTATAACAAAAGAGGTTGCAAGGTTCGCCAGAAATACAGTAGATACGCTGTCTTATACACGCAAACTTAAATCAGCAGGTGTCGGCGTTATTTTTACTATTGATAATATCGACACAAGAGACGCTGATGGAGAACTTCGCTTAACTATTATGGCAAGTATCGCACAGGAAGAATCCAGAAAGACTTCGGAACGTGTGAAATGGGGGCAAAAGCGTCAGATGGAAAAAGGTGTTGTATTTGGCAGAGACTTATTAGGTTATACTGTTCAGAATGGACAACTACATATTAACGAAGAAGAAGTTCCGATAGTGCAAGCAATTTTTCATAAATATACAAATGAAGGAAAAGGAACATGGACTATTGCAAAGGAACTTCTTGCAGAAGGTATGCGACCGAAAAGAATTGCTTTATGGTCTAATGTAGTTATTCTTCGGGTGTTAAGAAATGAAAAATATGTAGGGGATTTATGTCAGAAGAAAACATACACACCAGATTATCTAACTCATTCAAAGAAATACAACAGGGGAGAGGAGGAAATGGTTTACTTGAAAGAACATCATGAACCTATTATTGACAGAGATTTATGGAACAGGACACAGGAGGAATTGAAAAGGCGTTCTCCTTCAGAAGAACAGAAATCAAAGCATAGTAACCGCTATTGGTGTAGTGGAAAAATCCATTGTGCGGAATGTGGATGCCGTTATGTCAGCCGTACAAAAAAATTAATGAGTGGAGATGTCTATAAGGCTTGGCGTTGTTATGCTGCTGCGAATCATGGCACAAAGAAACAAGATGCTGACGGAAACGAAATCGGCTGTAATAATTCTTCTATCAATGACCGTTCTTTAAAAACTTGCATGAATTACTGTATCACTCTTGTTCAAGGAGAACGTGATTCCTTGAAAAAAGAAATTTTAAAAGAAATCTCACAGCTTCAAAAAGCAACAGCAAAAAAAGTAGATTCAAAGAAAATCAAGAAGAAAATAGATAATCTTGAAATGAAGAAACGAAAAGCGATTGATTTAATGCTTGATGGACTGATTTCAAAGGAAGATTTGCAGAATCAAACAGAGTGGTATAACGAAGAACTTGAAAAACTGAATATACAACTATCAGATGCTTTACAAAAAGACAAGTCGGATTCTCGTCAGGTAAATCATATGGAGAAGTATATAAAAGCCTTAGATGAAATTATGGAACTGGATAGTGATAGCGAAGATGTTTATAAGGAAGTACTAGACCATGTGGAGATTCATAAGGGAAATATTGTTGATGTATGGTTGAAGTCAATACCGATAGGAATCCGGCTGAAAGTAAAGGCAACGGGAAAAGGAGAATATTTCAAAACAGAAATTTTAGAAACATCTTTTATTGAAAAGTAACGTGTGCAATATCGGTACAGATGTACCGATATCTGTTAAAGTCGCAGTTACTTCTTTATACGGCATGGTATATCTCTGAGACAGGTATCTCATAGATGCTGCCAATTCTCCGTCAGGTCCACCAAACTGCGAAATAATAATTTTCGCAATTTTCGGATTTGTCTGTGTGATCTTTACAGGGTATTGCAATCGTTTTTCATAGTTCCACATAATCAGCATCCTCCTTCCTGCCATGGCCATGGCTCATTGATCCATTTCCAGTAGTCTTTACAGGAAGCGGAAGCAGTATCAATAGTCAAAGGAACAAAATTCATGGCATATTCTTTCAGCGCCTGATTGCGCAGTCTGCTGTATTTCTCAAAATAAGCAAGTGCTTCTGGATCCTGTGGGTGAGTATCCAGATATAGTTTTACATCATCTACTGCAAAACTGACTGCATTGATATGCTGCATCAATTCTTTTTGGCATGGGCGACCTGTCATTGATTCCATCCTCCTTTTCCGTAGAACGGTTTGTTTAAAGCAGGGAAAATTGTTCCGCACTCTAATCCCTGATGAACATCATAGGTATCTTCCCATTTCTGCCAGGGAACATATGCCATTGCAAGTGCCATGTCTTCAAGTGGATCATGGGGAATCCGGCAGGAACAAGGCGGTGCAGCTGGTTCTTCCCGAAATGAGGGGCGATTCTGTCTGTTTGATGGGTTCCGGCAGGGCTGCTGCTGATAAGAGAAGCGCTCATTTCTGAGATAAGTCTGATTATTCTGCATAGTGTAATCCTTCCTTTCATATAATTACAATACATCATATGGAAAATCTGCAAAAAGGTGAATTTTGATGACAAATTAGCCGCTTTCCTGTACAATAATCCTGTGAAAGGAAATATTGAGATAGGAGTTATATCATGAGTATTTTAAATGTAGAGCATTTGACACATGGGTTTGGCGACCGGGCGATTTTTGCAGATGTGTCTTTCCGGCTTTTAAAAGGCGAACATATTGGATTGGTGGGTGCAAACGGAGAAGGAAAATCCACGTTTTTGAATATTGTTACAGGAAAACTGATGCCGGATGAAGGGAAAATTGAGTGGGCAAAAAACGTCCGCGTTGGATACCTGGATCAGCATACGGTTCTGGAAAAGGGAATGACGATACGCGACGTATTGAAATCTGCATTTTCCTATTTATTTGAATTGGAAGAACGGATGAATACAATCTGTGATTCTCTGGGAGAAGCCTCTCCGGAAGAAATGGATTCCATGATGGAAGAACTTGGGACCATTCAGGATACCTTGACACTTCATGATTTTTATATTATTGATGCAAAAGTAGAAGAGGTCGCAAAGGCGCTGGGACTTTTGGATATCGGATTGGAGAGAGATGTTACAGATTTGAGCGGAGGCCAGAGGACGAAAGTTCTTCTTGCAAAGCTTTTGCTTGAAAAACCAGATATTTTATTGTTGGATGAGCCCACAAACTATCTGGATGAAGAGCATATTGCCTGGCTGAAACGGTATTTGATCGATTATGAAAATGCATTTATTTTGATTTCTCACGATATTCCGTTCTTGAACGATGTGATCAACATTATCTATCACATGGAAAATCAAGAACTGAACCGTTATGTGGGGGACTATCATCATTTTGAGGAAGTATATGCTGTAAAAAAGGCACAGTTGGAAGCTGCTTACCGGAGACAGCAGCAGGAGATTAGCGAGTTGAAAGATTTTGTGGCAAGAAATAAAGCGCGTGTTTCTACAAGAAATATGGCAATGTCCAGACAAAAGAAACTGGATAAGATGGAGGTGATCGAACTCGCGGCAGAGCGTCCAAAACCAGAGTTTCAGTTTCGATACGGAAGAACACCGGGACGATATATTTTTGAAACCAAAGATTTGGTTATCGGATATGAAGAACCGTTGTCGAAGCCACTGTCACTTTCCATGGAGCGGGGACAGAAAATTGCGCTGGTTGGTGCCAATGGAATTGGAAAGACAACCTTGCTGAAAAGTATTCTTGGGTTGATCCCTGCAATTTCGGGAACCTGTGAATTGGGAGAAAATCTGCAGATTGGATATTTTGAACAGGAAGTCAAAGGAGATAACCGGACAACTTGTATTGAAGAAATCTGGCAGGAATTTCCTTCTTTTACCCAGTATGAAGTGCGTTCTGCGTTGGCAAAATGTGGACTTACAACCAAACACATCGAAAGTCAGGTGCGTGTTTTAAGTGGAGGGGAACAGGCAAAAGTAAGACTCTGCAAACTTGTGAACCGGGATACGAATATCTTACTTTTGGACGAACCAACGAACCATTTGGATGTGGACGCGAAGGATTCTCTGAAAAAAGCATTGCTGGATTATCGTGGAAGCGTCCTTTTGATCTGCCATGAACCGGAATTTTATCAGGATGTGGTTCATGCCGTATGGGACTGCAGTAAGTGGACGACCAAACAGATTTAAAGAATAAAACGGGCAGGGAAGCAGACCGCTCTGCCCGTATGAGTGAGCAGAAAAGCAAATTATTTTTTGGAAGGGCATTTACTTTTGAAAAAAATTTCGTTATAATGAATAAGAATTGCAAAACGGGGTGTGGCTCAGTTTGGTTAGAGTGCACGGCTGGGGGCCGTGAGGTCGCAGGTTCGAATCCTGTCACCCCGAGTTTATGGAGAGACGGACACTTTAGAGAGTGTCTTTTTTTCTGTCCAATTTTAGAAAAAATGATTATGAGGTGGAGAAAAGGTGCTCCTTCTGTTATAATCGGAAGAAGAGGAAAAGAAAAACCAGGAGAAGTCATATGGAACAAAAAAAGAAAGTATTGATTACAAATTTATATTTTCAGAAATTTACAGGATCGGAATTGCATGTATTGGAGTTTGCCCATTTGTTTAAAGAAAAGGGATACGATGTGGTAATTGCAGTATTAAAAAAGGCATATCCTCTTTTGCAGGAACTGGAAGAAGGAATCACCGTGATCGAATGTCCGAGAGAAGCGCTGAAAGAGACAGAATTTGATATCGTGTTTATTCAGCATTTTCCTGTATTTGATTATCTGGCGAGCAGATATGAACTAAAATATAAGCGTATGGTAGTTTCCAAATTGAGTGTGATCAATGCCATGGAAAATCTTCCTATATGTACCCCGGAAGCGGCTTTTGTTTTATGTGTCAGTCCGGAGTGTGCAGATATGGTGGCAATGCAGGCTGCCAAAGACACAAAGATTCGGGTTTTTCAAAACTGTGTGGAATCGGAATATTTTGAAGGAAGCAGCGAGTATGCGGGATATCAGAGAGCGTTGGACAAGATTGCAGTGATTTCCAATCATATTCCACAGGAGTTGTTGGAACTGAAAGAAAAAATGGGTGGTTATTACCAGGTGGATCTGATCGGTCTGGGATATCGTACAGAGCAGGTGAATGCAGAGTTTTTGCAGCAGTATGATCTGGTGATCACGATCGGGCGGACAGTTCCGCGCTGCCTTGCAATGGGAGTTCCGGTGTATGTCTATGACTATCTGGGAGGTCCCGGGTATTTGACAGAAGAGAATTTCAGTCTGGCAGAGAGGAATAATTTTTCCGGAAGAGGATTTGAAAGAAAGACTTCAGATGAATTGTTTCAGGAGATCAAGGAAGGATATGGTCAGGCGGGAGAATGGCTGCCTCTCTGGCAGAAGATCGCAGCGGTAGACTATCAATATGCAAAACGATTTGATGAGATGTATGAAGAGCTGATGGCATCGCCGGAACTGGATGAGTGCAGGATATATTATTCCGGACTGGAAGCGGAGCGGATGAAATTTTACAGCGAGATCACGGCCGGCTTTATCGGAGGACGAGACTGTCAGGAGTCCAAATGCTATTATGATATCGGAAAAGGATTTTGCGAAGAGGACAGCGAAACATGGCCCAGTATGTCCGGGTATAAGATCCAGAAATCCTGGCTGCTGGAACATGCAAAGAGTATGAGGTTTGATCCATGTAATGCGGCATGTGTCTGCGAAATCTGCAGCGTGAAGATCAATGGAAGATCCGTGGAACATGAGATGAAAGCAGTGAATGCGGTTTCTACAGACCGTGGAAGAAGTCTGTTTTTGACAGATGATCCCCAGTATTTGATGGATATTCCGGAACTGGACGGAGGACCGGCCTGGTTGGAAGTTGAATATCGGTTTGACATTCTTTCTGAACAGGAGGAAAAAAGATATTACTGTGAAAAGATAAAAGATCTGGAAGAACGGCTGGCAAAAGTCCAGCTTCAGCTTCGGGAAGAACGGGACAGAGAACGGCGTAAATCCACGTCCTTTGGTGTGAAGAAGACAAGAAAATAAGGTTTTTCTTGGATTTCGGTACAGCATGTGATATATTAGAAGGCGTTATTAAAAAATATCTACAGAACCTGTCCCCAAAGCGGGAATGTGAAAGGCAGGTTCCATAAGTTTTAAGAGGAGATACAGGATATGTGTGGATTTGCAGGATTTGTAGGAGAAGTTGAGAACAGAGAACAAGTACTGGAAAACATGATGGATACCATTGTGCATCGGGGACCGGACAGTTCCGGGAAGTTTGTAGAGGAAGATGCGGCTCTTGGATTTCGCCGTCTTTCTATCATCGATCTTTCTGCAGATGGAGATCAGCCTTTATACAATGAAGATAAGAGTAAAGTTCTGGTATTTAACGGGGAGATTTATAATTACCGGGAATTAAAAGAAGAACTGGCTGCTGCAGGACATGTATTTGTTTCCAATACGGATTCGGAGACATTGATCCATGGATATGAGCAGTGGGGAGAAAAACTGGTAGAACGTCTTCGTGGAATGTATGCATTTGCAATTTGGGATAAAAAAGAGAAACGGCTGTTTGCGGCCAGAGACATTTTCGGGATCAAGCCGTTATATTATGCACAGATGAACGGAACTTTGATGTTTGGTTCGGAGATAAAGTCTTTTCTGGAACATCCGAAGTTCGATAAAGTGTTTAATGAAGCAGCACTTGGGAATTATCTGTCCTTTCAGTTTGTACCGACCAATGAAACGTTTTTCAAAGGGGTATTTTGTGTACAGCCAGGGCATTTCTTTACGTATGAAAATGGGAAAATGACGATGAAGCGTTATTTTGAACCAAAATTTACCGGAGATACGACAAAGTCTTTTGAGGAAGTAGCGGATGAGATCGAACAGGTGATGAAAGAGTCTGTGGCCATGCATAAGATCAGTGATGTAGAAGTGGCATCCTACTTATCCAGTGGGGTGGATTCCAGTTATCTGACTTATCTGGGGCAGGTTGACCGCACATTTACAGTTGGATTTTCAGAAGGAAAATACAGTGAGATCCAGGATGCGAAAGAGTTTGCAGAAAGTATTCATATGAAGAATGATGCAAAGGTGATCACACCACAGGAGTATTGGGATAATCTGTCAGATATTCAGTATTATATGGATGAGCCGGTGGCAGATCCTGCAGCGATCGCTCTTTATTTTTTGAGCCAGGAAGCCTCGAAAAAAGTAAAAGTGGTGTTGTCGGGGGAAGGGTCCGATGAACTATTTGGTGGGTATAACATTTATTGTGAGCCATTGGAGCATACATCTTTTAATAAAATCCCGATGCCGATCCGTCGGGCGCTTGGCAAGTTTGCGGAAAGATGTCTTCCGAGAGGAATGAAAGGAAGAGGGTTTTTGATCCGTCACGGGAAAACACTGGAAGAACGATATTTTGCCAACGCAACGAATATTTTTACGGAGAAAGAAGCAAACCGGATTTTGAAAAAAGGGTGTCAGCCGGGTATCCAGAAAGTGACAGCACCGCTTTATGAACGGGTGAAAGACAAAGATCCGGTAACGAAAATGCAGTATGTAGATCTGCATTTGTGGCTGGTGCATGATATTCTGATGAAAGGCGATAAGATGGGAATGGCCAATTCTTTAGAGGTACGGGTTCCATTTCTGGATAAAAAAGTACTGGAACTGGCGCAGACCTTGCCGCTGGACTACAAAGTAAGAGCCCCGAAGACAAAAGTGGCGCTTCGGCAGGCAGCAGAAAAAGTTATCCGCAGTAAAACGGCAGAGAAGAAAAAGCTGGGATTTCCGATTCCAATCCGTGTCTGGTTAAAAGAAGAACCGTATTATAATCGTGTCAAAGATATGTTTCTTTCTGATGCTGCAAAGAAATTTTTTGATACAGAACTTCTGATAAAAATGCTGGATGAACATAAATCTGCCAAACATGCGAATGAAAAGACGGATAACAGCCGGAAAATCTGGACGGTTTATATATTCCTTGTATGGTATGACCGCTTTTTTGAACATGGGAAACCAGTCCATCCGGTAATGAGTGCAAGATAATTGAGTAGAATAAAAACAGGGGAGATTTTATGAACAGCAAAACGGTACAGCCGATCCGTAGAAGAGAGCAGGGAAAACGTAACAGGTCTGCCAGACGAAAAGAAGGGCAGGCCGCACACAGTGCTCCAACCACATATTTTGATTATAATCTGATGCTGGTCATTATATTTTTGACCTGTTTTGGACTGATTATGCTTTATAGTGCCAGCGCTTACAGCGCGCAGGCAGACTTTCAGAATGATATGTCCTATTTTATCAAACAGGCACTGATCAGTGCGGGGAGTTTTGGAGTGATGTTGATCGTATCTAAGATCGACTATCATATTTACGGAGCGTTTTCATTCGAGATCTATCTGTTTGCAATGGTTATGATGGCATTGGTGCAGACGCCTTTGGGAACAACCATCAATGGTGCCAGACGCTGGATACAGCTTCCGGGAAATATGACGCTGCAGCCATCGGAGATTACGAAGATTGCGATCATTTTGTTTATTTCCTGTGAGATCTGCAAAATGGGACGGCGGATCAACGGATGGACGGGAATTCGCAGGCTTTTGATCTATGGTGGAGTTGCGGCAGGAGGCGTGTTTATCCTGACAGATAACTTGAGTACTGCCGTAATCGTTATGGCGATCACCTGTGTTCTGATTTTTGTGGCACATCCGAAGACCAAGCCGTTTCTGATGGTCGCAGCGATCGGAGCAGGAATTCTGATCGTGGTAGTGGCGATTCTTGCCGTATATGCAACCAACAGTGATAATTTCCGAATTGGAAGGATCACAACCTGGCTGGATCCGGAGGGACATTCGGATGGGACCGGATTTCAGGTACTTCAGGGCTTATATGCCATTGGATCCGGCGGCTTTTTCGGCAAAGGACTTGGAAATAGTACCCAGAAGCTGGGGATGATCCCGGAAGCTCAAAATGACATGATCTTAAGCGTTATCTGTGAGGAACTGGGGGCTTTTGGTGCAATTATCATATTGATCCTGTTTGCATTTCTTCTATATAGATTGATGTTTATTGCGCGGAATGCGCCGGATTTGTATGGCTCTCTGATCGTGACGGGGATTTTTGCACATATTGCCCTGCAAGTGATCTTAAATATTATGGTTGTGACAAATATGATGCCAACTACAGGAGTAACGCTTCCATTTGTCAGTTATGGAGGAACTTCGGTTCTTTTTCTGATGACAGAGATGGGTCTTGCATTGAGTGTATCCCGCAGGATCAGACTGGAAACAGAATAACTTGGCAAAACTTAGACAAAAGATGTAAAAATGTCTTTTCATATGTTATAAAGTGTGATATATTAAGTAACGTAGTATTGAAAACCACATATAATAGATAAGGTAAATGGAAGTGTGGTTTGGGAGGAAAGACATGAGCTATAAAGTAATTGTTGACAGTTGTGGAGAATTTACACCGGAGATGAATGCAGACGAGAGATTCCAGCATGTTTCTCTTGGAATTCAAATAGAGGATACCCATTTGACAGACGATGAGAATCTGGATCAGAAAGAGCTTCTGAAAAGGATCGCGGAGAGTGCACAGTGTGCAAAATCATCCTGTCCGTCTCCGGAAAAATATATGGAGAGCTATCACTGTGAGGCAGAACGTATCTATGTTGTGACGTTATCTTCGGAACTGAGTGGTTCGTACAACAGTGCAGTTCTTGGAAAAAATCTGTATGAAGAAGAGTATGGAGAGAAAGACATTTACGTGTTCAATTCCCGTTCAGCTTCCGTGGGAGAGACATTGATCGCATGTAAGATCCAGGAGTGTGAAGAGGCAGGGATGGATTTTGAAACAGTGATCCAGAATGTGGAGCAGTACATCGAAACGCAGCATACGTATTTTGTGTTGGAGAATCTGGATACTCTTCGCAAAAATGGAAGATTGACCGGGATCAAGTCACTGGTTGCGGGTGCGTTGAATATCAAACCAGTGATGGGCTCTACACCAGAAGGAACAATCTGTCAGCTGGATAAAGCCAGAGGAATGAAAAAAGCGTTGGTAAAAATGGCAGATTGTGTGGCTGTAGATGTGACAAATGCAGGAGAAAAGATTCTTGCGATCGCACATTGCAACTGTGAAGAAAGAGCACGGGAAGTACAAAGGATGTTAAAAGAACGGTTTGCGGTGAAGTCCAGCTTTATAGTAAATACATCCGGGATCAGTACAGTTTATGCCAATGACGGCGGAATTATTGTTGTAGTTTAACAGGGAATGTGATACACTATGTAAAAAGTATGCAGATACAGCAAAGAACTGCGAAATACATAGAGGACAAAGGAGCATTCAGATTATGAGTCAGGCAAAAGTAGATCGGTATAAACAGGAAAAAGCAAATCGAAAGAAAATTATGAAAAAGCAGCGCATGATGAATATTCTTCGCAAATGCGTATTGTCTCTTGCGGCGATCGCCCTGGTGGGGTGGCTTGGATATTCCGCTTATGTGACCCATGAGTCCAAGCAGGAGCGTGCAGTGGCAGAAGTGAATTATGATGCTGTGAACAATTATATAAGCGGGCTTTCAGAATAGACAGAACGAGAGAAGAGGACAGACCGAAAAGGTCTGTCCTTTTTTAATATTTTTTTACAAGTTTGTAACATAGATGTGAAAAATGTGAAAAAAGGGTTGAAAAAGGGGGCGTGGTGGTTTACAATGGTTTCAAGTGGTAGGAAGTGGTGAATAGTGGCACAAAGTGGGGCGAATGTGGAGGCTCACTTTTAGAAGGGATTCCAGATGTTATTAGGAGAGTTTAATCATAGTATTGATGAAAAAGGCCGACTCATCATTCCAGCTAAATTGCGAGATGACCTGGGCGAAAGCTTTGTAATCTGTAATGGCTTGGAAGGGTGTCTTTTTGTGTACTCTCAGGAAGAATGGAATCAGTTCGTTGCTGAATTGAATACCTTACCACGAATGAACAAGGATGCCAGAATATTCAAGCGTTATTTTTTTGGAAGTGCTTCGGAAGGCAGTTTTGACAAGCAGGGGCGCGTTTCTGTGCCTGCATCACTTCGAAAAGCTGCGCATCTGGAGAAAGATGTTGTCCTGGTGGGAGTTCAGGACCGCGTGGAGATCTGGGATAAAGCACTTTGGGAAGAGCGCAGTGTTGTCAGTGAGGAAGATCTGGATGCCATCGCAGAACGAATGGAAGCAATCGGAATCCGGATTTGATCAGAGACAGGCGTAACAGTGAATGGAGGAATCTATGGCATTTAAGCACACATCAGTTTTACTTGAAGAGACAGTAGATGGCCTGAAGATAAAGCCAGACGGCATCTACGTGGACGGAACACTTGGCGGTGGTGGACATGCATATGAAGTTGCCAGCCGTTTGAGTGACAATGGGAGTTTGATAGGAATAGACCAGGACGCGGACGCCATTCAGGCGGCAAGCGTCAGATTAGCCGGTTTCGGGGAGAAAGTTACAATAATCAGGAGCAATTATTGCAATATGAAACCGAAGCTCCAGGAAATAGGAATTGACAAAGTTGATGGGATCGTGATCGATCTGGGTGTATCTTCGTACCAGTTGGATACGGCGGAGCGCGGGTTTTCGTACCGCACAGATGCGCCGCTTGATATGAGAATGGATCAGAGACAGACGATGACGGCAAGAGATATCGTCAATGACTATAGTGAAGCGGAACTTTACCGTGTGATTCGTGATTATGGCGAAGACAAATTTGCGAAGAACATTGCAAAACATATTGTGATGGAGCGGGAAAAGCAACCGATAGAAACAACAGGTCAGTTGAATGAAGTGATCAGAAGAGCGATTCCGATGAAGTTTCAGAAGACATCGGGACATCCGTCAAAGCGGACTTTCCAGGCAATACGGATTGAATTGAACCGGGAGCTGGATGTTTTGCGGGATACGTTGGATGATATGATCGAGATACTGAATCCGGGAGGAAGGCTCTGTATTATCACATTTCATTCTCTGGAAGACAGGATTGTAAAGAGTGCATTTAGAAAAAATGAAAATCCATGTACCTGTCCAAGTCACTTTCCTGTTTGTGTATGCGGGAATGTATCAAAAGGAAAAGTGATCACGAGAAAGCCAATTCTTCCTTCCGAGGAGGAGTTGATGTATAACAGTCGTTCGAAGAGTGCGAAACTTCGTATTTTTGAACGCAGCGAAAAATGAGGGTGAGTATCTGAAAATAAAATCTGCCGGGAAGGGGAGAGCCCGGCAGATTGCACGTGGAAAGGGGCAGACCAAATGGCTGCAGGAAAAAGAACTACATACAGAAGACAATCTCATACAGAAAACAGATATGGACAGTTCTATGTCTATGGAAATGTAGTACATCAGCCGAAGGTATTGCCGAATCAGGAAAAACAGGCAGTGGAAGTACGTCCGAAAAAGCGGGCAAGCAGCCAGGTGAAGAAGAACAGAAGACGTGCATTGGATATGAGTCCTGTATATACAGGATTTTTAACAATGGCAGCGATCTGTGCGGTGATTATCTGTGTTGTATATCTGCAGCTGCAGGCCGAACTTGTTCAGCGATCTGAAAATATTACGGCTCTTCAGTCTGAGTTGGCTGATTTAACAGAAGCAAACGATACGGCATACAATGCGGCGACAGATTCCGTGAACCTGCAGGAAATCCGGGAGAAAGCGATGAATGAGCTGGGAATGGTGTATGCAGAAGATGGTCATGTGGTGGAATATAACAGTCCTACCAGTGATTATGTCAAGCAATACAGTGACATTCCATCTGATGGAGTTCTTGCAAAATCTAAGGGTGTATCAAAGTAGGAAGATGTAATGGCAGGAAGAAGACAAAGAAAAAATCCATTTCAGTTTTTGACAAAAAAATTTCCAAAAAGAATGCAAAAGAAGCTGGTAATGCTGTTTATGGCAATTATACTGGCTTTTGTTGTTCTTATTGGAAGAATTACCTTTATCAATGTATTTAAAGGTGGAAAATATACAAAAATCGTGCTGGATCAACAGCAGTATGGCAATAAAAAGATTCCATATAAGCGAGGCGATATTGTAGACCGCAATGGAACAAAAATGGCGACCAGTGAACGGGTATATAATGTGATCCTGGATGTGGTGGTTATCACAGATGAAGGGAAAAGTGAAAAATATATCGATCCCACACTGGAAGCGCTGGAAGAATGTTTTCAGATCGATCCGGACGAAGTAAAGGAAATTATAGATGACAATCCACAAAGCCGCTATGAGATTCTGAAAAAGGGTGTATCTTATGCGGACGCACAAAAATTCCAGAAAACAATAGAAGAAGACCAGAAAAAGAAAGAGAATCAGAAAGAAGGTTCTAAAATACAGGGAATCTGGCTGGAAGAAGATTATCACAGAACTTACCCTTATGGTACGCTTGCAAGTGATGTGATCGGATTTTCCGTTTCCGGCAATCAGGGTGCAATCGGCATTGAAAGTGCATATAATGAAATTTTAAATGGCACAGATGGAAGAGAGTATGGATACTTTGAAGATACTTCAGCTGTTGAACGTACAGTAAAAGCAGCAAAAAATGGAAATACAGTTGTATCTACGATTGATGTGACGCTTCAGAGCATCGTGGAAAAATACATCTTGGAATTCAATGAAGCCCATAAAGGAGAAGAGCGCAAAGAAGAGCCGGGAAGTAAAAATACAGCAGTCATTATCATGGATCCAAACAGCGGCGAGATTTTAGCGGAAGCATCTTATCCCAATTTTGATCTGAATGAACCAAGAGATCTGACATCCTGGTATACAGAGGAAGCTTTATCCAAGATGTCAGAACAGGACAAGTTGGATGCCATGAATAACCTGTGGCGGAATTTTTGTGTCAGCGATGCCTATGAGCCTGGCTCTACCGTGAAGCCGTTTACGCTGGCAACTGGGTTGGAAACAGGGGCATTGACAGGGCAGGAGAGTTATGTGTGCGGAGGAGGAACCTGGAAGACAGACTGGTTTATCCGTTGTCATAACACGGATGGTCATGGACCGGAGAATGTAAATCAGGCGATTGCGAATTCTTGTAATGTTGCGCTGATGGCAATGGCAGATAAGATCGGGGTGGAAAATTTCATCCGGTATCAGCACATTTTTGGATTTGGAGAGTATACGGGAATCGATCTTCCGGGAGAGGCGGCGACAGAAAATCTGCTTTTTACAGTGGAAAATATGGGAGAGACAGATCTGGCAACCTCTTCCTTTGGGCAAAGTTTTAACGTGACTATGACACAGATGGTGGCAGCATTTTCTTCCTTAGTGAATGGAGGAAATTATTATGAACCACACGTGGTACGGCAGATCCAGGATGAAAACGGCAATGTGATCCAGACCAAGGATCCGACACTTTTGAGAAAAACAGTTTCCAGACAGACTTCTGAGAGAGTAAAGGAAGCGCTGCGGGCAGTGATGACAGAAGGAACCGGAGTTCCTGCAAATGTGGAAGGATATGATATTGGTGGAAAGACCGGAACAGCAGAGAAACTTCCAAGAGGATCAGGCAGTTATCTTCTCTCGTTTATTGGATATGCACCTCAGGAAAATCCGGAAGTTGTAATTTATGTTGTGGTTGATGAACCGAATGTGAAAAATCAGGAACTGAGTTCCTATGTGCTGGAACTGTCTCAAAAGATCATGGCAGAAGCCTTCCCATATCTGGGAATCACCAGAAATGGAGATCCTCTTCCGGAAGATACGGGAATCAGGGAGGATGTGCAGCAGGACTTTGATGCCAATTATGAGGATACATACAGCAACGAAGATGGAGCTTACATTGATCCAAACTATCAGCCGGATTATGATGACTGGGCAGCGGCTCCTGAGCCGACCGAATAAAAAGGAATAACCTTACAGAAGACAAAATATGCTATATAAAGTCTTTTGTAAGGTTTTTTATATGAAAAATAAAACGTATCATAAAAAGAAAATCCTGATTGTTTTTCTGACGGCATTTCTGATATTGGCAGGACTGATCGGGCGGCTGGTATATCTGATGATATTTGATGCAGAATATTATCAGAAAAAGGCAGAAGCGCTGCATCAGAGAGAACGTGAGATCAAGGCGGCCAGGGGTGAGATCGTGGACAGAAATCAGGTTGTGCTGGCAACAAACAAGACGGTTTGTACAATTTCGGTTATTCACAATCAGATCGAAGAGCCGCAGCGGGTGATCGATGTGTTATCAAAGGAGCTGGAACTGGAAGAAGCAGAAGTGCGAAAACGGGTGGAAAAAGTGTCTTCCATGGAAAAGGTAAAGACAAATGTAGAAAAACAGGTGGGAGACAGAATTCGTGCATACAATCTGGATGGTGTAAAAGTAGATGAGGATTACAGAAGGTATTACCCGTATGATACGCTTGCATCGAAAGTTCTGGGGTTTACCGGAGGAGACAACCAGGGAATCATCGGACTGGAAGTAAAATATGAAGAGGTTCTGAAGGGAAAAAACGGGACCATCCTTACGACTACGGATGCCAGAGGAATCGAACTGGATGCAGTGGCGGAAGACCGGATCGAACCGGTGGCTGGCAAGACATTGGAAGTGACGCTGGATTACAATATTCAGAAATATTGTGAGCAGGCAGCAGAGAAGGTGATGCAGGAAAAACAGGCGGATGGGGTATCTGTTTTGCTGATGAATCCGCAAAATGGAGAAATTTTATCTATGGTCAATGTGCCGGAATTTCATTTGAATGATCCGTTTACCTTAAATACAGGAGAAGAAAAAACAGGAAAGGACTTGCAGGATGCATTAAATACCATGTGGAGAAATGGCTGTATCAATGATACCTATGAGCCGGGATCTACGTTTAAGATCATTACTTCTGCCGCATGTCTGGAAGAAGGGGTTGTGACGTTGGAGGATACGTTTTCCTGCCCCGGGTATCGGATGGTGGAAGACAGAAGGATCCGGTGTCACAAAGCAGGCGGGCATGGGAGCGAAACGTTTGTGCAGGGAATTCAAAATTCCTGCAACCCGGTATTTATTGATATCGGACTCCGGCTTGGGGCAGAAAAATTTTACCAGTATTTTCGGCAATTCGGCCTTCTGGAACAAACAGGAGTGGATCTGCCGGGAGAGGCCGGAACGATCATGCACAAAGTAGAAGACATTGGACTGGTAGAACTTGCGACCATCAGTTTCGGACAGTCTTTTCAGGTGACACCCATTCAGATGGCAACGACTGTCAGTTCCATTATCAATGGAGGGACACGGGTGACCCCGCATTTGGGAAAGGCAGTTTTAAGCAGGGATGGAGAGGCGCTGGAAACATTATCTTATCCAAAGAAAACGAAAATTGTGTCCCGCAAGACATCCGAGACGATGCAGAGTCTTCTGGAAGGTGTAGTGGCAAATGGTTCCGGTAAAAATGCATTTATCGAAGGGTATTCGATTGGAGGAAAAACAGCAACCTCCCAGACGCTTCCAAGGAGTGCCAACCGTTATATTTCTTCGTTTATCGGATTTGCACCGGCTGACGATCCGCAGATTTTGGGAATGGTAGTTATTCATGATCCCAAAGGGATTTACTACGGAGGTACGATTGCTGCACCGGTTTTGCGAAGCATCTTTGACAATGTCCTCCCATATCTCGGGATTGAAAAACAATAGGGAATGCGGTATACTAAATAAGATATTGAAACAAAAGAGATGAAGAGGTGGAAGTATGAGTTATCATGTAGTAATACCGGTATTAGTATCGTTTGCATTAAGCCTGGTGCTTGGGCCGATCGTAATACCATTTCTTAGAAAACTGAAAATGGGACAGACCGAACGGGAGGAAGGGGTACAGTCTCATTTGAAAAAAGCGGGAACTCCGACTATGGGTGGAGTGATCATTCTTGTCAGTGTGATCATAACATCGCTTCTGTATGTGAAAGATTATCCCAAGATCCTTCCGGTACTTTTTCTGACCATCGGGTTTGGTCTGATCGGATTTCTGGATGATTATCTGAAGGTTGTGATGAAGCGTTCTGACGGATTGTTTCCAAAGCAGAAGATGGCGCTTCAGATTGTTGTGACGGCAGTGTTTGCATATTATGTATTTAAAATTGCAGAGATCCCAATGACTATGCTGATCCCATTTTCCGGAGGAAAATACTGGGATATCGGCTGGCTGGCAGTTCCGCTGCTGTTTGTTGCTGTGATCGGAACAGTGAACGGAACGAATTTTACAGACGGGCTGGATGGTCTTGCGTCCAGCGTAACGGTTTTAGTAGCAACCTTTTTTACGGTGGTGGCGATTGGGACCAAGAGCGGGATCGAGCCGATCACCTGTGCGGTTGTTGGTGCGCTGATGGGATTTCTGTTGTTTAATGTGTATCCAGCCAAAGTGTTTATGGGAGATACAGGGTCTCTGGCGCTTGGCGGATTTGCAGCAGGGACAGCTTATATGATGCAGATGCCGCTGTTTTTGATCATTGTAGGTCTGATCTATCTGGTAGAAGTGGCATCTGTGATGATCCAGGTTACATATTTTAAAAAGACCGGCGGAAAACGATTTTTTAAGATGGCGCCGATCCATCATCATTTTGAATTATGTGGCTGGTCAGAGACAAGAGTTGTGGCAGTTTTTTCCATTGTGACAGCGCTGCTTTGTCTGGTCGCATTAATGGGGGTATAGTTAGATGGAAATCAAAGGGAAAAAAGTTCTGGTGTTTGGATCCGGAATCAGTGGGATTGCAGCAGCAGCGCTTCTGTTAGAAAAAGAGGCTGAGGTGGTCTTGTATGACGGCAATGCAGCGCTTGATGCACAGGCAATCCGGCAGGAGATTCGGAATCGGGCAGACGGTGAGGTGGAAGTCATCTTAGGTGAGTTAAAACACCAGGTGATAGATACGCTGGATCTGACCGTGATCAGTCCTGGTGTGCCAACGGATCTGCCCGTTGTAGAAGAGATGCGAAAAGCAGGCATTCCAATCTGGGGAGAGATCGAACTGGCCTATGTTCTTGGAAAAGGCGAGGTACTGGCGATTACAGGAACGAACGGGAAGACAACAACGACGGCGCTTCTTGGTGCGATCATGAAGCAGGCAAAAGAATCCGCTTTTGTGGTTGGCAATATCGGGAATCCATACACCAGTGTAGTATCTGAGACCAGAAAGGATTCGGTGATCGTGGCAGAGATGAGCAGTTTTCAGCTTGAGACTGTTCATACATTTCGGCCAAAAGTCAGTGCCATCTTAAATATCACACCGGATCATCTGAACCGCCATCATACGATGGAAGCCTATATTGAAGCAAAAGAACAGATCGCAAAGAATCAGACAGAAGAAGATTTTTGCGTGTTAAATTTTGAAGATCCTGTGACCAGAAGTTTTGGAGAGCAGATCCGGGCACAGGTTCTTTATTTTTCCAGCCAGAGAAAGCTGGAGAAAGGAATCTGGCTGGAAGACGGCGAGATTATCTACTGTCAGGAAGAACCGGTAAAAGTTTGCCATGTGGATGAATTAAAGCTGTTGGGAATGCATAATTATGAAAATGTAATGGCGGCAGTTGCAATGGCAGCAGCTTATGGAGTTCCGATGGAACAGATCCAAAAGACGATCCGGGAATTTACGGCAGTAGAACACCGGATTGAATTTGTGGCAGAAAAGAATCAAGTTGCATATTACAATGATTCCAAAGGCACGAATCCGGACGCGGCGATCAAGGGAATCCAGGCGATGAACCGTCCAACGCTTCTGATCGGAGGCGGATATGACAAGGATTCTTCTTATGAAGAATGGATCCGGTCTTTTGACGGGAAAGTAAAAAAACTGGTTCTCTTAGGTGCAACCAGAGACAAGATTAATGAGACGGCTCAAAAACTGGGATTCACAGATACAGTTCTGGTGGATACACTGGAAGAAGCTGTGGAAGTGTGTGTACAGTACGCAAAACCAGGGGATGCAGTCTTACTTTCGCCTGCATGTGCCAGTTGGGGCATGTTTAAAAATTATGAAGAACGTGGAGATAAATTCAAAGAACTTGTAAATCAATTATAAGAGGTGAATCTGTATTGAAGCGTCTTCAAAAGAAGCATCGTTATGATGTGACACTATTTGTGACAGTATGGCTCCTGGCAGGGATTGGACTGATCCTTTTATATAGTACCAGTTCTTATAATGGACAGGTGAAGTTTCATGACTCGTTTTATTACCTGAAAAAGCAGGGATTTGCCACAATTCTCGGAATGGCGGGTATGTTTTTTGTGGCAAGGATCGATTACCACAGATGGATCCCTTTTGCTAAATTGGGATATGTGGCGGCAATCGGACTGTCGGTGGCAGTCATGTTCATAGGAGATGAGTATAATGGGTCCAAAAGATGGCTTTCTTTGGGACCCATTTCTTTTCAGCCATCGGAATTTGCCAAAGTTGCAGTAATCTTGTATCTTTCCTGTGTGATTTCAGATCAGGCTAGAAAAATGGCAAAATTTCGAACTCTGGTGAAGGTGATGATCCCGGTACTGCCTGTGGTAGGGTTAGTCGGAGCGAGCAATCTGAGTACCGCAATTATCATTTTGGGAATCGCAGCGGCATTGATTTTTGTGGCAAGTCCTAAATATGCGCAGTTTCTGGTCATGGGCGCAGCGGCAGCAGGATTTCTTGGAATTTTTCTGGCTTTGGAGAGTTATCGCCTGGAACGTCTGGCGATCTGGAGACATCCGGAGCAGTATGAAAAAGGGTATCAGACGTTGCAGGGGCTGTATGCTATTGGCTCCGGCGGGCTGTTTGGAAGAGGATTGGGAAACAGTGTACAAAAACTCGGCTTTTTGCCGGAAGCACAAAATGATATGATATTTTCTATCATTTGTGAAGAGCTGGGACTGATGGGAGCCAGCCTGGTGATCGGACTGTTCTTGATTTTGATCTGGCGTTTCTTTGTGATCGCAACCAGTGCAAAGGATCTGACAGGAGCTTTGATCGCAACCGGAGCCATGGCTCATATGATGATCCAGGTAATCTTAAACATTGCAGTAGTTACAAACAGTATCCCGAATACGGGGATCACGCTTCCGTTTATCAGTTACGGAGGGACATCCGTTGTGTTTTTACTGCTGGAAATGGGGCTTGTATTGAGTGTGTCGAATCAGGCAGAATAGAGTTAAGAAGAAAAGGAGGAGGATGGATGCAGCAAAAGAGAAAGAAAATCCGGATGGCAGCGCTGATCACAGTGTTATCAGTTCTGATCTTGTTTTTTGCCGGATTTCTTCTGTTTCAGACAAAAAAAATAGAAGTGACAGGGAACCGGTATTGTCAGGAGAAAGAATTAGTAGAATGGATACAGAAAGACAAATATGCATTTAATTCCCTTTATATCTGGTGGAAATACAATCAAGAGGATGTAACAAAACCGGCAGCAATAGAATCCGTGAAAGTCTCCGTGAAAAACCCGTGGACCGTGACCATGCAGGTAAAGGAAAAAGAATTTCTTGGATATTTCGATTATCAGGGAGAACTGGTGTATTTTGATCAGGAAGGAACGGCTGTGCTGAAAACGACAGAGCTGATCCCCGGAGCTCCATTTATTGAAGGACTGGAGCTTCAGGAAGCCAAAGTGAAAATGAACCAAAAGCTTCCGGTGACAGAAAAGAAAATTTTTGAGCGCATCGTAGAAGTGACCAGGCTTCTGAAGAAATATGAACTGGATTCGGATCGTCTGATCTGTCAGGATGGGGGGATCAATTTGACCTTTGGAGTGGTCACGGTGTGGCTGGGAAAAGGAAATTATGAGATGAAGGTTGCACAGATCCGTCCGATCCTGGAAAAATTAAATGAGAACTATGCAGGGCAGGCAGGGATTCTTCATCTGGAAAATTATGAGACGGCAGGCAGTGCTGTCCGTTTTGTTCCAGAACAGGCAGAAGGAGAAGCGGGAAGTCCGGAGAACACGGATCCGTCAGAGAAAACGCAAGAGACATCTGATGCAGGAGAATCTCTGCAGGAAGGATCTGAACCGAAACCGGAAGAACAGACAGGAACCCAGGGAGAGATACAGCAGGAAGAAGGAATGCCGGATTTTAATGCTTCCGGATCCCTTGAATAAAAATAAAAAAAACAGAAAATCCACAAAAATCTATTGATTATTTAGGAGAAAGACTATATTATATACTTATTGAATTCTATTGTTCATACATATTACGATGTTCGGACAACGAAAAAGTTTGTCCAGTCTGGGATGTATAAAATAAGATGAATAGGACGACGAAGGAGGAACTACCCTTGTTAGAGATTAAGACGAATGAATCAGAAGCAGCTGCAAGAATTATTGTTGTCGGAGTCGGCGGAGGCGGAAACAACGCAGTAAACCGCATGATCGACGAGCAGATTGCAGGTGTAGAATTTATAGCAGTGAATACAGATAAGCAGGCGCTGCAGTTATGCAAAGCACCAACATTGATGCAGATTGGTGAAAAGCTTACAAAAGGACTTGGTGCAGGTGCACAGCCGGAAGTAGGAGAAAAGGCAGCAGAAGAAAGTGCAGAAGAGATTTCCGCAGCACTCAAAGGTGCAGATATGGTATTCGTTACCTGTGGAATGGGCGGTGGAACAGGAACAGGAGCAGCTCCGGTAGTTGCACGTATTGCAAAAGAGCAGGGTGCATTGACAGTTGCAGTTGTGACAAAGCCATTCCGTTTTGAGTCTCGCACAAGGATGGCAAATGCGCTGGCAGGTATTGATAAATTAAAAGAAAATGTAGATACCATGATCGTGATTCCAAATGATAAACTTCTGGAAGTCGTAGATCGCAGAACCACAATGCCGGAAGCGCTGAAGAAAGCGGACGAGGTTCTTCAGCAGGGGATTCAGGGTATTACAGATCTGATCAACGTACCATCTCTGATCAACCTTGACTTTGCAGATATCCAGACTGTTATGAAAGATAAGGGAATCGCGCACATCGGTATCGGTGAAGGACGCGGTGATGATAAGGCTCTTGAGGCAGTGAAACAGGCTGTTGCAAGTCCGTTGCTTGAGACCACCATCCAGGGAGCATCTCACGTTATCATCAATATTTCCGGTGATATTACACTTATGGATGCATCTGATGCAGCAGATTATGTACAGGAACTTGCCGGAGAGAATGCGAATATTATCTTTGGTGCAATGTATGATGATACAAGATCTGATGAAGCTACGATCACAGTTATTGCAACAGGTCTTCACAATGTAGGAGGAAGCGCATCCAAATTAAAAGCAAGACTGGAAGGACAGCAGAAGATGGGATCTATTCTTCCGAATGCAGACAAGTATCCAAGAACAGCTGGTACAGAGTATAATGCAGGACGTACGTCCGGAAGTTCTACAATCCCGACTTTGCAGGGACAGGGCAGAGTACCGACAAGTACAGTCAAAGAACAGTCCATTAAGATTCCGGACTTCTTCAAAAAATAACAATAATTATTCAGGGACAGATTTCGATAGGAAGTCTGTCCTTTTTTCAGTTCAAAACAGATGTTGTCGAAATAAAGTCTGTTTCTCTGTCAGTTTCTGACAAAATTTCAAAAAGATCGAGATTATAATAAAGTTTGTTTGAATGTCATGATACCAACGAAAAAGAGGAGGGCGGTATGTACTGTGAAGTATACATAGATGTCATGTTTTTGGCGAATTTTATGATGGATTCGCTTGTGTTATTGTCTGTGAAGGGATTGATGAAAAAGCGAGGCAATACCGGGCGGGTGTTCGGGGCAGGAGCGTTTGGCGCAGGAGTTTCCTGTGTGTTGATGACATGGCTGCCAGTGGGAGGGGCACAGCTTTTAGTCCTTCATTTGCTGGCAGGACCGGCAATGTTGTGGATGGGGATTCAGCTGGATGGGCTCGGTGAGTTTTTAAGAGCATATATTCTATTGTATTTTGTGTCCATACTATTCGGAGGAGTCTTGGGAATGCTGAAACCTTATGTAAAAAGTGTGAGTTTCTATTTTGGAACAGCAGTAGCCTGCTTTTATGGAATCCGGTTCATCTGGAGTTTTTTGTCAAACTTACGGGAGTATCAACAGAATATCTGCTATGTCACGCTATATACAGAAAAGCGATCCTGTACGGTGCAGGCACTTTGGGATACGGGGAATGTTCTGACGGATCCCAGAAGTAAAAGACCGGTTTGCGTTCTGGAAAAAAGAGCCGCTTTGAGATTGCTTGATCAGACAGAAGCAAGGGATGAGATTCCGTATCATACCATAGGAGGACATGGTATGATGCCGATTTACGAACTGAAAAAAATGTATATTGAGCAGGAATGTAAGTTCTGGATTGAACATCCGTTGGTTGGAATATGTGAAGAACAATTATCAGAACAGGGGAGATATCAGATGATCATCAACCCGGAAATAATAGGAGGAAAAGAAAATGGTTGTAAAAGTCGCAATGCCGCAGCAGTTTAAATTGAAAGTAGTGCCAAGTTTAAAGGGATTGTTGTTTCCCGGACAGAAAGAGGTGCATTATATCGGTGGATCGGAAGTGCTGCCGGCACCTTTGGAAAGTGAACGGGAAACCGAAGTAATCCGAAGACTTGGCTCAGAGTATGATCAGGAGGCAAAGAAAATGCTGATCGAGCACAATCTTCGTCTGGTGGTATACATTGCGAAAAAATTTGACAATACAGGTGTCGGGGTGGAAGATTTGATTTCCATTGGAACGATAGGATTGATCAAAGCGATCAATACATTTAATCCAACGAAAAAAATTAAACTTGCTACATATGCATCCAGATGTATTGAAAATGAAATCCTGATGTATTTGAGAAGAAACAGCAAAACCAAAATGGAAGTTTCAATTGATGAACCACTGAATGTGGACTGGGATGGGAATGAATTGTTACTGTCGGATATTTTAGGAACCGAGGAGGATACGATTTACCGGGATCTGGAAACCGAAGCAGAGCGAAAACTCCTGGTGCGTGCGATCAATCAGCTTTCCAGCAGGGAAAAGATGATCGTACAGATGAGATTTGGTCTGGATAATCCGGAGGGGGAAGAAAAGACGCAGAAAGAAGTAGCAGATATACTGGGGATTTCCCAGTCTTATATTTCCCGATTGGAGAAGAAAATCATGCAGAGGCTGAAGCGGGAAATTGTGCGGTATGAATAAATGAGAAGAATCTCAAAAAAGGGCTTTTACTCTTCCCAAAAGGTGTTATAATGAGAAAAAAGGGTGGTGAAGCGATATGAAACTTACGTTTTTAGGAGCAGCCCATGAAGTGACAGGGAGTTGTCATTTGCTGCAGGCAGCAGGGAAAAATATTCTGATCGACTGTGGAATGGAGCAGGGACCGGATCTTTATGAAAATCCAAAACCTTCGATCGCAGCGGGTGAGATTGATTATGTATTTCTGACGCATGCGCATATCGATCATTCCGGACTTTTGCCTCTTTTGTGCAAGAATGGGTTTCAAGGACAGATTTTGACCACATTTGCAACAGCAGATCTGTGCAACATTATGCTTCGAGACAGTGCCCATATTCAGGAATTTGAGGCAGAATGGAGGAATCGAAAGGGAAGACGTGCCGGTGTACCAGAGTTTGAGCCTCTTTATGTGATGGCAGATGCAGAGGCAGCTATCAGTCTTCTGGTTCCATGTGCTTATGGAGAACGGCTTCATATTTGTGACGGTGTGGAGATTCGGTTCACAGATGTAGGACATCTGCTTGGTTCTGCAAGTATCGAGATCTGGATCACAGAGGGAGAGATTTCTAGGAAGATCGTATTTTCAGGAGATGTGGGGAACCTGGATCAGCCGATCATCAAAGATCCGAGTTATACGGATACGGCAGATTATGTAGTTGTGGAATCTACCTATGGCAATCGGGTACACTCTTCGGAAAAGATTGATTATGTTTCTGAGTTTACCAGAATCTTGCGTGAGACCTTTGATGTGGGCGGCAATGTTGTCATCCCGTCATTTGCTGTTGGACGGACACAGGAGCTTTTATATTTTATCCGTGAGATCAAAGAGCAGAATTTGCTACCGGAGTATCAGGACTTTGAGGTATATCTGGACAGTCCTCTGGCGATTGAAGCCACCAAGGTGTTTGCGAAAAACATGAGAGAATGTTTCGATGAAGAGGCTCTCAGACTGGTGGATGCGGGGGTCAATCCACTGGTATTTCCAGGGCTGAAGACTTCGGTTACAAGTGATGATTCCAAATTAATCAACTTTATTGAAAAACCGAAAGTCATCATTTCAGCTTCCGGAATGTGCGATGCCGGACGAATCAGACATCATCTGAAACACAATCTGTGGAGAAAAGAGTGTACAATTTTATTCGTCGGATATCAGGCAAACGGAACTCTGGGAAGACGGCTTCTGGAAGGAGAAAAGAATATTAAGTTATTTGGAGAACCGATCGAGGTTCATGCCAGAATTGAAAGTTTGCATGGCATCAGCGGCCATGCGGACATGAATGGTCTGATGGCATGGCTGAAGGGATTTCAGACACCGCTTGAGCATGTATTCGTAGTGCATGGTGAAGATACCGTGACAGAAGAGTTTGCCCGGAAAGTAGAAGAGACACTGGGATGTCCGGCATGGGCGCCATTCCCAAGCGGATCCGTGGATCTGGCAACGAATGAAATCTTAAGTGAAGGGGTACGAATTGCTGCGAAAGGCAAAAAACCGGCTCAGAGGAAAGCAGATGCAGCATTTGAGCGGCTGGTTGCAGCAGGAAGACATCTGTTGGATATTATTTACAAGCGAGAAGGTATCCCGAACAAAGACAAAGCAAAATTTGAAAGCCAGATCAATAATCTTGCTGATAAGTGGGATCACTGGGAGTAAGAAAGAAAAATTGCGGGCGGAAGAGATTCTGCCCGCGTTTTTTCTGAAAAATAAGGATTGTGAATGATGCAGAGTGAACTGAGTTTGTCAAGGAGTAAAACTTTCTTTATTTTTTCAAAAATCGCATAGACTGCCGTAAGATGGTGAATTCTCTTAATTAGAACAGAAACAGGAGGATTCACAGATGGCAGGAAATAAAGTAGAATTATGCGGAGTGAACACAGCGAAACTTCCGCTTTTAAAAGAAGAAGAAAAAGAGGCGCTGCTGGAAAAAATCAGGCAGGGAGATGAGGCGGCAAGAGAACAGTATATCAAAGGGAATTTAAGGCTTGTTTTAAGTGTAATCAAACGCTTCTCATCGAATAATGAAAATGCAGACGACTTGTTTCAGATCGGCTGTGTTGGTCTGATGAAAGCAGTCGATCATTTTGATCCCACCAGGCTGGTCAAATTTTCAACTTATGCGGTTCCGATGATCATAGGAGAAATCCGTCGGTATCTTCGGGATAATAATTCCATCCGGGTGAGCCGTTCCCTGCGGGATACGGCATATAAGGCCATTTACGCAAAAGAAGGGTTTGTAAAAAAATATTCCAAAGAACCGACAGTGCAGGAGATCGCAGATGAGATCGGAATTGCAAAAGAAGAGATTGTATTTGCGCTGGATGCAATCCAGATGCCGGTCAGTCTTCATGAACCGGTATATAGTGACGGAGGAGATACCCTTTACATTATGGATCAGGTAAGTGATAAAAAGAACCGGGAAGAGAACTGGGTAGAAGAGTTGTCTTTGGAAGCGGCTATGGAGCGGCTCAACGAGCGGGAACGTTTTATCATCCAGCTTCGCTTTTTTGAAGGAAGGACGCAGATGGAAGTGGCAGAGCAGATCCAGATTTCGCAGGCACAGGTGAGTCGGCTGGAAAAGAATGCGCTGAAAGTGATGAAGCAATATCTGATGGGATAAATGAAGAGAAAAGCAGAACAAAACTCATTTTACAGTTGAAATTTTCAGCACTTCATACTATGATAAACACGTAGAATAGATGGAGGCGATAAGATGATGTACAAAAGCTGTATTTTTGATCTGGACGGGACTTTGACAGATACGTTGGAATCTCTGACATATTCCGTGAACCTGACGATGAAAGAGATGGGATTGCCAGGGATCACAAAAGAGCAGTGCCGGATGTTTGTAGGCAATGGAAGCAAGGTGCTTTTAGAACATTCGCTGCGGGCGGGATCTGAGCAGGCGATTACCAGACTGGAAGAGGCGATGGAGATTTACGCAAGAGTGTTTGATCAGAATTGTATGTATCAGGTCATGCCTTATCCGGGAATTGAGCAGCTTTTGCGATTACTGGAACAAAAGGGGATTCAAAGTGCGGTACTTTCGAATAAGCCGGACAGACAGGCAGTTCATGTTGTGGAGTCTGTTTTTGGGAAGGACAGATTTTGTCATATACAGGGACAAAAGCCAGACGTTCCAAGAAAACCAGATCCTACAGCAGCCTGTATGATTGCAGAGCGGCTTGGCAGTACAGCAGAAGAGACGATCTATATCGGAGATTCTGAAGTGGATATTCAGACCGGACATGCGGCAGGGATGCGCACCATTGGTGTTTCCTGGGGATTCCGAAGCAGAGCGTGTTTAGAAGAGGCTGGAGCAAAGTACATCGCAGAGACCCCGGAGGAGATTTTTGCGCTGATATCTGCATGGGAAGAAGAAAAAGGGAGGTAAGAGTACATGAATGAATATGATGAGGAATGCCTGCTTACATTTCTGGAAAAGCAGTCACAGCTCTTTGATGAACCGGTAGCAGAAACATTGGAAGAGGCAGAGGCATTTTTGGAAGACTGTATGGCAGCAGTTGTGGACTCTCTCGCAGAAGTACGTGAATACTTTGAAGAGAGTGGTGCAGACGTGGAATTTATGAATGAAGAAGAATTAGAAGAAGCCTCAGAAGTATTTCCTTTATCAGGCGGACGCTATCTGATCGTAGAGGGATAGTTAAAAAAGAGCGATGTAAAAGCCGCAGTTTTGTTGACTGCGGCTT
This sequence comes from uncultured Ruminococcus sp., assembly GCA_900544395.1. Taxonomy (GTDB): domain Bacteria; phylum Bacillota; class Clostridia; order Lachnospirales; family Lachnospiraceae; genus Mediterraneibacter. Next base: position 29,920 of record UQVC01000013.1, on the reverse strand, counting down.
TTTCTGCGGCCTGTCGGATGGCATCCAGGATGATCTGAGAAGTATAAGGTGCATCATCAGATAGTTCCACGGCATCCAGTGACTGGGTTTCATAGATCTGGTCTGCGATTTCTTCGATGGCAGGCTGGATCAGAGGAAACATGGTGGTAACAGTTTCATCCAGATTGGCAAAGCGGATGGATTGGATGCGGGAACTGTCAACGGTAACTTCTACTTCCAGCCGGTTGTTATTTAAGGTAAGAGAAGACGTATAAGTGCCGGGAGTATATTGCCTGTGTGAGTCGGATTCCTGATTGGGATGTCCGGGGCGGAACATGACAGCAAGCAGAACGATTAGAAGAATGCAAAGAAACGCGAATACCGCAGTATAGATAATTTCTTTCGTGTGAAGGACAACGATTTTGGTTTTTGAATTCATAAGAAAGTTCCTCCTTGTTTTTTATCAGTCTATGAGAGGATCGGATGAAATATTCGTTTCTTTTGCGTGACAAACGAGAGGGAATCTTGTAAAATAAGTAGCACAGTATCAGGAACAGTTCAGAAAAAGAAGAGGTGACGAGATGTTTATAATTGTAGGGCTTGGCAATCCAACTGCCGAATATGAAGGAACAAGACATAATGCGGGATTTGAGGTCATAGATGCGCTGGCACGTAAATATAATATAGATGTGGATACAAAGAAACACAGGGCTTATATCGGAAAGGGAATGATCGAAGGGCAGAAAGTGATCCTGGCAAAACCGCAGACGTATATGAACCTGAGTGGAGAGAGTGTTCGCAGTCTTTTGGATTATTACAAAGCAGACGAAGCACAGGAGCTGCTTGTGATTTATGATGATATCAGTCTTGGAACAGGTCAGATCCGGATCCGGGCAAAGGGAAGTGCCGGAGGGCACAACGGAATTAAAAATATCATCGCACATCTGGGAAGCCAGGTGTTTTTACGTATCAAAGTAGGGGTGGGAGAAAAACCGCCAAAATGGGATCTGGCGGATTATGTGCTGGGACGCTTTTCGAAAGAAGAACAGGAGCAGATGGAAGAAGGATATGAGCATGCAGTCTGTGCGGTGAAAGAAATCATCACAGGAAATGTGGAGACTGCAATGAACGAGTATAATCGGAAAAAGAAGGAAAAGTAGTATGATGCAGGCTTTTACTGCACCGCTTGCCGAACTTGCAGAATATCAGGAGATTTTACAGAGGCGAAGACAAAAGAAAGGGATTCTGCAGATCGCAGGCTGTGTAAATTCACAAAAAACACATTTGATGTATGCGCTGGGCGAGGGGTTCTCTTACAGAGTCCTCGTTTTTTCCAGTGAAGAAAAAGCCCAGAAAGCATATGAGGAATACCGCTTTCTGGATTCGGAGGTCTGTTATTATCCGGCAAGGGATCTTTTGTTCTACCATGCGGATCTGAAGGGAAATTATCTGATGAAACAGCGCATGGAAGTGATCCGTAGACTTGCAGAACGTGAAAAAGATCAGGAGATTACAGTGATCACGACGATGGATGCGTTGTTGGACGGGCTGTCTCCGATGGAAGAGGTCTTATCGGGAAGGATCAGTGTCCGTTCGGGAGATACCGTTGATTTTACGGAACTTCAAAATCAGCTTTCCAATCTTGGATATGTAAGAGAAGTACAGATTGAAGGTCCCGGACAATTTGCAGTACGGGGTGGTATTTTGGATGTCTTTCCTTTGACGGAAGAAGTCCCGGTGCGGGTAGAATTGTGGGGAGATGAAGTAGATTCTATCCGGACATTTGATGTGGAGAGCCAGCGCTCCATTGAAAATCTGCAGGAAATCGAGATTTACCCGGCAGGAGAACTGGAAAGTTCAAAGAAACAATCTTTTTTACAGTATTTTCCGAAAGAGGAGACGTTGCTTCTTTTGGATGAGCCGATCAGATTGGCAGAACAGGCAAAAGAAACAGAAGAAGAGTTTCAGGAGAGTATTCAAAAACGGGAAGAAGCCGGAATGGAAGAAGAAAAGGAACTGACGGTGTATGCAGTTTCTGAGATTCTGGAGTCCATGAATCAGTTTTACGGGATCGCATTTACGGCACTGGAGATAAAGTGCAAAGGACTGCAGATACAGGACACCTATTATATTCAGACCAAAGGGGTCAATCCGTACAACAACAGTTTTGAAATGCTGACACGGGATCTGAAACGGCTGAAGAGGAATCAGTACCGTGTGATCCTGCTTTCCGGCTCCAGGACAAGAGCAAAGCGGCTGGCGGAGGATTTAAGGGATTATGACCTCAGTAGTTTTTACAGTGACGATCTGAAACGGGAAGTGCAGCCAGGTGAGATCATGGTGGCATATGGTCATGTGACACAGGGCTATGAATATCCGATGTTGAAATTCATGGTGATTTCGGAAACGGATATTTTTGGAAGACAAAAGAAAAAGAAGCGGAGAAAAACATACGAAGGACAGAAAATCCACAGTTTCTCAGAATTAAAAGTGGGAGATTATGTGGTGCATGAAAATCATGGTCTGGGAATCTACCAGGGCATCGAAAAGATCGAGGTAGATAAGATCACCAAAGATTATATGAAGATTTCCTATGCGGGAGGCAGCAGCCTTTACATTCTTGCAACTCAGCTGGATCTGATTCAGAAATATGCGGGAGCAGATGCGAAAAAGCCGAAATTGAATAAGCTTGGAAGCAATCAATGGACAAAGACCAAAAATCAAGTGCGGGGCGCAGTCCGCAAGATCGCAGAAGATCTGGTGGCTTTGTATGCAGCCAGGCAGGAGGAGAATGGGTATCAGTATGAACCGGATACGGTCTGGCAGCAGGAATTTGAGGAAATGTTTCCATTTGAGGAGACCGAGGATCAGTTACAGGCTATTGCAGATACCAAACGGGACATGGAAAGTAAAAAAATCATGGATCGTCTGATCTGTGGAGACGTGGGATATGGAAAGACAGAGATTGCGATCCGTGCGGCGTTTAAGGCGGTGCAGGAGGGAAAACAGGTCGTGTATCTGGTTCCCACAACCATTCTGGCACAACAGCATTACAATACGTTTGTTCAGCGAATGAAAGAGTTCCCGGTGCGGGTAGATCTGCTCTGCAGGTTTCGAACACCCGCTCAGCAGAAAAAGACAACAGAAGATCTGAAAAAGGGGCTGGTGGATATCCTGATCGGAACCCATCGGGTTTTGTCCAAAGATGTGGAGTTTAAAGATCTGGGTCTGCTGATCATTGATGAAGAGCAGCGTTTTGGGGTGGGGCACAAAGAAAAGATCAAAAAGCTTCGTGAAAATGTGGATGTGCTGACTCTGACAGCCACTCCGATTCCAAGGACGCTGCATATGAGCCTGATCGGGATCCGGGATATGAGTGTGCTGGAAGAAGCTCCGATGGACAGAATGCCGATCCAGACCTATGTGATGGAATACAATGACGAGATGGTACGAGAAGCAATCCAGAGAGAGTTAGACCGGAATGGACAGGTGTATTATGTGTACAATCGAGTCAGCGATATTGCAGATGTGGCAGGGCATGTACAAAAGCTGGTGCCGGAGGCAGTGGTGGCGTTTGCCCATGGCCAGATGGCGGAGCATGAACTGGAAAATATCATGTATGACTTTATCAATGGTGACATTGATGTGCTGGTCTCTACCACGATCATTGAGACCGGGCTGGATATTTCCAATGCCAATACTATGATCATTCATGATGCTGACAGATTGGGATTGTCGCAGATGTATCAGCTTCGCGGAAGAGTAGGAAGATCCAACCGGATGGCATATGCATTTCTATTGTACCGCAGGGATAAGCTTTTAAAAGAAGTGGAAGAAAAAAGACTGGCTGCTATCCGTGAATTTACAGATTTGGGATCCGGATTTAAGATTGCCATGCGGGATCTGGAGATCCGGGGGGCCGGAAATCTGCTGGGGGCAGAACAGCATGGACATATGGAAGCGGTGGGATACGATATGTACTGCAAGATGCTCAATGAAGCAGTCAAACAATTAAAGGGCGAGGCGAAAGAAGAAAGTTATACCACGATCATGGATTTGAATGTAGATGCCTATATTCCGAATACGTATATTCCAAATGAATATCAGAAGCTGGATGTTTACAAACGGATTGCAGGAATTGAGTCAGAAGAAGAAATGGATGACATGCTGGAAGAACTGATCGACCGGTTTGGTGATATCCCCCGTAAAGTGCAGCAGCTGCTGCAGATTGCAGGATTAAAGGCGTTGGCACATCAGGCTTATGTGACGGCAGTGGAGCAAAAGGGGGAAGAAATCAAATTTACAATGTATGAACGAGCCAAAGTGGATCCGCATAAGATTCCGGTTTTGATCCAGCAGTACAGGGGAAGTCTGGTGTTCAAAGCAGAGACGATTCCTTACTTTATCTATCAGAAAAAAGGAAAAAGCAAGAAAGAAAAGGATGAAAACATCCTGGAACTTGTGAAAAAGCTGTTAAATGATATAAAGAACTTGTTAGAAGACAGAAAAGACGGTATAATGAAATAATTAGGTACAATAGAGGAGGAGCTTATGTTTGGATGGAAAAAGCGTGTGGCAGTGACTGCGGCAGCAGGGATTCTGGCAGCAGTGGCGATCACAGGATGCAGTGGAAGTGTAGATAATGATGCTGCGGTTATGACAGTGGGAAAGGAAACAGTTCCATACGGAGTTGCGAATTTTTATGCAAGACTGCAGCAGGCACAGTATGAGTCATTTTATGCAGGAATGATGGGAATGGATCCGAATACGATGTGGAGCCAGGAAGTAGAAAAAGGCAAGACATATGAAGAGGAGATGAAAGAGAATATCCTGGAGTCTCTGGAAAATATGTATCTGATCAAACAGCATGCATCAGAGTATCAAGTGGAGATTACAGAGGAAGAAAAGAAAAAGATAGAAAAGGCTGCGGAGCAGTTTACAGAAGAGAATACTCTGGAAGACAAAGAAGCTGTGTCCGGCAGTCAGAAATATGTAAAAGAATATCTGGAACTTGCTACGATCCTGCAGAAGATGGATGAGCCAATGAAAAAGGGAGTAGATGAGAATGTTTCGGATGAAGAAGCCGCACAGAAAAAAATAGAATATGTGCTGTTTTCTTACAATAAGACGGATGAGTCCGGACAGAACGTGTCTATGAGTGATGAAGAGAAAAAGGCAGAAAAAGAAAAAGCCCAGACTGTTTTGGATACCGCTTCAGCAGATGCCAATAAAGATTTGAAAAAAGCAGCAGAAGCACTGGAAAAAGAAGTGGAGACAGCGACATTTGATGCAGAATCAAGCAATCTGAATGAGGAATTGAAAAAAGCAGCAGATGCACTGGAAAATGTAGGAGATCTGACGGGCTTGGTTGAGACAGACACCGGTGTTTATGTTGCAAAGCTGACAAGTAAGATGGATCGTGAGGCGACCGATCAGAAAAAGAAAGAGATCGTAGAAGAACGCAAACAGAAGCAGTATACCGATCTGCTTGAGAAATGGAAAAAAGATACCAAAATCGAAGTCAATAAAAAAGAATGGAAAAAAGTAGATTTTGAGGATCAGGGAATCAAAGTAAAGCAGACAGCGGCGGAGTCGGAAAAATAGCAGATAAGAAGAGAAGGGACTTTCCAAGGTGGAGAATCCCTTCTCTTTTTTATCTGCGCTGTCGAAACATCTGAATGAGCAGGATCAGAAGAAGCAGGGCAGAGAGTCCATATCCAAGACAGCCGATCCAGGGAATCCCAAACCACTTGGGAATTCCGGAAATTTTGGATGCAAGTCCAGATCCGATAAACAGTGCCGCAGTCAGAAGAGTCAGAAGCATTCGATTTGTGATCGAATGAACATCCCGTCGGAAAGACTCTCCGTCAGATAACTGCAGATTGATCTGTGCCTGTCCGTTTTTGGTAATATTTAAAAGGTCAGACAATTGAGCCGGAATGTTGAGTGATTTATCCAGAGAAGTATAAACCTGTCGTCCTTTATGCTTTAAGAGATGCCGGGCATTTAATTCGTGGAACAGCAGATTGGACATATGGATGGATAAAATCCGCAGCAGATTGACATCCGGTGCAAATGTACTCAATGTCCCTTCAATCGTGATCATACTCCGTGCCAGCAGTGTGACGTCCGGAGTAATGGCAAGTCTGTGATCTTTGACAAGCTGCAGCAGACGTTCCAGCAGATCGCCCAGGCGCATGGTGCCAAAATCCATAGAAACATATTTACTCACGATATCATCAATATCAGTATACAATCTGGCGTGATTGACTCGCTCCTGAGGTTCTGCAAATGCCAGAAGAACATTTTTCAGGGAATAGATATCATTTTCCAAAAGCGCTGTGATCGCCTTTCGGAGCAAAAGCTTGGTGTTGGAGGAAAGATGTCCTGCCATTCCAAGATCCAGCCATGCAATCTGCCCTTTGCTGATCCAAAGATTTCCCGGATGGGGATCCGCATGGAAGAATCCGTCTTCCAGAATTTGTTTGCAATAATTTTCAGCAGTTTTTTCTCCAATTTCCGTCATATCATAACCAAGGGCTGTGAGCTCTTTTATATGGTCGATCTGAATTCCATCGATAAAGTCCATGACCAGAAGACGGGGGGTAGTAAGGGAAGGATAAACCTTGGGGCAGGTTGTGTAAACGATATCCTTTTGGTTGGCATAAAATAACTCCAGATTGGCAGCCTCTTTTTTGAAATCAATTTCTTCTTTGGTAGTCTTCCAGAGTTCATCCAAAATGGTATTAAAATCAATCAGATTATTGGTTCCAAGAGTCAGTTTCAGAAGACCAGACGCTTTTTTCAAAAGCCGGATATCATTTTCCATGGTTTCCCAGATTGCCGGACGCTGTACTTTCAACACAACTCTGGCGCCGTCTTTTAACTGTGCCGGATGTACCTGGGCAATGGATGCAGAGCCAAGAGGCGCTGCGTCAATGGAGGTAAAAATCTCAGCAGCCGGACAGTCTAATTCAGATTCTATGATGGAAAGAACCGTCTCATAAGGCATGGGCACTACATCCGTGCGGAGCCTTGTCAGCTCCTGACAATAAACTTCCGGAAGCATATCGGAACGCATGGACATGATTTGTCCCAGTTTGACATAGGTAGGTCCCAGATCTTCCAGAATTTTTCGAAGCTTTTCCGGGGTCAGACCAGAAGGAAGATGATGCTTTTTTAAAACCTTCAGAATTTCTTTCAGCCGCCTGCCGGAGGCGGCTGAATCTTCAGTTTGCGCTGTCTGAGGCTGAGAAAAATCGGTTGGTTTATATTCGGTGTTCATTATGATTCGTCAGATGTCCTTTCATCAGAAGCGGGATCAGTATCAGATTCTTTTCGTACAGCTTCAGCCTGAGCAATTTTTTCTTTCAGGGCAGATAATTCTTCTTCTGTCATGTGATCAACTGCGTCCATGGCATCTGTATAATTTCTGGTTACAGTGACAGATACGTGTTCTTTGACTTTTTCTTTAGCTGCATATTTCAGTTCTTCGTTGAGCATGCGGCCCTGAGCAACCGTCAGTTCGCCTTTTTGTACAAGATCGTCGATCAGTTCTTTTGCATTTTCCGCAGTGGAGGCAACAGCGCCGACACCTGCCAGAAATACTTTTCGTAATTCTTCTGTAAATTCCATAAAACTCATCCTTTCTTTGCTATGTGTGATTGAATGGTTTGCCTGTTTTTATTATAGCACGGATTGGAAAAAGTGTTTCTTACATTTTTGTTAAAAATGTAAGAAATAAAAGAGAACAGAAGAAAACGATGGTATACTTTTTATAGTAGGAAAATTCGATTTCTCATTTTAGTTTGTACAGGTATGGATCTTCTTGTGAAATTTTTTGAAACACTGTCAGAAGCCTTCGATTATCTTCTGGATTCATGATGCAGAATCGGACAAATTCTCCCTCTAATCCAGTGAAGGAAGAGCAGTCTCGGATCATAAGTCCTTCCCGGATACAGGCTTCAAATACGTCAGATGAAGTCAGTCCATCTTTTTGAAGCTGTACCAGCAAAAAGTTGGAATAAGCTGGATAAACACAGAAAAAAGGAAGTTCACACAACTTTGCATACATGTATTCACGCTCGGAAAGTATCAAATTGCGTGTCTTTTTTATATAGTCTTCATCTTGAAACAAAAGTTCGCCGGCAAATGCACCAAGGCTGTTTAGTGACCATGGGATCTGTTTGCTCTTCAATTTTTTGAGAAATTCAGCATTTCCGGTGATCCCGTATCCGAATCGCATACCAGGAGCGGCAAAAAATTTAGAGACACCGCGCAGTACCATGAGATTTTGAAACTGTCTGGTCAGAGTGACTGCGGAAACGGCATCTACATCGGGAGCAAACTCTACGTACGTTTCATCAATCATCACAAAAATGTTGTGATCCTGGCAAAATGTAAGAAGCCGGATTAGATCAGGGCGGAGAATAGCAGACGAAGTCGGATTGTTCGGATTGCATAAAATAAGAAAATCAATCTGTTTTTCAGTCAATGCCAGACACAGTTCTTCTACCGATAATTGGAAATTTTGTTCAGGTTTCAGATAAAAACAGTCGATCGTGCTGTCTGAAAATCCAAGTTCTCTGGAGTATTCGGAATAAGTGGGGCCAAGGATCATCGTATGCTTTGGACGGCGTTCTTCAATCAGCAGGGAGATCAGTTCACTGGAACCATTGCCCGGCAGGATAAAGTCTGCAGGAATCTGGCAATATGCAGAGAGGACATTTCTCAGGCTGGTGTAGTTTCGATCCGGATAAGAAGAGAGCAGATCCAGATGAGCTGCAAGCGCTTTTTTAACCTGTTCGGAAAGTCCGAGCGGATTTACATTGGCTGCAAAATTGATGAGAGTTTCTTGTTTTAGTTGATAATATTCGCATACCTTTTCAATATCACTTCCATGAAATGCTGGCACTGTATTCATGTATACAATCCTCCTTTTAAAATCTTTCATTCCCCGTTGCAAGAAATAGAGTGTTGATGTTATAATATTTTATTATAGTATATTTATAAAAAATTGCAACGTAAGAAGAATGAGCAGGTGACGAATTTGAAGAATAAAATTAAACGTCTTTCCAAAGGAGATTTTCACATTCCACAGCCGGAGATTATTTTTCCTGAGACGCGGATCATCATGCGTGTTGGCGAAGGCGAGATGTACAAAGGAAGTTTTTCCCTTCAGAATCAAGGGGAAGGGACGATTCGGGGACTGGTCTATCCGTCCTCTTTTCGAGTGCGCTGTGAAGAACAGGGATTTGATGGCAATCCGGTCAATATTTCTTACACATATGACGGCTCAGGTTTGGTTCCGGGGCATGTGGAGCATGGAAAATTTACCATTGTGTGTAATGGCGGCGAGTATGAGGTGGCATTTACAGCCATTATTGAAAAGCCATTTGTCATGACAACATATGGCAAAGTGCAAAGTCTGGAAGATTTCAAAAAGCTGTCTTTTCGGGATCCGGCAGAGGCGGAAAAGCTGTTCCGCTCCCGGGACTTTTATGAGATTTTGAAATATGAAGACAAGCGGATCCAGGCGCTGTACGACAATATGAGAAAATGGGAACTGGATCAGCAGGCATTGGAAGAATTTCTGGTGGGCTGCAAGCAGAAAGAGAAGATTTTTCTGAGTCTGGAAGAAGAAAGCAGAGCCTTTATTTCTCTGAAAGAGTCCAGAAAAGATACGTTTACGATCAAAAAGAATACCTGGGGATATCTGACCATCGATGTGCGTACAGAGGGCGATTTCCTGAGTGTGGAACACACAAAGATCACCACGGAAGAATTTATCGGGAATGCGTATCGCCTGGAATATATCATCGATTACAGTAAGCTGCATCAGGGAAGCAATTTTGGACAGGTGATCCTGGAGTCCCCATACGAGACACTTTCGTATGAGATCGTAGTGGAAAAGGATGTCTGCAGAGAAGAAGAGCGCAGAGACCAGGACAAAGAATTTGTCAGTATCCTGAGACGTTATCTGGTTTACGAAAGCGGAAAGCTGGATTTGAATACCTGGAGTGAAGAGTCTTTGAAGAAAATCGAACATCTGCGCAGCCAGGATGAGAACAATGAGATGTATCTGCTTGCCCATGCGCATATCTGTCTTCTGGCAAAGCGTTTTGAAGAGGCCAAGTGGATCCTGGAATCCTATAATTACAACCGGTTTGCGATCGGGAAGAATGTGGAGATCAGCTCTTATTATCTGTATCTTACCACATTACTTTCCAATGACACGATCGGTACACGAAGAGTTGCAGAAGAACTGTCTCAATCTTATATGAAGCATCCGGAAAGCTGGAAGATCCTTTGTATGCTGGTTAACGTAGATTCAGAGTATAAGATCATCAGTGAACGTCTCCGGATTTTGGAGCATCATTTTTATGAGGAGAAGACCCGCAGTGTCTGGTTTTATCTGGAGGCGTTTCGGTGTTTTCGTGAAAAGAGCTCGTCTTTGAAAAAGCTGGGAATGTTTGAGGTGAGAGTCCTGTATTTTGCAGCAAAACATAAGCTGATGACCAAAGAGCTGGCATTGTATACTGCGAATCTGGCAAGTCAGCTGAAGAATTTTGACAGGTATCTCTATAAGACATTAGTTCTTTCATACAATATGTATGAAGAATCCATGATCCTGACGGCGATCTGTACGCTTCTGATCAAAGGAAGCTGTATGGAAAACTGTTATTTTAAATGGTATGAAAAAGCGGTAGAGTCGGAATTAAAGATTGCTCAGCTGTATGAGTTTTACATGGCAGCAATCCAGCCGGGAAAAGTAAAGAAAGCTCTGCCAAGATCTGTATATCTGTATTTTATGCATGGCAACAATCTGGATTTTCATAAAAAAGCGCTGTTGTACTCGAATCTGATCACTTATGAAGATGAATCCAGTGAAATTTATGCACATTACCGGGATGAGATGGAACGGTTTGCGTGGCATCAGCTGGAACAGCGTAATATTGACGGAATGCTGCGCATCATCTATAAGCGCTTCCTGACAGAAGAATCCATGGAAAACGAACAGATCCTGGCGCTGTATGATATCTGCCATGCGTATGAGATTACTACACGGGTTCCAAACATGAAGTTTATCCATGTGATCGCAGAAGATGGAACCATTACACAAAAAGCGCCATACACAGAAAAGGGAGCAAGAGTATTTCTATACGCCAAGACAGACCGGCTCGTCTGGGAAGGAAAAGACGGAAGGCATTATACAGATTCTATCCCATACGAAAGCAAGCGTATGTTCTATGAACTGCGCTATATGGACATCTGCAAGCGGTATATGAATACGCTGCGGCAGAACCGCAAAGAAGAAAAAGTAGAAGAACTTTCTCTGGATAGCGTACGAAAATATGGAATCGAGAACTATCAGGCGGAAGAAATCATGGGACTGTGCAGCAGAAATATCCGTGAGAACAATTATGAGTGTGATGATTTCCTGACATATGTGTGCTTTGAGATGTTCAAAAGAAAGCAGTATGATCGGGTGATCCTGACCTATCTTGCAAATTACTACTGCGGAGCAACCAGTGATATGAAGCTGCTCTGGAGAGAGGCGAGAGAATATGAAGTACACACCCAGAAGCTGGCAGAGCGGATCATTACTCAGATGCTGTTTTCGGAAGAGCTGTTCGGCGAAGTTCCGATTTTTGAAGAATATTATGAAGAGGGTGCATATTTCCGGCTGCAGCAGGCATATCTGGTCTATATGTCCAGAGAGTATGTTGTGGAAGAGCGCAGAATGAGTAAAAGCATCATTGATATTATCTGCAAAGAATATGAAAAAGGGGAAGAGACCATCGACATCTGTAAAATTGCAGTACTGAAGTATTACTCCACAAGGGAATATACTCCGGCAGTGCGCAAGACATTAAAGAAGTTTTTGCAGGAACTTTGTGGAAAACAGATTTATTTCCCGTTTTTCATGGCATATGAGAAAGAATGGCTCATTGAACTGCAGCTTTGGGACAAGACGTTGATCGAGTATAAAGGACAGAAAGGCAGTCGAGTCATGCTGTATTATCAGTTGCAGAAAGATCATGCCGAAACTGTGGATTATTCGACGGAGGTTCTGACACCGATGTATGAAAATCTGTATGTGAAGAAGTTTGTGCTGTTTTCGAATGAACGGCTGAAGTATTATTTTAAAGAGACCATTGACGGCAATACGTATCGAAGTGACAAAGAATGCTGTGTAAAAGATGCAGTGTTTGGGGAGTCGGGACGATATGGCCGCTTAAATGACATTCTGCTTTCTGAAGGCAGTGAAAAAGAAGAAAAGATGAAAGCATATGCACAGGAAGATGCAATTGCGGCGCATATGTTTGAACAGTATTAAGGAGGATCAGCTCCGATGGGACAAGGCAATATTATCGGTTATGAGATCAATGAAAAGACCTGCCAGATCAGCTTTTATAATGAAGAGATGGCAGAGCCTGAGACAATGGAAGTAGATGCGGATAATTATCAGATACCGCTGATAATCGGAAAACTCCGTGACACCTGGGCGTACGGAAAAGAAGCTAAGCGTTTGGCTACCTTGAAAGAAGGGTTTACAGTCAATCGCCTGTTGGATAAAAGTCTGGCGGGAGAAAAGATCGAGTTTGGAGAGGAGTCTTACGAGGCAGTGTGGCTGCTGGCAAAATTTATCCAGCTTTCGCTTCAGTCCTTTCCGAAAATTGACGGGATCGTGTTCAGTGTACCAGTTTTGACAGAAGAACTGGCTCAGATGCTCCGTGGGATCGCTGTGCGCATGAATATTGAAAAGAGGCATATTTTCATTCAGGACTATAAGGAAAGTTTTTGTAATTATCTGTTTTATCAACCAAAAGAACTCTGGCAGTATGAAGCGGCATTGTTCTGCTGTGACAGAAATGAGATCAAGGCGTATATGCTGAGACGTTTAAAACCTGGACTTGGCGGCGGAAAGACCACTTTTGTAACAGTCGATGAAGTGGCCAGCGCGCATATGAAAGAACTGGCAGCAGTCTATCCGGTACTCAATGCAGATAAGGCTAAAGATGCAGACTCCAGATTTTGCCGGTTTATCGAGGGTGTGTTTGATAAGCGGATCGTATCTTCGGTATTTCTGACTGGGGAAGGGTTTGAAAATAACTGGTATCCTACCTCTCTGCGAGTACTGTGCAATGGAAGAAGAGCGTTTATCGGAAACAATCTGTACAGCAAGGGAGCCTGCTATACGGCATATCGGAAGATGTTTATGCATGTGGAAGATCCGGTCTATCTTTCCGAGGACAAGCTGACAGACCAGATTTCTGTGAATATGCGTGTGAACGGACAGGAGATGTGGTATCCGATCGTGTCCTGGGGAGCACACTGGTATGAATCGAACAACCAGTGGGAAGTACTTCTGGAAGATACGCAGGATATTGAACTGCATATTGAATCTCTTGTGCAGGGGACGTTAAAGACAGAAGTGATCCCTCTTGGGGGACTTCCAAAGAGAGGGGAATATTCCATGCGGCTTCAGATAGAAACGCTGTTCCTGGATGAGAAAACCTGTAAGATTACGGTGAGGGATGTGGGATTTGGAGAGTTTTTTCCACCGACGGATTTCCAGGAAGAGAAGATAATACATTTAGGAGGAAATGATGGGAAGTTTAATTCTATGTCATGATCAGCATGCGGCTCATCCGTATGAGATTACAAGGATCCATTGTAAGATTTTTACAATGGAAGAGCTGTGTTATTATCTCTGCAACAATCTCTATCTGATTGATTATACGATCATGAACGAACAGTTGTGTGGATGGCTGGAAGAAGATATCGGGAAAAAAGAACTGGCAGACCAGCTTCGGGATGTCATCCGAATGCGGGGCAGTGTGGAGAAATTTGTACTGACGATCCTGAAAAGTTCCGGAATCTACAAAGAAGCAGAGATGATTCGTATTCAGAACGTGCTGGAGCGATTAAAAAATCAGAAAGATATCGAGAGACAAAAATACAAAGGGGATAACCTTTTGGAGAGTGGAGAAGTGGAAGAGGCGATCCTGGTATATCAGGCAATCTTAAATGAGGGAGAGGACGAGAATACCGATCCTAAATTTTATGGAAAGATTTATGCCAGTCTGGGTTCTGCATATGGAAGAATGTTTCTTTACCAGCAGGCAGCGAGAATGTATGACAGGGCATATCAGATCTGTGAGGATCCCAAACTTTTGAAGCCGTATTTGTATGCGTCCTACAAGTATATGTCCATGGAGGAATATCACATTCTTCTGACCAAGAATGATACCTATGCGGAGATCAATACAGAACTGCGAAGTGAGATGAAAGAGATCCGGGATAATCTTCAGTTGGATCTGTCAGATCAGCTGACGGACAAGTGGAAGCAGCAGTATCGCAGAAGTCATATATAAAGGGCAGGGTTATGATTTATACAGTGACATTTAATCCATCGTTAGACTATGTAGTGCAGGCAGAACATCTGATACCCGGTGAGATTAACCGGACAACAAGTGAAGCGGTTTATCCAGGAGGAAAGGGAGTGAATGTTTCAGTTCTTCTCTTGAATCTTGGTATGGAAAGTACAGTAATCGGGTTTACGGCAGGATTTACGGGAAAAGCGCTGCAGGAGATGCTGGAAGAATTTGGCATGAAAACAGAATTTATTCCGCTTGCACAGGGACAGACAAGAATCAATGTCAAGATCCATGCAGGAGAGGAGACCGAGATTAATGGGCAGGGACCACAGATTACAGAGGGAGCGCTGCAGCAGCTGTTTGAAAAACTGAAAATCCTGCGAAGCGGAGACGTATTGGTTCTGGCAGGAAGTATTCCATCAACGCTTCCAGAGAATATTTACGAATGGATCTTAATGTGCTTAAAAGACAGAAATGTGAATGTTGTGGTGGATGCAACGAAAGACCTCTTATTAAATGTACTGAAGTATCATCCGTTTTTGATCAAACCGAATAACCATGAACTGGGAGAAATGTTTCAGACAGTGCTGACAACAGAGGCGGAGATCATTGCTCACGCAAAAAAACTGCAGGAAAAAGGGGCGAGAAATGTGCTGGTGTCCATGGCGAAAGATGGAGCAGTCCTTGTGACGGAAAACGGGGAGATCTACAAAAAGAAGCCCAGAAAAGGCACGGTTGTAAATTCTGTCGGTGCCGGGGACTCGATGGTGGCGGGATTCCTGGCGGGATATCTCAGGACGGGTTCTTATGAGAGAGCTCTGGAACTTGGCACTGCAGCGGGAAGTGCAACAGCGTTTCAGTCCTGGCTGGCATCCAGAGAAGAGATCGTAAAATTGCTGGACAGACCTTGCGGCGAATATCACATTTGAAAAAGCCACTGGCTGCAAAATAGAAAATGTGCAAAAAAATTCAACAGAAAAACATAAAAAGTAATAAATAAAGCACAATATATAAGATAAACTTATTTGTTTGCAGAGAAATAAATAATAAGAGCCGTAAAATACAAGGCAGGGGGAATATTGATTTTCCCTCTGCCTTGTATTATAATCTATCTGCGGGATGTGCCGAAATCCCAAATTGAGAGAATGAAAATTAGGAAAAAGGACAGGTGTGAACGTATGAAAAAATTAGAACAGCTTTACGAAGGAAAAGCAAAGAAAGTATTTGCGACAGAAGATCCGGACGTTGTGATCGTAGATTATAAAGATGACGCGACAGCATTTAACGGAGAGAAAAAAGGAACCATCGTAGGAAAAGGTGTGATCAACAACCGCATGACAAACTACATCTTCCAGGTTCTCGAAAAAGAAGGAGTTCCGACTCATTATGTGGAAGAACTCAGTGATCGTGAGACAGCAGTGAAAAAAGTGGAGATCGTACCACTGGAAGTGATCGTCCGCAATGTGGCAGCAGGAAGCTTTTCTAAAAAACTCGGTATCGAGGAAGGAACAACATTATTAGCACCTACTTTAGAGTTCAGCTATAAAAATGATGATCTCGGAGATCCGATGATCAATGACTATTTCGCAATTGCAATTGGAGCAGCGACAAGAGAAGAAATCGATAAGATTACAGAATATACATTTAAAGTGAATGACGTGTTGAGAAAATTCTTTGATGAAGCAGGAATCGAACTGATCGATTTCAAGATTGAATTTGGACGTTTCCATGATCAGATCATCCTTGCAGACGAGATTTCTCCGGACACATGCCGTCTGTGGGATAAAGAAACACATGAAAAACTGGACAAAGACCGTTTCCGCAGAGACATGGGAAATGTAGAAGACGCATATCAGGAAGTCTTCAGACGTATTGGAATTAAATAGAAGGAGTTCATCCATGAGTGATTTTGAAAAAGTTGCAACCGGTCTTGGAGAAGAATGCGGAGTTTTTGGTGCATATGATATGGATGGACGTGATGTGGCATCCTCCATTTACTATGGACTGTTCGCACTTCAGCACAGAGGTCAGGAAAGCTGCGGGATCGCGGTGACAGATACCTATGGACAGCGAAAAGTACTGTCCCGCAAAGGGCTTGGACATGTCGATGACGTGTTCAATGAGGAGACATTGAGTGAATTAAAAGGAAACCTGGGCGTGGGACACGTACGGTATTCCACAGCAGGAGGAACCCGTGTGGAGAACGCACAGCCTCTGGTTATCAATTATGTGAAAGGAACGCTGGCTATCGCGCACAACGGAAATCTGGTCAATGCGGTAGAACTTCGCGAGGAACTGTCAAAAACAGGTGCGATCTTTCAGACTACCATTGATTCTGAGGTAATCGCTTACCATGTGGCAAGGGAGCGGTTGAATGTATCCAAAGCAGAAGATGCAGTAAAAAATGCCATGAAAAAGATCAAAGGGGCTTATGCACTTGTGATCAGCAGTCCGAGAAAGATGATCGGAGCAAGGGATCCTTTCGGATTAAAACCGCTCTGTATCGGAAAACGGGACAATACCTATTTCCTTGCTTCTGAAAGCTGCGCGATCGCCGCGGTAGGCGCGGAATTTGTACGAGACGTCCTTCCGGGAGAAATCGTAAGCATTACAAAGCACGGGATGTCTTCGGACATGAGCATGGCTCTGCCGGAAGAAAAACGTGCAAGATGTATTTTTGAATATATTTATTTTGCAAGAACAGACAGTACGATAGACGGAGTTGGAGTGTACCATTCCAGAATCGTTGCCGGAAAGGCGCTGGCGCAGTCTTATCCGGTAGAGGCCGATCTGGTGGTAGGAGTTCCGGATTCCGGTCTGGTGGCTGCTATGGGATATTCCCAGCAGTCAGGGATTCCTTACGGAACCGCATTCCACAAGAACAGTTATGTGGGCCGTACCTTTATCAAGCCAAAACAAAGCGAACGGGAATCCAGCGTAAAGATCAAGCTGAATGTGATTCCGGAAGTGGTAAAAGGCAAGCGGATCGTGATGGTAGATGATTCCATTGTAAGAGGAACCACCTGCGCAAATATCATCAAGATGCTGAAAAAGGCAGGAGCGACAGAAGTGCATGTAAGAATCAGTTCTCCGCCGTTCTTGCATCCATGTTATTTTGGGACAGATGTGCCTTCGAACGAACAGCTGATCGCACATTCCCATACAACAGAAGAGATCCGGGAGATGATCGGAGCAGATTCTCTGGGATATATGGAAGTAGAAAAATTAAAAGACATGATAGGCGACCTGAAGTATTGTGACGCCTGCTTTACAGGAAAATATCCGATGGAAGTGCCGGGAGAAGATATCAGTCTGGCATTCGAATAAGGAAAAGGAGAATACGATTATGAGCAATGACCGTTATGTAAGTCCATTGTCCGAGCGCTATGCAAGCCGTGAGATGCAGTATATCTTTTCACCGGACAAAAAATTCAGAACCTGGAGAAAACTCTGGATCGCACTGGCTGAGACAGAAAAAGAACTGGGACTGAATATTACAGACGAACAGATCGAAGAATTAAAAGCACATGCAGAGGACATCAATTACGATGTCGCAAAAGAGCGCGAGAAAGTAGTAAGACATGATGTAATGTCACATGTTTATGCATATGGTGTGCAGTGTCCAAAGGCAAAAGGAATCATCCATCTGGGAGCGACTTCCTGCTATGTAGGGGACAATACAGATATGATCGTGATGGCGGAAGCATTGAAACTGGTTAGAACAAAATTGGTGAATGTGATCGCAGAACTGGCAAAATTTGCAGATGCGCAGAAGTGCCAGCCAACACTGGCATTTACTCATTTCCAGCCGGCACAGCCGACTACCGTTGGAAAAAGAGCAACTCTCTGGATGCAGGAGTTTGAGATGGATCTGGAAGATCTGGATTATGTGTTGGGAAGCCTGAAGCTTCTTGGATCTAAGGGAACAACCGGAACACAGGCAAGTTTCCTGGAGCTGTTTGACGGGGATCAGGAGACCATTGACAAGATTGATCCGATGATTGCAGAAAAGATGGGATTTAAAGCATGCTATCCGGTATCCGGACAGACATATTCCAGAAAAGTGGATACAAGAGTATTGAATGTACTGGCAGGAATTGCGGCGAGTGCACACAAATTCTCCAATGACATCCGACTTCTTCAGCATTTGAAAGAAGTGGAGGAGCCGTTTGAGAAGACACAGATTGGTTCTTCTGCCATGGCATATAAGAGAAATCCGATGAGAAGTGAACGAATCGCCTCTCTTTCCAGATATGTGATGATCGATGCCTTAAATCCGGCGATCACTTCTGCGACTCAGTGGTTTGAGAGAACATTGGATGATTCTGCAAACAAGAGACTGAGTGTTCCGGAAGGATTTCTTGCGATTGATGGAATCCTGGATCTGTGCTTAAATGTTGTAGACGGACTGGTCGTGTATCCAAAAGTGATCGAAAAACGTCTGATGTCAGAACTGCCGTTTATGGCAACAGAGAATATCATGATGGATGCGGTAAAAGCAGGCGGGGACAGACAGGAACTTCATGAGAGAATCCGTGAACTTTCCATGGAGGCAGGACGCAATGTCAAAGAAAAAGGGTTGGATAACAATCTGTTGGAATTGATTGCAGCAGATCCTGCGTTCAATATGAGTCTGGAAGAATTAAAAGAGACTATGGAACCACAGAAATATGTAGGACGTGCCAAAGAACAGGTAGAGGCATATCTGAACAATGTAATCAATCCTCTTCTGGAGGAAAATAAAGAAATTCTTGGCGTGAAAGCTGAGATCAACGTTTAATTTTGCTATAACAGGCAAAGAAAAAGGGGTGCTGTCAAAGAACAGCATTCCTTTTTCGCGTATGAAAAAGCAGGGGGAATGGAGCAAAAAATGAGAATCAATGGAGATTGTGTGTTAGAAGAACAGAGTGCCTGGAACATACAGAATGGGACAAAGAAAATAATCGCAGGGATTGTAACGGTCAGTTTGCTGACGGTAATTGCTGATTCGGTATGTGTCATACCGACGGCCAGACAAATGACAGTGTGTTCTTCTGTTTCCGGTGAAACGATACGGTGGAATCTCCCTGTTCAAATGGGAGAAGTCATCAGGCAGGAACAGATTCGGATCCTGAGTGTAGCAGATACGATGGAACATTCCGCAGAGGCGATGGAGTCTCCCCAAGTTCCGGTACAGGAAATGACGGTCGAAACAGGCGATATGACGGAAGAAGAGGTGTGGATGAACCAGGGAGTACAGCCGGTGATTCCAGAGAGTGTTCCGGGAGAGGGAACAGAAATCTTGCCGGAAGAAAATGTAACAGAAGAGCCTGTCAATGAGTATCTGAGTTACCGCGGATTTCTGATCGATCAGGAAGGGATGATCTGCGGATTTGATCCGGCCCAAAGTGATATGACAGACGGCTATCTGGAGCTGCCTGCAGAGCAGTGTGTGGGAATCCGAAGCACTGCGTTTGAGGGAGCTGGAAATGGTATTTTTGAAGTGTATCTTCCGTCCAATATCCAGCAGATAGAAACCGGAGCATTGGCACCTTTGGGAGAACTGACATGGATCGAAGCCGAGGGAACAGAAGGGTATATATCCAGGGATGGTATTTTGTTTGCAGGAACAGAGCTGATGGTGTTTCCGGCAGGGAGAACCGGCATTTTTGAGATGCCTCAGGATGTGACCGCAATCCGTGTGTGTGCTTTTGCCAATACCAGTCTGAGCAAGATCGATATGAGAAAATGTCCGTCCATCTCGTATGATGCAGGCATCTTTGGAGGCAGCGTGGGATGTGAGATCATGGAGGGAGAAAATGGAAGCTAAACAGATATTGAATGTTGCAGTTCTTGCCGGTGAGATCATGCTCAGAAGCGGGGCGGAAACATACCGTGTAGAAGATACCATGAAGCATATCCTGAAAACAGCAGGAACGGAAGTGGCGGAGGCTTTTGTGATGATGACCGGGATTGTTGCCACTGTGGACGGGCCGGATATGGAAATGATCACAGCCATGCGCAGAGTCCATGACCGGGGAACCAATATGTACCGGATCGTACGGGTCAATGAGATTTCCAGAAAGTACTGCAGTGGAGAGATGACACTGGATGAAACATATGAAGCTTTGAAAAAAATCAGCGGCAAACAGTATTCGGTGACGGTGTATAATCTGGCAACAATCCTGGTGGCAGTGGGATTTGTTCCATTGTTTGGCGGCAGTTTTCTGGAGATTTTAATCTCGGCAGTGGTAGGATGTGTGGTGGCAGCACTGTTTACCCTCGGAAAAAAGGTACAGATGAGTGGGTTTATATTAAATACGATCAGTGCGGCCGGTGTGGCGATTTCCGCAATCTGGCTCAAACGGTTTCTCCCCGGCTGGGATCTGGATATTGTGATTATCAGTTCTCTGATGCCGCTGGTACCGGGAGTTGCGATTACCAATGCGATCCGGGATACGCTAAGAGGCGATTATATTTCCGGCGGGGCAAGGATTCTGGAGGCATTTATGACAGCGGCAGCAATCGGGCTGGGAGCCGGTGTGGGGATGACCCTGATGGGAATTTTATATCCGGGAGGTGGAATGCTATGAAACTGATCTTGGGAGTCATCGGAAGTTTTGTTGCGATTATTGCGTTTTCCATTCTTCTGGAAACGCCAAGAAAATATCTGATCCACACAGGTGTGGTCGGAGCCATTGGCGGAGGCGTGTACCTGTGCTGTACTTTGAACGGAATGGATGTTGTTCCGGCTTCGTTTTTGTCAGCGCTTGCGATCGCTCTGACAGCACATAGTTTTGCGAGGATTTTTAAAGCGCCGGTGACGGTATTTCTAATCGCAGGGATCCTGCCCACGGTGCCGGGAGCCGGGATGTACCGGACGGTGTATTATATCATTGCAAATGACAGAGTAAAGTGTTCGTTTTATCTGCTGCAGACCTTGGAAATCGCGGGAATGATCGCTTTGGCGATTTTTATCGTGGACGCGATTTTCAGAATCCACATCCCCTTGTCAAGGCGCCGCAGTTAAGATATAATAGAAAAGATGACAGAAAGGTTGCTGCGTGAACAGCAACACCGAAACAGAAAATGGAGAAGATAAAAATGAGTAAAGTAAGAACAAGATTTGCGCCAAGCCCAACAGGCAGGATGCATGTAGGAAATCTGCGTACCGCATTGTATGCATATCTGATCGCAAAACATGAAGGAGGAGATTTCATCCTCAGAATTGAAGATACAGACCAGGAAAGATTTATGGAAGGGGCTTTGGATATCATTTACCGGACAATGGAAAAGACAGGGCTGCTTCACGATGAAGGTCCTGATAAAGACGGGGGATATGGTCCGTATGTACAGAGTGAAAGAAATGCGTCCGGTATTTATTTAAAATATGCAAAACAGCTGGTAGAACAGGGGGATGCTTATTACTGCTTCTGTGACAAAGAGCGTCTGGAGTCTCTGAAAACATCCGTTTCGGAAGATGGGACAGATATTGTAGTCTATGACAAGCATTGTCTGGGACTGAGCAAAGAAGAAGTGGAAGCGAATCTTGCGGCAGGAAAACCGTGGGTGATCCGTTTAAACGTGCCAAACGAAGGGACTACTACATTCCACGATGAGATTTACGGAGATATTACCGTTCCCAATGCAGAACTGGATGATATGATCCTGATCAAGTCCGATGGATTCCCGACTTACAATTTTGCCAATGTGATCGATGATCATCTTATGGGAATCACCCATGTGGTTCGTGGAAACGAATATCTGTCTTCCGCTCCGAAATATAATCGCCTGTATGAAGCATTTGGATGGGAGATTCCGGTGTATGTACACTGTCCGTTGATCACAGATGAGAATCACAAAAAATTGAGCAAGCGCTGCGGACATTCTTCTTATGAAGATCTGATCGAACAGGGATTTTTGTCTGAGGCAGTTGTCAATTATGTGGCACTGCTTGGATGGAGTCCGTCTGATAACCGTGAGATCTTCTCTCTGGAAGAACTGGTAGAGGCATTTGATTACCGTCATATGAGCAAATCTCCGGCAGTGTTTGATCCGGTCAAGCTGAAATGGATGAACGGAGAATACATGAAGGCAATGGATTGTGACAAATTTTATGAGATGGCAGAACCATATTTGAAAGAAGTCATCACCAAAGACTATGACTTAAAGAAGATTGCGAATATGGTGAAGACCAGAATCGAAATTTTCCCGGATATCAAAGATCAGGTGGATTTCTTTGAAGAATTGCCGCAATATGATATTGCCATGTACACACACAAGAAGATGAAGACAAATGCAGAGAATTCCCTGGAGGTTTTGACCGATGTCCTTCCGATTCTGGAAGCTCAGGAAGATTTTAGCAATGACGCATTGTTTGAGACCTTAAAGGGATATGTGACAGAAAAAGGTGTGAAGATCGGATTTGTGATGTGGCCAATCCGAACAGCGGTATCTGGAAAACAGAACACACCGGGTGGTGCGACAGAACTGATGGAGGTTCTTGGAAAAGAGGAATCTTTAAAGAGGATCCAGGCAGGAATCGCATTGCTTCGGGAACATTAGAAAGAGGTATTTATGAGTTTTAATCAGGCTCAGCAGGAGGCGGTCTCTCACAATGAGGGACCGTGTCTTGTTCTTGCGGGTCCCGGTTCCGGGAAGACCCTTACTATCGTGGGCAGGATCCAACATCTGATCCAGACCTGTCATGTAAGACCGGAAGAGATTCTGGTCATCACCTTCACCAAGTATGCAGCAGTAGAAATGAAGAATCGATTTTTTTCAGCGATGAAAGGGACTCGTCCTGCTGTTACGTTCGGGACATTTCACGGGATTTATTATGGAATTTTGAAATGGACCTATCGTTTCGGCCCGGAAAATATCTTGTCAGAGGAAGAAAAACGGCAGATGCTGCTTCAGATTGTCAGTCGAAAAGAGATCGATGAATTTGAAGAGGAAGACTTTTTAAAAGAGATCATTTCTGAGATCGGAATTGTAAAAAACAATGGACAAAAAATTGAAGAGTATGAAACATCCATTTGTGGGATAGAGACGTTTCGAGAAATATACAGGGAATATGAAAGAAGACGAAATCAGGAACGAAAGATAGATTTTGATGATATGCTTTTGCTGTGCAGAGATTTGTTTACCAAGAGACCGGATATCTTGAAAAAATGGCAGGAGAAGTTTCGGTATATTCTGATCGACGAATTTCAGGATATCAACCAGGTGCAGTATGATGTGATCCGGATGCTGGCAGCACCACAGAATAATCTGTTTGTGGTGGGAGATGATGACCAGTCGATCTATGGGTTCCGTGGAGCAGATTCCAGGCTGATGTTTCAGTTTCAGAAGGATTTCCCGGATGCAAAGCAGCTTCTTTTGGATGTAAACTACCGATCCTCGGAAAATATTGTAAAAAATGCACTGAAAGTGATCGCCAACAACGAGATTCGGTTTGATAAGAAAATCCGGGCGTGGAAAGAGGCGGGAGAGACTCTTCATGTACAGGAAGTCAAAGATCCGACAGAAGAGGCAGACTATGTGACAGAACAGATCAAAAAACAGATCGAGAAAGGCATTCCGGCAGAGGAGATTGCCGTGTTGTTTCGGATCCATACAGATGCCAGAGCGGTGGTGGAAGCGCTGATCGATGAGAAGATCCCTTTTCAGATGCGGGAACATCTTCCAAATCTTTACAATCATTTTATTGCAAAAGATATCATGGCATATTTCAGGCTTGCCATGGGACAGAGGGAGCGAAAGGATTTCCTGCAGGTGATGAACCGCCCCAAACGATATCTTGGAAGAGACTGCCTGTCAGCAGGAGTGGTTGCTTTTGAAGAAATGCGAAAATTTTACTGTGACAAAGAATGGATGCAGGATCGGATCGATCAGTTTGAATGGGATATCAAGATGCTTGCGAAAATGGCGCCTTATGCGGCCATTCAGTATTTGAAAAAGAAAATCGGCTATGAGGAATTTCTGCGGGAATATGCGGCGACGAAGCGGATAAAAATCTCAGATCTAAAGGAAGTGCTTTCTGAGATCGAAGAAGCAGCAAAACCTTTCCAAAGTATGGAAGAATGGTTTGACCATGTAGAGGAATATACAGAAGCACTGAAAAAGAAAGAACAGCAAAAAGATCAGGACAGAGAAGGGGTTCGGCTGATGACGCTGCATGCGTCCAAAGGGCTGGAATTTCATACAGTGTTTCTGATCGAAGCCAATGAAGGGCGGATTCCTTATCAAAAAGCAGAAAAAGAACAAAATGTTGAAGAGGAACGCCGACTGTTTTATGTGGGGATGACCCGGGCAAAAGAAGTGCTCAAGATTGTCTATGTCAAATTAAAAAACGGAAAGGAGACGTCTCCTTCCCGCTTTGTAGAGGAATTGTTTGCAGATCTTTGATTATTCTTCGTCCAGATCGATCTCGTCAAATTCTAAGGAATCCATCCATTCATCGAATTTGTCTGCAGCAGCTTCGTACTCATCGTCATCTTCGATGTTTTCCAGATTCGGCTCGCCGTCTTCTGTTTCAGAAAAGCGATAAATGTAAACGTCACTTTCTTCGGACTCTTCCCCGTTCTCATCCAGAGGAAGCAGGGCGATGTACTGTCTGCCTGCTGCTTCGTAAATGGTCAGTACGGCACACTCCAGTGTCTCATCATTATCCAGGGTTAATGTGACAGTTACTCCTTCTGTTTCGTTCATTGTTTCATTCATATTTTCGCTCATAGTGCGTTCTCCTTTTTCTTTGATATGCCTACTCTAACAAAAACCGAAAGAAAAAGCAAGAAAAACATGGATGTATTTCTATTGACAATATAGATAAACAAGGTAGAATGAAAGAGATTAAGTATTTAGAAGATGGCAGGAGGAAAAAATAGATGAAAAAAAAGGTCGTAGCGGTATTTCTGACAGCAATGCTGGGCTGTGTCATGCTTGCCGGATGCAAGAAGAATGTAGGCACACCGGAGGATAATGCGGTGGTGGAAGAGGAAGAAGAGCAGGATACAGAAGAAAAAGAAGGCAATCTGTTTGGATATAGCTGTATTGATATTTATAATCCCTATTTTGATATTTTAAAAGAATCGATCCGGGGGGAACTGGAGGCAAAGGGAGATACCCTTCTTGTCAAAAATCCCGATGGAGATGCACAAAAGCAGATCCAGCAGATCGAAGAGATGATTGAAGAAGGAGTAGACGCCGTCTTTTTAAGTCCGGTGGACTGGGAGGCGATTACACCGGCGCTGGAGATGTTGGATGAGGCAGAGATTCCGGTGATCAACGTAGATACGCAGGTAAAAGAAACAGATCTGACAGAGGCGTATATTGGTTCTGACAATAAGAATGCAGGAGCAGTTTGCGGAGAGAATCTGAAATTACAGTGCCCGGATGGCGGGAAAATCGTGCTCTTAGAATGTCCTTCTCAAAATTCAGTCAATGACCGGATCACCGGATTTGAAGAAGCAATCAAAAATGCCGGGTTTGAAGTGGTAGTAAGAGCAGATGCCGGCGGAAACAAAGCCGGTGCAAAGGAAAAAATGAGTGCCATCCTCAAAGAGCATCCTCAGATCGATGCGGTGATGTGCGGCAACGATCAGATGGCGCTGGGGGCATTGGAAGCTGCAAAAGAAGCAGGAAAGACCAGCCTGAAGATTTATGGGGTGGATGGTTCCCCGGAATTGAAAAGTGAGCTGGCAAAAGAAAAATCCATGATCGCAGGAAGCGGAGCACAGTCGCCGATCAATGTAGGAAAGCAGGCGGCGAAGATCGCAAGGGCGATTTTAGCTGGAGAAGATTATGAAGAGACAACGTATGTTGACACATTTTTTATTGGAAAAGAGAATGTGGAGATGTACGGAACAAATGGCTGGCAGTGAGGAAAATAGGATGAAGAGAAGTAAGGGATATCCACAGCCTTTGGGGGCATCATACAGAGGAACGATTCTGAATCTGGCAGTGTGTGCGCCAAAAGGGACAGTCTGCGAATTGCTGCTGTACCGAAAAGGGGAAGCACAGATTGACCGGATTTTGGAGATGCCAGAGGAGGATGGAATTGGGGAGGTACGTTGTTTAGGACTTTCCGAGTGGAAAGAAGAGGACTATGAATATAATTACAGGATCAATGGGACTGTAGTGTTAGATCCGGCGGTTCGGGAGATTGCCGGACACAGGGAATTTGGGACTGCATGGAATGTGGCAGACCATAGGGTGCGCGGCAGATTTCCGGAGAGAGAGTATGACTGGGAGGATGACAGACGTCCTCAGATCCCATATCATGAAGTCATTGCATACAGCCTCCATGTGAGGGGATTTACCATGCATCCTTCTTCCAGGGTCCGACAGAGAGGAACATTTCGGGGAGTGATCGAGAAGCTGCCTTATCTGAAGCATCTGGGAATCAATCAGATCCAGTGTATGCCTGTCTATGAATTTCAGGAAGATATGGGAAATTATCAAAATTACTGGGGATATGGAAGCGGATTTTATTTTGCACCGAAGGCTGCATATGCGGCGGGAGATTCGGTACAACGGGAATTTAGAGATATGGTAAAAGCCTGTCATCAAAAAGGAATCGAAGTGGTTCTGGAGATGCCGTTTACTTCGGAGATCCTTCCGCAGACAGCACTGGAATGTCTGCGCTTTTATCTGCTGGAATATCATGTGGATGGGTTTGTTGTCAATCCTTATAATGTACCCTGGGAAAGTCTGAAAGCAGACCCTATTTTAAAAGGTGCCAAGGTGATGAAAAAAGAAGAGCGTTTTCAAAATCATATGCGCCGTTTCCTCAAAGGGGATGAAGGGATGGTGCGTACGGTGATCCCGGAGATTTTGCATCAGACCAGTGAGGATGACTGCTGTAACTATGTCACATCTCACACGGGATTTACGTTGTGTGATCTGGTTTCCTATGATGGAAAACACAATGAAGCAAACGGGGAACGCAATCAAGACGGTCCCGATTATAATTACAGTTGGAACTGCGGCATCGAAGGTCCAAGCAGAAAACGAAGTGTAACTGCACTTCGGAAAAACCAGATGAGAAATGCCTTTTTGTTATTGCTGTTGTCTCAGGGAACTCCGTGCATTCTTGCCGGGGATGAGTTTGGAAATACACAGGATGGAAATAACAATGTATATTGTCAGGACAATGAGACGGCATGGCTAAACTGGAACCGGCAGAAAGGGTATGCAGATTTCTGGCAGTTTGTCCGGGCTCTGATTGCGCTGCGAAAGGAAAAGCCGGTTTTTCATCAGGAACAGCCGCTTTCAGGGCTGGATCGGACAGCCTGTGGGATTCCGGATGTATCTTATCACGGAGAGAGTGCCTGGCAGATTCCGGATGCAGTGGTGAGCCGACAGTTGGGAGTGTTGTATGCGTGGGAACATCATTTCTGGTTTGTCGCATACAATATGCATTGGGAAGAGCATGATTTTGCGCTGCCTGCACTGCCAAAAGGAGAAAAATGGTATGTCATCGCAGGAACAGAAGAAATTCCGGAATATCCGGAAGAGTTGGAGAGCTTTAAAAAAGTTCGTGTAAAAGCACGTCACATTGTGGTGCTGGAGGCGAGAGAAAAGGAAGGTAGAAAGGAAGAAAAGAGATGCGGGCATTCCAACATTTTTGCACCATTACCAGACACAAATTGCTTGTAATGAAAGAGTGCTTTCAGGTAGGGCTGTATAAGCAGGGACTGCTTCATGATCTGTCTAAATATAGCTGGAGCGAGTTTTCCGTAGGATGTAAATATTATCAGGGTACCCGAAGTCCGAATAATGCGGAGAGAGAAGCAAAAGGTTATTCATCTGCCTGGCTGCATCACAAAGGGCGCAACAAGCATCACTATGAATACTGGATCGACTATGGCACGCATGGCGCAGTGCTGGAGGGAATGAAGATGCCGGTTAACTATGTAGTGGAGATGTTTTTGGATCGGATGGCGGCAAGCAAAGTTTACAGAGGGGATGCGTATACAGATCGGGATCCGCTGGAGTATTTCCGGGGAGGAAAAGGACAGTATCTGATGCATGAAGAGACGGAGGCTCTTCTTGAAACTTTGCTGGTTATGCTGGCAGAGAAGGGAGAGGCAAACACGTTTTCTTACATCAGGCAGGAAGTGCTGAAAAAGAAGGCATAAAAAATCAGAGTGTAAAGTTTTTCGCTTTACACTCTGATTTTTTGCAGGAGCGCTTTTGTTTTTGGAAGCCAGAACTGAACCATAGGTCCGGTCAGAAAGATGGCAATGATCGTACCAACGCCAACCGTACCGCCCAGAATAAAACCAAGGATTACAAAAAATGCGTCGCATCCCATCCGAACCCAGCGAAATTCAATTCGTTCCAGTTTGTCAGAAAGGATGACAGCGACCAGGTCATTTGGCCCGGTGCCGGCATTGCTGTTGATCACAATGGACATTCCAAGAGAAAGGATCACACAGCCGGCCAGTACACTGAGGATTCGTATGGGCATTCCGGATGTTTCATTGATACAGTCCTTGAAACACCAGGTGAAAAAGTCAATGATCGGGCCTCCGCAAAAGGCACACACGATGGTTCCGGGCTTGACATAACCTTTGGTCGTAACCAGCATGAGAACCATGAAAATACAAAGTACGATCACATGAACCGTTCCGACAGACAGTCCGACAACCCGGGACAGTCCCTGGATAAATACGGTGAACGTATCTGTGCCAAGGGCGGAAAGCAGAAACAATGTAACGCCCAGATGTGCGATAATCAGTCCCACAAGCAGTGCCAGAAGTGCACGGATCCAGTCAGTGACTGTTCTCTGGGACGTATCCGATGCGAATTTTTGCTTTTTCTCCATGGTCATTCCTCCTGCTATTGTGGATATACGAGCTGTTCGTCTGTGATCTGATCCAGAACCTGAGTCAGATATCTGCGGGCAACGAAATTCGCCATCGGAAGGTTCATATCCAGATAATTGCCGCAGTCTTTTGCACAGGCTCCAGGGACTTCATCCTGATAAGATGCAATAAATGCAAACATCTCTTTCATCAGAGGTAGGATATCGCGGGATTCATAATCCCCGATGAGCAGCAGATAAAACCCGGTGCGGCATCCCATGGGACCGAAATAAAGGGTTTTGGAACCATATTCTGCATGGTTGCGTAAAAAAGTAGCCGCAAGGTGCTCAATGGTATGGATCTCGGCTGTATTCAGGACAGGTTCTTCATTTGGATTTGTGATGCGGATATCAAAAGTCGTAATAGGAGTTTCTCCTGCAGCATCTTTTCGGGAAACATAAAGTCCCGGCGTCAGTTTGATGTGATCAATCGTAAAGCTTGTAATTTTTTCCATGGTAATCTCCTTGTTTTGTAATGTGTCATTATTATAGACAAAATCAGGGAAAATTGCAAGCAGCAGGAGAAAAGAGCAGTTGACGGATCCGGGGGAAGATGCGTATACTAAGAAACAGAATGAACATGGAAAAATGGGAGGAATACAGCAGTGAAACTATATATGATACGTCATGGAGAAACAGACTGGAATAAGGCGGGAGTTTGACACATTGAAATCCAAAAAAGTACCGCAAAGCCTTGAAATAGGCT